>NZ_JBGCVY010000073.1:0-13616 GCF_041088075.1 Mucilaginibacter sp. | reverse complement strand
TTCATTGAAAATAAGTTCTGAAGTATTAAAAACATATTTGTTTGTATGATTTGTATTATTAAGTGCTTCAATTGCTAAATCGAAGTCTTTTGTAGAAAGCAGTACGTCAAAATATCCATAAAAATCAATCTCAATATTGTCTGCACTAATTTGATCAGATGGCCCAATAAAACCAAACATTGGAGAACGTTTTAAAGGGTCAATTACTTGAAATATGTACGCACCATAACATGTAGCAAACGAAACAAAAAGCTGATTTCTTAATATTTCATTAATTTTAACAAAGTAATTATATAACTTTTCCCAAGTTAAAAGTTCTCTGTTACTTAACTGTATTCCTTCCTTGCACCCATGCATTTCAAAATGCAAGTACGGCCTTATATCATTATTGGAACAGGCTATCTTGATTTGGTTCATAAGATTATCAAATACCTCTTTATCTGAAATATCATGTATTTCCGTATGAAAACCCGGCATTTGTCTAACACGCCTACTTAACAAATCATTGTAAAGGTTTGAACCAGTCATTTTATCTCCCTCTGGTAGGGACTGTAAAACAAAGATTGAATCAAATGTAATTAATCTTTTCATCACAAATTTTTATGTTAATCAAAATTGCAACCTAATACTTTAAGCTAAAAAATTTCAATCTTTTAAACTCAATTTTACACCGATAAAAACAGCACTACGCCACCACTTCCTCTTCCAAAATATCAACTTCAACCCGTAAATTTTGAATAATATGCTGCTGCAGGTCTGGCGTATTCTTTCCCATAAAATATCCTAACAAGGTTTTGATATTGGCTTCTTTTAATAACACCGGATCCAGACGAATATCTTTCCAACTTGTTAAGAAATATTACACAAAATCAAAGTGCTTTATTTTCGGTGGATTTTTCAAAAAGTTCTTTTTAGCAATAAACAATTCGTAAGACGATTGTAACCGAATCCAAAAACGGGCTGTGCCGCCAAAAACAGTTTCAAGCCTTAATGCAATATTTGGCGTAATTGCCGCTTTGCCATTTAATATATTAGACAGGGTTGGGCGGGTGATACCTAAAAGTTCTGCCGCTTTGCCAATTGTTAAACCACGCCCTTCAATAACTTCCATTTTTAAGATTTCGCCGGGATGGTGTAGTTCCATTTCTCTTTCCATATCAATGTGTGTCTAAGTAGTCTAAATCAAAAGCATTATTATTTTCAAAGCGGAATATCAGCCGGTAATTACCTGTAATATCTAAACTCCAAAATCCTTGAAGCTCTCCTTTTAATGGATGTGGCCTCCAAGAAACCAGATGCGCAAGGTCTTCCGGCACTTCTTCCAGATCATCAATGATTTGTAAAACAAGTTGTATTTTTTTTAGCTGAGATGGCGGCAACTTGCTGCCATCCCCTTTTTCCCACAATAGCCGTAAAGGTTTACTTTTAATTGTTTTAATCACATCTATTCTGTATAATGTAAATATACAGATTACATCAACACAGATAAAACCTTGCTAATTTTTCACCCCTAAAAACAGTATCAAGCCACAACTTCCTGCTCCTCCAAAATATCAACCTCTACCCTTAAATTCTGGATAATATGCTGCTGCCTGTCCGGCGTATTCTTTCCCATAAAATATTCTAACAGCGATTTGATGTTGGCTTCTTTCAACAACACCGGATCCAAGCGGATATCTTTACCGATAAACAAACCAAATTCTTCCGGCGAAATTTCGCCCAAACCTTTAAAACGGGTAATTTCCGGCTTGTTGCCCAGCTTGTTGATGGCGCGCTGGCGTTCTTCGTCGCTGTAACAATAAATCGTTTCCTTTTTGTTGCGCACCCGGAAAAGCGGCGTTTGCAAAATAGAAACATGACCGGCTTTGACCAGATCGGGGAAAAACTGCAGAAAAAAGGTCATTAACAGCAACCGGATGTGCATTCCGTCCACATCGGCATCGGTTGCGATGACAATGTTGTTGTAACGCAAGCCATCTAAACCGTCTTCAATATTCAGCGCGTGTTGCAAAAGGTTAAATTCTTCGTTTTCGTAAACCACTTTTTTGGTGAGGCCGAAGCAGTTTAACGGCTTTCCCTTCAAACTGAAAACCGCCTGCGTTTGCACATCGCGTGATTTGGTGATCGAGCCGCTGGCCGAATCTCCTTCGGTGATAAACAATGTGGTGTCTTGCTTGCGTTCGTGCGTATCTTCAAAATGCAGCTTGCAATCGCGCAGTTTTTTGTTGTGCAACGATGCTTTTTTGGCGCGCTCGTTGGCCAGTTTTTTGATGCCGGCAATGTCTTTTCGTTCGCGTTCGGATTGTAAAATGCGTTTCAGCAAACCATCGGCCGTTGCCGGGTTTTTATGCAGGTGATCGTCCAGCGCTTTCTTTACAAAATCATTGATAAAACCACGAACGGAAGGTCCGTCTTCCGCAATATTTTGCGAACCTAATTTGGTTTTGGTCTGCGATTCAAAAACCGGTTCCTGCACGCGGATGGAAACCGCCGCCACAATCGAAGCGCGAACATCGGCCGCATCAAACTCTTTTTTATAAAACTCGCGAATGGTTTTTACAACCGCTTCGCGAAAGGCAGCTTGGTGCGTTCCGCCTTGCGTGGTGTGCTGGCCGTTTACAAACGAATAATATTCTTCGCCGTATTGCTGGCCGTGCGTCATCGCGATCTCGATGTCTTCGCCTTTTAAATGGATAATCGGATAGCGCAGGTTTTCTGCATCGGTATTTCGAACCAGCAAATCGTGCAGGCCACGTTCCGAATGGTATTTTTGTCCGTTAAAATTGATGGTTAAACCGGCATTCAGAAAAACGTAATTCCAAATCATGTTCTCCGCAAACTCTGGGATAAAGCGGTAATGGCGGAAAATCGTATCATCCGGCAAAAAACTAATTGCCGTTCCGTTGCGTTGCGTCGTGTCTTTTTCTTCTTCGCGCAGCAGTTCGCCTTTGCTAAATTCGGCAATTTTGGTGCGGTTATCGCGGTATGATTGTACGATGAAATTGCTGGACAGCGCATTTACCGCTTTCGTTCCAACACCGTTTAACCCAACCGATTTTTGAAATGCTTTGCTGTCGTATTTGCCGCCGGTGTTGATCTTAGAAACGCAATCAATCACTTTACCTAACGGAATTCCGCGGCCATAATCCCGAACGGCAATCTTATGTTCGCTTAAGTTGATGTCTATGGTCCGGCCTGCGCCCATCACAAACTCATCAATCGAATTATCTACAATTTCTTTCAGCAAAACATAAATCCCGTCATCATAAGCAGAACCGTCGCCCAATTTACCGATGTACATGCCCGGCCGTAAACGGATGTGCTCTTTCCAATCGAGCGAACGGATGCTGTCTTCACTGTAATTAACGGAATTATTTTGATTTGATGGAGTTGCCGACATCATAAATTTGCTACTAATTTTAGCACAAATCTATTAAAAATCTAATTATTTTACCTTATCCTACTAGCAAAATCTTGATAAATCAGGCAGAATGTTGATAAATTTAGGCCGATAAAAACAGCATCAGTTAAAGCGGACGGAATAACAGGCCTTGTTTACGTTTTTATAAAAATCCGGCCCGTTATCGTTGCTCAGAAAAAGCATGGAGACACTGCCTGCACCATTTTTTTGCAAACAGATGAGCAGGCCATATTTGCAACGGTTGGTGATGGGCATGTTGTACAAATTGAGCAGATAAGATTGCCCTTCGCTGGCATGGAACAAAGCCAAAGCTTCGGGCGGTAGCGCCTTAACGGTATAGTTATTTTTTCCGGCCAAAGCGATGGCCGTAGCTGTGGCGATGGGTTTGTAAAGCGAATCAGGCGTATTGGTGGCCGCTCTTGAAGCATCTTCAAATACTTTTAATTTGGCGCGTTGCTGTTGCAGGTTTTTGGCCATAAACCAAACCTGGAAGTTTTCGTTGGGCAGTTCTATGGCATAATCAACATCCAGATCAGCGGTATGTACTGTTTTTATCTCCCTAAAATCACGCGGAAGGGCAAACTGCACATTAAGGGCTGCCAAATTTTGCTGAAAAGATTTAAGCTGCGGAAAGTTTTGCACCAATTGCCCGTGCGCAATCAGGGCAACAAAAAACAGCAGCATTATAAGGGGTGAAAATTTTCTCATCAAACGGTCAATTAATTTTTCGCGGTCAAGGGGATGCAGCTTTTGCGCAGCCAGGTTTTGTATTGGATGCTTAAATTTAGACAAAAGAAAATACTATTCCTAAAACTAAAAATTTTTGTAAAGAATAAGGAAAGTTGGTTTTTATTTCCAGCCCAAATTTATGCCGATAAAAACAGTATCAGCGCAAATCACCAATGGCAATTGCATCCATATCGCTATAAACCAAATTTTCGCCCGCCATCCCCCAAATAAACCCATAATTTGCCGTGCCGCAACCAGAGTGAATTGACCAGGGCGGAGAAATAATAGCTTCGTGGTTAGCCACCAGCAAATGCCGCGTTTCGGTTGGTTCGCCCATCAAATGGATCACGCGCTGTTCTGGCGGAACATCAAAATAAAAATAAGCTTCCATACGGCGGGTGTGCGTATGGGCGGGCATGGTGTTCCAAACGCTGCCGGTTTTCAGAATGGTCAAGCCCATCACCAACTGACTGCTTTTGATGCCGTCGAGGTGGATGTAACGATAAATCGTCCGTTCGTTTGCCGTTTCTACTGCTCCCATTGTTCCCGGAGAAGCTTCGTCTTTCGTCATTTTTTGGGCAGGATAAGTTTGATGCGCCGGCGAAGAAAGCAGGTAAAAAACAGCAGGATTATTTGGGTTGATGCTTGAAAAACTAACTTCTTTTGTCCCTTTCCCCAAATATAAACAGCTTAATTTCTCCAAGTCGAAAATTGTGCCATCCGCTTCCACTTTTCCGGCACCGCCAACGTTGATGATGCCGATTTCCCGTCGTTCTAAAAAATATTCGGCGCGCAGTTCTGGATGGTTTTCCAGTTGTAAAGTTTGGTTTATGGGTTTGGCTCCGCCGATAATTACCCGGTCGTAATGCGAATAAACCATTTTTACCACATCATCCTGCACCAAATTTTGAGCGAGGAAGTTGGCGCGCAGTTCTTCCGTATTCATTCGGCTGGTTTCCTTCGGACTGTTTTGAAATCTTATTTCCATTTTGATACTTCTTTTATCGGTAAAAAATCAGCGTCCCATCCAGCCGCCGTCCACAGTTAAAATGGTCCCGTGTACATAATCCGCAGCGGCAGAAGCCAGAAAAACGGCCGGGCCTTTAAAATCCTCCGCTTCGCCCCAACGGCCAGCGGGGATACGGGATAAGATGGAGGCACTTCTGTCCGGGTCGTTCCGCAACGCTTCTGTATTATCGGTTGCGATGTAACCCGGCGCAATGCCATTTACGTTGATGCCTTTTGCGGCCCATTCGTTGGCCAAAGCTTTGATCAAACTGCCCAGAGCGCCTTTGCTGGCCGCGTATCCCGGCACGGTAATGCCGCCCTGAAACGTAAGCAAAGAACAAGTAAAAATGATTTTGCCCGAGCCTTGTTTCAGCATTTTTTTGCCGACTTCGCGTGCTAAAATAAAAGGCGCATCGAGGTTTACAGACATCACTTTGTCCCACATTTCGTCGGGATGCTCTGCTGCTGGTTTGCGTAGAATCATCCCGGCGTTGTTGATCAAAATATCAATTTTTGGGTTTTCGGCAAACAGCTTTTCCAGAAACTGGTACAGCTTACTTCGGTCAGCAAAATCGGCCTGGTAAGCTTTAAACTTTCTACCCAAAGCCAAAATTTCTTTTTCTACCACGCTGTTTTCCAATTCCAGCGAAGCCGAAACACCAATCACATCTGCACCGGCTTCGGCCATTGCAACGGCCATGGCTTTGCCGATGCCGCGGTTGCAACCGGTTACCAGCGCTGTTTTTCCGGTCAAATCAAATAATTGAAGTTTCATGGTTCAGGCTGATTTAATTTCCCAAAGGTAAAGTTCCGGGTTTTAAATTAAGGTTTTGGGTGAAGAAAAATCAACTGCCGAAAAAGGAAAAGAATTAAGTTGGTTTTTGCGAAGAGTATTTTGGCTAAAGCCAAGAATGAGCGCATTTATCCACGGCCTAAAGGCCGTGGCAATGAAAGAAACACGAAAACAGGAACAGTTCAATTGCCACGGCTTTCAGGCCGCGGGTCAAATCGTTTAGTTATTGGCTTTAGCCAAACCTAAAATTTACCCGATAAAAGAAGCATTGTAATTTAAAGATAATTGCCACGGTCTTTAGGCCGTGGTTCGGAATGTTTGGTTATTGGCTTTAGCCAAAATCTAAAAATTACTTGATAAAAGAAGCATCAGCAATCATTGCCAACAAACACAATCAGTCACTTTTATACCAGCATTTCGGAAGTACAATTGCCGGTTTGCCTTCATTATCAAAATCCAAAGGGTGCGGAAAAGTTTTTGCAAATTTCCGCTCTTGGATGCGGTCGTTTCTTAAAAAAGTAAATTCGGCAAACCTTGGGATTTCAAGCCCATACTTGGATTCTGTGCCGCAACAATTGTTGGGATGGATATGTACACAAGTATGCGTTTCGAGGATTTTTTGAATAGCCAGTTCTGCCATATTAAAAAAGCGCGGGTTCCAAAATTCATCCAAGTGGTGCAATTCAAAAACCATAATCCTGAACCGGTTTAACAAAGCGTTGGATGCATTGATAATGGCCGGATATTCTGCGCCTTCGATATCCATTTGCAGCAACAAATCGCTGTTGCCAGGCTCGCAAGTATTAACCCAGGTATCCAAAGTAATAAAACCGGCATCATTGGTGATGCCGATATGTTTTTTTAAAAAGCTGTAGTTTTCGGGCGATAAATCCAAACTTGGCTTTTCCACCGTGCGGTCGGCCAGGTACAATTTCATGCCATAATCAAAACAGGCTTTTTCAAATTCGCTCATCACATCCACGCCCGGCGAAAAGCACGCTTTGATGCCATCCAAATCATCAGGCAGCACATATCCGCCATCACGCTTTGGCCCAACCCGTATCAGTTGTTTATCGGTTTGCACCGGAAACAGTTTTTCGATCAAAGCTTTTACACGTTCAATCGGTGTACGGCTGATGATGATATTGCCTTTATCTTCAACAAAAATCTTTTTTAACTGGTCTTTCATCCTGTTTGTTTCAAACGCTGTAATTATAAAACTTTAGGCTTTATACGGAACAAGTATCTGAAAAAAATAAAAAAATATTTTATTGCGAAGCCACTACCGGCCAGCCTGCGGCGTTCCAGCTTAATTTTTCGATCCTAAGTTTAGGTTTGCCATTATCTAAAGCATCGTAACCGTGAAAAACTAAGTAATCCGAATTTTCATCGGTAAAAACAGCATTGTGCCCTACGCCGTACCAGTTTTTGTCGCCCTGCAAAAGTATAGTTCCGCCACCTTGTGCCATCGGTGTTCCGGCTTCGTCCAAATACGGGCCTTGCACTTTTTCTGCCCGGCCAACAATCATTTTATAGGTACTGTTAATGCCCCTGCAACAATAATCAATCGAGGCAAACAAATAATAATAGTTGTTTTTATGGAAGATAAAAGGCGCTTCGATGGCATTATCGCCTGCACCAACCGGATTATCGGCAGAATTTCCTGCCCGTTCGTCAACCTTTTTCCGTGTGGCAATAGTGGGCAGGTTTGTTGTGCTTTGTGCTACTTTTAACCGGTTTTTTTGAAGCCTGACCATCTTTAAGCCTTCCCAAAAAGAGCCGAAAGCCAGGTAAGGCTTGCCATTTTCATCCGTAATGAGGTTTGGGTCAATGGCGTTCCAGTTGTTTTTTCCGGGGATGGATTGGATCACTTTGCCGTGGTCAACCCATTTATAATTTGGGTCGTCGGTATGCAACGTGGTGTTGGTGGCCACGCCGATGGCCGAAGTGTTTTTGCCAAATGCCGAAACTGCGTAATACAAATAGTAAAGGCCGTTGTAGAAGGAAATATCCGGTGCCCAAATGTCATTATCAAAACCGGGAACAACATTAAAAGCCCAAGCCGGTGCTTCGGCAAAAACCGGCTTTTCGTGCTTCCAATGCACCATATCTTTGGACGACCAATCATTGATGCCCTTGCCCGTACAAAAAATATAATACAAACTGTCCTGCTTGATGATGACCGGATCGTGAACAGAAATATTCGTTTGCAATTCCTGCGCCTGCACATTTATACCTGATAAAAACAGTATGGCAATTGTTATTTTATAAATGCTGTTCATGCTGTTCAAATAATCCGTTTTACCGATACTGTTTTTACCGGCATAAAAACAGCATTTGCTTATGCTATTTTTATGCGTATTGCATCTGCCGATAAGGGTTAAGTGCGCAAAGCAAATTTTTGTTTTTTAGATTAACGGCAATAGTTTTAAGGCCGACGGTTTATCAGGAAACCAAAGCAGGAAAGTTTTTAATTGTCGGCACAACAGTTTAGATAGCCAAAGCAGGTTGTTTACAAAGTTTTTCTTAATTTCAATCAAAATTATTAGCATCATTGTGTACAATTTCCACATTAAACTTCATGATCAGATACTTTGGACAAACCCGGATTTTAGTAGCAGTAGATTGCATTATTTTCGGTTTTGACGGAGACCACCTCAAACTGTTGCTGATCCAGCGCGGCTTTGAGCCTGAGGCAAAAAAGTGGAGTTTGATGGGCGGTTTTATCCAGCCCGAAGAAAGTTTGGCCGACGCATCGAACCGGATTTTGAAAGAACTGACCGGACTGGAAGGCGTGTACCTGGAACAACTGAAATGCTTTGGCGCGCCGGAACGCGACCCGATTGAAAGAACGATCGGCATTGCTTATTTTTCGCTGATTGATATCAACAAATACCAGAAGCAGATCAACGATAAATATCACGCCGAATGGTTTTTGCTGAACGAAGTGCCGAAGCTGATTTTTGACCACGAAGAAATGGTGGAAACAGCCAAACGCCAATTGCGTTACAAAGCTGCCTTGCACCCGATTTTATTCGAACTGCTGCCCGAAAAATTTACCATCCCGCAATTGCAAAACCTGTACGAAGGGATTTATGCCGCTACTTTTGACAAGCGGAATTTCAGCCGCAAACTGCTGTCAACCGGACTGCTCATCAGGCAAAAAGACAAGCACAAAGAGAACTCGAAAAAAGGCGCTTTTTATTATACGCTGAACAAAACGCAGTACAAAGATAAGTTTCAGTCGTTTTTGAATTTCGTTCCAAACCCGGAAAGCCTTATCCTTTAAATTTTTTTCGACATTAACCTTAATCATTTCTGTTTCTAAAAAAATAAGTGTTAATTAAACACGAATTAAATTTATGGAAAACGGGCAATTTGTTATCGGTGTGGATTACGGAACGGATTCTGTCCGCTCGGTGATTGTAAACACAGCAAACGGGGCAGAAATGGCTTCCTCGGTTTACTTTTATCCGCGCTGGCAGCAAGGGCTTTATTGCGATGCGCCTTTAAACCAGTTCCGGCAGCACCCGCTGGATTATGTGGAAGGTTTGGAGTTCACCATAAAAGAGTGCCTAAAAGAAGCATCCGGAAAAGTCAGGCCGGAAGCGGTTAAAGCGATTTCTGTTGATACCACCGGCTCCTCTCCTGTTGCGGTTGACGAAACCGGAACGCCTTTAGCTCTGCTGCCCGAATTTGAAGAAAACCCGAATGCGATGTTTGTGCTTTGGAAAGACCATACGGCATTAAAAGAAGCCGCAGAACTGAACGGACACGCCAAAAAATTTGAACCAAACTATTTGCAGTTTGTGGGCGGCATTTATTCTTCGGAATGGTTTTGGGCGAAGTTGCTGCACATTTTGCGGGTTGATGAAAAAGTGTGGGAAGCCTGTTATTCCTGGGTTGAACATTGCGATTGGATTCCGTTCCTGCTCTCAGGCGGAAAAAATATCAAGGATATGAAACGCAGCGTTTGCGCAGCCGGGCATAAAGCACTTTGGGCAGAAGAATTTGGTGGTTTACCGCCGGATGACTTTTTCAGTTCCTGGGATTTACTGTTGAAAGGGTTTACTTCGAGATTATTCACTAAAACTTATACAGCCGATCAAGCAGCCGGAAATTTAAGTGCCGAATGGGCCGAAAAATTAGGCTTAACCACCGATGTCAAAATTGGCGTAGGCGCTTTTGATGCGCATATGGGCGCGGTTGGCGGGCAGATTGAGCCTTATTATTTAAGCAAAGTGATGGGCACTTCTACCTGTGATATGCTGGTTGCGCCGACGGAAGAAGTGAGCGGAACGCTGGTTAAAGGTATTTGCGGACAAGTTCCGGGTTCGATCATTCCGGGGATGATGGGCATGGAAGCCGGGCAATCAGCTTTTGGCGATTCGTATGCCTGGTTCCGCAGCATTTTGGTTTGGCCGATGAAGATGCTTCTTTTATCCACTAAAATTATTGATCAGCATACAGCCGAAAAGTTATTGCAGGAAATGACCGAAAAGATAATTCCGGAACTGAGCCGGGAAGCTGCAAAAATCCCGCTGAACGAAAAAAGCGAACTGGCGGTTGACTGGCTGAACGGTCGCCGTACGCCGGATGCCAACCAGGAACTGAAAGGCGTGATCGCCAATTTAGGTTTGGGCAGCAATGCGCCTGCCATTTTCCGCGCCGTAGCCGAAGCAACTTGTTTTGGTGCGAAATCCATTGTTGATCGGTTTGACCAGCAAGGCGTGCCGGTAAAAGGTCTGATTGGTTTGGGCGGCGTTGCCAAAAAATCGCCTTTTATTATGCAGATGATGGCCGATGTGATGAACATGCCGATCCGCATCCACAAATCGGAACAAACCTGTGCCATTGGCGCTGCGATGTTTGCGGCAACAGTTGCCGGAATTTATCCGAAAGTGGAAGATGCAATGGCGGCAATGGGACAAGGTTTTGATCTGGAATATCAGCCAAATCCGGAAAATGCGGCTATTTATGCCAAACGTTATCAGCGTTATATCAACTTGGGAAAAGCCATCGAAACGCAGACGATGAATTTTAGTGCTTAAAAACAGTATCCGAAAAATGAGCAAATACGAAGCTATCCGGCAAAGCGCTTACGAAGCCAACATGCAGTTGCCAAAGCTGGGTTTGGTGCTTTTTACTTTTGGCAATGTAAGCGCGGCCGACCGCGAGCAAGGCGTTTTTGCCATCAAACCAAGCGGTGTTCCTTACGATCAGCTTTCGCCCAAAAACATGGTGATTGTGGATTTTGAGGGAAATACGGTTGAAGGCAGTTTCCGTCCCTCATCCGATACCAAAACACACGCCGTTTTGTACAAACACTGGGAAAATATTGGCGGCATTGCGCATACGCATTCCACTTACGGAACGGCCTGGGCGCAGGCACAACGCGCTATTCCGATTTACGGGACCACACATGCCGATCATTGTACGATGGATATTCCTTGTGCCGCACCGATGGACGATTTGATGATCCAAGGAAATTACGAACACCAAACGGGTTTCCAGATTATGGAATGTTTGCAGGAGAAAGGGATGAGTTATAAGGAAATGGAAATGGTTTTGGTGGGCAGCCATGCTCCTTTTACCTGGGGAAAAACAGCGGAAAAAGCCGTTTATAACAGTGCGGTTTTGGAAGAAGTAGCGCGGATAGCTTATCTCACCGAACAAATTAACCCTGAAGTTGCGCGGCTAAAGCAGGCTTTGATCAGCAAACATCATGAAAGAAAACATGGCAAAAATGCTTATTACGGACAATGATTTGTTTTAACGGATGCTTCTTTTACCGCATAAAAATTGGTGTCCTTGCTTATCCAATTAGAAACCAATAAACCTAAAATATGATCAACTTAAAAGAACTGGAAGTGTGGTTTGTAACCGGCAGCCAGCATTTATACGGCGAAGAAACGCTGAACCAGGTGGCGCAGCATTCGCAGCAAATTGCGGCGGCGTTGGATGGTTCGGCCCAAATTCCGGTCAAAGTGGTTTTCAAACCAACTGTAAAAACCACGGAAGAGATTTACGCCATTTGTCAGGAAGCCAACCAGGCCAAAAGCTGTATCGGCATCATCGCCTGGATGCACACATTTTCGCCGGCAAAAATGTGGATCGGCGGTTTAAAAATCCTGCAAAAACCACTGTTGCATTTACACACGCAGTTTAATCGCGATATTCCATGGGCAACCATTGACATGGATTTTATGAATCTGAACCAAAGCGCGCACGGCGACCGCGAATTTGGGTTTATGGTTTCGAGGATGCGGCTGAACCGGAAAGTGGTAGTCGGGCATTTTCAGGATGGAGAAGTACATGCAGGAATTGGTTCATGGGCGCGTGCCGCTGCTGGTTGGAACGACTGGCAAGGTGCCAAATTTGTCCGTTTTGGGGATAACATGCGTTTTGTAGCTGTAACCGAAGGCGATAAAGTGGAAGCCGAAATGAAGTTTGGTTTTTCGGTAAATACATATGGAATCGGCGATTTGGTGCAGGTGATCAATCAAACTTCAGATGCAGCAATTAACCAGTTGATCCAGGAATACAACGATACTTATACTTTGGCTGAAAGCCTGCGCAAAGGCGGCGCACAATTTTCATCGCTAAAAGAAGCAGCGAAAATTGAGATCGGCCTGCGTACTTTTTTGCAGCAAGGCAACTTTAAAGGCTTTAGCGATACGTTTGAAGATTTGCACGGCATGGCGCAATTGCCGGGCATCGCCGCGCAGCGATTGATGGCTCAAGGTTACGGTTTTGCCGGGGAAGGCGACTGGAAAACAGCCGCTTTGGTGCGCGCCATGAAAACAATGGGCAGCGGTTTGCCAGGCGGCAACGCGTTTATGGAAGATTATACGTACCATTTCGATCCGGCCAATCCCTTGGTTTTAGGTTCGCACATGCTGGAGGTTGACCCTTCGCTGGCCAACGGAAAACCAACTTGCGAGGTGCATCCTTTGGGTATTGGCGGCAAAGCGGATCCGGTGCGTTTGGTGTTTAATGTGGCTGGCGGCCCGGCACTTAACGCTTCTTTAGTTGATATGGGCAACCGTTTCCGTTTGCTGGTGAATGAAGTGGAAGCCGTAGCACCGGAACACGATTTGCCAAACCTGCCCGTGGCACGCGTGCTTTGGAAACCCTTGCCCAATATGAAAACGGGTTGTGCCGCCTGGATTTACGCTGGCGGCGCGCACCATACCTGTTTTAGCCAAAATTTATCTTCTGAAACTTTGCAAGACTTTGCAGATATGGCCGGTATCGAATGTATCACCATTGATGCCGATACGAAATTAAGGCAATTGCGGAATGAGTTGCGCTGGAGCGAGGCGGCGTATCGGCAATTTTAGGGTGGTAAAAGAAGTATTGGGGGTTTTGGGAAGCCGTGGCGATTTATTCGTTGCGACTTTCTATTAGCAATGAAAGCTAAGCATTACGAAATTGATGAAGCTGGTTATTTACTTTATCTAAAGGTTGTTTAGAAATTGCTCCTTTATATTGAGCAGCACTACCAATTGGGTTTTCTTTGTTTGCGTCATACAAACGAATCAATCCTAATAGTTCCAAATTTTTAAGTAGTTTAGAGCTTTATCATTTATAATGTCAACTTTTAAAGTTTGCATAATCGTTTGTAATAGAATAACCTTCGATAAATATATAAAATTCTTATTT
>NZ_JBGCVY010000072.1:0-30907 GCF_041088075.1 Mucilaginibacter sp. | reverse complement strand
AAATGACTTTATATTATATTTATGACCTAATAGAAATGTAGATAACGCCTTGATCTTGTAAATTAGTTTGGCTTTATTTTTCTAAATTATGTTAAAATACAATCTAATATTTATTTTGATAATTATATGTAATTATTGTTTTTCACAAACATTAGTTATACCTAATAAATACAATAAAAACGCTGTTAAGTTAAATGATAGTGCTGTTAATATTGCTTTCAAGGGAGGGCGTTCAAAGGAAAGCTTGTTATTAGCTAATAAATTACTTGATAGTGCAATTAAAATTGACCCAAGTGATCAAACTTTATATACAAATAAAATAGCTTATTTGTGCCATATGGGAAAGTTTAAAGATGCTTTGAAACAAAATGAGATATTGTCTAAAGTACAACGGGACGTTCCTGAAATAATTGAAGGACATGGACTGATGCTTTATAAATTAGGTGATCGGGCAAAAGCGATGAAAGACTTTAAGCATGCTCATCAACTTTATGAAAACCAGTATCTTAAAAGCCACAAAGTGGGTCGGCTTATAAATTTAGCTTTTAACACGTATTTGATTGTTGACCGTGCTTCTGCCTCTGCCTTAATTAATAGGGAAAAATATCGCTATAAAAACGATTTAAGATCTAAACAACAACTTGACGATTTTGAAAAGTATATATTTCCAAAAGTTAATGTAGATAACGCGCTATTGTTGTAAATAAAATTTTTAATTTTTTATATCTAATTTTATATATGCTATCAACCTGAGTTCGATTGATCAAAAAGCAAGGGTTTGATTAGAGAAAGGTGTTTGATAAGCGATAGAAGGTGTTTTGGAAAGAAAGTATAGGCGATCAGCCCGGCAACGATGTTGGACGTAAAATTGGCGAAAGACTTGTGCCTGGAATGTTCGATTTGGCAGATGTTCTTCAGTTCGTCGTTTACACAAAAAAACGAACTAAACCGAAATAAGCATTACACTAATTTTTCTGTGCCCGGAAGCGGATTCGAACCGCTACATCCTTTCGGACGCCACCCCCTCAAAGTGGTGCGTCTACCAATTTCGCCACCCGGGCATTTGTAATTAATTCAATGCCAAATATAGCTTTTTTAAATTTTAGGCTGTGTCTTTTTGCTAATTTTTAGGCTGGTAAAAACAGTATTGGCATAAAAAATAATTGAAAGGTTAAAAGCTTTAAATTACTTGGCAGAATCTATTAGTGTAAGATCTTTGTTAAGGTAAAAGGTTTTTTGTATTGAAGAATAAGTACCGCGCTTAGTTTTAATTGGATAACGGGTTTTTAAAATCCATCCCGTTTGTTGCCCTTTATAAGTGCTTATAAAATCAATTAAATGATCACTTGCAACACTCAACTCTTTAGATAACCGGTAACTGTCTTTTTTAGCCTGGTTCAACTCTGCGGTGGTTTTCATCTTTGCAATCCTTGCATCAATCCGCTTTCCTTCAATTTTCAAACTATCAACTTTGTGCAGCAGGTTTTTGTACAAAGTTGTGCTTTCAAAAGCACTTCTTAAAGCTTTAATCGGGTTAAATTTAATACTTGTATGGTTACTTGTATTTTTTGTTTTGTTCAAAAGATATTGCTCAACTAATCCTTCTGCTTTTTTTTGTTCGGTTTGTGCTTGTACATTTAATACAAATATCAACTGGAATACTACAAAATAACATACTCTTTTTAGTGCCATAAATCTGAACATTAACGGTGGTTTAAGCGATGTAAAAATTATTACCACAGGATTAGTTTTTTAAACAAGATTGTTAATTATGGAGATGCTTCTTTTACCGTATCTTTTTTAGTCCAGACCACATTTGTGCCGATAAAAACAGTATGGCTAATTAGTTTAAAATTGTTTTTAAAAGATCTAGATGATCGGTTTTTCCCCATAACCTTTCGCCGTTCAAAGTATTTTGATGGGCCATGATTTCGGCACAAATCGCTTCATCAACCTGGCTTTTGTACAGGTGTACAGCATGGTTTTTATCAACCGTACATTTATCCAAACCAGAAATGAAACTATCCAACTTTACATCTAATCTTTTTGCCAAGTTGTTAACATGGGAATTTATTTCATCCAAAGTAATGCGGTTTGCATAAGGCAGATCTTCAAAAAAAACAACTTTTATTTTCGGATAAAGTTGTATTATGGCTTCCAAACAAAGTACATGGTCAATGTGGTTTCCCAGGGCAAGCGGACAAAACAACAAACCATCCGCCTGTTGCAGCAGATGGTTTTTCAATTGTTCGATCAGTTCCAATTCAGTTTCATTAAATGGGTGAAATTGATGGATATAATTGTTCCGTAAAGGCGCGTCCAACAATTCTAAGTTGGTAACTTGGATGGCCGAACCTAAATACTGGTTAAAAGCCACGTCTTCCTGTTTACGCAAAGCACTCACCACTTCAATATCTTTGGATACAAAAACGCCTGTCCATTTAGTTTTGGTAAAACAATTGATCAATTGGACAGGAATGTTGTTCTCAATCAGCTTTGAAATAGTCAAAGTCAAGCCAAAAGCGGCGTCATCAATATGCGGCGATAAAATAGTTGCTTTCAAAACTTACACTTTTGAGCTTGACAATTGCAAGGGGTTTGAAACCGGTGTTTTCTTGGAAATGATATACGGTGGCACAACCAAATGATGAATGGCATTTTTGGAAAAACAATTCAAAGCATCAGTCAAAGTTTCAACCATCGTTTCATTTTTGCCGTTAAAAGAAGTATTGGCGATGATGCCAACGCCGGTTTTTTCCTTGAAGTTTTTAATCAAACTATAGATAAATTCATTGTCTTCTTTGCTTACGGTTTGGATCCTGGCGCTGTGGTCAACATGTTCAATAGTTGGGAATTTGTCTTTGTATTTATCTTGTAAAAAAGCGGTGAACAACATAAAAGGCGTGCGGCCTTTAAAATCGAAATATTCGTTCACATCTTCTTCCAACACAAACGGTGCAATTGGCCTAAACCATTCGCGGCCTTTGATAAAAGCATTGATCCAAAATTTGTTGACGGCATAACGCGTATCGGCAATAATACTGCGGTTTCCCAATGCGCGCGGGCCAAACTCGCTGTTGCTTTGGAACACGCAAAGTATTTTTCCCCAATAAATATGGTTGGCACAAGTTTCAATCAAATCTTCCGGTTTTTCAATGCTCAGTTCCTGATAGTTTTTTATCAATTCGGTTATTTCTTCCAAGTTTACATCCGGCCCTAAATAATCAAAACGCCAGTCGTACTCGTTTTTAATTTTGAAACATTCTACTGCGCCGTAAATGGCACAACCAACAGAAGTGCCGCCATCATGCGGTGCCGGCGGAATAAAAAGATCGTAACCTTGCTCTAAAACTTTGGTGTTGGCCACACAATTTAAGGCACAACCACCGGCATAAGCAATGTTTTTAGTTCCGGTTTTTTCACTTAGCCACGATGCTATTTTTATCAATGCTTTTTCAAAAACATCTTGTGCTTTGGCTGCCAAATCTGCTTTTTGCTGGAAAGTTTTGATCTCATCTTTGAAATTGTATTCGGTAGATTTGAATAGCTCCTGCCAGGCCTTCGGGATAAAAACTTCGCCATCTTGTACATCCAATTCCGGCAAGTCCAAAGCATCCAAATTGCCATAAGCAGCCAGGCCCATTACTTTGCCTTCGTTGCCTTCGCCTTTAAACAAACATTCTGTCAACTTGTAATAAAAGTTGCCCAAACCTTGCGGGTTTTCCGGGTCGCGGTCGTGCAATTGTTTTGCAATACAAGTAATCTCGCCATTGTGGCAATAGTAATAAGAAGCCACTTCAAACAAACCGGTTTTGCCTTCTTTTCCCGGATAATCGTACTTGATATGTTCAACCGGGCTTCCAACCGAATCAATGATCATCACGGCACAAGTTTCAAAACCACTTGGCGGATAAGCACTGTACAAATGCGAATAATGGTGCGAAATTTCGACAATGCGTGCGTTTGGTTTCAAATCCAAAACCGTCCGCAGCTCTTCGTGGTATTCTTCCTTGCGTTCTATTTCGTTATCGGCGCTCCAGCATTCCACCACCAAATCAAAAGGACGGTTTATGGCCGCGATGTGTTCTTTATACAGCTTCATATCGCCCAGCCGTCCCCAATGGTGCTTGCGTTTGGTGAGGCGTTCTTTGTGGATGGATACCACGTGTTTGCCGCCATCAAAAATAGAAATTGTGCCGTCTTGCGTTCTGTTGATACCTAAAATAGAAGGTTGGTCCATGTGATTGTGCTGTTGGTTTTTTAATTTACAATTGCTTATTAAGTTTTTATCCAAACAAAAGTTTGCCGAATATGAGCAATAAGAAATTATTTATACCGATAAGATTTAATTTTTTTTGATTTTAATAGGAGCGGGGAACGAGGGAGCGGGGACGTGGAAACCTTATCTTTTAAAACTTAAAACCTGATTTTGCACTTAGTTTGCGGATTTTGATTAATTTGCCGACACCAATTTTTAGGCGGTAAAAACAGCATCGCGCGTAGCAAAGCAAAATAAAAAACATGAATTATTTTTTGGTAAAATCAGAGCCGAACAAATACAGTTGGGAAAAATTGAACGAAGATAAACGCACTTTTTGGGATGGCGTGCGCAATTATCAGGCGCGCAACAACCTGAAAGCCATGCAAAAAGGCGACTTGGTTTTGTTTTACCACAGCAATGAAGACAAAGCCGTGGTGGGCATTGCAAAAGTGGTGAAAGAGTTTTACCAGGACCCAACCACTGCAGATCCGAATTGGGTTGTTGTTGATTTGGAACCATTTGAAAGCCTGAAAAAACCGGTTACGCTGGCCGAAATCAAAGCTGAAAAACAATTGGAAAACATCAGTTTGGTGCGCCAGGGCAGGCTTTCGGTTATGCCGCTAAAGGCCGAAGAGTTTGACCGAATTGTGGCGATGGGAAATGATATATAAAAAATATGTGTTGTTTTGTATGCCAATTATAATAAACCGAATATGAAAAAAACTTCCCTATGCCTGTTCGTTTTGCTGGTTGCCGGATTTTATTCTGCAGAGGCACAATCAGACAGGAATAAAATTGATTTTGACCAGAACTGGGCTTTTAATTTAGGCGATGTTGCCAACGCAAACAATACTGATTTTAATGATGCGAACTGGCGAAAGCTGAACCTGCCGCATGATTGGAGCATTGAAGGAAAGTTTAGCAAAGAAAACCCGGCCACGCCGGAAGGCGGCGCTTTGCCGGGCGGAATTGGCTGGTACCGCAAAACTTTTACGCTGCCGGAATCTTCCAAAGGAAAAATTATTTCTGTTGATTTTGATGGCGTTTACCAAAAATCTGAAGTTTGGATCAACGGGCACTTGCTTGGTTTTCGCCCCAACGGCTACATTTCCTTCCAGTATAATTTAACGCCGTACTTGTTTTATGGCAGCAAAAAGAACGTGATCGCGGTTAAAGTTGATAATTCGGTGCAGCCAAATTCACGCTGGTATTCCGGCTCGGGCATTTATCGTAATGTTTGGTTAATTACCAACAATAAAGTTGCGGTGGATCATTGGGGTACATTTGTAACCACGCCAAAAGTGAGTGCGCAATCTGCAACGATCAACTTAAAAACTTTGGTCAGAAATTACAGCGGAAAACCACAAAACGCTGTTTTAACCACGATTATTTATGATGCATCCGGCAAGATTGTAACGATAAAAACAATTCCGGGCATCACCATAAAAGATACGGTAAAAGAAGTATCGCAAAATTTTATAGTAAATAATCCAAACTTGTGGTCGGTTGATCATCCAAACTTGTACAGAATTGTATCCAAAGTTACGGATGAAAAATCAGTTTCGGATACTTATGAAACTCCTTTGGGCATCCGTTATTTTAATTTTGATGCTGATAAAGGTTTCTCTCTCAACGGAAAACCAATGAAAATACTGGGCGTTTGCGATCACCACGATTTAGGAAGTTTAGGTTCTGCGGTAAACACGCGTGCTTTGGAACGGCAACTGGAAATTTTAAAAGGAATGGGCGTGAACGCTATTCGTACTTCGCATAATCCGTCAACGCCCGAGTTGCTTGACTTGTGTGATAAAATGGGTTTTTTTGTGATGGACGAAGCTTTTGATGTTTGGGAAAAACAGAAAGCCAAATATGATTATCACTTGTATTTTAAAGATTGGCACAAGCGCGACTTGCAAGATCAAGTTCTGCGCGACCGTAACCATCCAAGTGTAATTATATGGAGTATTGGCAATGAAATTCCGGAACAATCAGACACAAGTGCATTACGTATTGCGCCCGAGTTGGCCGCAATTGTACATAACTTGGATACCACCCGGCCAATTACCAGTGCAAACAACGATCCGGGAACGAACAACAAAATCATACAATCCGGCGCGGTTGACCTTATTGGTTACAATTATAACCATAAAAATTATGCAGGTTTTCAGCAAAGATATCCGGGCAAAAAGTTTATCGGCACAGAAACCACTTCGGCTTTAGAAACACGTGGTTTTTACGATATGCCTTCCGATAGTATCCGCCGCTGGCCTGATCATAAAAAGTCGGAAAATGGAAAAGGTAAAATGGATACGGCATATCGTGTTTCTGCCTACGATAACGTTTCTGCGTCCTGGGGTTCTTTGCATGAAGAAACCTGGAAAGAGATCAAGAAATATGATTTCCTTTCCGGCATGTTCATCTGGACGGGTTTTGATTATCTGGGCGAACCAACGCCGTATTCCTGGCCGGCCCGCAGTTCGTATTTTGGGGTGATTGACCTGGCCGGTTTTCCGAAAGATGTATATTATATGTACCAAAGCGAGTGGACGGACAAAACCGTGCTGCACATTTTTCCACATTGGAACTGGGAAGCCGGAAAAACGGTTGATGTTTGGGCATATTACAACCATGCAGATGAAGTTGAACTGTTTTTAAACGGAAAATCTTTAGGTACGAAAAAGAAAACCGGAGATGACTTGCATGTGATGTGGCGTGTAAAATATCAGCCCGGAACGTTAAAAGCAGTTTCACGGAAAGATGGAAAAGTGGTTTTAACAAAAGAGATTAAAACAGCTGGCAAACCTGCAAAAATTCAATTAACGGCAGACCGTTCTTTAATCAAAGCTGATGGAGAAGATTTGTCTTTTATCACCGCCAAAATTTTGGATAAAGACGGAAATGTTGTGCCTGATGCCGATAACTTGTTAAACTTTAAAATTAACGGCGAGGCTTTTATTGCAAGTGTTGACAATGGCGACCCGGTTACGCATGACCCTTTTAAAGCCGATTACCGCAAAGCTTTTCATGGTTTGGCTTTGGCCATTGTACAATCCAACGGCAAAGCTGGCAAGGTGAGTTTTACGGCTACGGCTGTTGGTTTGCCTGCGGCGAGTATTTCGTTGCAAACTTCTAAGTAAAAATTGAATTTGAGTTTGATGAAAAAGCAGGAAGCAATTGTTTCCTGCTTTTTTTATGCCGGTAAAAGAAGTATCAGTAAGATTGGATTTATTACAAGTTTGAATTTGGTTTTGGCATTAGATAATTTATCTTTTTATATTTTTCTACTGTAATACTTAATGCTTCCAATTCATCGTATTCTGATTTCGTCTTTTCATCAATTTGTATCAAATCATAAACCCGTTCTAATGTATTTTCGTATTGTTCTTCTGTTTCAATAGTTCCCATTTTATTGATTTTTTAATTTAACTTCTCGGATGATATTGCACAATTATTTCCCGCAAATATTCCCTATCCAAATGCGTATAAATTTCGGTGGTGGTGATGCTTTCGTGGCCAAGCATATCTTGCACGGCACGTAAATCTGCCCCGCCTTCAATCAAATGCGTGGCAAAAGAATGGCGGAAAGTATGCGGGCTGATACTCTTTTTAAGGCCTATTTTTTCGGCCAGGCTTTTGATGATCATAAAAACCATAACCCGCGAAAGTGCCGAGCCTCGCTTGCTCAAAAACACAAAATCTTCCTGGCCTTTTTTGATTTTCAAGTGTACGCGGACTTCTTGCAACCAAATAGTTAACATTTTGCTGGCTTGTTCGCCAATTGGCACCAAGCGTTCTTTGTTGCCTTTGCCCAAAATCTTGATAAATTCATCTTCCAGGTACAAGTTAGAAATCTTCAACGTAATCAGTTCCGTTACGCGCAAACCGCAGCCATATAGCACTTCCAACATGGTTTTATTGCGCATGCCATCAGGTTTGGAGAGGTCAATGGCACCGATCAAAGTATCAATTTCCAATATGTTTAACGTGTCCGGAAGTTTGCGTTGCAGCCTTGGCCCTTCAATCAGTTCGGAAGGATTATGTGAAAGCAAATTTTCCATCAGCATAAATTTGTAAAATGCTTTTACACCTGATAAAATCCGTGCTTGTGATGCTGGCGGCAAACCCAGTTCGCTCAAGCAACGCATAAAAGCTTTTAAATTATGTTCGTTAATTATATCCGGTTTAAGTTCGGGCACGAAGGAAAGGGCAAACTGCTGGAGTTTTTTCACATCCTGCAAATAAGCATCAACGGAATTTTGCGTCAAACTTTTCTCCAACTTTAAATAAGCGCGAAAACCGTTGATGGTAGAAAGCCAGTCCAAAGTATTTTACAAATTATCGTTATGTTTGAAGGGATGAAGATACAAATTATCAACGGACCAAACCTAAACCTGCTGGGCCTGCGCGAACCGGAAGTTTACGGGCATACTTCTTTTACCGACTATTTTTTGGAATTGCAACAGCGTTTTCCCGAAATCGAGTTCAGCTATTTTCAAAGCAACAAAGAAGGCGAACTGATTGATAAGATTCAGGAAGTTGGGTTTGATTTTGACGGCATTGTGCTGAATGCCGGCGGTTACACGCACACTTCCATTGCTTTGGGCGATGCCATTGCCGCCATCAAAACGCCGGTGGTAGAAGTGCATATCTCCAACGTACACCAACGCGAAACTTTCCGGCACCATTCTTTTTTATCGGCCCATTGCAAAGGTGTAATTTTGGGTTTTGGTTTGGATAGTTATTGGCTGGCGGTGGAAAGTTTTTTGGTAGGGTAAGGTTTGATGCTTCTTTTATCGTATATTTATTTGGTAATAATAAAAAGCTGAACCACTAACTTATTTTATTATGATGTACGCCGAAATTCGTAAATTACATTTAATTGAAGAAGTGCTTAAAATAGATAATGAGTACACGCTTTCTGCTTTAGAAAATATTTTGAAAAAAACATCTGCATTGGAAAATGACTTTCAAAGTCCGTTTGCAGCATTATCAGGTATTTGGTCAACCGAAGAAGCGCAGGAAATAGAAACTGCTATTGTGGAAAACTGCGAACAAATTAATCAGGATGACTGGAAGTGATTTTCTATTTGACACAAGTGCTGTAATTGATTTGTTTAAAGGTAATCCTGTTGTTGCTTCCAAACTTGGAACGATAACAACTATTAAAATTCCTTCAATAGTTTTAGGTGAATTGTACTTTGGTGTTTACAGGTCTTCCAATCCTCAAAAGCATATTAATCAGGTAAAGCAATTTGTTGAAAATTGTGAAGTGTTAGCTATAGATGTTAATACTGCTGAAGTATATGCAACTATAAAAAATAAACTGAAAATCAAAGGAAAACCAATCCCAGAAAATGATATTTGGATTGCAGCAATTGCAATACAATTTGATCTTTTACTTGTTGCTTTTGATAAGCATTTTCTTGAAATAGATGGGCTAAAGTTAGAAGAATGGAAATTAAAATTGCCAATTGGAATTTAGTAAAAAATACTTGTGGTAGAAATGCATTTTTCTAACCTGCACCAGCGCGAAACTTTCCGGCATCATTCTTTTTTATCTGCCAATTGCAAAGGCGTGATTTTGGGTTTTGGTTTGGATAGTTACTGGCTGGCGGTAGAAAGTTTTTTGGTGGGATAAGATACTTCTTTTATCGGGCAAAAACTGGTCTGTTTTTAATAGGATTATAAATCTTTGGCTCAAAAGATTACAATGAAGTTGTTTAAACTTAATTTTCCTGATAAATACTTCTTTTATGGCATAAAAATAAAGGACACACCCCTAACCCCTCTCAAGGGGGGAAATATGGCGCATACCTTTTTAACGATGGAAAGATAGCAAACTGTGCTTCCCCTTTCGAGAGGGGTTAGGGGGTGTGTTCTTCATTAATCATTAAATAAATAGAATAATTAACACCAAAAGTTTAAACAACTTCGATTGTAAATTTCGACCAATAAGTTTTTTCGGTAGGATAGAAGTTTAAACTTTAACTTTCCTGCTGTGTTTAGGTGAAATAACCTTATTTTTATGGTATGGAATTAGAATTTGATATTACAAAACCTTTTGATGAAGATATGGCCCGCTTGTCTTCTGCTAAAAGGGAAAAAATAGGCAATCAAATTGATATTGTTTCCCAATCACTTTTGAATGGCCAAACGGCTTTTAAAGAAAATTCATCCGTTCCGTATATTTTTAATTTAAAAGGCGGATTGGAAAGCTCCTTGTTTTTAATTAAAGTTGATGCTGATAACCGTATTGTGGCTGCTGTTGATGAAGACCCGATTTTCGATAAGATTTCGCTTACATTATTTCGTTTGATAGATAAAAACAAAGCGGAAAATGTTTACAAAGAAGTTGGCGAAGAAATATATTCCAAATTGGGTATTTTATAACCAGGCATGGCAGAAATAAAAGTTCTGTTGGATGCTTATGGTGTTATTTACGAAGCCAATAAAGTACTTCCTTCTGCTGATTTTAAAATTAAATTTTTAGAAGCTTTGGCTGAATTAGAGGATAATCAGGCACACAAAAAAGGGCAATTTCCAAAAACACGCTTGCATAAAGTAATTGGTGTAAAGCAAACCGTTTACCGGGCTGATATTGATAAAATATCAGGCTGGCGGTTGCATGTACAATATGTGGATAAACAATTGCATTTGATTGATATTATTGACGGCCAATTGCATGACGATGTGATCAGGGTGATTAAATCAAAGAAAGACCGATACTTGTAAACGCAGTTAAACTTGCGTTAAAATTTATTTGACCAGCGCGAAACTTTCCGGCATCATTCTTTTTTATCTGCCAATTGCAAAGGCGTGATTTTGGGTTTTGGTTTGGATAGTTACTGTCTGGCGGTAGAAAGTTTTTTGGTAGGATAGGATACTTCTTTTATCGGGCAAAAACTGGTCTGTTTTTAATAGGATTATAAATCTTTGGCTCAAAAGATCGGGATTGCAAATTCCTATTAGTAAGCAAATCTGCAAAAAAACGATCAGAAGAAAATAAACAATACTTCTTTTATCAGCATAAAATCAGTAAACTTTTGATAACAAAAAGCCGGAACTAACTAAAGTTTCGGCTTTTCCTTAAACCTTAGGTTCCCAGCCAGGCTCGTAACTACGGCTCCATAATTTCTGTGCTTCCGGATCATTCAGGATGTAACCGTTTTTTGGGTCGAGATGCAAATCGCGGCCAACACGCCAGGAAATATTGCCCAATTGCATGGATAGCACACTTTTATAACCGGTTTCAACATCGCAGGTCGGGCGTTTATGGTTACGGATGGCATCCAGAAAGTTAGCCACATGCAGGCTGTCCATACCTAAGCTTGGGCTGGCAGTGTTTCTGCCTTGTAAGCCTGCACCTTCTGCTGTTTCTTGTTTTTTTACCTGTTTTACTAATTTACCGCTCAAGTCATACTGGGTGTAATCTTCGCCATCGGTATCCATACTGCCGTTATCGCCGTAAAAAATGATGCCGCGTTCGGCGCCTTCAATCTTTCTTCCGTTCGAGCTCCTGTTTTCCCACAGCAGCGATACACGGCCCGGATAATCCATCGTAACAATTTGTGTATCGGGCGTTTGCCAGTCGTCTTTAAACTGGTATCGGCCGCCAACCGAACTTACCCTTGTTGGAAAATCCACATTCAGTCCCCATCGCGCCATATCTACTTCGTGCGTGCCGTTGTTCAGTGCTTCGCCGGTGCCGTAATCCCAAAACCAATGCCAGTTGTAATGAATTAAACCGTCCTGGTAAGGTTTGCGTGGTGCCGGGCCTTGCCACAGGTCGTAGTTCAGCCAATCGGGAGCTGCAGCAGGTTTAAGGTAAGTGGCTTTGCGGTTGTTGGTGTACCAGGTTTTGGCCAGATAAACCCTGCCGATAACGCCATTGTGCAGTTCTTCGATACATTGTATGGCCAAAGGTGCAGATCGCCGCTGCGCGCCCATTTGTACAACCCGGTTATACTTTCTTGCTGCCTGCACGGCCAATTCCCCTTCGTGCGGGTTGTGGCTGAGCGGCTTTTCTACATACACATGCTTCCCTGCCTGGCAACCCATGATGGTCATTGGGGCGTGCCAATGGTCGGGCGTGGCGATGTAGATGGCATCAATATTTTTATCCTGCATCACTTTGCGGCAATCGCCTTCGCCTTTTGGCGCGTCAGTGCCGGTTATTGCCGCTACCGACTTTTGAACTTTGGGTATTGTCCTCGAATCCACATCACATACCGTATTGATTAGCAAATTTGGCTGACGCGCAAACGTGCCGGACATGCTGCCGCCCCTGCCGTTCAGCCCGATGATGGCCACATGGATACGGTCGTTGGCGCCAATAATCCTGTTGTAGCTAGATGCCGTAAAACTAAAAGCTTTGCTCCCAAGTGCAAGGCCGCCGGTAGTGATGGCCAGTTTTTTGATAAAATCGCGTCTCTTCTCCATATAACAATTTATTGCCTGATTTTTATATTTCTGAAATGAATTACCTCGCCGTGTTCCTGCAACAAAATGACTGAACGGTCAGCTTCGGCAAAACCTACAGTAGTTTTAAATTTGCTTTCGGCCACCATGCTTTTAAACTTTTCACTGCCGCGGTCATACGCCAAAATTTTCTTCCCGTTCAGCCAATGTTCTACATGCTTTCCTTTGGATAGAATGTGCATGTTGTTCCATTCGCCCAATGGGTTAACTTTTTTATCGGCGGACGGAGGCATGATATCGTAAAGGCTTCCAAGCGAGCGGTTGCCATTTTTGCCCATTTTTGCATCCGGGTGGTTTTCATCATCAATAAGCTGGTACTCGCAACCTAAAGACGTATTTTTAATTAAAAAACATTTAACGCCGCTGTTAGTCCCTTTTTCCAATTTAAAATCAAGGGAAAGGTCAAAATCAGTGTATTCTTTGGTGGTGATGATATCGCCGCCTTCACCATTTTCCAAGCTCACGCTCAGCACGCCGTTTTCTATTTTCCAGCCTTTTCCTGTAAAAGGCGTGCCGTTGGCTTTTTGCCATCCTTCAAATGTTTTTCCATCGAAAAGCAAAATCCAACCTTGTTTAATTTCTTTTTTAGTAAGATTAGGAAATTGTGCTTTTGATAGATTGATGCCGGTAAAACTTAGTGCCAATAGCAACAGGTATATTTTTAGGTTCATGATTGAAAAATTGTAAATTGTGTTTTTGGGTTTGATGCCTTTTTAAATTTTATCGAAGTTATTTTTGATGCTTCTTTTACCGTATAAAAATCATTGGTTCGTTTATTTTCTTTATCTGGAAAACAGTTAAAGATCAAATTTACCGGCATAAAAGAAGCATGCAAATTGTATCGGCATAAAGTTTAAACAAATCTTAAAATTTCAAGTGGTTTAGGTTTGTAGTTTCGGTTACTAAGCTATAAAATCTAACATTCATTTATCAGATTTTATTTCAAATTAAATCCAGCCAACAACCCATTTTGTGATGGCATAAAGCAAAAACAAAAATGCCGCAAAAAACACCAGCAGCACCAAAAACACCACAACCAAAACGCCGGTGCCTTGTCCCTGGTGTTTGCCTTCTTTGTAATGTTCTTTCAATAGTTTGATATTGCGCGAATTGGACTTGTAATAGAAATCAGAAATTTGCCCGACAAGCGGAACCGCGCCGATCAAAGCATCCACACAAATATTTACGACCATCAAAATCAAAACTTTCCTGCTTACGCCATGCCTCGCCATTACCCAAACCAAAGCTGCGCCGACTAAAAACCCGGAAATATCGCCGGCAACGGGGATCAAATTCATGATTGGGTCTAAACCAAAACGAAACTTTGTGCCGGGTATGCGAAATTTGTCGTCCAGCAAATTGGCCATATATTCTACCCATTTTAATTTGCCGGTTAAATTTACTTGTTGCGGTTTGTTGTTGATGAAGGGCATCGGAAGCGGTTAAAATAAGGTTATGCGATGGTAACAAATGTTTCTATATTTAGTTGTCCAAGAAAGGTTAATGCCGGACCTGGCAAACTTGATCTTACCATTTGTTAACGCCATTTTTAAATTTAATAACTAATGTGCATATACTTCTTTTATTGCCCTAAATTTAATGTTGTTCATTTAGAAAAAACAACATATCAATCTTTAACAGCCAGCATTTCTTTAATCATCAGTTCAAGGGTTCGTTCGTTATTTGCATCAATTTTGAAATTTGAAAATATAATATGCCCTTTTTGGTCTATTAGATAACTTGTCGGCACTGCATCGGCTGTTAGATTTCCTTTGTTCCTGCTTATATCATCATGCAACGGTGTGAAGCTGTAACCACCTGCCTTTAAAAAAGGCAGAACAAAATCATTTTGAATTGGATCGAGGTTTAAAGCCAGATAGGCAACTTTTGTGCTGTCAAACTTTTTAATTACATTCTCAAAATGTTTAAACTGTTCCTTGGACTGAAAAGAAGCAGGTTCCCAATAGGTAAGCAAAACTACTTTGCCTTTATAATCTGACAAGCTGGATTTTTTAGGCGACAAATAACCGTCCAAGTGAAAATCAGTTGCAGGTTTTGCTGAACTATCCCGAAACTTTCGAATATTTCTTGCAACGCTGTTGCTGTCTATGCCAAGTTTCTTTCCATATTTAAAAAGTGCTTCGTGTAAGCGGTCAGAAGGTTTGCTGGTGTAAAATACAGACAGGCTGTCGTATGCTATGAGAGTTTGTTTGTTTGCATCGGCTGCTTCTGCTTTAAAAAGTGCCAAAGTTTCTTTTGCAAGGATGTGCCGGTTAAACATTACATTATCTAAACTTACCTTGTTTAAAAGTGTTAACGCTTGTCCCGCCTGGTTTTCAGTTATGAGTTTCCTGGCCTGTAAAAAAGCAGTTGCAACTTTGAACTTTTCGTTCCAAGCATCTTGGAAAAGCTTGTCTTCCAAAACCATAGTAAGCCCAAGTTCAAAAGCCTGATCGGGGTCTGTGTTCAGCAACAGGTCAAAATAAGCAGCAGTGTTGGCCAGGTACCAATAGGTAAGGTTGTTTGTTTTTCTATTGTATAGTTGCCGGTAATAAGCTAACTTCTGTGCTTTTATAGTTGAATTTTCTTCTAGCCATAACAAAGACAATGCGCCATACTCATGGTTTGGAAAACGCCTGGCTACCTGTAGGGAAAGTGAGTCATAACGATTGAAGTCAGTGTTTTTAAATGAAAAAGCGTAAGTAAATGCATATTCTGCATTGGAGGGGTCAAAACGGATGGCTTTTTTTAAGTATTCCTGTTCTGCCAAGGTATTGTTTGTGTAGTGCGCGTATTTCGAAAGCATGTACCAAGTTTCAGCTTTGGTGGGATTAAGGATGCTTGCACGAAGCAAAAAAGGTTCAGACTTAGGGTTTTTTTCCCGCATATAGGCTTCTCCGGCTGCAAAAGGGACGACATAATTTTGAGGGAATTGCTTCACCCATGTTTCGTACTGGTCTTCGAAAGTTGAATTATTTATCTTATTGCTGCCGTTTCTATAAAAAAAACTAACATAAGCCTGATGCGCTTCCAAATTTGAAGGGTTAGCTTCTACTTTGGCCCGAAGTTTTTGCATTTCCGTTTGCTGGGCAAGTGTAAATTTTGAACTATTTTGAGCTTGCAGCTTTAAAACAAACAGGCTGATTAAAACTAAAATTACGATTATCCTTTTCATAACTAAATTTTTAGGAAAATTACATATTAATTTATCCTTTCAAACAACAATACTTCTTTTATTGCCCTAAATTTGGCGTCCATAAAAAACAACCAACCCTTGCCTTTAGAAATTTTATTCCGAGATGAACATTTGGTGGCCATCAACAAGCCGCATGGTTTGCTGGTGCACCGGTCATCCATTGCGCGCGATGCAGAAGAGTTTGCCTTGCAATTGTTAAAAAACCAGCTTGGCCAATGGGTAAACCCGGTGCACCGGCTCGACCGCAAAACCAGCGGTGTTTTGCTTTTTGCATTGGACAAGGAAACCGAAAAAGCCATGCAGCAGCAATTTGCCGGAAACAAGGTGCAAAAGAAGTACCTGGCCATTGTGCGCGGCCACACGCCCGATTCGGAAGAAATTGATTATCTTTTGCGCAAGGAAAACGGCACATTGCAGGATGCTTTTACCGCTTATACAACCTTGCAACGGGCAGAACTGGATGTTCCGCTCGGCGCACATTTAACCTCCCGTTATTCTTTGGTTGAAGCAAAACCTACAACCGGAAGAATGCACCAGTTACGCAAACATTTCAGCCATATTTTTCATCCCATTATTGGCGACAGAACCCATGGCTGCAACAAACAAAACCGCCTGTTTAAAACTGAATTTGAAATGGACACGATGTTGCTGCACGCTTCTGAATTATTTTTTCAACATCCGGTTACGGGAATGCAAGTTCAAATCAAAGCAAACTTACAACCTGAGTTTTTACGGATGATGAAATTGATCGGTTGGCAGCAGGCTTAATTTTATGCGGTAAAAGAAGCATCAATTGTTACAATTTAAATCTTGTTTTTTTTGTTAAACCCAATACAATTATTATTGATGGTGCTACTTGAAAAGATTTTTGTGAAAAAGAAAAATTACCCAACCCGGTTTATTTTGATACTGTTTTTATCATGCTTAATTTTTGCCTGTAAAAGAAGCATCAACCAACAATCGCACCGCGAATACGATCAAACTTTGGTACAAACTTTAGATAAGTTGGAACAAAAGTATGCCAACAAAAAAGTAAGGGTAAACACTTGGAACAACAAAGCCGGGGCTTATCAGGATATTGCTGTTTTGAATGCCGATGAACTTCCAACCAAACAAATTTTGACTATTGGCGATAGTGTGCAATTTATTGGCATTGATTTAAACCATACAAATGGCATTTTGGCAAAAATAAAATACAGCAACAACCAAACTGGTTATATCCCATACAATTACGTAGAAGAATTTGAACCTGCCGCTTTAATTGACCCTGATTTAAAGGATTGAAAAAATTTTAAAACAACAAACAGATTCATTGAAAACAGGTTATATCTTTTTTTGGTGGGTTTATCCTATTTGTATTTTGCTTTTTCTTATAACAATCGTTTTGTAAAACAAAAAACTTATTTCAAAAACCATTAATATTACTTTTAAACTAACGGTAGTAATGTAATGATATAATATTGAGATAATTATATTTGTTTTTGTAATACATTTAAGCTCTACCTGCACAATATATGTTTTATCAGGTAGAAAAAATAATTATTTGCTGTTGCGCCGGTAGGAATGGGCCTTTAATTAATTATAATAAAATTTTTTAAATGACATGATATGGAAACACAAGATACCTCTTATTTAGGAGTCGAACTAAAATTGCGCTATTTTGAAGAGTTTAAAATATGCGGGCTTCCGATACCTCCATTCAGCAAAGGTTCGGGCTTTGTTTTGAAGTTTGACAATGCCGAATGTTACCTCAATTACAGGACTGCATTGAAAGCAATTTTATACGAGCTTGACCTTGCAGACCCTAAAAATGCCAACTATGAAATCCAACACAGTAAAGCCCTGATCAAATATATTTTGTACCTCATGAGAGAGGAACTGTCAAAAAGGCAAAATTAAAAACCGCTATTCCGCTTACATCATTTTAATGCCTTTTTCTTTAAAATGGATAAACAATTGTTCGAGCATTTTTCCTTTAAAACTGTTTTCGGTATAAACGCTGCTGATCCAAACCAACAGCTTTAATTCGATACTATCGGCAGCAATTGCGTTAAACAAAATCTCTACCGGTGTATTTTTTACGGTGTCTTCTGCTTTTCCAACTTCGTCTTCAATAATCTTTTTTACGCTATCCAAGTCTGCATCGGCGTTTATTTTAAACAGCATTTCGCTTCTTAAATATGTGTTGCTTAACGTCCAATTTACCAGCCTTCCCGACAATAAATCGCCGTTGGGAACGATCACTTCCGATCCTTGTTGCGTCAACATCCTGCTGGCGCGGATGCCAATGTCCAATACTTTGCCTTTTTTATCGGCCAATTCTATAAAATCTCCAACTTGGAACGGCTTTTCAAAAATCAGGATAATGCCCGATACAAAATTGTTTACAATAGTTTGCATCCCCAGCCCAATACCAACACTCAAAGCACCAAGCACAATGGTTAATTTATCGAGTTGAATGCCCGAAGCAGTAACCGCCAAAAAAAACCCAACTAAAATAATGACCAGCCGGATCAAGGCCAATTTTGAACTTTTATGTTCGGTTTTGCCCATAAAAGTCGGGCTTTCTTCGCCCAGCAAAACACCAACATTTTTTTGCAGCCAATTGGCCAAGTAAATAATAATACCGAAAAGCAGGATGTTTCCAAGGGTATAATTGATACTGCCCAAAGCATGTTGCTTGTTGAGCATTTTTTCTATAATGCTAAATAATGCGCCCGAGAAATTGAGGTTGATGAAAAACACCAGCAGCCAAAGCAAAATGGCAACAATAGAAAGTGCTTTGCGGAAGGCTTTGCGGACTTTCCGGAAATTGATTTTTGAGAAAATGCCTTCTGTGGAGGAACTGATTTGGATTTGAAGTTCGAGTGCTTCGGAAAAAATGTGCACCAAAACGGCCAGCCCGACAATTTGCGTAAGCGAAACAATAGCAGTTTGACTGAATACTTTTGCCAGACTGATACGACCAAAAAGATTGAGCAGCACGGCAAAACCATTCAGCAAAAAGAATATGCCAATTACCGGTTTTAAATACTTTTTGGCGATCACCACGCGGTCTATCCTTTTATAAAAAACAAAACCCAAATAGATAGAACCAAGGTTGAGCAGGATGAGAACGCTTCTTAAAATCAAACCATAATTAATTACGGCAATTGTTACCGTTATGGCTGCATAAAAAGCCGAAATAAGCAGCCAGAACTTAAACTTTTGCGGATCAATACGTTTACGGAAAAACAGCGTGAGCACCACCAGCAGCACCAACTGTACAAGTTCAATGTAGGAGGGAGGGGAATCCGGCTCAAACAGCGGTGCCATGCTCAGCACTACAATTAGCGTAGCCAAAACAGGAACGGCACTAATGTAGCCAAACTTTAAACCCGTAAGTTTTGGGTTTGCCGGAAACTTGTTGACGACTTTGAAATTGCGAAAAACCCAGATAAAAAAAGCAATGCCAAAAAGGATGAGCAGCAGCCGGTTGTCCCAGGTGTTGTTGATAAAGTAGGATAGAATACGGTTTTGCCCCTGGTAAGAAGAGCGGAACAGGCTGCCCAAATTGGTAGTGGTGGTAACGGGCGGTGCCGACCATAAATAAGGCGATTCTTTGCTAAAGGCGTTTTGGTCTGATGCTTTTATCTTTTCGCGGATGTTGGACTGCAAATCGTTTGTTTCAAAATAGAGCGAGGAAACCTCGGCCAGCAAACTGCCTACACTGTCTAAACTTGCCGTGGTAGTTTTGCCCGTTTGTTGCAGTTGCAGGCGCAGGTTTTGCAGTTGGCTGCTGTAAAGGCTTTTTTGCGTGGTGTCGCTTTCGGCAGAAGTTAAAATTGTATCGGCACTAAAACGGACAATTTGCTGCGACATTTGCCTCAAATTATTGTTGTAGGCCGAAAGCGTGGTGCGCCAGTCGGCCAACTGGCTTTGTTCGTTTTTTAAAATATTCTGGTAGCTCAGCAGCGTTTTTGTTTCGATAATGCGTGTCGAGCCAACCATGTCTTCTTTTATTTCGGCAATGTTGGCTTGCACTTCCGGTAGTTCGGCACGGATTTGTGCCAGATTGTAGCCTGTTTTATTATGCGAATTGATTTGCTCGATGGCGTTTTTTGCTTGCCCGATACGAAAAAGCAAAGTATCCGGAACAACATGGTTTGCAGCGGCAGCTTTGGGCGGAAGCGTAGTTTTGACGGAATCGAATGCTGTTTTTACCGGCATATTTTCTTGCCCGGCTGCCATTTTCGGCACAACCAAAAACAGGAAACCGAGACAAATAAAAACCAACTTGTACAACAATGATAAGCGCGGGTAAACCATTTTTTTAAAAACCGTTTGTGTTTAACGTAATGCTATTAGCTGCAAAGTTTGGTTTTTGTTTGTCTTCAACCAACAATAAAAACTGCAAAACAGGATTACAAGTTTAAAATTTTGCACAAGTAAAAAGAAGGGATAAAAGAAGCATTTATGTTGTTACAAGCATTATAAATGCTGTTCAAATTGTGTCCTTTTCGGTTACTTGTGCTTAAAACAAGGATAGGTTTTTTTTCGATAAGCTAAACCATAAGCTGAAAAAACCGTATCAACTGGTTTAAACTAAATTATCAATTTATGAAAAAAGCGTTATTGTCAATGCTAATTTGCGCCATTTCCATGGCTTCTTTTGCACAGCAAAAAGTTGCAAAAGATGAAGTAAAAGTTAAAAAAACTACAACTGTTCCACAAAAACTGCACAATGTTTTTAGCAAACACAAACACTACAGCGGCACAAAAGTGAAGCATGTAAAAAAAGTAGAAAAATCTTGATTCTGATTTAAACCGGGTTTAAAGCAGGCTGCCCAACAAGGCGGCCTGTTTTGTTTATTTCTATTAACACTGATTTTATGCCGATAAAAGAAGTATGCCTTGTTTTGAATAAACCTTTATCGTGATTTTGCCTCTTGGTTCCGAAAAAATATTATCAAAACCAAGTTGCATTAGCGGAACAACGGATGCTTCTTTTATCGCCTAAAAATCTACAACAGAAACAATCGCTTGGATTAAATAGTTCTGGAAACAGAAATCGAACTTATTTTAATGAAAGCCATCGTCATCACCAATCCCGGCGGACCGGAAGTTTTAAAATTGCAGGAACGCGATACGCCTCAACCCAAACCAAACGAAGTTTTGATCCGGGTAAAAGCAGCAGGCGTAAACCGGCCGGATGTTTTTCAGCGGAAAGGAAATTATCCGCCGCCGGCAAACGCGCCACAGGATATTCCGGGCTTGGAAGTGGCCGGAATTATAGAAGAAAAAGGCCCGGAAGTAACACAATGGAATGTAGGCGATGCGGTTTGTGCCTTGTTAAATGGCGGTGGGTATGCAGGGTTTGCGGTGGCTGAAGCAGCACAATGTTTGCCGGTGCCAAAAGGCTGGTCGTTTGTGGAAGCTGCATCATTGCCCGAAACTGTTTTTACGGTTTGGCAAAATGTTTTTGAGCGTGGAGGTTTAAAAGCAGGCGAAAAATTTTTGGTTCATGGCGGCAGCAGCGGCATCGGGATTACGGCGATACAATTGGCCAAAGCTTTTGGCGCCGAAGTTTATGCCACCGCCGGCAGCGATGATAAATGCAAAGCTTGCGAAGATTTAGGTGCTAAAAGAAGCATCAACTATAAAACAGAAGATTTTGAGGAAGTTTTAAAAGATATTGGCATTGATGTAATTTTGGATATGATTGGCGGCGGTTACATCGAAAAAAACATCCGGCTTTTAAACCCGGACGGCCGCCTGGTTTACATCAACGCAATGAACGGCAGCAAAGCGGAAATTGATGTTCAGGAGATTATGAGAAAACGGCTCACGCTCACCGGCAGCACATTGCGCAATCGCGATGCTGTTTTTAAGGCACAATTATCGGCATCAATTTTAAAAAACGTTTGGCCGGTTTTAGAATCCGGAAAATTTAAACCGGTGGTTTATAAAACTTTTAAACTGGAAGATGCCGCCGCCGCGCATCAGTTGATGGAAAGCAGCGAACATATTGGGAAGATTATGCTGGAGGTTTAGTCATGCTGAATTTGTTTCAGCATCCCTCGTGATTGGTACTTCTTTTATCAGCATAAAATCAATGTCCTGAAAGATTCTGAAACAAGTTCAGGATAACAAAACTTGCAGAAGTCAAATTACCACAAAACCAAAAAACCGGCCATAATTAAACTGCCGGTTTTTTAGGTGCTAAAAGAAGCATTGAAAGCTGTGATTTTGTCATTTCCGATCCAAACGCAGGAATCTTATTTCAGCCCAATGCTTCTTTTACCACCTAAAAATTGAAGTGAGAATTTTTTAAATTTCAAAGAAGATTTCTCCCTACGGGCGAAATGACAACACGACACAGGTTTCCCACAAAAACAAAAACCGGCCATAATTAAACTGCCGGTTTTTTAGGTGCTAAAAGAAGCATTAAAAGCTGTAGCGCAAACCAAACTGCATTTGCCATCTCGAAGCAAAAGGGTCAACGGCGTAAGGCACGCCCGGATCGCGGAAAGTGTAAATCGGATACGTAGTTGAAGCGTTTGCAAAAGCTGGCGTAGCAGTTCCAACTTTTGATAAACCAACGCTTGAAGTCGAGTTGAACGTGTTTGGAGAGAAATAATAATGTCCCCAGGCTTTGTTCAGCAAGGCAGTCAGGTTGATGATATCATAAGTAAACGTGATGGTTTGTTTGTGTTTTGTGCCGAAGTTGAAATCCTGCGAGAAGCGGAAATCAGCCTGCGTGTTCCAAGGTGTCCGTGCCGCGTTACGTTCGGTAAACTGGCCGCGGCGGGTTTTGAGGTAATTGTCAGCATCAATAAAAGCATCAAAAGCATTGGCCTGGGCCTGTTGTGTGGCAGTTGGCGTGTTTGGCGTTGTGCTAAAGAATTTAATGGTTTCGCCGGCATTCGGAATGTAAGCTAAGTTAACCTGCTGACCGGTTCCGTTGATAGCAGTATTGTAGAAACCAAAAGTATAAGGCGTACCGGATTGCGCGCTAAAGAAGATAGAGAAGTTAGACACAAACGTTTTTGAAGGAGACACAAAATGGTAATTCAACGTAGAAACAATGCGGTGGCGGATATCAAAATTAGAATAAGCGGCCTGCGGATTGTTCGGGTTTAAAGCCTGGTTCAACTGCCAGTTAGATTCCATCGAGTTACGGATCCCGTTGGTAACATCTTTGGATTTGCCATAAGTGTAAGCGCCGTTAACGGTAAAACCGAAAGGAAAGGATTTTTCTATTTGCCCGGTCAAACTGTAACGCGAACCTTGATTGGTGTTAGAAAGTTCGTAAGCGTTGGTGTACAACGGGTTGATTTTTGTATTGTCAAAAATAGGTTGTAAGTGTTGTGTATCGTAAGGATAATAAGTAACGCGATCGGTAGTATTCACTTGCTTAAATACCAAATCATGGATTACTTTGGTGTAAATTCCTTCCACCGTAAATTTCCATTGGTCAGCAGTTTTAACATCTAAAGCTAAACTGCTCCGCCAAACTTGCGGCATTTTGAAATTGTTGTCAATTAAATCTACTTGTGTTGGGCCGGAAGGGCTGGTGTCAAATGCCGGACCACCAGTTTTTGGATCTTTTTGCTGATTCACAAAACCTAAACCGCCGTTTGCTGGAGCCTGAACAGGATTTGTGCCGGGCGTAATCGGGTTTGTTGTCGTATTGATACCGTTTTTATCATAAGCGCCATAAGTAACGCCATTGTTATAAAAAGCATAACCAAACCAGGCAAAAGGGATACGGCCGGTAAAAGTTCCGCTGCCGCCGCGCAAAACCAAACTTTGGTCGCCGTTTACATCATAATTAAAAGAAACGCGCGGGTTAACTTCTACATTGTTTAAATATTTGTTGGTGATGTCTTTTGGCTTTGTGTAAGTATAAGTTGTGCCGTAATTAGGGTCAACCGGCGCATTGGTTGTTTTGGTGCTTAAAGGTTGTTTATTAGGCACGTTGGCATAATCCAACCGGACGCCGGCCGTCAGTTTAAAATTATCCGTTAAGTTGATCTCATCCTGGCCATACAAACTCAGCAAATTCACTTTAAACTTTGCCGAAGGATTGTTCAAAATATAATCACGCGTGTTATCGGTATAATTGTAATTGTTACGAACGCGGAATGGCTGGTTATTTAAAAAGTTGGCAATGCTGCTGTAGCTGTCGCGGCCGTTCCAGGCGTTCACAAAGTTGTAGGTAATGTTGTAAAATTCGTTGTGCGTGCCAAAAGTAAAGGTGTTTTTACCGGTTGTTAAAGTCAGGTTATCGGTAAATTCGGTGGTTTTTTGGTGCATATCAAAAATGGCAGCTTCGCGGTCTGTTCCCATAAAAATGGTTGAACCTGGCGAATTACCGGTTATTTCAATTTGCGGCAGGGCAGGGTTGGAGTTCGGGTCGCGGTAATCATGTACGCTCGAATAACCAAATACCAAACTGTTGTTGATATTGTTGCTGATTTTTGATTTCAACTCACCAACCGTGGATGAAGAGTTGTTGTGCGAAGTATAATCAATCCCGCTAAAACGAAAGTTGAAGTTATCGCGCTCTAAGTTGGTGGCGGTAGAAGTGATGTAATTGTTGCGGATGGTCAACTGGTTGTTATCGTTGATGTTCCAATCCAAACGGTTAAAAAATTTGTTGGAGCGTGAATAGATATTGGTATTCTCGTACGTTCCCGGACTGATGCCGCCCGTATATTTTGTAAAAGCGGCAGCCAGGTTTTGGGCGTCCGTTACAGAAAGGATATTGGCCGAACCGGCACTTCCGGCACCAAAAATAACCGGGTCCTGGCGGCGGGTGATTTCTTCGTTTGTAAAGAAGAACAATTTGTTTTTGATGATGGGGAAACCAACACGGAAACCGGTTTGGTATTCGTGGAAATCGCTTGGTTCTTTGGATTTATCGCCGCCCACATTAGTTGGGATATTATTTCTGCCGATCAAAGAAGCATTCCGGCCAAAACCATAAACCGAACCGGTAACGGTGTTGGTACCGCTGCGGGTAACGGCATTGATACTTCCGCCCAAAACGTTGCCGATTTTAATATCATAAGGCGCCACGTAAACCTGGATGTCCTGGATCGCATCAATCGAAACCGGATTGGTACGCGTGCTGCTTCCAACTTGCCCGGATTGGTTGGTCTGGCCGCCGGTGGAAGGGCTAAAACCGATGGCATCGTTGTTGATCGCGCCATCAATCGTTACGTTGTTGTACCGAAAGTTGGTTCCCTGGAAAGAGTTGTTGCTGCTTTGCGGCGTGGTGCGGGTTAAATCCTGCAAGCTGCGTGTTACTGTTGGTAAATTACGGATTTGGCTTTGGCTGATCCTGGTTCCGGCGCCTGTTTTTGGCGCACCGGCTACTGATCGAACGGTTACTTCTTTTAATGCAGTAGTTTCGTCGGCCATCGTAAAATTATAAGTGGCGTTGCCCAAACTCAAGGCAACATCGGTACGTTCAATTTTTTTAAAACCAACATAAGTTAAGGTGATGGTATAAGGGCCGCCCGCATTTATGTTGGGCAACGTGTAACGGCCGTCGGCATTGGTTTGTGTGCCGTAACGGGTGCCGGTACTGGTGTTTACGGCAACTACAGAAACGCCGGGCAAGGTAACGCCTTTCGGATCTGAAACCCGGCCGCTGATTTGGGCACTGGTAATTTGGGCATTGATTTTTTCTGTTGAAAAGATGATCAAACAGGAAAAAATGAAAAGGTAAAGTTGCTTCATTTTGTTTGTGTAATTTGTACACAAAGGTTGATCGGCAACATTAACTCAATGTTAGAATCGTATTAACTAAACATCATTAACTTGTTAAGTTAATGTGAAGGGAAGTTGTTGTGAAATTTTATAATGCTTCTTTTACCGCATAAAAATCATTGAACTAAAACCTACTGATCATAAATTTTAAAACTTTTTATAAAATGAAAAGAGTTGGGTTGAAGCTAATAAAAATCATAACACCGCCGCGAACCCGGGAATTTTTTAGCGCCTTGGTCGCGGGCCGGGTTGCTGGTTTCGTAGCCCAAACTGCCTTCGGTAGAACCGGTGGAGTTGGTGTAATTGGTTTTGGAATAATTGGCATCCTGGCTCACGCCCAAACGCAGCTTTTCGCCCGAATCGCGGTTGATAAACAGGTCGAAAATTAATGTCAGCACAAAAGCTTCCTGTCCGGTGGTGGTGCTTGAGCGATACCACAAACCCGCATTAACGCCGCGCCTTTTATATTGAAGCCCAGCATTAATCGCCGTTACTTTTGCCTGGTTGTAAGCCACAATGGATGGGATAATGTACGAAGCGTCCGGGTCATCGTCATCGGCAAAACGGTCCATCGGCATCCGGTAACTGATATGGAAAGTAGAACGCATCGGCAATACGGCTTTTGCGCCGGTAAATGATTCGTTTGGCCGGTTAATGTGTTGCAACGCACCGCCAACCAGCAGGCGGTTTAAGGTAAGCGAAACCCCGGCTCCCGAATCGAAATAATATTTGTTGTTGTAGGACGGTTGTTCTATCAAAGATGCCTGGCCGGGAATAATACCGGTTGTGGCATCTAACTGATCCGAAAAAATGAGTTTGCTCCAGTCAATCACGCGGTTGGTTACGCCTCCCTGCAAGCCAAACGACAGCACGTAATCATCAGAACCAACACTGTATGAATACAAACCGGCAATATTGTTTTTGGTGAGGTAAGCAGTCCCTTCGGCAGAGCGTGTAAACATCAAACCGATACCGCCGCCAAAACGCGGCACGTTGTAATCTATAGAAGCCGTTAAATAGTTGAGTGTGCCGGGCAGCGAAGCCCATTGGTTCCGGTAAATCAGGTTCATGCGCAAATCGCCCTGAAACTGCCCGTTCAAAGCCGGGTTTAAGTACAAAGGCGAGTTGAAAAACTGCGAATACATATGGTCTTGCGCACGGGTTTTGGGTTGAAGCAAAAAAATGCACAGTAAAAGAAGTATCCCAACTTTTTTCATTTTCCTTTTCGAGGTACAAAAACCGGATTTCGGCTGAAATTTTTGTACGTCAGGAAGCCAAAATAGTTACCCCAATTTTATGCCGGTAAAAGAAGCATCAGCCAAAAAACAAATACGAAAGCAGGATGGCGGCAACCACACCGGCAAAATCAGCAATCAGCCCGGCGGGTATGGCATAGCGCGTTTTCTTGATCCCAACGGAACCAAAATACAAGGCAACAATATAAAAAGTAGTATCCGCCGAGCCATACAAAACGCTGGACAAATGGCCGATAAAACTATCCGTGCCAAAATGCCGCATGTTGTCCAGCATCATGGCCCGCGAACCGGCACCGCTCAATGGCCGCATAAAACCGATGGGCAAAACTTCGGTAAAACGCGTGTCCATGTTAAAATGGCCAAATCCCCATTTAAAAATATCCACCAGATAACCTAACGCGCCCGAAGCACGAAAAACGCTGATGGCAGCCAGCATGGCCACCAGATAAGGAATGATGCGGAAAGAAGTTTCCAGCCCGCCTTTGGCACCTTCAATAAAAACCTCAAACACGTTTACTTTTTTCCGCAGCGCGCCGAGGATAAACAAAACCGGAATCAACAGTAAAATCAAATTGCTGGCCACTTTAGAGACTTCGCTAATCTGTTGTTTATCCAAATACAATTTAAAATAAGCAACCAAAGCCGCCAGAAACAAGGTGATGCCGCCGAGCCAGCCCAAAACTACCAGATCCAACAGTTTCAGTTTCTGCTTGTAAGCCACGGCCAGCAAACCGGTTAGAGTTGCAACATAAGTGGCGATAATGCAAGGAAGAAAAATATCCGTCGGGTCATGCGCGCCCAAGATAGCACGTTGCGCGATAATGGAAATTGGCAGAATGGTCAGGCCGGAAGCATGCAGCACCAAAAACATAATTTCCGCATTGGAGGCGGTGTCTTTTTCGGGATTCAATTCGTGCAGACTTTCCATCGCTTTTAAACCCAGTGGTGTGGCGGCATTATCCAAACCCAGCAAATTGGCCGAAAAATTCATCATCATCGCACCGTTTGCCGGATGGTTTTTTGGTACTTCGGGAAATAAACGGTGAAAAAACGGGCCAACCAAACGCGACAGAAAATTAATGGCGCCAGCCTTTTCGCCAACTTTCATGATGCCCAGCCAAAAAGCCATCGTACCAATCAAAGGCAAAGCAATATCCATCACGGAAGATTTGGTCGAATCAAAAATACCATCCACCAGCAATTTAAAGATTTCGGTATCGCCAAAAAAAATGAGCTTAATTAAGGCAATAAAAAAAGCAACGATAAAAAAAGAAACCCAAACGTAATTTAAAGCCATAAGCGGTGGATGGAAATTTGGGGTTTAAGATAGAGAAATTTGAATTGTATTTTAGGAAAGATCGAGCCGAGTAAATGCTGTGTATCACCTTTATCCTTTCACCTTCCAACCTTTCACCTTTTATCTCCTCAAAATCATATAAAAACAAACGGCAATCCTGTAAACTTCGCCCGGCGGCCAATGCTTAATTTTGCACGATAAAAGAAGCATCATGGAAAAAAACATCCTTCATAAAACTTATCCGGTAACGGGTATGAGTTGTGCTTCCTGCGCCATGAGCGTGCAAAGTACGGCAAACCAGGTTCCCGGCGTGGCGCAAGCAAACGTCAACTATGCCACACAGGCATTGGATATTTATTTCAACCCAAAGCAAACCGAACCGCAGCAAATACAAAAAGCCATCCAAAACGCCGGTTACGATTTGATTTTGGATGAAGAAAACGCCCTGAGCCAACAGGAAGAACAACAGGAAAAAGCCCTGGCTCAGCTTAAAAAACAAACTTGGGGCGCCATTTTATTGACCGTGCCTATTGTGCTGCTCGATATGGTTTTTATGCACTGGCATTGGGCAAACTTGCTGATGCTCGTGCTTACTTCAGTTGTGCTGTTTGTTTTTGGCAAAAGGTTTTTCATCAACGCCTGGAAACAGGCCAAACACTTTCACGCCAATATGGATACGCTGGTGGCCATTAGCACTGGCGTGGCTTATTTATTTAGTTTGTTCAACACCATTTACCCGGCTTTCTGGTTTTCGCGCGGCGTACAGGCACATGTTTATTTTGAAGCGGCTGCCGTGGTGATTACGTTTATTTTGATTGGAAAGCTGCTGGAAGAAAGAGCGAAATCCGGCACTTCGGCTTCGGTAAAAAAGCTGATGGGTTTGCAGGTGCGTACGGTTCGGGTAATCAGGAACGGCATAGAAACCGAGGTGGATATCAAAGCGGTGCAGGAAGGCGAGCTGGTCCGCATCAAACCCGGCGAACGTATTCCGGTGGATGGCGAAATTTATGAAGGAAATTCGTTTATTGATGAAGCGATGATGACCGGCGAACCAATGCCTGTTGCCCGAAAAGCAGGCGACGCAATTTTTGCCGGGACCATCAACCAAAAAGGAAGTTTTGTGCTGAAAGCCTTGAAAGTAGGCAACCAAACCATGCTTTCGCGGATGATCAAAGCCGTGCAAAATGCCCAGGGATCGAAAGCAAAAGTGCAAAAACTGGCCGACCAGATTGCATCGGTTTTTGTTCCGGTTGTGTTTGGCATCGCCATCATCAGTGCAATTGCCTGGTGGGTTTTTGGCGGAACGCAAGCATTTAGCCAGGGCTTGCTGGCTTTCGTTACCGTGTTGATCGTGGCTTGTCCGTGCGCTTTGGGTTTGGCAACACCAACGGCCATTATGGTTGGCGTGGGCAAAGGCGCGGAAAAAGGGATTTTGATCCGCGATGCAGAAACGCTGGAACGCGCTTATCGTGTCAATACGATTGTGCTGGATAAAACCGGAACCATCACCGAAGGAAAACCAAAACTGACTGCTTTAAACTGGAACAAAAACCTGGATTTGGAACAGCAAAAAGTTCTGGCGGGCGTGTTAATGGCTGCCGAACTACATTCCGAACATCCTTTGGCGGACGCCATTGTTGATTCTATACGGGTAAAAGAAGCATCGGCACAAACCGTTGCTGATTTTAAAAGTACAACCGGTGCAGGCATTGCAGTTATTTATCAAAACGAAAATTATCTTATCGGGAAGCCGGAATGGGTGCAGGAAAACAGTAATTTAACGGTTGATCAAACTCATTTTCCTGCTGCAAATGCTGCGGATACGGTTATTTATTTCGGCAAAAAAAATACTTTGCTGGCTGTATTAACTATTGCTGATGAAGTTCGGGCAAACGCTGCGGCTACCATTGCTAAACTCAAAAAATCCGGAATCGAAGTTTGGATGCTGACCGGCGATGCGGCTTCAACAGCAAAACACGTCGCTGCAAAAACCGGTATCGAAAATGTGGTTTCCGGCGTTTCCCCTTCCGGCAAGGCCGAACAAATCAAAAAATTGCAGCAGCAAGGAAAAGTGGTGGCGATGGCCGGCGATGGCATTAACGATGCGGAAGCGTTGGCAACGGCAGACGTATCTATTGCGATGGGTTTGGGTTCGGATATTGCGATGGATGTTGCCCGCATCACGCTGGTTTCTTCCAACCTGACTTTGTTGCCCGAGGTGTTTCAATTATCGGCACAAACCATCCAAACCATTAGACAAAACCTCTTTTGGGCTTTTATTTATAATGTGATCGCGATCCCGGTTGCAGCCGGTGCGCTTTATCCAATTTGGGGGATTTATTTGGATCCGATGTTTGCGGGAGCGGCGATGGCTTTAAGTTCGGTTTCTGTGGTGAGCAATAGTTTGAGGTTGAAGTGGAAAAAGTAAAATTATATACGATGGAAAAAGTAAAATTAGATTTGATTATAGAAAACCAAGGCGTTGAATTAACAGGAAGGGTGCTTTACAACGATAATTTGATTATAGACATCGCGCTAACATTGCCGGAATTGGAAAACAACATGAAAAAATTGCTTTTTGAATTTGAAGGGCTGCCGATTGAAAACATTGAGTTTGTACACATTTATGAGGCATGAATAAATACCGTTTTTATGCCGAT
>NZ_JBGCVY010000071.1:0-26976 GCF_041088075.1 Mucilaginibacter sp. | reverse complement strand
GTATAAAACCACAACTTTACCATTGATAATTGCTGCTGCCGGGTTAAAAGTATCGTTGGATTCCCAGGCAACGGCTTTTTTCAGGATCGGGTCCATAAACATGGCGCCGGGATCAGGGGAGATTATCGGGTTTATGCCGGCAGGCCTTTTGAACCCGCCGAAAGCCCAATCAGGCAATTTGTGCTGTTGCGCGCACGCGGTGCTGGAAATCCATAAAAACCCAATTAAAATTCGGACAGGCTTCGTAAAACGTTTCATTACTTCTAAATTATTTTCTGTACTTCAAAATAAAGGTATTGTTCAAATTTTGCCCATGCTTCTTTTACCACCTAAAAATCATTGTCTTTTTTTGGTTTCTGTACCCAGATAATCCACCAAATTTATGGGCATAAAAGAAGCATTGGCATTATTTCTTGGATAAAGTTAAACAGGCTCAACCCATTGCAGCTTTCAATTTAAATAACCAATTGGTTCCGGCCCAACAATTTCGGTAATACCAATAACTGTTTTTACAAAGATCCACCTTCAATCAACTTAGAGTCTATGCTTAATTCTTGTGCCACGGTACTGCCTGCAATACAGGCCAGCATCCTGCTAAAAGCCAGTTTTCCTAATTTATGGCCGCTGGTTTCTGTGTAAGTAATCTCCGGGTAATAGATTTTAGGCAAATAGCCGTCGCTAATCGTGATAATGCCTACATCCTTTGGAAACCTCAACGCTAATTTCTGTACGGCTTTCATTGCCCCGGCCAAAATCTCATCGGTCATACAAAAAACAGCATCCGGTTTGCTTGGCCCGGCAAAAGCTTCGAGCACAATTTGAAAAGCTTCTTCGGTATTGCCGGCATGAAAAGTAAAAATTTCTGTACCGGCTTGATATTTTTTGAAAGTATCGGTATAGCTTTTTAAGCGCCTTTTAGTGATAGAAAGGTTTTTGTTTCCAAATATAGACAAAACCGATTGTTTTTTTTTCAGGATCAACGCTTCTGCTGCCATGCTTGCTGCCAAACCATCTGCTACACAAACCTTGTTACAGGTTTCAAAAGCGGGCACTTTATCAAAAAAAATAACGGGGATCTGCTGGTTTTCTAATTTTAAAAAACTTTGAACATCTTCTGTTTTTGAAGTAATGGCCGCAAAAATACCGCTTACCCGGTTTTGTTTGCATTTTTTCAGGTTTTTCTGTTCCAAAACCGGGTCATCCCCAGATTGCAGGATAATGACAGAATAGCCGAACCGCGTGGCCTCTTCCTCTACCGAACTGATGAAAGAACGATAGAAATAACTGGAAATAGCAGGAACGATAATGCCAAATTCCTTGTTGTTGTTGGTACGCAAATGGATGGCATAGGCATTGGGTTCATATTCTAAAACGGAAGCCAGCTCTTTCACTTTCGTGCGTGTTTCTGTAGATATGTCGGGATGGTCTTTCAATGCCCTGGAAATAGTGGACACGCTTAAATTAAGCATCTCTGCCAATTTTTTTAAGGTTACTTCGGGTTTCATAAGTAAAAGGGCATATAAAGGTAGAAGTTTTAAACAACAAACGTTTGCGGAAACAGGTGCAGAAGAAATATAACAAAGCCATTGTAAAATTATTGTTGCTTTTTCTATCTTCGAAGCACCAATTATTAGGTCAATATATAATATAATATCAGTTCAAGTAATAATTCGAATCCTCATCCGGCTTTTTATAGCCGTAAGAGTTTTGTTTTTATAAAAATTTATATCATCAACTTTTACAATAAATTGGTTTTAACATGAGCATTTTTAATGTGTTTATCGTCATCCCAATGCTGCTGCAAAACCCAACCCTGCCTTTGTGTGCCGGGTTACGGGCGGGCAAAGGTTCTGTTCATGTTGTTCCGTCAGCAGGCGTTTTGCTTGCGTTGGCTACCATATCTGTAAATTAAACTTAAAAAAATGAAAAAAAACGCGTACCTAACCCTATCCCCGCACTAAAATTACAGGCATAAAAACAGTATGCTTCTTTTATCCTGTATTAATTATCAAACCAATTAAACCCAACTTTATGAAATTAAAACGACTACTCCAACTTGGTTTTTTTGCCCTGATCTGCTTTGTTGTACAGCCGGTAATGGCGCAAAACAAGGTAATCACCGGTAGAGTAACCGATAGCAAAGACAAATCAGCCTTAATTGGCGTATCCATTATTGTAAAAGGTTCCACCACGGGTACCAATACCGATGCAAGCGGCAGTTTCAGGATCACGGTCCCGGCTTCGGCCACTACTTTGGTGGTTTCCTACATCGGTTATACTACCAAAGAAGTTTCCATTCCGGCATCAAATAATGTTAATGTTACCTTAACGTCAACAATGAATGCCTTAAATGAGGTGGTAGTTGTCGGTTACGGTACGCAGCGTGTAAAAGATGCAACGGGATCTGTGGCTTCGTTAGGCCCTAAGGATTTTAACAAAGGTATTATATCTACACCCGACCAATTGATACAAGGCAGGATAGCAGGTGTTCAGGTAACTCCATCAAGCGGCGAACCTGGTGGAAGTGCCTCTATCAACATCCGAGGTACTGGTTCAATCAGGGCAGGTAATGACCCATTGTATGTAATAGATGGAGTTCCTATTACTAACGATACCTATTCGGGATCAGGAGCTACAACAGGCTCTCTTGGTTCATCATCGGCAAGAAGCCCGCTTTCATTTTTAAATCCTGCCGATATTGAAAATATATCTGTTTTAAAAGATGCCTCTGCTTCTGCTATTTATGGGTCTCGTGGTGCAAACGGAGTTGTATTGATAACTACCCGCAAAGGCCGGGCAGGGCAGGGAATACAATTTTCAGCTAATACCACTGTCGCTACTACCGCAAACAGATATAAGTTATTAAATGCTTCACAATTTGTACAAGCAGTTAACGGCATTGGTGCCGATGCGTCAGCGATTAATAAAGGGGCAAATGTGGATTATCAGAAAGAGATTTTTCGTACAGCACTGTCCCAAAGCTATACTTTAGGTTTTGGCGGTGCAAATAAACAAGGTTTTACTTACAGGGCTTCTTTTGGGTACGACGATCAGAATGGTATTGTTAAAAAATCAGCTTTAAAGCGTTTAACCGGCCGTATAAACGCATCCCAATCTTTATTTAAAGATGTGTTAAAATTTGACCTGAACTTTTTGGCATCAAACGTAAAAAACACATACGCACCAATTACAGATAACGCAGGGGCGCAGGGAAGTTTGATAGGGGCAGCATTAACGCTAAACCCAACCTATCCGGTAAAAAACCCTGACGGAACTTATTACTTTGATGGCAGTAACCGTAACCCGGTTGCTATGTTAAACCAAATAGATGATAAAGATAACATTGACAGGTATTTGGGAAACTTTGGTGCTACGTTAAAGTTAACTAAGGATTTAAGCTACAGAGGGACTTTTGGCAATGATTATTCAACATCTTTAAGAAAAACTTTTTACGATCCAAATTTAGCAGGTTACACAGAATCAGACAACGTAAGGGGGCAATCAATTGCTGCAATTACTGGAAGCGGCCGTGGCCAGTTACAATATGTTACACTTAGTTCGCAAATTACAGAACATACTTTAACTTATGATAAGAAATGGGAAGATAAAAGTGCCTTAACCGTTTTGGGAGGTTATTCTTACCAGGTATTTAAAAACTATGGCCGTAATGATGTTAGGTCAAATACAACTACTCCAAATGTGTTGGTAAAAGATATTAACAACTTTACCACCAGAGTTCCTATTTATGGTGATTCAACAAAATACGAGCTACAGTCGTTTTACGGCCGGGCTAATTATTCATATAAAGACCGTTATTTGGTTACTGCAACAGTACGTACAGATGGTTCATCTAAATTTGGTGCAAACCATAAGTATGCTACCTTTCCTGCTTTGGCAGTAAAATGGAAAATAATGAATGAAAGTTTTGCCCCAAAAAATTTATTTGATGATCTAAGCCTGCGTTTAAATTATGGTAAAACAGGTAATCAAGAATTCCCTGCTTATCAATCCCTTGCCGTAAACCAATATAATTTTGGTAACAATAGTACAACTTTATTGTACTCTCCAAATCCTGACTTGAAATGGGAAACTTCCACCCAATACGGTGCAGGTATTGATTTTGCAATCTTAAAAGGCAGGTTAACAGGTAGTATTGATTACTTTAACAAAAACGGAAAAGACCTTTTATTCTTTCAGTATTTCTCAGCTCCTGCGCCTTCTCCCGGACAATGGATCAATTTACCTGGCAACAATATAAACAAAGGGCTTGAATTAGGTTTAAATTTTGCTGCTGTACAAGGCAATAAGTTTACTTGGGATATTGCCTATAACATGACCATCTTAAAGAATACAGTAAAGAATTTTGCCCAACGGGTAGTTAATACCGGTGCAATAAACGGGCAGGGCTTATCAGGTGCGTTTTCTCAGGTAATACAAAATGGTTACCCGTTGTTTACATTTAAAGTTGCCCAATACAATGGTTTGGATGCGAAAGGTTTTGCAATTTATCCTAATGGTATTGATGCGGCCACTTTACAAGGAAGTGCTTTGCCTAAGTTTACCGCAGGTTTGACCAACAACTTTAGTTACGGTAAATGGAATTTAAGTTTTTTCCTGAATGCTGCAACTGGTTTTTACGTATATAACAATACAGCCAATGCTTATTTTTACAGAGGTAACTTAGTAACCGGCCATAATGTAACAACTGATGTGGCTTTTACCAATGAGAATGCGTTAAACTCAGGACAGGTATCAACACGCTGGCTTGAAAAAGGAGATTTTTTACGTCTTTCAAATGCTACGTTGGGTTATACATTTAATTTAAACAACAGTAAAACTTTCAAAACTTTAAGGTTAAACCTAACTGGCCAAAATTTACTCCTGATCACCAACTATTCTGGTCTTGACCCTGAAATTAATACTAATAAGCAAATTAACAATGTACCTTCAAGAGGAATAGATTACACTTCTTACCCTAAAGCACGTACAATTACATTTGGTTTAAACGCAGGTTTTTAAATACATGAACATGAAAAATTTAACATCGAAAATAGGAATGATTGCTATGGCAGGACTTGTATTTACTGCCACGAGTTGTACCAAGTTGAACGAAGAACTTTATGGGTCAAAATCAGTTTCCACTGGTGGCGCAGGCTCTGCTTCTGATTTGAACGGTGTATATGCCCAATTAAACGGGCAAACAAACCAGGCAAATACTTATGCTTTGCAAGAACACCCAACTGATGAAATGATGGGTCCAACCAGAGGTACAGATTGGGGTGATTTTGGTGTGTGGCGTAAACTACATACACATACATGGGATGCCTTTCACCAACAGGTAAGCGATACTTGGGATGAATTGAACACAGGTGTTTACCGCGCAACACAGGTAATCAATACCTCCGGTGTTTCTACTCAAAATAAAGCGGAAGCCAGTTTTTTAAGGGCTTATTTTATGTTCCAAGTTGTTGATTTATATGGCAAGGCACCCTTTAGGGATCCGTCAGCCTCTTCGGATGCAAACCCGATTGTTTACAACCGCAGCGATGCTACAGATTTTATAATCAAAGATTTAGAATATGCAGACACCAATTTAGGTACTGCTGCTGTTGCGGGGCATGCAAGCAAAGCTGCTGCAGACGCATTGCTGGCCAAAGTTTATTTAAACAAGGCTGTTTACAAAGCTTCTGCCGTTGGCGGGCCTTTTACTTTTGTTGCAGACGACATGAACAAAGCTATTGTTTATGCAAATAAAGTAATAGCAGCCGGCTATCAATTAACGGGCCCAGGCAAGTATTTTGATAATTTCTCTTGGAATAATTCAACACTTAGTCAGGAAATTATATTAGGTTTAGTAAACACATCTTCAAACGCCCCTGCCAATGCACACAATCGTTGGCGAATGGTTATGCACTACAACCAAAGTCCAAGTGGCTGGAACGGTTTTACTACACTTGCTGATTTTTATAAAACTTTTGAATCTAAAGATGAACGTATAGGCGGATCGTACCCAGGTTTAACTAATCTAAACGGTTTAACAACCGGATTTTTACTCGGGCAGCAATATGGCCCCGGCCATGTTGCCTTAACTCAAAGAAACGGTTCCCCATTAATTTTTACACCCAATGTTGATTTAAATTATTCTACAGAAGCCCAAGGCATCAGGGTGATCAAATATTTTCCTCAACCAAAAGCAGATGGTTCTGTAAATGATGATTATGCAACCAATACTTATGTTCTCTTGCGATATTCGGACGTGTTGTTAATGAAGGCCGAGGCTATTATGAGAGGCGGAACTGATCCTAACGGTCAAACCGCACTTGCAATAGTTAACAACATCAGGACAACACGCGGGGCAAGTGAATTAACCGCACTTGATGCTAAAGCTTTATTGGCCGAAAGAGGCCGCGAATTGTATTGGGAAGGCTGGAGAAGGAACGACCAGATTAGATTTGGAACATTTAATGACCCTGTTGACCAGCGGCCTTCGGCATCTGATAAATCACGTACCGTTTACCCAATTCCACAACGTGCAGTTGATTCTAACCCAAACCTTACACAAAATGCCGGCTATTAACAGGCCTTACTTAAAAATTAAGGTTAACTGTATGCTTCTTTTATGCAGGTAAAAACAGTAAGGCGTGTATTTTTAATAATTGTAAAACTTAAATTATAGTGCTAAAAGAAGTATTGCTGATGCAATGTTTGTAACAGGACGGTCAAGCATTTAGTCATTAATTTTTATTTCCTAATATTTTAAACGTAGCGGTAAAATCGCTACGTTTATTGTTATATATGATACTGAAGAAGATTCTGATTTGTGTTTTTGCCGCTTTATGGTTTGCTTTTTCCGCTTGTTCCGGCAAAAAAAACACTTTATTTACTTTGCAGGATAATGGCGAAACAGGCATTGATTTTGTAAACACCGTTACCGAAACCAACCAAACAAATGTGTTTACCTTCCGTAACTTTTACAACGGTGGCGGCGTGGCCATCGGCGATGTTAATAACGATGGCCTGAACGATGTGTTTTTAACTTCCAACCAAAACGGAAACCAGCTTTACCTGAACCAGGGCAACTGGAAATACAAAAAAGTAACCGACCAGGCAGGCGTTAAAGGCACCAAATACTGGAGCACCGGCGCAACGATGGTGGATATCAACGGCGATGGCTGGCTGGATATTTACGTTTGCCACAGCGGCAATAAACCCGGAGATTTGCGCGGAAACGAACTCTTCATCAACCAGCACAACGGTACTTTTAAGGAGGAAGCCGAAAAATACGGTTTGGTTGACGGCGGTTTATCTACCCAGGCCATTTTTTTTGATATGGATAATGACGGCGACTTGGATTGCTTCGTTTTAAACAATTCTTTCCGGCCGATCGGTTCTTTTGATTTCAGCTCGAATTTGAGAAGCATGGTTGATAAATTGGGCGGGGCACGTTTGTACCGAAATGATAACGGACACTTCACCAACATCACCAAAGAAGCGGGCATTTACTCCAGCGATATTGGTTTTGGTTTGGGTGTTTCGGTGGCGGATATGAACCAGGACGGCTACCCGGATATTTATGTTTCCAATGATTTTTTTGAATGCGATTATTTATACATCAACCAAAAAAACGGAACTTTTAAAGAAGATATCCAGGCAGAAACCGGCCATTTAAGTTTGGCTTCGATGGGTTCTGATATTGCCGACATCAACAACGATGGCCAGTATGATATTTTTACCACCGAAATGTTGCCCGAAGGCGATCTGCGGTTGAAAAAGATGACTTCTTTTGAATCGTACGATGTGACCAAGCTAAAACAACACGACGGTTATTTTAACCAATATTCTCAAAACTGTTTGCAGTTAAACAACGGCGACAATACTTTTTCTGAAATTGCTTTTGCCAGCGGTGTTGCCGCTACCGATTGGAGCTGGGGCGCTTTAAGTTTTGACATGAACAACGACGGTTGGAAAGATATTTTTGTTTCCAACGGAATTTATAAAGATTTAACGGACCAGGATTACATCGAGTTTTTGGGCAACCGCGAAAACATGGACAAGGTGAGCGAGAAAAAGAAATTTAACTTTCGTGATTTTACGGATAAAATGAAATCAACGCCCATTCCAAACTACGGCTTTTTAAACAACCAAAACCTTACTTTTACAAACAAAGCTGCTGATTTTGGTTTGGATCAGCCTTCGTTTAGCAATGGTGCTGCTTATGCCGATCTGGATAACGACGGCGATAACGATCTGGTAGTGAACAACGTAAACATGCCGCCCTTCATCTACAAAAATAATACCGATAAAAACAGCAACCATTACTTGCAGGTAAAGCTGCAGCAGCAAGGTTTAAACCGTTTCGGCATCGGTACAACCATCAAAGTGTTCAACAAAAATACTTCCCAAATTTATTACAACCAGCCAACGCGCGGTTTCCAAAGTTGTACTTCGCCCAATTTATTAACCATTGGTTTAGGTAAAAACACGATGGTTGATTCGGTACAGATCATTTGGCCGGGCGGCAAATACGAAACGGTTAAAAATTTGAAAGCCAACAAATGCTATACTTTTTACGGCAAAAATGCTTTGGCTACTTACAACTTTAAAAAAGCACCGGTAAAAACAGTATTGAAAGAAACTGCCAAAAGTTTGTTCGACAGCATCCCAAAACATACCGAAGATGATTTTATTGATTTTGATAACGAGAAGTTGATGCAGCAGCGGCTTTCGATGGAAAACCCTTTTATGGCTGCTGGCGATATCAACAAAGATGGTTTGCAGGATTTTTATTTTGGCAGTTCCAAAGGCACGGCAGCGGCTATTTATGTGCAGCAAAAAAGCGGGAAATTTAAAAAATACGTTCCTGAAGATTTTAAAAAGCAATCTTACTTAGAAACTGCAGGGGCAGCGTTCGGTGATTTTGATGGCGACGGCGATGAAGATTTGATTGTTGGTGTTGGCGGAAATGCCGACGAAGCAGGTACGCCGATTTATTTCCCCCGCTTCTTTGAGAACGATGGCAAAGGCAACTTTCACCGAAATATGGATAAAACAATTCATGCTGCTGTCAATGCTTCCGTGGTTATTGCCTGCGATTATGATAAAGACGGCGATTTAGATTTGTTTATCGGCGGCCGGAGCGTACCCGGCACTTATGGTTCGTCCCCAAATTCTTATGTTTTCCAGAACAATGGCACGGGTCATTTTAAAGATGTTTCTAAAGAAGTTCTGGGCGCAAATACCAAATTGGGCATGGTTACCGCAGCAAAATGGGTGGATATAGATAAAAACGGTTTTCTGGATTTGATCATTGCCGGCAACTGGATGGGTATCAAAAAATTGATGAACAACCACGGGAAATTTACCGAAGACAAGCAATTGGAAAATTACAAAGGTTTGTGGTGCAGTCTGGAAGTTGCCGATGTGGACGGTGATGGCAACTTGGATATTATTGCCGGGAATTTAGGTTTAAACTCCAAATTCCGGGCTTCGGTTACCGAGCCAATGAAAATTTATATTAAAGATTTTGACGGAAACGGCACGCGCGAATGTGTTACTTCGATGTATAAAACAGACCATGTGGAATACACGCTGAACATGCGCCAGGATTTGGTTGGGCAAATGCCGCTGTTTAAAAAGCGTTTTTTACGGTACGAAAGTTACGCCGGCAAACCGTTTAAGGAAGTTTTTACCGATGAAATGTTAAACCAGGCCGAAGTGCATGAAGTGAATGATTTGGCTTCGGCAGTTTTTGTTAATGATGGTAAAGGGCATTTTAACTGCAAGCCTTTTCCTTTTCGTGCCCAATTATCCTGCATTAATACCATTTTGTGTGATGACATCGGCAACAACGGCACAAAAACCATGATGATGGGCGGCAATTTTTATGGTTTTAAACCCGAGATTGGCCGTTTGGATGCCAGCTACGGGCTTTTTTATCAATATAATAAAAACGGGTTTAAATACGTAGAACCGGCAAAAAGTGGGTTGAAACTAAACGGACAAGTACGTTCATCTTTAATCATCAAAAATAACAAAGGCGGAAAATACTATTTGTTTGGGATTAATGATGAACCGTTAAAAGCGTTTCAACCGCAATAATTAGAATGCTTCTTTTAGCACATAAAAATAGATAGGTTAATGGCAGATTGTTCATGGCTGAAAGCTGACTGCCCTTCACCAATTTTTATGTGATAAAAGAAGCATCAGCATCAATCCAACAAAAAACAAAACCGCGCACTTAAAATCATTTATGCAACGATTATTGATCTTCGGTTTACTGTTATTGGTTTACTGCTCCTGCAAAAAGCAAAAAGCAGGCGAAAAGGTATTTAAGCTGTTGCCGCCTTCGCAAACCCATATCAATTTCGTCAATAAAAATACAGCTACAGATTCGGTTAACATCCTGGATTACTTGTATTTCTATAATGGCGCTGGTGTTGCTTCGGCTGATTTTAACAACGATGGTTTGGCCGACCTTTATTTTGTATCGAACCAGGAATCCAACAAATTGTACTTAAACAAAGGCAACTTAAAGTTTGAAGACATCACCGCAAAAGCAGGCGTTGCCGGAACAGGAAGTTGGAAAACCGGCGTAACTATTGTAGATATCAACGGCGATGGTTATAAAGATATTTACATTTCGGTAGTTGCTAATTATAAAGGTTTTAAGGGGAAAAACCAATTGTACATCAACAACCACAACCTTACTTTCACCGAAAGCGCCGCTAAATACGGGCTTGATTTTTCAGGTTTTTCTACCCAGGCATCGTTTACCGATTATGATAAAGACGGTGATTTAGATATGTTCCTGCTCACTTCATCCGTCCATAGCAACGATACGTACGGCGATTCTACCCAGCGTTTTAAATACAGCCACGATGCCGGCGACCATTTATTCAGAAACGATAACGGGCATTTTACCGATGTAACCCAAGCTTCCGGCATTTATGCTTCACCGATTGGTTATGGTTTAGGCGTGAGTGTGGGCGATTTGAACAACGACGGCTGGGACGATATTTACGTGAGCAACGATTTTTTTGAGCAGGATTATTATTACGTAAACCAGCACAACGGCACGTTTAAAGAGCAGCTAAAAAGCGCGTTCGGGCATACCAGTTTGTTTTCGATGGGCAACAGTTTGAGCGACGTCAATAAGGACGGACACTTGGATGTGCTGACGACCGATATGCTTCCCGAAAACATCAAAGACCTCAAATCAACCATTAACGATGAACCGCTGGATATTTACAACCAGGAAGTAAACAGCGGTTTTTATTACCAGTATTCTAAAAACTGCCTGCAAATAAATGTGGCCAATGGCAAAAAGTTTATGGACATGAGTTTGTATGCCGGCGTTTCGGCAACAGATTGGACGTGGTCGCCTCTGGTGCAGGATTTTGATATGGACGGAAGGAAAGATATGTTTTTCTCGAACGGTATCAAAAAGCGGCTTAATGATATGGATTACCTGAAATATCTGGGCGAGCCGGGCTTTACCAAAGATTTTTTGGCAAACCGGCGTTTCGATCGGGATAAGATTGACAAGATGCCGAACGGTGCCGTACATAACGTTTTTTATCATGGCGAAGCTGATTTAAAATTCTCGGATTTTTCTGCCACAAACGACATGACCGAGCCAGGCATTTCTGCCGGTTCTATTGCCGTGGATTTGGATAACGACGGCGATCTGGAAATTGTTACCAATAATATGGACAGTCCGGCTTCAATCTATCAAAACACAACGATGGAAAACCGCGCGCAAAACAAGCCTGCATTTCTCAACTTCAACCTAAAATATAAAGCAAACAACGTAGATGCCATTGGCGCGAAACTGTTTTTAAAATCAGGCAAAACGGTTGACCACCAAGAGGTACAAACCAGTAATGCTTTTGAAAGCGGACAAAGCCCGGATTTGTTGTTCACTTTTACAGGACAAGAAAAACCTTCGGAGTTGTTAATTATTTGGCCGGATAATTCTTATCAAACTATTCATCAATTCAAATTCAACCAAAAAACAACGTTGGTTTATGATGCCAGGCTGGTAAAAACAACGGATGATTTAGCAGCTTTGGTTCGGCAATTTTTAAAACCAACCGAAAAATTTACCGATAAACAAAGCACGGCAACGTTGCTGGCCGATGTAAAAACCTTTGATACGCCCGATTTTAATTACTATTATTTGTTGCCGCATTCGTATTTGCCGCATATGCCGGCCATTGCCGTTGCCGATATTAACCACGATGGTTTTGATGCCATTTACGTTGGCGGGATAGCGGGCGAGGAGAAATACTTGCTGGTAAATGATGCAAAAGGAGGTTTTAAAAAAGTTGTTGTGCCTGCTTTTAACCAGTTTAAGGAAGCTGCCGATACCGACGCACAATGGGTTGATGTAAACCGGGACGGCCTGTTGGATTTAATTGTTGCTACCGCTAACCATCCGTTTTTGGAAAATGATAAAACCATGTCGCCGCGCTTGTACATCAACAAAGGCAACTATCGGTTTGCGTATCAGCCGCTACCGAAAATGCCGGGGTACTTCACCAAAATGTTTTTGTACGATTTTAACAATGATGGCTTAATAGATGTATTTCTCTCCAAAAGTATTTCCTTTCGGGATTATACTGCACCTGCGCAGCAAGTAATTTTGCTGAATACCGGAAAGGGGAATTTTGAGATTGCTGCTAAAACAAAGTACCAGGAAATCACTCAAATTCCTTACATCACAGACGTTATTTCGGCAGATATTGACCGCAATGGAAAACCGGATTTGGTGGTTACAGCAGAATGGCAGCCGATCCAAATCTTTTTAAACGATGGGAAACAGCTTTCCAAATTTAACTTGCCGGTTCTTGAAAATTTGCAAGGCTGGTGGCAAACGGCTGCTGTTGCCGATGTGGACCAGGACGGAAAATTGGATTTGGTTGCCGGAAACTGGGGCTTAAACAATAAATACAACGTTACCGCCGAAACGCCGCTTTTTGCTTACAACAGCGATATTGACCGCGAAGGCAAGAATGACTTGATCTTGTCTTACAATTTTCAGGGCAAATATTATCCTTTCCGGCCAAAAAACGATTTGGAGCAGGAGTTGCCGTATATTAAAAAAGAGTGGCTGAGTTTTCAAAAAATGGCGGATAAAACAACCGACGAAATTTTTAAAGACCGTCTGGATGAAACGCACAAACTAAGCGCAAATATTTTCAGCAGTATTTTTATCAGCGATATTTTACATGCAAAAACTTACCGAAAATTGCCTTATCCATATCAACAAGCACCCATTCGTTCGATGGTTTCTATGCCAAATAACGGGTTGTTGATCAACGGAAACTTTTGGGGCGTGATCCCTTTTGAGGGAAAATACGATGCTTTAGGCTTGGCCGGTTTGAATTATGATTCCAAACAAAAACAATTTTCGGCACCCAATTATTGGGTCAGCCCGGCCTTTAATTTTGAGGAAGTAACGTATTTGTATCCCATCAAAACAAAAAATATAACTTCTATGCTGCTGATGACTTACGATGGAAAACTGTTGCTGGTGCATTAGCCGATGCTTCTTTTACCGGCATAAAATTGGTGTTGAAGTTTTAAATTTAGGCTGATAAAAGAAGCATCAATAATTAAAGCTGGTGCCGCTGAAATAAAACTAAAAAATTGGATAGTAAATTTTGGTAACCCATTTTGCCGTATCGCTTTCTTTAAATCGGTTGGTAATTAAGGATTCAAAAGGCATGGCGGGCGAAACAAGGTTATGTTCCTTTTTGTATTTTTCTAACTGTTTAAAGGCATTACGCGTGGTGTTTATTCCGCCTTTTACGGTCGTTTCCAAAATATTTCCGCCTAAAACCATTTTGTTGACCACCATATTTTTTGGCGGTTGGATTGCTTTGTTTACCGGGATTCCAACCATTACTTCGTACTTTTTATAATCCGTTTGGTGTACGTTGAGCATTGGTGCGTCGGTTTCTTTGGCTTGCTGTTTCCGGATTTCCTGCTTCAATTGATCAACCAAAGCGTAAACCTGCTTCATTTCCGGGTATTGCTGAATTATAATATTGGTGGCCAAAATAATCGGATCTTTCACTTTGCTAATCCGCACGTCCATTTGGTAAACGTTCCGGTCGTCTTCTACAAAACGCTTAAAATGGAGCAAAATAGCATTCATGTCTTTTTTAACCCGCTTCATTTGCAAATAAGCAGTAAAACGGCTGATTGGGTTTAAACTGCTCGTTTTAACACTGCTCCAGTTCAGCTTTACTTTGTCTGCATCGGTAGCCATAAAAGAAAGCTGCGTATTTAGGCTGAGGCCGGGATTGCTGATCAGCAAAACCACATCATCATTGTTAAGTTGTTTTATCGTGTACAAATGGTTGTGGTATTGGTATTCAAAATCCGAAGCAGCAGTTCCGGGCCACCACTTTTTCCACTCTTCTTGGTGCGCTAAAAACTGAAAGGCATGTGCATCACTCGTATTTACGGTGATATTATTGATGGAAATTTCGGTTGGAATTAAAAAGTACACACCTGCCAAAACAAGGACGAGCAGTAAAAACAGACCGGCAAAAATTCTTTTTAGCATAAACAGCAACAATGTTTTTAGGATAGAAATGAAGCAAGCATCAGTTTTAGATACTTGCCATGTAGCATAATCAACAATAATTTAACTGCGAATTACCGTTTTTTAGGTGATAAAAGAAGCATCAACAATCTGTAACGCATCAACCCGGGATTGAAGAAATGATACCAATCCAGTTGGTTTACCAGCCAAAACCATAGCACAAACAGCAGGGGTGTGATAAACAGTAAAGCATTTCGTAAACGTTTGCCGGATTTTTAAATTTCCTAATATTGTGATACCAAAAATTTCTTGCCTAACTTAGCCCAACCAATTATTTAATAACCTGAAGCAGCATTAATTAATCGTACAAAATACTAATTATAAACCTGCCTTTTATGCCTGTAGCAAATCCATGAAAAAAGTTCTGTTTGTTTTATTTCTTTTAAACCTGCTTCAGCCCAAACTCTTTGCTCAAAACATAAACCCCTGGCGTATCACCGCCGATAAAATTGACCCTGCAAATTATTTTGGCGTTACCGTTGCCAATGGCACGATCGGGATTGTTTCTTCCCCCGAACCTTTTAAAGTGAAAAACGTGGTGCTGGCCGGGGTTTACGATCAGTACGGAAGAGGCCGCGTGAGCAATTTCCTCAACAGTTTCAACCTGCTGAACATGAATTTGGACATCAACGGAAAACGTTTGGATGCCAAAGCCGTCAGCAACATGCAGCAGCAACTGGATATGCAGCATGCTTCTTTTACCACTACTTTTTCTTATGGTGATGATGCAACGGTAAAATATACTTACTATTCGCTGCGCCAACTGCCGTTTACGGTTTTGATGGATATTTCTATCACAGCCAAAAAAGACATCACCATTACCCCTGCCAGCGTAATGGAAGCACCGGATGCTTTGCGCGATGTGCAGAATTATTACAACGAGATTGACCGGCCGCATGTAACGTTGAAGCTGCTTACTTCTACTGCCAAAAGCCCCACGGGGAAATTGCAGCTTTGCGCTTCCACCAGTTTTTTGTTTAATGAACCGCACGGACAGGAGCCAGCCGTCATCCACGAAATGTGGGACAGCAACATGCACCTGATGAAATTCAGCAAAAACCTGAAGGCAGGGGAAACTTATACTTTTTCGGTGGTTGGATACTCCATTACTTCTGTCCACCACGATGACCCGCTGAACGAAGCCGAACGTTTAACCATTTTTGCACGGTTGGAAGGGCACGACCGCTTGCTGAAATTTCATAACCAGGCCTGGGATGAGTTGTGGAAAAGCGACATCTGGGTTGAAGGCGACGCGCAAACCCAGCAGGATGTGCACAGCATGTTGTACCATTTGTACTCGTTTTCGCGTGCCGGAACTGCTTTTTCGCCTTCGCCAATGGGGCTTTCCGGTTTGGGTTATAACGGCCACGTTTTTTGGGACACCGAAGTTTGGATGTACCCGGCCTTGCTGGTTTTGCACCCCGAAATTGCCAAATCATTGGTCGAATACCGTTTTGAACGGTTGGATGCCGCACGAAAAAATGCGTTTTCCCACGGTTTTAAAGGAGCGATGTTCCCCTGGGAAAGTGCCGGAACGGGCGTAGAAGAAACGCCGGTTTGGGCTTTGAGTGGTCCGTTTGAACATCACATCACTGCCGACGTGGCCAATGCGGCCTGGAATTATTACTGTGTAACACAAGATAAAACCTGGCTGCGCGAACGCGGCTGGCCTATCCTTTCTGCCTCGGCCGATTTTTGGGCAAGCCGGGTAGAACGGAACGGAGCCGGGCATTTCGACATCAAAAATGTAGTTGCTGCGGATGAATGGGCAGAAAACGTAGATAACAATGCCTTTACCAACGCCGCCGCAAAAGTAAACCTGCAAAACGCAGCGGCAGCAGCTAAATTATTAGGATTTCCGGCCAATGCAGACTGGGCTTTGGTGGCACAAAATATCCCGATCTTAAAAATGGCTGATGGTGTAACGCAGGAACATGCTTCCTATCACGGCGAAGGAATAAAGCAAGGCGATGTAAACCTGCTTCCTTATCCGCTGAAAGTAATTACTGATCCGGCACAGATTAAAAAAGACTTAAGTTATTATGAAACACGGATTCCGAATGAAGGGACACCAGCCATGACGCAAGCTATTTTTGCCTTGTTGTATGCGCGCTTGGGCGACGGCGAAAAGGCCTACCACTGGTTTAAAGAATCTTACGAGCCAAATTTGGTGCCGCCGTTCCGGGTAATTGCAGAAACGAAAGGCGGAACAAACCCTTATTTTGCCACGGGTGCAGGCGGCATCGTTCAAAGTTTGCTGATGGGTTTTGGCGGATTGGATATTACGCCAACTGGTATCACGCAAGTCAAAAGCAAGCTTCCTGCACAATGGAAATCGTTAACGATTACAGGCGTGGGCACTGAACATAAAACTTATACGGTTAAATAAAATTGAAAAAACAATTTTCCATATTCACTCCAACTGTTTGCCTGCTTCTTTTAGCAGGCAAATTTTTATCAAATTTTTAAATGAGCATGAAACGCCTTCTTTTTTTTATGACAGGAATTGTTGTTTTGTCCTCCTGCAAAAAAAACGACTACAAACAAATCCTGCACGACCCGGCCATGTACAGCCGCACGGTACACGAACTGAACAGTATTGTGATGGGCAATAACTTTACGCCGGTTGTTGCTTCCAGAAACTACGCTTATGCCAATATTGCTGCTTATGAAGTAATTGCTGCCGGAAACCCGCAACATTATACTTCTTTAAGTGGCCAGTTAAATGGCTTAAAAGATGTACCAAAACCCGCAGCAAGCGAAAAAATAGACTTTGAATATGCTGCGTTACTGGCTTTTTGCGGCGTTGGGCAAACGGTTACTTTTCCCGAAGGAAGCATGCAATATTATACCGATAGTTTGCATACGATGGCTAAAGAACACGGGATGCCGGATGAAATGATTGCCGCATCCGAAATTTATGCCAAGCAGGTTACTGCGGCGATTGTGAAATGGAGCAAAGGCGATAATTATTTAGAAACCCGCAGCGCTTCTAAATATTCGGTCAAAAGCAATATTCCCGGCCGATGGATACCAACGCCGCCTTCGTATGCCGCAGCCGTAGAGTCGCACTGGCAGGAAATCAGGCCGATGTTGATGGACAGCGCCAGTCAGTTTCGCGTTCCTCCGCCGCCGGTTTATAATATAAGTGATAAAAACAGTAAGTATTACCAGGAAGTGAAATACATGCTGGATGTTACCGGCAAACTAACGCCAGAGCAAAAGGAGATTGCTGATTTTTGGGACGATAACCCGGGGAAATTAAATGTCATGGGCCACGTGCAGTACATCACCAAAAAGTTTTCGCCGCCCGGCCATTGGATGAGCATTGCCGGAATTGCTGCCGAAAATGCCAAAGCTGATTTCCCGACGACGGTTTATGGTTTTGCCAAAACTTCGATTGCTTTGTTTGATGCCTTTATCCAATGCTGGGACGCCAAATATTTCTACAACACCGCACGACCGGAAACCGTAATTACCAAATTTTTTAATGCCGATTGGCGCCCGCACTTGCAAACGCCTCCGTTCCCAGAATATACGTGCGGCCACTCGACCATTTCTTCTGCTGCTGCCGAGGCTTTAACCAGTGTTTATGGCGATCATTTAGCTTACCGCGATACTTCTGAACTAGAGTTTGGCATCAAAAGCCGGTCGTATAAATCCTTTCGGGCTGCTGCGGAAGAAAACAATTGGGCACGCTTTTACGGCGGTTTGCATTTTCATAATTCCTGCACGGTTGCACACGAATATGGGAAAAAGGTAGGGGATTTGGTGGTGGATAAATTGGTGATGAAGAAGTGATGTTTTTTAATCCAATAATTATCCCGAATGCTTCTTTTATGCCATCAAATTTTACCCGATAAAAGAAGCATCCAACAATTTAAGGGTTAACATGATACCTATTCATCAAATCCAGCAAAACACCATTCGTCCAGCCAAAACCATCTTGCAACGGATATTCGCCGCCGCCTGCTTTTACATCCGTATCCACCACATTGTACTTTTCCATTAATTTGCCGGTTTGTTCAAAAACCCGGTTGTTGATGCCGGTCCATCTTTCGGCCACCTCTTTGGCCAGTTCTTTTTGCTGGTATTTTTCCAACCCGTCAATCGCCATGTACTCCAAAGGCGCCCAGGCGTTTGGCGCATCCCATTGCTGGCCTGTACGGTTAACGGTACTGACCAAACCGCCGGATTTTAAAAACTTAGTTTTTAATTTTTGCGCTACACTTTCCGCCTGGGTTTTTGAAGCCAGCCCAAACGCCAATGGAAAAACGCCGGCAAGGGTTTCAACCGGAGAAAGCTGCTGCAGCTTCCAGTTATAATCCATAAACCAACCTGCTTTTTCATCCCAGCAATAAGCTAAAATTGCTTGTTTCCGTTGTGCCGCTTTGTTTTGATAAAACTGTTTTTGCACTGTGTTTCCTTGTAAGGCATAAGATTGTGCAATTACGGTTTCCAAATGGAACAGCAAACAGTTTAAATCAACCGGAATAATATTGGTGGTTTGGATCGTTTCCAATTTGCCGGAAGCATCAAACCAACGGCTGCTAAAATCCCAGCCGGAAGCAGCGGCGGCACGGATATTATGGTAAAAATCAGGCAGTTTTTGTTTGGTTAATTTGGCTGCTGCTACATCTTGTTTGTAAGATTCTTCCCGCGGCTGGTCGCTCGTGTCCCAGTAGCGGTTTAATAAAGTTCCGTCATTCAGCCTGACAGAAGTTTTAAAAGCCTGCCCGTTTTTTAAGTTATCCGCCCCATTCATCCAGTATGCGTATTCTTTTAAAAGTTCGGGCTGATAACGAACTAAAACTTCATTGCCTTCAATTTTTGCCAGCAAACTGACCATCATGGCAAAAAATGGCGGCTGCGAACGGGTTAAATAATAAGTGCGGTTTCCGTTGGGGACGAAGCCAAAGCGGTCAATCAAATAAGCAAAATTGTCCACCATGTCTTTGATCAACTGGTTTTTGTGGCTTTGCTTTAAACCCAACATCGTAAAGTAAGAATCCCAATAATAAACTTCCCGGAAACGGCCGCCAGGAACAATAAAATCGTACGGCAGCGCAATTAAAGAAGAATAGGGAGGAACCGCATTGTGTTTTCGGTACAACACCTGCCACAACGTGTCAATATGTTCGCGAATGCCGGCTTTAATATCACTCGTAAAATTATTGCTGCTAGAACCGGGCGCAGTAAAATAAGCATCCACGAATTGTTTCAGGTCGAAATCCGGTTTGTTTTTTTGCTGGTTGTAGGCTTTTAAAATAATTGCGGGATATTGTTTTGGGAGGGCATCAACAAAAGTTTTATTGTCAGGATAAACGCCTGAAAGCTGCACTGCCTGAAACAAGCCCGGGAATAATTGTGCCGGTGAAAGTTGCTGCGCCTGGGTAAGGGCAAAAATCAAACAGGCAATGCATACGGTAAAAAACTTTTTCATTAATGTCGGTTTAGGCTGATGAGGTAAGTGCAAATTTACAAACCTGTTTTAATTTCTTTCTGCCAATTTTCCGGATGCTTCTTTTATCACCTAAAAATCAGTGTGGTTTGTAGGGTATGGTTACAGCCCGAAATTATAGTGGTAAAAGAAGCATTCAAAAAATAAGTTAAATAGCTTTTCAGAAAAGGCATTTCCTTTTCAGCCTTTTGGTATTTCGATGCCTTCTTTGGCAAACTCGGTATAAATATCGCCCATCACGCTGCTTTTTAAACTTAAATAACGGGTGATCTCTGCTGCCCAAAACCAGGCCCTAAACTCAATGGCTTTCTCGCCAAAGTTGTTTAAAAAGATAGAAGGTTCCGGTGTTTTCATGATGTCTTCGCGGTTGGCAATCACCGTGCGCAAGATCTCTTCAACTTTCAGCACGTCCGACCCGTAAGCAACCCGCACCAAAAGTTCGACCCGGCGGTTGTTGTTGTTCAGCGTCCAGTTTACCACATGCTGGGATATCAGGTCGCCGTTTGGTACAATCAGTTCCGAGCCATCGCCACATTCAATTTTGCTGGAGCGGATGCCTATTTCTTTAATCGTGCCGGATTTCCCGCTCACTTCAATAATATCGCCTACCTGTACCGGTTTTTCTACCGCCAAAATGATGCCCGATACCAGGTTGTTCACGATGTTTTGCAAACCAAAACCGATACCCACGCCCAAGGCACCGATGATGATCGTTACTCGGTCCATCGGGATGCCGGCTGCCGTTATCGCCACAAAAAAGCCAACCACAAATACCGTTAAACGGATCAGTAAAATAGAAGACCTGGTTTTTTTGGCCTGCGGCGTAAGCCAGGTTTGCTGTTCGGGGTTGTCAAAAAAATAACTGATGAGACGGGCAAGCAAACCGGATATCCAAATAATGACCATAAAGATCAGCACACTGCGAAACGTAAAGGCCGTACTGCTGAACTTGTAGGGACGGTTTAAAAAATCGCTGGCCGCATCGTAAATATAATCATCAATGGTGAGGTTTTTGGCCAATGCAACCAGCCAAAGCAAGGCCGCTGCTTTTATCATATTGGCTTTGATCTTTGTTTGCAAGGCATTAAAATCAAAGTAAGAGGACGCGTTTTTTCTTTTGTCCGTTTTGCCGGCTTCCAACTGTAAAAACAGGCCCTCCATTAATATTTGCACCAAAAGGTAAAAGCCCATGGCCAGGCAAAGGTTTAAGGTACAGGTAACCCCCACTATTTTGGCCAGGCTAAACCTTCCTGCCGCATTTAACAGAACCGATATGGCCTGCAAAGCGATAAACAGTTTTAAGATGGCATCGGTATAAGGCGGATAAGCTGCCGATGAATTTTCTAACTGCCGGATCAGCCTAAGTGCGTGATAAATAATAAAGGCTGACAGCAACAGCAGGATAATCCTGTCGGCATAAGTTATTTGAATCAATAGACTGCTGATACAATAAATTATGGCCACTAAAAACAGCATGGCCCAAAAGCTAAACAAGGGCTTCGGCCAGTAATTTTTGATCAACAAGCCGATAGAAGCCATCATAACCAGGAGCATGGTGTGCGAAAAAACCTGTGCAGGATGATCGTAAAAGTAAGGCGACAGGATGCTGGTCACCGTAAGGGCCGACAAAAGCGGGTGCTTTATAACGTAATGGGTTTGGTTGAAAATGCTTTGATAACCTTCGTTAAGCTTTTTGATCTTTTGCCTGCTATAAATTATCCAAATTAAAAAACCGATCAGCAACAGCACGCTTATCAAATGCGGCCAGTAGTTTGATTTGCTGGTGAAAAAGTATCTGTACAGCCTTGTGTTAAGCTTATAGGTTTTGACCAGGGCAGAATCCAAACGGTTTTTACTTTCCTTTTGGTGCATGTCCCAGATAAAGCCATACTCGTTTGTCATGGCCTTGACCGTAAATTCATGGATCCTGAGGTCAATCCTGTCGTCCAGGTCAATCATCAAAATAGAAAGCGAAGAAACCCGGTTTTCCAGCAGCCCGATTTTGATCATTGATTTTTCGGTGCTGCTGTCCAAGCCTGCCCACTTTTTTTCCAATGCGTTTACCTGGATCAGGCTTCTTTCCCGCAAACTACTGTCGGCAGGGGCGGTGCGCAAAGTAGAATCTGCTTTAAATTCTGCAATATCGGCGCCTGCTTTGTCAAGCTGGTTGTTATACAGGGTAAGCTGGTCCTGCCAGGTGCCCAACTGGTCTTTCAGGTGGTCAATCATGCTGCGTATCGTAACCAGGTTTCCATACGTAGTCGAGTTGTTGATGATTGTGCGCATCGAGCCCATCCTCCTTTCTAATTGGGGCAGGTTTTGGCTGATATCCAATGTATCGAAACCTTTGGAAAAATCCGAATTGATCTCGGTATAAGCACTGTTATAATCTTCAATCTTCCCCAAAAGCAGGTTCAACGAACTTTTTGAGTGTTTAAAAGATCGGATCACGGAATCCCTTTCCAACACTTTTTCGCGCAGAGAATCCCTGACCGAGCGGTGCGCCTTTGCCTTTTTGTTTTGCGCCAGTCCATTTTGCAGGGATGAAAGCAGCAGCACAACAGACAGAAAAATATAAACCGGCTTGAATGGGTTAAACATAGGTTGTTTTTGTTTTTATCGGATTTTTAAACCCGGTAATGTGGAAAAAAGCTTAGGGCGAAGATAGTTGCGCTACCGTTTTATTCCAACACCGGGAAAGCCAAGCCCTTTTTTCAAACCTGTTATACACGGTAACTATTGTAAAGGGTACATTTAATTGTTGAACAGAATCGGTTTTGACGATTGTTTTGGCGATGGTTTAATTCCTATTCAAGGTATTGCCGATGCTTCTTTTATCGGGTAAAAAACAAAGTCATCCCCCTGGCCTCCTTCAAAGGGGGAAAAGGGCCAGGGCGCATACCTTTCTATCACCAGATTTTAAACGTTAGAAAGGTAGGCGACAGGCTTCCCCTATAGAAGAGGAAAGAGAGCCAGGGTTTTTACTTTTTCATCTCCAGATTTTAAACGTCAGAAAGGTAGGCGATGTACTTTCCCCCTTTGAAGGGGCCAGGGGGATGAATTGCAGCCATAGTAAATAGCCTTGTTCTGACAAAAGAATCAGTTTAAATAACATCCCTGTGCAAGCTATTGCCGATGCTTCTTTTATCTCGAAGTTTTTTAAACTCAATTCCGGATGCTTCTTTTAGGGCATAAAAATTAAGGACACACCCCTGGCCCCTCTCGAGAGGGGAACCTGCAAACGACGCCTTTCTAAACGTTAGAAAGGTAGGCGCCATATTTCCCCTCTCGAAAGGGGCAAGGGGTGTGTTTTTTTATCTTTTTTACCGGCATAAAAGAAGCATGGCCAGAAACAAACAAAGTTTCTGCACATTTAGCCAAAAGCCTTGTTTTAGGCAGAAAACACCGGTGCCAAACAACCGCAAACAAAAAGACACAAGCGGAAACTTGTGCCTTTTTTAATCACCGGCCAGCTTATGCTGAAACCAATAAACCTTATTTTATCGCTGCAATGGCGGCCGTATAGTTTGGTTCGTGGCCAATCTCCGGCACTTGTTCTTCATAAACAATTTTGCCCGTTGGGTCAACCACAATCACGGCGCGGCTCAGTAAACCTTTCATCGGCCCGTCGGCAATTTGTACGCCGTAGGTGCTTCCAAAATCGCTGCGGAAATCAGAAAGCATCACCACATTGTTGATGCCTTCGGCACCGCAAAACTGTTTTTGGGCGAAGGGAAGGTCTTTAGAGATGCATAATACGGTTGCATTTTTTAAGCTGGCCGCATCTTCGTTAAATTTCCGTACCGATTTAGAGCAAACGCCCGTGTTTACACTCGGGAAGATGTTCATGATCACGTACTTGCCTTTATAGTCGGCCAGGGTTTTGTCGGAAAGGTCAACGCCGGCCAGAATAAAGTTTTTAACAGGCGTGCCCACGGCAGGCAGTTTGCCAACGGTATGCACGGGTTTGCCGCCCAGCGTAACGGTGGTGCCGGTTGTGTTTTGGGCAAAAGAAGCCGTGGCCACCAACAGGCTGGCAAAAGCTGCCAACAGCAATTTACGGAAACGGGTTGTGGTTGGGGTTGTCATAGCGTTTAGTTTTAGTTTGAGATGGGCAAAGGTAACAGATAAACGTAGAAGATGGGTGCGGGGGTTTGTGTTTTGATAAACATATTTGATGGGGCGTCGGCTCCTGTTTTTATAGAAGGATAACCACCATGCTTCCCCTCTCGAGAGGGGTTAGGGGTGTGTTTCTTTATTATTTAACGGGTCGTTGCCCTGTCTTTACGTTCTTTTTGCTTGAACAAAAAGAACCAAAAATTCAAGCATTTCGGATTGCCTCCGGGCGGCATTCAACCCCTCGCTCCTGGGCGCATACCTGCAAACGGCCCTGGCAATTCAACAAAAACAAAAAAGCTGCATTCCAACCCACTTAATTTATGCCGATAAAAGAAGCATTTGAAAAAGATTGTTGAACAAGCGCAAGATAACCGCTGGCATTCCAAAGCGGCAGGTCTGCACCCAGGCGGGCAGGGCCGAACGGGTGCGCGGACGAGCGATCAGCCGTTCTTGATCTTTTGGTTCTTTTCCATCAAGGGAAAAGAACGAATACAAGCAACCGCAGGTTTGCGCAACGGTAACGGGTCGTTGCCATGTTTTTACGTTCTTTTTGCTTGAACAAAAAGAACCAAAAATTCAAGAATGCCGGATCGCCTCCGGGCGGCATTCCTCCCCACGCTCCTGGGTGGCTACCTTGCAAGCGGCCCTGGCAAATTCAACAAAAACAAGAAGCTTTTATTTTCAACCCACTTAATTTATGCCGGTAAAAGAAGCATTAGGAACGGCCCTTTCACCGCAACAAAAACAAGAAGCACAAAGGCAACAGCAACCATTTTTCTTAAACCCGCATCAATTCGAAAAAACCGCCGCTGCCCTTTCTATCCGCACAAAATCTTCTTTTGGCGAGTCGCAGGTGGGGCAGGGGTAAGCGGTTAAAGCTGCAAAACCGGTCCCGGCCGCAATGCCGTTTGCTTCGTCGCCCCAGGCTTCATCATACAGGCTCAGGCAGTTTTTGCACTGGTAAACGAAGTACGTGGCTGCGTTTGAAACGCTTTCTGCAACAGGTTTTTCTGTGGCGATGGGTTCTTCTAAAGCCGATAAACTGTAATAACTATCGCACAAAGCAATCAGTTCGCGGCCAAGTTCTTCCTGTTTTAAATGGCTTTTGTAAACGATGAGGGTTTTGTTGTTGGGGTTGAAATCCGGCGTGTGCAAAATTTCAAACGGTGCTTCCGTTTCGGGCGCAGGCCGTTTCCGGATGATGACCGAACCAAATAAACCCGACTTTAAATGTGTTTTGATGGCGAAACAAAGGCGGTAAGTGCGCAGGTCGGCTGCCTCAAAAGCTTTTACCAATTCCTGCTTCAGGTGCAAACCTTCGGCACAATTGTCTTCCAACTGCCAGTTCAGTTCATTGGAGGCATGGCGCACGTTGATGCGGTGCTGGTCCAGTATCTTGCCCCAAAAGTGGCGGTCGGCAGGCGCAATCTCCTTCACCAGCAAAGATTTCCAGGGCGTAATGTGCAACTGGCCGACACGCGTTTTCAAACACAATTTACAAATGTCTTTTAAAAGGGCGATGGCAAAAGTTTCGTTGCGCCGGTAAATGCCCAGCCACAATTTGTTGTTTCCGTACTTGTTAAAGCCCTCGTAGTAAGGCAAAGAAAATTCTGGCAGCTTTAGCGGTTGTGGTATGGGCTGCACGGGCATACTGTTTTTACCGACAATTTTTTGGTAAAGCAGTGCCTTGGCGTTGATGTCGGGCTGATCGTAAAACAGGTTGCGGTTATCCAAAATTTGGCTTTCAACCAGTTTGCTTAAAGCGGGGATATCTTCGGAATAAATCAACGACGGCCAGCAATACAACTGGTTGGTTTTGGGAAAGCGGACGTATAAAAACCAGTAGTTGCTCACTTCGGAAGCAATAAAATTGAGGTTGCCGGTAAAAAACGGGACAAAGGTTTGGTTGGCGGCCACCAGGTTGACCTTGAGTTTTGGGCGATGATCAAACAGGTCGAAAATATCTTTGTAAACCCCTTCGCGCAGCCAGCCCGGATGGTCAAAAATATCATCGGTAACATACGAACTCATTATGTTTGGGTGTTCGTCGGCATCAACTTCGTAATGGATGTCGGCCATCAGCAGTTCGTGGTGCAGGTCTTCCAGCAATGCTTCTTTTACCCTGAAAAAAAGTTGCTGGCGGTTGCCAAAAACCACTTCGCCTGCGCCTGATTTTTCGGCAATAGCCAGCACTTCCTGCAAATCGCCCGGCGAAATCAGGCCGCCCGGCAGGTTAACTTTAATCAGATGTCCGCTTGTTTCTTCCATTGGTTTTTACACTGCTTTTTCCAACAAGTTGTCCTCTAAATATTCTTCCAAAATCCTTTTCACTTCCGGCCGGCAAGAGCCGCAACCTGTCCCGGCACCGGTTGCCGCGCTCAGTTCTTTCAATTCGGTACAGCCGGATTTGATTTTCTGGCAGATGTTTTCGGCGCCCACATGATTGCAACTACACACCAATTTGCCCAACACCGGTTCTGCCTTTTTTCCGCTGCGCAGCAATTGCAGGCGTTTACCGCTCAGTTCTGTCTGGCTGGCAATCAGTTCTTTAAACTCCTGGAACTCGTTTTTATCGCCGATCAAAATTGCGCCAACCAATTTATCCTGGTAAACGATGCACTTTTTGTAATAGCGTTTGGCCTTGTCAATAAACACAATCTCTTCATAACCGCTTCCTTCGGGGCATTCCGTCAGGCCGATGCTGCACAAATCAAAACCATGGATTTTAATGATGTTCATCAGCAAGCTGCCCTGGTAAAAAGCCGCAATATCGCCGCTTAAA
>NZ_JBGCVY010000070.1:0-6433 GCF_041088075.1 Mucilaginibacter sp. | reverse complement strand
CAGCAAATAAAGGTTTGGCTGGATAAAACCGGTAATCAGCGAAACCAGCAAAATCAACCCGCAGCAAACGAGCATACTGTTGCGCTTGTAAATAACCGGGCCGGGCGCATCAACCACACTTACACACAATGCGCCCAAAGCCAAAGAAACGCCAATTTCTAACTGGTTAAAATAGCTGCACAAAAGGACAGGAACGAGTACGCCTAAGGTCATGCGCAGGCCGTCAGAAAAATACTGACTGTAAAAGAAGCTATTGATTTTCCTGGTGGGAATTAACGTCATACAGGGCAAAAATACGATCAGAAAACAGTTAATGTTTGTTCCTGCAAAATATCATGGCACAAAAACCAACTTATTGGCATTTTAAAATTTATTTGTTCAGGTTTCGATGCTTCTTTTATCACCTAAAAATTGGTGTTCCAAATTTTGGTTTGTTTGGCCTGATGCAAACACCAATTTTAACAGGGTAAAAGAAGCATTGGCATTTTTTGTTGTAAGATTTCAAACAAGCTTTTAAAATAATGGATTTTTTAATAATGCTTCTTTTATCAATAAAAAATTGGTGAACAAACAACAATAAGCTTATTAAATCTTTAATTTGCCAAGGTTAATGTTAACAGTATCATATGAAACTCAGTCAGAAAGAATTTGTATTTAACAATGAAGTGGTTACCCGTTTCGACTTGTACAACAGCCTGTTTTTAACGCTGCCCTTTTACCAGGTGAAATACACGGGCACGCTGCTGCCTTTTTTTACGGCTCATGTAGAAGAAGGCATCAGCAAAAAACAATCGCCGGTAGAGATTATTGAGAATTTTTTTGACAAGTACCAGCAGTACATCAATGATGCAGACCGCTTTCACCTGCTGTTCCGTTTTATACAATACATTGAACGCCAGGTAGTTTTGTTTGATGCGATAGAAGATTCCGCTTTTTCAAAATTAGAAACCACGGATGACAGCAGTTCGCTGCAGGTTTTACTGCAACAGGTAAACAAGCAGCCGGACACCTATGCAAAAGTGCGGGAAGCATTGCAAAAGTTTTCGTTGCGCCTGGTTTTAACGGCGCACCCAACGCAGTTTTATCCGGGCAGCGTTTTGGGGATTATTACAGAACTGACGGAAGCACTGAAAATAAACGACATCAACCAGATTTATTTACTGTTGCAGCAATTGGGCAAAACGCCCTTTTTTAACAAAGAAAAGCCAACGCCGGTTGATGAAGCTGTTTCGCTGGCCTGGTTCCTGGAAAATGTTTTTTACCAGTCGGTTTCTTCTATCAAAGAAAAACTCGATACCGAATTTGATTTTTTGGCAGAAGACGAGCACCAGACTTTGGAACTGGGCTTTTGGCCGGGCGGCGACCGCGACGGCAACCCGAACGTAAACCTGCAATCAACCCAGGCCGTAACCGAACTGCTGCGGAAAGTGATTTACCGCTGTTACGCCCGAGATTACAAGGAGTTGCGCAAAAGGCTGACGTTTCGCGGCGTGGAACAATACATGGCCGAACTGGACAAGCAGTTTAACAAACAAACCGGCGCGGGCCAGTTGCAAACCAAAAACCAGCAGGCCGTGCTGCTTGCCAATTTAGAGGCGATAAAAACAGTATTGCAAAAAGATCACGACGGTTTGTTCAGCAATTTGGTGGATGATTTAATCCGAAAAGTGAAGTTGTTTGGCGATTATTTTGCCACGCTGGACATTCGTCAGGACAGCAGGATTTTAAGGGCAACACACCAGTATTGTTTAACAGAATCAACCATAAGGCACCGGATGCCGATAGGTTATCACGAACAAACGGAAGAAGAAAAGCTAAAGAACATCCGTTTTGTGGAAGCTGATTTTTACTGTCCCGATTCTGCAGAAGACCTGGTGAAAGACACGCTGGACACAATCCGTTACATGCGCGAAATCCAGGAAACGAACGGTGAAAAAGCCTGCCATCGTTTCATCATCAGCAATTGCCAGGAAGCATCGGATATTTTGCAGCTCATCAATTTGTTTTTGTGGAGCGGATGGAAAGCGGAGGGCCTGACGATTGATTTTGTGCCGCTTTTTGAAACCGTGAACGATTTGCAGGGTGCAGCCGAAGTGATGGAAAAGCTGTACACCAACCCGTTTTACATCGCCCATTTGAAAAAACGGAACAACCGGCAAACGATCATGCTGGGATTTTCGGACAGTACCAAAGACGGCGGTTATTTGATGGCCAACTGGTCTATCTACAAAGCGAAAGTGGAGTTAACGGCGATGTCGAGAAAGTACGACATTGACCTGGCTTTTTTTGACGGCCGCGGCGGCCCACCGGCACGCGGCGGAGGCAAAACGCACCGTTTTTATGCTTCTATGGGCCACGAAATTGCAAATGATTATATCCAGTTAACCATTCAGGGGCAAACCATCAGCACACAATACGGCTCGATTGACAGCGCAAAGTTTAATATTGAACAATTGATCAATGCCGGTATTGTATCCGCATTAAACCAGGAAAACGGCGATACCATTGACGAAAAAGGCCGCGCGCTGATCGAAAATATGGCTACCGAAAGTTACCGTTGCTTTATGGAACTGCGCAGAAACCCCTTGTTTTTGCCGTACCTGGAAAATTTAAGCCCGCTTAAATTATTGTCGGAAATCAACATCAGCAGCCGGCCGGTCAAACGGAATTCGGGTGCCGAGTTGAAGCTGGAAGATTTGCGCGCCATCAGTTTTGTTACGGCCTGGAGCCAGTTAAAACAAAACATCCCCGGTTTTTACGGTGTTGGAACGGCTTTGAAAAAGATGGAAACCGAAGGCAAATGGGAAGATTTGAAAACGATGTACCGCCAGAACAGTTTTTTCAAAACCATCATTGATAATTGCATGATGTCCATGTCGAAATCCAACTTCAACATTACCGCAAACCTGGCGGACGACCCGGAATACGGTGGTTTTTGGACCATGCTGAAAACGGAATTTGAACTGACCTGCTCGCTGCTTTTAAAATTATCCGACACGAAAGTTTTGATGGAAGAATCGCCGGTTGAACGGCAATCCATTGCCCTGCGCGAAAAAATTATCATGCCATTGGTGGTCATTCAGCATTACGCGTTGCAGCAATTGCATTACCAGGAATTGAACGAGGAGGAAACCAATTTGTACCACAAGTTAATAATCAGAACGGTTTACGGAATTGTAAACGCGGGAAGAAATTTGGCATAAAAGGGGCATGCTTCTTTTATCGGTATAAAATTGGTGGGCTTTGTCATTCCAATTAGAAGAAAGGAATCTTATTTCAACGAGCAAAAATTTGACTTTTCGCTTTGAAGAAGATCTCTCCCTGTGGCCGAGATGACAAAACCGATTTTGCCAATTATTGCGATGCTTCTTTTATCGGTATAAAATTGGTGGGCTTTGTCATTCCAATCAACCTTACATCCTTCCTTCTTCCGCGCTGCTGCCTGTTTTACGGTCGCGGGCGGACTTTAATTTCGTGTTGCCAAAGTTGTAGGTAAAACCCAATGTAAAGCGGCGGCTTTCGTATTCGTTGTCCCAGCGGGTGTTGACGTTGTTGTATTGCAAAATGCTGCGGTAACGGTTTTTGAAGAAAATATCGCGTGCTTTAAAACTTAAACTCAAACGTTTGTCCAACAAGGTTTTGGTGATACCGGCATCAATTTGCGAAGAAGAAAGCGTGCGCGATAAACCATTGATCGAAGGCGAATCATATTCAGCCGTCAACTGAAACTTAAAATTGTACGGCAAAAAGAAGCTTTGGTCAACATTGCCAGACCAGGAAAACCGGCTGCTTTGATAAGGGTTTCCGCCAACTATGGTATTTACGCGGTTGTAAACAGCGTCAACTTCCGCATTCACCACCCACCATTTTTCGATCTTAAAACTCCCGGCCGAAGTGGCGCTAAACGTGCTGGTACTGCCCAGGTTTTGGTAATTGCTGATGCTTTCCTTGGTTACATCGTTTTGGTTGATGACCGTGCTTACGGCATCGTTCACTTTTAAATAACTCAAACTTAAAACCTGGAAACTTTTGTAAGAGTAATTGAAAACGTAGGATTGCGAAACGGAAGGCTGCAAATACGGGTTGCCCTGAATGGCCGTGTAAGGATCGGTGTAACGGATGGCCGAATTGAGCGAACCGTAACTTGGGCGGCTGATCCGTCGGCTAAAAGAAGCATTCAACTGGTTGTCCGGATTGATTTTGTAAGTGATAAACGCGCTTGGAAATAGCTGAAAATAATTGCGTTTCACCACTTCGTTCCGGGTCAAAGAATTGGCGGTAGAAACCGTTTGCTCGCCGCGCAGACTGGCTTTTACATCCAACTTTGTTCCGAAAGTTTTGCTGATGGTTCCGTAAACGGCGTTGATGTTTTCATCGTACCTAAAATTATTGCTGTGTTTCGGGTCGTTGATATAACCGGCAGTTTTCAACGAATCAAACGAAACATTGCTGCCGGTACTTACAAAACTGCTTTTTAAACCGGCTTCCGCTTTCCAATTATTGGCCAAAGGCAGCACGTAATCGGCTTTGATGGATTTAATATTGTAACTAACCGGCGCGCCGCTCCGCAATTGGATCGGATTACCGATGACATCGCCGCTGCCGTTAAAATAAGTATTGGTGTAAGTTTGGTCCATCAACGAACTGCTGTGCACGTAATCTGCATCCACACTTAATTTTTGTCCGATAGTGTCAATCGCAAAACTGTAGTTTAAGTTAACGCTGTACGTATTATTGTCGGATTTCTGCGGATTAAAACCGGTTACACTTCCTGTTTGCTCACCAAAACTGTTCAAGGTGCTTGACTGGCTGGTAACCTGCGCATCCATCGGGCTGTTGTAACCTTTAAACATCAAACCAAACGTGCTTCTTTTACTGGCATAAAAATCGGTTCCGATGGTATAACCGGTGGCAAAAGTTTTTGGGTGCCAGTAATTGTATTGGTTGTAAACCTCGTTTTCAATTTGGCGGCTCAAAATCAGTTTGTTGTACGAATCATAATAACCCGAATTAACGCGGGCAAATAAACCCAGTTTGCCGGTGTTGTAGTTAAAGTTGAAGCCGCCATACAGCTTGGCGTATTTACCGTAACCCGCATTTAGGTTTGCCGTGCCGCTGTAACCTTGCATTTTGTTGTGTTTTAAAATGATGTTGATCATGCCGGCCGTTCCTTCCGCATCGTAATTTCCCGGCGGGTTCGGGATGAGTTCCACTTTGCTCAACGCGCTTCCCGGCATTGATTTTAAATAATTGCTCAGTTCGGTGCCGCTCATGTACGTTCTCCTTCCGTCAATCATCACCACCACGCCGGCATTGTTTCGGTACAAAATATTATCGTCTTTATCCAAACGGATGCCGGGTGCTTTCTTCAAAACTTCCAATGCATTGTCGCCGGTGGTGTTCAGCTTTTCCACATTCACCACCAATCGGTCGCTTTGCTGCTCCAAAGCTGGAATGGTCGAAGTAACCGATACTTCTTTTAGCAGGTTTTTTTTCTCGTTCAAAATCAAAACAGGAAGTTGGATTGAAGTTCCGCCAAAATCAAAAGCTTTAGAATAAACCGTGCTAAAACCAAGCAATGCTGTTTTTACCACATATTTTCCGGGCTTTGGTTTGAAGAGGTACGCGCCGTTTGCATCGGCAACTTGTCCGGCTGTTTGTGCCGAATCCGGCAAATGCAGCAGCAAAACCGAAGCGCCCGGCAGCGGCTGTTGTTTTTGGTCGAGAATTTTTCCGCTGATATTTCCGTTTTGGGCGAAAGCAGTTCTGCAAATCAGTAAAAGTAAAATGGTGTAAAGCGTTTTCATATTCGTTTGGGTTGATGCCTCAAAGATGCAGCAGCTTGTTTCGCCCCAAAAAAATTTGATACCAACCGACCGGAATATTATCCCAGGCCAAAAAAACACCGATAAAAGAAGCATTGTCCCGAATTATCAAGTTCGCATCAAAAAAAAGGGTGTTGGGATAAAATTTTAAACCACATACTTCTTTTACCGTAGTTTTATTGGATCATGACGAAAAAGGAAATCAGGTATCACATTCTCGGCTGGACACTTTACTGGTTGTATTTGCTGTTGGGGAACGCTTTTATTTTCAAGCCCAGTAAGTTTCCGGTTTTCGATTACTCCATCACTTTTGTAAAAATGATTGAGTTTTACATTCTTTATTTGTGGATATATCCTAAGTTTTTAAATAAAGGGAAAATACCACAATTAATTGCCGGTATCTTGTTTGCTGTGGCTTGCTTTATTATTGTCCGGTTTTTGCTGGAAGAAGTTGCTTTCGATTATTTTTTTCACTTCCATAATTATTTTGGATATACCGCTTTTAGCTACTCTTTAGATAATGTTTATTTTGGTTCTTCGGCAGTTATTTTGAGCCTTGCGGTTTACAGTAGTTTTGATGCGTTACGCATTGCACAGGAAAACAAATC
>NZ_JBGCVY010000069.1:0-103428 GCF_041088075.1 Mucilaginibacter sp. | reverse complement strand
AGGCTGCTTAGAAATTCTTGAAGAGCAAAAGCATTTATTTCTTCATCTTCATCAACTTTTATAGTCAAATAACCAACATCATTTTTAATATAAACTGTAGATAAATTTCCTTCTATAACTTCACTATATGTATCAGCACTTGATAAAGCCCCTCTACTTGTAAACATGTTTTTAAGTTCACCCCTAAGCTCTAATTTTGTAATCGTCTTTATCCATTTTACTTTCTTTCTCTTTTCTGGATATGGTTCATATCGTTCATTAAACAAAAAGGTTTTCTCTGTTTTAACAAAAAAAGTATCACTTTCTATAATACCAAATGATAAGTCATCAGAAGACTTACTTGGAATTATTACAATATCATCGACTTTAACTAAATGATTAAAGGTAACTAGCTGTTTTGCCCATTTTGTCGCTTCACCTTTTTTATACTCACTATTACTATCAATATACTTTTGCAATCGATTTAAGGTTGCTTCATCAGATATTTGTGCTTCTTCTATATACTGATAAGGAACGTTATTAAAACCAAGTCCGACAAAATTATTTTCTAAAAAATAATTATACAACTCACCGCTATATGTTCTTAAAAACCAATACCTTCTTTCAGAATTTACAACTCTAACTTTATTAATTTCTTGTTGTAAAGATATTTCCATGAATTTTATTTTAAAGAATAATTAAATGTTTGTAAAAACGGATTACAAAGAAACTATATTAAGTATAGGATAATATTTATAAATAAGTTACAGAAAGGAAAGTAATTTTTTTGAAATTATTTGAGTAATAATTTATCTATAAAAAAACCCCTACGCCTTTTTCCCATCCGTATTCATCAAATTCAAACTCATCATTTCCTGCATCGTGCGTTTCATGCCATCAGCAGAACCATCCAAAAAGATCACGTTGCCTTTGGAGTTTTCGGAGAAGTGTTTGATGGATTCTGTCCACATCGTAAACAAAATAACGGAAGTATCCATGTTGGCTTCCTGCATTTCTTTGGCGGCCTGCGTCATCCCTTTGGCCACTTCCTCGCGGAATAAAGCGATACCTTGTCCGCGCAGTTGTGCCGCCTGGCGTTCGGCTTCGGCAGCAATTTTGATGGCGTTTCCTTCGGCTTCGGCGCCTTTGGTTTTGGTGATGAGTAAAGCTTGTCCTTCGTTTTCGGCAGCGGCTTTCAAGTTGTTTGATGCAACTACCTGGCTCATGGATTTCATAATCACATCATCAAAAGTAATATCGTTCAATTGCAAATCCTGCAAATGGTAGCCCCAGCTTTCCAGGATCTGGTCTAACTGTTCTTTTACGTGTTCTACAATATCGCGGCGCAAAATCAGCACATCTGCCTGGCGTTTGGTAGCTACGTAAGCACGGATCGAACCTTCAACCGTACGGATCAAAGCCTGCATTAGGTTTTTTTCGTCCACAAACTTAAATGCCACGTTTTTAATGGTTTCTTCTGCCTGATCGAACACAGAATAAAGCAGCATCGCTTTAAAATAAACATTGGCCTGATCAACAGTTACGGCCTGAAACTCCAATTCGACGGAACGGTTTTGGATCGAAATGCGGGAATAAATTTGCTCAATCAGCGGGATTTTAAAATTGAGGCCGGGGAATAAAATCCTGCGGTATTTTCCAAAAACCGTAACCACGGCAATGGTGCCTTGCTGCACGGTTACAAACGAACTGAAAGCGATAACCAAAAGCAGGAACAAAAGGACGAGCGAAAAAATATTAGCCATTTTATAGAAGATTTAAACTGAATAAATATAGGTAAAAACAGTATTAGATAGATTGGTTTATTTTTTGCTGTTACCACTGTACTTAAACCTTAAACAATTGAAATTATGAAAAAAGCTTTTGGCGGAATTTTAACCCTTTTGGGCATTATCGGGATTATTTACGGTGCTTACAGTTTTATACAACACACCGGCGAATCGCGATCGGTAATTGTTGCGGTGATCGTGGGCATTATCTTTTTCTTTAGCGGAATCAGTTTGGTACGCACCACAAAAGATGTATAACAAAAAAGCCCTGTACTTCTTTTACAGGGCTTTTTTTGTTTAGTTGCTTGCCGTTAAATCTGACAGCAAACGTCCGCCGTTGTAATAATATCGTGTCCAATAAGGGTCGGCCAAATTACTGATCATCACACCTTTACTGGAAGAAGCGTGTGCAAACCGGCCATCGCCGATATAAACGCCAACATGGGTAATCGAACGGCTGTGTATTTTGAAAAAAACCAGGTCGCCTTCTTTTAATTCTTCTTTGCCAACCGGATTTACCATGCTGAAAATGTTCCGGCTATTGTTGCCAATCACCGTATTGAATACTTTATTGTACAATTCGAAAGCAAATTTAGAACAATCAATACCGTTTTTGTTGTTTCCGCCTAAGTGGTACGGTGTCCCGATCCAGTCGTAAACAAATTGAAACAGCTTAACATTGGAAGTTGCCGAGAGCGCAACGCCCATAATTTGCGAAAAATAACCTTTGCTTAGGTTATCATCGTTATCGTCATCATTATTATTTTTCTCTGTGGCCTGGTTTGGTACAGCTTTTGTTATTTGAGCATTAACCGTGGCAGTTGTTATTAAAAACAGAATAATGATTGTTAATTTCTTCATCTAAAACTAATTTGTTGATCTATTCAATAAGTTATTCAACGTGCCTGAAAACATTCTATTATCAGGATTTCAAATCTATAGGCTTTATTTCGTAAAAAAAAACGAAAGTGATAAAAATTTCGCTATAGTTTAATTTTATTATAACGTAAACAAACTCTTGTAGGTTTCGCTTTTTTATCAGGATATAATTAGATTTGCTGTTCTTAAAACAAGAATATATAGTTCATGAGCTCAGTTGCTATTACAAAAGACACGTATTTAATGTGGTACGAATCCATGTTATTGATGCGCAAGTTTGAAGAGAAGACAGGACAGTTGTACGGACAACAAAAAATCCGCGGGTTTTGTCATTTATACATCGGGCAGGAAGCGGTTTTGGCCGGCGCCATGTCTGTTATTAAAAAAGGCGACAGTATGATCACCACTTACCGCGATCACGCACACGCTTTGGCACTGGGCACTTCTCCAAACGCCATCATGGCCGAATTGTATGGCAAAGCAACCGGCTGCTCCAAAGGGAAAGGCGGCTCGATGCACCTTTTTGACAAAGCAAACTTTTTCTATGGCGGCCACGCGATTGTAGGCGGACAAATCCCCTTGGGCGCAGGTATCGCTTTTGCAAGTAAGTACAAAGGCGAAGATTTTGTAAACCTTTGTTATATGGGCGATGGCGCAGTCCGTCAGGGCGCGTTGAACGAAACCTTTAATATGGCGATGTTGTGGAAACTGCCGGTTGTTTTTATCTGCGAAAACAATGGTTACGCGATGGGAACTTCGGTAGCGCGCACCACCAACATGACAGATATTTATAAAATGGGTTTGGCTTACGATATGCCTTCTGCACCGGTTGATGGCATGGACCCGGTTGCGGTGCATGATGCCATGGATGAAGCGATTGAACGCGCACGCAAAGGCGAAGGGCCAACTTTCCTGGAAATGCGTACTTACCGCTATAAAGGGCATTCGATGTCTGACCCGCAAAAATACCGCACCAAAGATGAGGTTGAAAGCTATAAGGCAAAAGATCCGATTGAAGTAGTTAAACAAGCTATTTTGAAAGAGAATTATGCCGATGAAGCCTGGATCGAAAGCGTGGATGCCAAAGTAAAAGGCATGGTGGACGAAGCGGTAAAATTTGCAGAAGAATCTCCGTATCCAGAAGCTTCCGAATTATATACCGATGTGTATGTGCAGAAAGATTATCCATACATCATGAGCTGATTTTTAGGCGATAAAAGAAGCATTGATCAACATAAAAAATTCCAATTATTAGATATGGCCGAAGTAGTAAAAATGCCAAAAATGAGCGATACCATGACTGAAGGGGTATTGGCCAAATGGCATAAAAAAGTTGGTGATAAAATAAAATCAGGTGATTTATTGGCTGAGGTAGAGACAGATAAAGCTACAATGGACCTTGAATCTTACCAAGACGGTACAATTCTTTACATTGGTGCAGAAGAAGGTAAAGCAGTAGCAATTGATGCTGTAATTGCCGTAATTGGAAAAGAAGGCGAAGATTATAAAACTGCGTTAGGTGCAGAAAGCAGTCCGGCACCTCAAACGGAAACCAAAACCGAACAGTCAAAAACAGAAGAAAAACCTGCCGCTGCACCTGCTGCAAAAGTTGATACATCCGGAATTCCGGCTACTGTTATTCGGATGCCGTTACTAAGCGACACCATGACGGAAGGCACCATTGAAAAATGGAATTTTAAAGTTGGCGATAAAGTAAAAGCAGACGATTCGCTGGCTGATGTGGCAACCGACAAAGCCACCATGGAAGTGGTTGGTTATGAAGAAGGAACCTTGCTTTACATCGGCGTAAAAGAAGGCGAAGCTGCACCGGTAAACGGCATTATTGCGATTGTAGGTAAGGAAGGAACAGATATTACACCTTTACTGCAAGACGGCGGATCAGCTCCTTCCGCAGAAACCAAAACTGAAGAAACAGAAAATACACCGGTAAAAGAAGCATCGGCAGAAACAACTGCTGTTGCGAACGACAGCCGCGTAAAAGCATCGCCGCTGGCACGAAAAATTGCCCAGGACAAAGGCATCAACCTAACAGAAGTTAAAGGAAGTGCCGAAGGCGGGCGCATTGTTAAAAAAGACGTGGAAGCCTTTACGCCTGCTGCCAAAACCGAAACTTCAGCCAAAACAACACCTGCCGGGCAACCATCCTTAAAAGAAGCACAGGAAGCAATTGCAACCAGCGCGATTGCGAAGGAAGGCATGGCGAAAGCGCAAAATACCATTATCATTCCCGAGTATATTGGTGTAGAGAAGTTTACCGAAAAGCCGGTTACCCAAATGCGCAAGGCAATAACCAAACGTTTGTCTGAAAGCTTATTTACTGCACCACATTTTTATGTGACGATGGCAATAAATATGGATGAAGCAATTGTAGCACGTGGTAAAATGAACGAAGTAGCTACAATCAAAATATCATTTAATGATTTTGTAGTAAAAGCATGTGCGGCTGCTTTAAAGCAACACCCCGCAATTAATTCTTCTTTCTTAGGTGATAAGATTCGCTTTAATGAACATGTAAATATTGGTGTTGCTGTTGCTGTTGACGAAGGTTTATTAGTCCCGGTTGTACGTTTTGCAGATGGAAAATCTTTAAGCCGTATATCTGCAGAAGTAAAAGATTTCGCTCAAAAAGCCAAAACTAAAAAATTACAGCCTGTTGATATGGAAGGTTCAACTTTCACTATATCAAATCTAGGAATGTTTGGTGTTGACGAATTTACAGCTATTATAAATATACCTAATGCTTGTATCCTTGCCGTTAGCGGCATTCAACAAGTGCCGGTAGTTAAAAATGGTGCCGTTGTGCCGGGCAATGTGATGAAAGTTACCTTGAGTGCCGATCATCGCGTGGTTGACGGCGCTACGGCTGCGGCTTTTCTGAAAACTGTACAATCATTATTGGAAGAACCGGTAAGGTTGTTAATTTAGACTGATGCTGTTTTTATCTACTTAAAATCCCGCTGATTTAAATCGGCGGGATTTTTTTATGCGCAAGACTTTTATTTCTCCGCCTAAAAACTAAATTTATAGCATGAAAAAAATCGGATTGCTATTTGCCGTTGTGGCTTTGCTGGTAACAAGCTGCCAAAATAAAACCGGGTCATCCTCCGCAGGAAAAAACAAAGCGTTAGCTGCTTTTTTTGATCAGTATTACGAAAACAGGCTGAAATTGTATCCGTTGGAAGCTACTTCCATCGGCGATAACCGTTACAACGACCAATTGCAGGACGACGGTTCTGCTGCTTTTCTTACCAAAGCAAAATCGTTTTATGCTGATAACCTAAAAAAAATAAAAACTTTTAAGCGCGAAGATTTGGATGCAGAAGACCAGCTTTCGTACGATATTTTTACTTATGAAATGCAAATTGCATTAGAAGGATTTAATTATCATTTTGAGTATTTGCCTTTCAACCAGTTCTATGCCCTGCCAATCACGATAGGGCAGTTTGGTTCTGGTACCGGCGCGCAGCCTTTTAAAACCGTGCAGGATTATCAAAACTGGCTGAAACGCTTGCAGGCTTTTTCGGTGTGGAGCAACACAGCCATCCAAAACTTTCAAAAAGGTGTAAAAAGCGGATTGGTTTTGCCGAAAGCTTTGGTTTTAAAAATGATCCCGCAAATGCGTGCGATGGAAGTTACCGATCCAACCAAAAGCTTGTTTTACGGCCCGATCAACAACTTCCCGAAGTCTTTTTCGGATGCTGATAAAAGGACGTTAAAAGAAGTATACCAGAAATCAATCATGCAAGTCGTGGTGCCAACTTATAAAAAATTGGGCGATTATCTGCAAAACCAATATTTACCTCATGCGCGAACAAGTTCCGGTTATTCGGCCATGCCTGGCGGCGCTGCAATGTATAAGTATTTGGTGAAACAACAAACCACGACCAACAAAACGCCGGAGGAAATTTACCAGTTGGGTTTAAAGGAAGTTGCCCGAATCCGTAATAAAATGGACAGCATCAAAAACAGCGTTGGCTTTAAAGGGGACTTGAAAGCGTTTTTTGAGTACATGAAAAACGACCCGAAGTTTATGCCATACAAAACGCCGCAACAGGTTTTGGCTGCTTTCGAAAACATCCATAAACGTGTGGAGCCGAACCTGAAAAAGATGTTTAACCATGTGCCAAAAACACCTTTTGAAATCCGGCAAACGGAAGCTTTTCGTGCTGCTTCTGCCAGTGCAGAATACAATCAGGGTTCGGCAGATGGAACCCGTCCGGGTATTTTTTATGTGCCAATTTTAGATGCGACCAAATTTAACACCACTTCGGGCATGGAATCTTTGTTTTTGCACGAAGCTATTCCCGGCCATCATTATCAAATTTCGTTAACGCAGGAAAATACTTCACTGCCTAAATTCCGTCGTTTTGGTGGCGATAATGCTTATATGGAAGGCTGGGCTTTGTATTGCGAATCATTGGGCAAAGAGCTGGGGCTTTACACCGATCCTTACCAATACATGGGCGCTTTGGGTGATGAAATCCACCGCGCCATCCGTTTAGTGGTTGATGTCGCCATCCACACCAAAGGAATGACGCGCGAGCAAGCCATCAAATATATGATGGACAATGAAGCCATCAGCGAGCAAGGTGCAACTGCTGAAATTGAACGTTATATGGCAATTCCCGGTCAGGCTTTAGGTTATAAAATTGGTGCATTAAAAATCCGCGAATTGCGCACGCGTTATGAAAAGCAATTGGGCAGCAAATTTAACCTGGCCGAATTCCATGATCAGATTTTAAAAGACGGTTCGATGCCTTTAGCTGTTTTGGAAAAGAAAATGGACAGTTGGGCCGCCACACAAAAATAACAGGCATAAAAGAAGCATCCGTTTTTTAGGCCGATGCTTCTTTTATCAACCTAAAAATACTTTTAAATAAGATTTAAAATTAGAAAAAATAGTTACTTTTGTAATAACAGCACCCGCTTTGCATACCATAAGAACTGCAAGCGGGTCATTTTTTTTATAGCAATGGCAAACAAGCCCTCTTATATTGTTGAAGAGCAAATAGCATTACTTAAACAGAGAGGAATGCTATTTCAAGATGAAACCCAAGCAGCAAATCTTTTAAAAAATATAAGTTATTACCGATTAAAGGGATATTGGTGGGACATGCAAGAAGATATTGTTTTGCATACTTTTAAACCCCGTACTTACTTTGAAGATATTATAGACCGGTACAATTTTGACCGCCATTTACGCCTGATATTATTTGATGCCATAGAACGAATAGAAGTTGCATTGCGGACTAAATTAATTTATCATTTATCTATTGCTTATGGTGGGTTATGGTACTTAGATGCTTCTTTGTTTGAAAACAGAACAATTACATTTAACAATACAACTACTTCTATTTATGAAAGTACCATAAACGAACTCCAAAAAGAATTTAGCAGAAGTCAGGAAATTTTCATCAAAGATCAACGCAGCCGTTATCCAAATCAAGATTCTGATGCTTGGAAAATTTTAGAAATAGCTTCAATGGGTACGCTTTCAAAATTGTACAAAAACTTAAAGCATCAATTGCCGCAGAAAGCAATTATTGCAAAAGAAATGGGTCTGAATTTAGCTACAGAACTATCAAGTTGGTTAGAAGCTATTACTTATGTTCGAAACATTATTGCCCATCATTCCCGATTATGGAGCAGAAGCATGGTTAAAACGCCAATAGAACGTATCAATAACCCAGTTGGCTTGTGGTTTAATAACCGTCTTTTACCTGTTCAAACTAAAAAACCATTTCTAATTATCTCTTGTATGGTTTATCTATGCAACCATATTTCACCCAATCATCATATCAAAAGCAAAATATTAGAACTGTTTAAAAGCAACCCTTCAATACCTATTTATAAATTAGGCTTTGTAAATAATTGGCACGATGAACCCCTTTGGGCAGCCACACAAAAATAACAGGCATAAAAGAAGCATAACCTCACCCCGACCCTCTCCCAAAGGAGAGGGAGGAAATACTTCTTTTATCAACCTAAAATTGAACTACTTTTTTGCCTGAGCAGCGTAACCAAAAACCTTTTGCAGCAAAGCCGTTGGCCGTGCAGACAAATTTTGCCTGATTTGCAGTTCCTGCCGGGCAATCTCTGTAAATAAACCGCTGATGGCTTTTTGCGTTACGTAATTTTCGATATCTGGATCAACTTTACCGGAAGTAAACGGAACCTTGTTGTAAGCCGTAGCAGCCTGGCTGTAATATTGTGTAGCGCCAACTTTATCCAAACTTTGATGAACGACCGGGCGAAATTTTGCAGCCAGCGAATCCGTAGTTGTCCGTTTAAAATATTGCGTGGCGGCATCGCTCGGGCCAAGCAAAATGCTGGTGGCATCTTTCACACTCATTTGTTTTAAGGCGGAAATGAAAACTGGTTTGGCTTGTTTGGCCGCATCTTCTGCCGCGCGGTTTAACGAAAGGATTACGTTATCGCACAACTTGTTCAATCCTAATTTCCTCAAAGTATTTTCTGCTTTTTGTGCCTGCGGCGGAAATAGAATCTTTACGGCCGCATTATTGAAAAAACCGTTGACAGCGGAAAGCTGGTCGCTGCTTTTGATAATGCCTTGTTGCAATGCTTCTTTTATGCCTCCGGAAATTTCCTGATCAGAAGGTTTATTACTGGTGCCGGAAGTTGTGGTTTTTTTCAACAGCTTATCCAGCAACTGGCTTTGCGCCTGCTTGATGTTTCCGGCCAAAAAAAGCATGGTAAAAACAGTACTGAGTAAAATGGTATGCTTTTTCATAAAAATTAGATCAACCTAAATAATAGCCAACGCAAAATTAAAGACGTTAACGTAGCTGAACGATTTAAAGTTCTAAGTCCGCATGAATGTTGCAATTGAACTTGTTTAGGACGAAAGCTTAAGGGAATAGTTTGATAATCGAAAAAACCAAAGCCGCAACGAGTGCAGAAACCGGAATGGTTAAAACCCAGGCCCAAATCAAATTGATGGTTACGCCCCAACGAACTGCAGAAACGCGTTTGGTTAAGCCAACCCCGATAATAGAACCCGTAATGGTGTGCGTGGTAGAAACCGGGATGCCAAAATGCTCGGTAACAAACAAAGTGATGGCACCGGCAGTTTCGGCGCTTACGCCTTCCAGCGGTGTTACTTTGGTAATTTTGGTGCCCATGGTTTTAACGATTTTCCAACCGCCAGACATCGTTCCGGCTGCAATAGCCGAATAACAGGCAAAAGGGATCCATTCAGGCATTTTGGCATCGTTGGCAATTACTTTTGAGGCAACCAGTGCCACGTAAATAATCCCCATTACTTTTTGCGCATCATTGCCGCCATGTGCAAAGCTTAATGCGCCGGATGAAACCAATTGCAGGCGTTTGAACCAGACTTCGGCCACAGCAGGGCGCGCATTTTTACAGATATGCATGATCAGGATATTAATGGCCATCCCAAAGATCATCCCAATGATTGGTGCCAGAAAAATGAAAAGCACGATTTTGATGATCGGGTCTGAATTAATTGCGTGGAAAGGATTTACACCCATAAAAGCAGCATTTGCCATCCCGGCACCGGCAAAACCACCGATCAAAGTATGCGATGAACTGGAAGGAATACCAAACCACCAGGTAACCAAATTCCAGGAAATAGCGGCAATCAACCCGGCCAAAACTACATGCATCGTTATAAAGTTTTCGAAAACGGTTTTGGCGATGGTATTGGCCACTTTATGGTCGGGTATGGCAAAATAAGCAATAAAATTAAAAGAAGCCGCCCATAAAACAGCCTGAAAAGGCGTTAAAACTTTAGTGGAAACGATGGTGGCGATAGAGTTTGCCGCATCGTGAAAACCATTGATAAAATCGAAAATAAGGGCTAAAACAACAACGACAACCAGTAGGACAGATACCATCAGTTAAGCGTTTTTTACGATGATTGATTCCATCACGTTGGCCGCATCTTCGCAACGGTCTGTCGCGGTTTCCAGCGCAGCCAGAATTTCTTTGTATTTAATCAACTTAATGGCATCTTTTTCATACAAAAACAAATCGGCAACGGCACGGTCAAAAACATAATCAGCCTGGTTTTCAATACTGTTGATGCGGATACAAGATTCGGCAATACTTCTTACGTTCTTTAAATCTTTCAGTTCGGCAACTGCTTTTTGCAAATCGTAACTGGCTTGCAAAATCAACTCGGACAATTTCTGGATCGGCTCGGTCATCTCCGTAATCTGGTACAAACTCATCCGGTTGGCCGAACCCTGGATCAAATCGGCCACATCATCAATTGCGGTAGCCAAAGAGTGGATATCTTCACGGTCAAAAGGCGTAATAAAATTTTTGCCGAGTTCTAAATAAATTTGGTGGGTAATGTCATCGCCCACATTTTCCATTTTATCAATTTGCTGATATAAGGTTTCGCGTCGCCCGGCATCCGGAGCATTTACAGCTTCCACCATAATTACGGCCATTTCAACAACATTTGCTGCGGCTTGCTCAAACAAAGGAAAAAATATCTTTTTGTCCTTAGGTACAAAATATTGGAAAATGCTATTTAACGACATGCTTTTTAATTACAGGCAAAAGTAAAGTTATTGTGTTAAGTTATTGTTAATTTTCAGCATGGCCGACCCGGGAAAGGGTTGCGGCTTCGCTTTTTCCAATGTAAAACCGAAAGTAGAGCCAATCCCAAGCGTACTCCTGACGTGGATTGTTTGCTGGTGCGCTTCTACAATGTGTTTTACAATAGCCAAACCTAAACCCGAACCGGCAATCTGGCGAGAACGGCTGGCATCCGTCCGGTAAAATCGCTCGAACAAACGCGGCAGGTTTTTTTCGTCTATGCCTGCGCCATCATCGGTTACTTCCACCAAAACCTGATCGTGCAATGAAAACAGACTGACCGAAGTGGTGCCGTTGGTTTTGCCGTATTTAAAAGCGTTGTCAATCAGGTTGATCAAAACCTGCCTGACCCTTTCCCTGTCGGCATTTACGTAAATCGGCTCGTTGTATTTCTCCTTAAAAACCAACTGGATTTTGTATTGAACCGATTTTACTTCTTCTGCTTCAAATACTTCTTTTATCAGCTCATTTATCTTGAACTTGGTATAATTGATCGGCAGTTCGCCTGATTCCAATTTTGAAATTTCGTCCAAATCTTTAATCAGGTAACTCATCCGGTCCACATTGCTTGATGCTTTTTTCAAAAATTTCAGCGTCATTTCCGGATCGTCCAGACCGTCTTCGTCCAGCAACGCATCCAGATAACCCTGCATGGCAAAAAGCGGTGTTTTAAATTCATGGGAAAGGTTGGACAGGAACTCGCGCCGAAACTTTTCCTGCTTTTTAAGCACTTCAATCTCCAGTTTTTTTTCTTTGGCCCATTCTTTTACTTCCTGCTCCACATCATTGATTGGGTCAGAACTGATGTTTTCGCCCAAAGCATCACGCAAATCGCGGCCTAATTTTAAACTATGGATGAGTTTGTAAATGATCTTGATTTTCGAATAAACATACTTTTCGATCAAATAATAAAAAACGATAAAGCTGGTAACCAGCGAAATCGAAAAGATTTGAAAAACATCGTACCAGCTTTGGCTAAAATAAAAATTGGTGATGCCCAGCGTAATGGCAACCGCAAGCGCATTGATAAAAACGAGTACGTTCAACCTCATGTTTCAAAATTAGCTTTTGTAAAGGATAATCCGCCAGCGAAAAGCCCACATCCATTTAATATTATAATTTTTGATGCCCGCTTGTTGCAATAAGCTTTCCAGTTCCTTCCGTTTGAAGCCTCTTAAAACCGATAACGGCCCATCGTACCGCGCCAAACGTGAACGCGTTACAATTCGGGTGATGATTTTAATGGCGTAATAAGCAAACCAGTGCCGGTGCAAATCATCAATAATAACGGCGCGGCGACTACAATTTATCATTTTTTTGATGAGCAAAATCCAGGCTTCGTCCTCAAAATGGTGTGTAAAAAGCGTGCTTAAAACTATATCAAATTTTAAGGTAGAGACTTCTTCGGACAGAACATCGGCCAAAATAAAACGGATTTGGGGCGAAGTGTTTTTTCGGTTGGCAAAGTTTACGGCAGCAGGCGTGGCGTCAATGCCGGTAAATTGTAGGTGCAGGTTTTGCTTTTCTGCTTTTTTTTCGATGGCGCGCAACACATCGCCGCCGCCGCAGCCCCAATCGCTGATGTGAAAATTGTTTTTGACCGATACTTCTTTTAGGGCAGAAAAAACAACCTTGTAGCCGCCCAAATACTGGTTCACTTTTTCCAGTCCGCCTAATAACGGGTCAATTTCGTCTGCGCCAAGACTGAAATCATCCATGATTTCCAATCCTGTTGCACGTTTGTTAAAATCTGGCATCGGCAAAAAATTAAAATCAATAAAATGGTTGTCCGTGGGTTTTACTGATTAAAAAACCGGCCATTTTCGGCAAATAATTTAAAGTTTTTAAGGTGAGGTCTGTCGCAGCGTTTCGGCCAAACAATTTTTGCATTTGCCGGCCGGCCCACAACCGCCCTGCAAATTTCTTGTTCCATTCGGAAGTATAAGCTTGTTCAAGGATGCTTCTTTTATCGGGTAAAAATTGGTGGGCTTTATAATTTTCGATAATCTTTTCCGACAAAATTTTGGCTGAATGGATCGCCATCGTCATCCCGTTTCCGCACAGCGGCGCAATCATGCCAGCCGTATCGCCGCTCATCAAAATATGTTGTTCTACGGGCTGCTTTTTCTCAAAAGAAATCTCGTTGATCACTTCCGGTTTGTCCAGTAAAAACTCAGCCTCTTCAAAAATTTTGTTGAGATAAGGGTTTTTGCGGATCACGTTTTTCTCCAGTTCGGGCAAAGTCCCGTACTTCCGCAAATCATCCCGGTGCGCCAGATAACACATGCACCAGCGGTCGCCATCTACTTTGCTTACGCCGCAATAACCATCTTTATAATTGTTTAATTGTATGAGATCAGCAGGAAAATCAGCGCGGATATGAAATTTTACCGCCAGAAAAGGGCTTCGTTTATAAAAAAAACCGCGGTTCATTTTCTGGTCCAAATTGGCGCGTTTGCCAAACGAACCGATGACCAAAGGAGCCGTAAACGTTTCTCCGGAAGCCAAAACTTCAAAAGTATTGTCCTGAAAACGGACATCTTCCACCTTCGTGTTCAGCATAAATTGTACGCCTTCGGCCAGCGCTTTTTTGTACAAATAGTTGTCGAAAGTGTATCGGCTCAAACCAAATCCGCCTAAATCTAAACGCTGCGAAAACTTGGTGCCCGAAACTGCGGTAATTTCTACGCGGTTGATTCGGGCAACGTTCAATTCCTCCAAATCAATGTCCAGCTTTTTTAAAAACGGAATAGTTTCGTTGGAAATGTACTCGCCGCAAACCCGATGGAAAGGATAGGTTTTACGTTCGATCAGCAGCACTTTTAAACCAGCACGGTTGAGCAAAATAGCGTTAAACAAACCGGCCAAACCGCCGCCAATGACAATCACATCCGTCATACCGATTGCTTTTGCAAAACCATGGATTCAACCGTTAACCCAGGGCCAAAAGCAAAGCTTAGAATATTTTGTGCCAGTTGGTCGGTTTTTTCGGCCAGTATTTTTTGCAGCACAAACAAAATCGTGGCCGATGACATATTGCCGTATTCTGCCAAAACTTCGTGCGCAAAACTGTTTTTGCATTTGCAAATGCCCAGCCCGTTTTCTGCGGCTTCCAATATTTTTTTTCCGCCGGGATGAATGGCAAACAAATCAATTTCCTGCAAAAGCAAACCTGCTTTTTGCAAGGCTTTTTCGGCCAGTGGCTTGATGTGTTTTTGGATTTGTTTGGAAACCTGCGATGTCAGCTTCATCTCAAAACCCGAATTACTGATCAGCCAGTTCATCTCGTTCCGGGCTTCGTAAATATACTCGGCGTAAAAATTTTTCAAGATCAAATGCGGTTTGTTGATGCTTCTTTTATCGGTGTTTTCTATGATTGCCGCCGCCGCACCGTCAGAAAAAAGCGAATTGGCCACCCAGTTTTCCAGCGTGTTTTCCTTTTGAAAATGCAGCGTGCACAACTCCACCGAAACAACCAAAACTTTGGCCTCGGGATTGGCCTGGCAAATATGATCGGCCGTTTTAAGCGCGTTCACACTGCCGTAGCAACCCATAAAATTGATGCAAATACGTTCGGTATTTCGGTTTAAACCTAATTTTTCGATCAGGTCAATATCAATTCCCGGCGCATACATGCCGGTACAACTGACGGTAATTAAGTGCGAAATTTTGCCGGTAAAAGAAGCATCAAAAGCCGAAAGACAATTTTGTGCCGCCTGCGCCGCAACTTCAATGGCCTGTTTTCGATAAAAACCCATCCGCTTTTTGGTATCCGGAAATGGTTCGAGGTCTTCATTTGCCGGAAAAAACTCGTTTTCGGCAAAATCATCAAAACCAAAATCGGGAATAACAGAATACCGCTGGTTGATGCCGCAATGATCATAAATGCTTTTTAAGCGGTTGGCATCATTTTCATTTAAGCGGAAAGCCTTTCTCATAAAACCCAAAATCGCACTTTGCGCAATCCGGTTTTTCGGGTTGGCAATTCCTACGGCACTGATACAACTACTCATTTAAATTAAATTATTTTTCGGCTTATTTTGTTGTTTCTACGGCAATCGTAACCAGCGCATCGTCAGACAGAACCATACTTTTTCCGCCAATATCAAAATCAGAACGTTTAATAGGGAAACTGCCTTTGAATGAATTGCCGCTGTCGTTTTCTGTATACGTAAAAGGAAGTTTGATGCGTTTAGTTTTTGCTTTGATAGTTACGTCGAAATCGCCGGTGTAGTTTTCGCCTTTTTGATGCTTCAGGGCAACAGATTTCATTTTGATTTCAGGGTAATGCGCTACATCAAAATATGCTTCTTTTTTCAGATGGTCGTCGCGCATTTCGTTGTCCGAATTGATCGTTCGCGTATCAACCGAAGCTTCGATGCTACTGCTTTCTAAAGGTTCTTTATCAAAAATGATGGTGGCTTTAAACCCGCCGAAACTGCCTTCGGTATTGATGCCCAGGTTTTTTATTTTGAAAGTTACGGCAGAAGACGTTACTTTTTGCGACGTTTGCGAAAACGCAGTACACACAAAAAAGGGTGCTAAAAACAGTATGACAGCTATTTTTTTCATTAAAAGAAGAGGCTTTTGTAATCTCAACCAAATTAAGAACTATTATTATATTAGCCAATAAAACTATATATGCTGGTTAGCAGATCAACCCTGGCGCATCTGCGTTTTGTATTTTCCGTTTTTTTGCTGCCGGTTTACCTGTTTGCCTATAGTCAGGCACAACATGTTGATTTTTTGCGGGCGATGCTGATTTTTATCATTTGGTATGTGCTGGCCATTCCGGCAACGAACGGTTACAACAGTTATTTTGACAAAGATGAAGGCAGCATTGGCTTGTTAGAAAAACCACCCGCGGTGGACAAAAGCTTGTATTTTGTTTCTGTTTTGATGGAACTGATTGCTTTTTTGTTAGGTTTTTTTATCAGCATTTGGTTTGCGTTTTCGGTTTTAATTTACGGGTTGATGTCAAAATTGTACAGCCATCCGGCAACGCGTTTAAAAAAATATCCGATTATCAGTTTTCTTACCGTTTTCTTTTTCCAGGGCGCGTTTATGTACTGGGCGATTTTTGGCGGGATGATCGGAACAACACTTTCTGCTTTTAACTGGAACGCTCCGGTTTTAATTGCCGGCGGAATCTGTTCTTGTTTGATTGGCGCTTCGTATCCGCTTACCCAAATCTATCAGCACGAAGAAGACAGCAAGCGCGGCGACCAAACGCTGAGTTTGCTGCTGGGCTACAAAGGTTCGTTTATTTTTTCGGGGATTGTGTTTGCGGCTGGTATCGTTTTATGCTTCTTTTACTGGCATATTTTGGGCGAAATAAACAACTTTTACTTTTTCCTGGGCTGCTCCTTCCCTATTTTCCTGTTTTTTAATTACTGGTTTTTTAAGGTGATAAAAGAAGCATCGGCAGCAAATTATAAAAACGCCATGCGCATGAATTTTATCAGTGCTGTTTTTATGCTGCTTTATTTTGGCTGGCTGGCTTTTGCACGTTAAAAGGCAATGTGCGCACGGATCGAAAATACATGTACCGGCCCGCGGTCTTTATTATAGGCCGGGTTGAGGATAAACTGGTAATCGGGCGTCAAATAGATCATGTTTTTATAAGCGTTTAACTTGTAATACAATTCGGCGAGCATTTCGGGCGAATAATTAAGCGCGCCATCACCGATAATAAAACCATAACCGCCAGCCGCCAGATAATCGCGGTGCGCGGCAGAAATCCCGTTTCCAACAAAAGCCAAACCAACTTCATCGTTTTTACGGTTCCAGGAAGTTCCGGCCAAAACGCCGCCAAAACTGACGGAGCGGTCAATTTCGGTAAAAGCCCAAGTTTCGTTCCGGCCATCATTGTAACTTGCTTTTGCAAAAACGCCGAAATCTTTGCTGAGGTATTGGTCGGCATTCAACCCAAAACCCAATTTGTTCCGGCCGTAGGCACGCGTGGAAACAACATCCGGCGCAGTTGGGTTTTCGGCAATGGCTTGGCGATAATTGCCCATCTTAGTATTATTGTTAAAAACTAAAATTCGGAAAGAACCTTTTTTATCGCCCGAAAAACCAAACCGCTTTTCGTATTCCAAAGTTTGCGAATTTGCCTTGCCGATCTTTCCGTCCCAAATTGAGCCATTTGCCATGTTTGCCATCATGGTTACTGCAAAACGCAAGTCCCAGGAAGGCTGGTGGTAATCAAAATAAACACCGAAAACGTAGCCGCGCGTGTTGGCCGGATAGTCCCAGGCCGCATTGCTCATCAACGACCAGTTCATAAACTGCGTGCGCGGGTCGTGGCTGAATTCGTTGGTATCGAAAAAATCGGCCATGCCAAATTTTCCGGCCGTGATGGAAAAATAGCGTTTGCTTTGCAGTCCTGCCAGTTGATTATTATTATCGCTGATAGTATCCTGCTCATTTCCCCAATTAAAACGTTGCGTTAAATAAGCACGGGCAACATAAATTTTAGGCTCGGTCGTACCAACCCGAAAAGTTTCGCCATTTGGGAAACCGGCAACACCCAGCGTTTTGCTGAAACCTGCGCCGCCAGACATTTCCGGGTTAAAAAAAGCCTGCGCGCCTTTCCACAACCGCGCCCCGCCAAAAAGCGTTGCCGTTAATGAGCTTGCCGTTTCGTGGAAAGGGGACAAACTGTTGTCGCCTGTATATTTTGCGTTAAAACCAGGATGTGTTTGTGTAATAACCGTTTGCTGGAAATGCAGGTTAAAACGCTGTTGCTTCAGCGTATCCGTTTGTGCTTGGGCAGACAAAAAAAGTACCGATAAAAGAAGTATGTAAAGTATTTTCATCAAATTGCTTCAAATGTTTTCGGGCGCGAAAATACAGTTATTTTGTTCCGCTCCACTCCGCGGCAAATTGTTCGAGGTACAATTCCATAAATTCGTGCCTTTGGGCAGCGATTGTTTTGGCGGTTTCGGTGTTCATCAAATCTTTCAGCAGCAGCAGCTTTTCATAAAAATGGTTGATGGTTGGCGCGGTTGAGTTTTTGTAGGTTTCTTTGGTGAGGTTAAAATCGAGCGCAATTTCCGGGTTGTACATTTCCCGGTTTTTAAAGCCGCCATAAGTAAAAGCACGCGCAATACCAATGGCGCCGATGGCATCCAAACGGTCCGCATCTTGCACCACTTTTAGTTCTTCGGAAGTAAAAACAGGTTTATCAAAGCTGGATTTGAACGATAGATTTCGGATAATTTGCTGCACCTGTTCAATTACAACTGCATCAACTTCGATACTTTTTAAAAATTCCCCCGCTGTTTTTGGCCCGATTTCTTCATCGCCGTTATGAAATTTGCTGTCGGCAATATCATGCAATAAAGCGGCTAATTCTACAGTCAGCAGATCAACCTGTTCAGTTTGGGCGATCAATTTGGCATTGTTCCAAACGCGAAGAATATGCCACCAATCATGGCCGCTTTCGGCGTTTTGCAAAGTTTGCTTTACAAAAGCTACTGTTTTTTGTATGGTAAAAGAAGTATCAAACATCTTTAAATCAAGCTGCTAATGGATTTGCGCATTGGGGTGCAGCTTATTATAGGTTGTCAAGAAATGATTATACTGCTCGGTATTAAGAAATGATTTGTAACCCTGTGCCAACTCTAAACGTGTTTTCTTAACAGCAGCTTTAAGTTGATCGACAGATTGGTTACTATTTTTAGATATTGCGTTAGATTTTGTTTGATAATCAGCAAGAACTTTTCTGTCTTGCACAACCTGTTCAGGTGTTAAATTAAAACGTTGTATATCAAATTTTACTAAAGTTTCCACCATATCATTGGTAAGAACTGCCTTTCCGCCAGTTGCCGAAGGTTGTTGTGCAAATGCAAAAGAACTTATCAATAGCGTAAGCAGCAAAGGTAAAAGTGTTTTTTTCATGGTTTTTAAGTTTGAGATATTGCAAATGTATTTGAAATTTAAGACGATAATAAGCTTTTTAAAAACAGGTAAGGTTTTGTTTGATAAAAAGAAGTAGTTGGGTTTGCCATGCTGTTTGGATTGAAGCAAAAGTATTACTTTTAGAATTGCATTAAGGCTTAAAAAGCATGGAAGAAGAATTTGAAAGCATGGATGGAATGACGAATGCTGATTATAAAAATTGGCTGATTGTGCAACAAGTTGTTGCACAAAGTCATGTGGGCATAATAGTTTGATTATCAGCAAATCAAGGAGTTTGCAAGAGGCGCAGTTTTATTTGCAGCAATAGTTTTGCGTCTTTTTTGGAAAGGTGTTTAGCTTTAATATTTCCATGATTTTTTAAAATTCAAAAATAAAATAACTTGGTTATCTTTTATATCTACTAAATGCTTTAAAATATTATTTCGATTATAGGTATCACAATTTGTGATAGTTTGTCTTTTTTATAAATGGTTCTAAATCAAGACAGGAGAGATCGATAAAGCGGATTACATCTATGCAATTCAAAAGATTGGATTACAAAAATAGCCTATTTGTATTAGTTAATAATTGCGTTTGAAGTATTTGCCAATTGTTTTTATAGTCATCAAACTGTTCTCTAATAACTTTATGCGACATATAATATAAGTACTTACCTGTTTTAGTTTGAGCCTTTTTACATTTATCGGCAATAAGATTTGCAGGAATAATCCAAAGATGTGGATGTATCAGTAAGTTTCCAATTTCGCTTTCATAACTAATTAGAATATAAAAAAGATTAGCAGATAGACTAATATCTTTTGAAGATAAAGGCCAATCATCCGTTTTCTTATTTACTCCTTTTACTTCAATACTAATTGAACTACCATCGGTATTTCTTAGCACAATGTCAACTCCTTTTTTGTTGCCCAATGTCAAATATGCATCTAACCCTAATCTATATAACATTGACATTACATAAAATTCTGATGCTAAATTCGTGTTGTACTTTTGTTCCATTATCGTTGATCTTTTTAACCCTTCCCCACCGGCCGCTCCCCCGCCTCCCGTTTACTCCCATCATACAACTCATATTCCATCAGCCTGCAATCCAATTTCCCGTTAAAAAACTCGATTTTGCGTGCTGCTTTTAGCCCTACTTTTTTGGCCAGTTCCGGGTTGCCGGTAAAAACGTAGCCGCGGTAACCTTTGCAGTTGGTTTTTAAAAAATCGCCGATGCGTTTGTAGGTGGTTTCCAATTTGGTATGTACGCCCAAACGTTCGCCGTATTCCGGGTTGAAAAATACAATTCCCGGTTGTTCCGGCACTTCTGTTTCGGCAAAATCACAAACCTGGAAAGTAATTAAATGATTTACACCAGCCGTTTTCGCATTGTTTTGGGAGATGGAAACCGCATCCGCAGAAATATCCGAAGCAATAATTTTAAACCCGATTTCTTTTTTGGAAATGTCTTTCAGCTTGCGGCGTTCGGCAAAAAACACCTGCTCATCGTAACCCAGAATGTGCATAAAAGCATAATTCATGCGGAAAAGCCCGGGGCGTTTGTTGGTGGCCAGCAAAGCGGCTTCGATCGCCAACGTCCCGGAACCGCACATCGGGTTGACAAACGTACTTTGCTGGTCCCAACCGGTGGATAAAATCGTACTGGTTGCCAGTGCTTCCAGCATTGGTGCTTTGCCTGGGATTTTGCGGTAACCATGTTTAGACAAGGTTTCTCCCGAAGTATCCAGAAAAATATCGGCCTGGTTTTCCTGCCAGTACAAATGCAAAACGGCTTTGTTCCACTCCGGGCCGGAGTTTGGGCGGATGCCTTTTTTATCTTTGATCCGGTCAACCACGGCATCTTTCACTTTTACATTGGCAAAAAGCGGCGTGGTGATATATTCGTTGTTGACGTTGGACGTAACCGAAAAATAACCATCAAAAGCAATCAGGTTTTCCCATTCAATTTCCATCAAACGGTTGTACAGTTCGCCGGGGTTTCTCGCCTCAAAAGAAGCAACCTGATACAAAACCTGGCTGGCGCAACGCAGGTTTAAATTGAGCGGGATACAATCGTTCACCGTGCCTTCCAGCTCTACGCCGGTGCCAAAAAAACGTTTGATGGTAAAACCCAAATCTTCTACCTCCTGCCTTAAATAAGCCGACAACCGCTTGTTGCAGGTGATAATGATTTTACTCTTGGTGTGGAAAACATCTGCCATAATTCCTGCAAAAATACATTTTTAAGCAGGCGTTTTTATTGGCGATCTGTTAACTTTACAGTTTAAATTATTAACCATGGAGATTAAAGGAAAAGTACACGAAGTTTCGCCTACCACGCAGGTAACCGATTCTTTTAAAAAAAGAGAACTGATTGTGGAATTTGTGGAGAACCCGCAATACCCGGAATATATCAAATTTGAGGCCGGGCAAGACCGCTGCGCTTTGCTGGACAATGTAAAAGTTGGCGACGATGTGGAAGTTTTTTTCAACCTGAGAGGCCGCCCCTGGACAGACAAAACAGGCAAAAAGTCCTATTTCAACTCGCTTAACTTATGGAAAGTAAATGTGCTTTCGGCAACCGGCAACAGTACCGCCCCAAGCCCGGAATATGCAAAACCGGCCGATATTAGCGCAGGCGCAGAGGAAGACGACGACCTGCCGTTCTAAAAAAAGGAAGCCCCTGTTGCCAAAAAACGGGGGCTTTCTTTTTTTTCATTTTTTCAGGGCTTTGTTCAAATTTCTACCGGGGAAATTTACAATGCTTCTTTTACCAGGTAAAAATTGGTGTTTGTATGCAGTTAATAATCCCAAACGGTTGAGATTTTTAGGTGGTAAAAGAAGCATCAACCCAAAAAATGATGGTTAGAAAAATTTAAACAATACCAAGTTCCTTTTTTTCTGTTCCGTGCGGTAATTCTTTAAAAAACCTGCACTAAAATTTATTTCTTCAGCCAAAAATTTCCGGTCTTTGTTGTTCGCCCAAAACTATTTTAATTGCAGTATTCGCCCATACTGTTTTTACCGGCTAAATTTTGGCAGCGCAAATAGCGGCCGTATTTTTCATGGAAAATGTTAAGCACTGGTTAACAGATGTTAAAAAATGTTAAAGCGCGTTTTGCTAACTTTAACTTGGATATTTTTGTATGATGAAAACCAAACGCATCAGCCTGATTATTGCACTGATGGGCCTTGCCCTGATGGGCGTTATGGGCATGCAGTTTTATTTTCTGATAGAGTCTTACCGGCTCAAATCCGAACTATTTGACCGCTCTGTTGCCGAAGCGCTAAGCAGTGTGGTTGCCAAAGTTGAAAAAAAGGACGCCATCAACTTTATGGAGCGGATGAAGCCCGATCAAAACTTAAACCGCTATAAATCGGGCAGCCACGTCCATTTTGTTTACACCCGGATTTCTAAATACCAGCCTTTATCTTCAACACTAAAACAAAAAAACCAGTATTTACACCCCGAAATTGTACGGAAGCAACGCCGCATTGCCAGTTTAAAAGACAGTTTGGAAAACCTCTCCAACCCGGAAGATATTTTGAGCTACCAGCAGGTTCATGTGGAAGAATACGTGGATGCGGCCGGCGGCTACCATAGTAAAATTACCGGGGTTTCTACACCAAAATTAACGCCGCAATTGCGCAAACAGTTGCAGCCGAATTTGAATAAATACGACACGGCGCAATACGTTTACAACGATCCGCAGTCGGGGCCTACGGTTTTAACGATTCCTACGCTAAACCCGCTTTGGGTGAAAGAAAAAGAGCGTATAAAAAAAGCACAGGCGTTTAAACGGATCAAAAAAATACTGGAAGATTCGGTACAATTGATGAAGGCCAAGCTGCTGACGCCGGAAAAAATGGGCGTGATGGAAAAGCTGGCCGAAGAGTACCAAAAAGCCGACGAACCTTTGGGCACGCGCATTAACCAGTTGCAAATAGACTCTTTATTGAGGTTTGAACTACAGAACAAAGGTGTTTTCCTGCCTTTTAGTTACGAAATTACCACCGCCTCGCATGATTCTTTAATCTATTCCAACGTACAAAATTTTGGCAACGAAAAACCCAATTTCCTGATGGCCAACAGCTATCAAACGCCAATTTTTGCCAAAGAAGTGGTGAACGACCCGGGAATGCTAAAAATTTATTTCCCCGAAAAAAACAGGCTGATCCTGAACCGAATGACGGCAACAATGGGCATTTCGGGCGGTTTGCTGTTGGTGCTAATCCTTTGTTTTGCTTACACCATTTTGCTGATCTTCCGCCAAAAAAAGATTTCCGAAATGAAAACCGAGTTCATCAACAACATGACGCATGAGTTTAAAACGCCGGTTTCTACCATCATGATTGCCAGCGAAGCTTTGAAAGATGAAGAAATTATTGAAGACAAATCCCGTGTTTCGCGTTTGGCCGGAATTATTTATGATGAAAATGTACGTTTGGGCAGCCATATTGAACGCGTTTTAAATATTGCACGGATTGAGCAGGACGATTTCAGGCTCGACCTGAAAGAGATTGATGTAAACGAGCAGGTTACGGCCGTTGTGGATAGCATGTCGCTGAAAATCCAAAAACATAATGCGGTAGTTAATTTGGATTTGCATGCTTCTTTTGCCCTGATAAAAGCGGACGAACTGCACTTTACCAACGTTTTGTACAACCTGGTTGACAACGCCATTAAATACAGCCGCGAAGAACCCGAAATCTTGATCGCCACAAAAAATACCGACAACCATTTAATCATTACCGTTGCTGATAAAGGAATTGGCATGAACCGCGACCAGCAGGCCAAAATTTTTGAACAGTTTTACCGCATCCCCACCGGAAACCTGCACGATGTAAAAGGTTTTGGTTTGGGTTTAAGTTATGTCAGCACGATTGTAAAGCGTTTGAACGGCAGCATCAGCGTTCGTTCCGAAAAGGATAAAGGTTCTGTTTTCGAACTTAAATTTCCGCTCATTAATAAAAGTTAAAAAATCGGCGATGCTTCTTTTACCGGGTAAAAATCAGTGGTTGATCTTCTCTTAAAAATCATGAATAAAAAATTGTTATTGGCCGAAGACGACCCAAACCTGGGCATGTTGTTGCAGGATTATTTGCAGTTGAAAGGCAAGTTTGATGTGGTGCTGAGCAAAGACGGCGACGAAGGTTTGCGCGCTTTTACCAAAGAAAATTTTGATCTGGTGATTTTGGATGTGATGATGCCCAAAAAAGACGGCTTTACTTTGGGCAAGGAAATCCGGAAAATGAACCCCAATGTTCCGATCATTTTTGCTACGGCAAAAGGCATGATGGAAGATAAAGCCGCTGCGTTTAACTTGGGTGGAGACGATTACATCACCAAACCTTTTCGTATAGAAGAACTTTTGCTTCGCATAAATGCACTGCTAAAAAGAGTATCTAACCAAGACAAAAAGGAAGAAGAAAAGCCAACACGCTTTAAAATCGGCAAGTACAATTTTGATTTTTCTGCCCAGCAAATCTCTACGGACGAACAGCAGCAAAAACTATCCACAAAAGAAGCCGAACTGTTGCGTTTGCTTTGCCTCAAACAAAATTCCGTTTTAACGCGTGAAGAAGCTTTGCTCAACATCTGGCACGACGACAACTACTTTAATGGCCGTAGCATGGACGTTTTTTTAAGCAAAATTCGCAAATATTTAAAAGACGATCCAAATGTGGAAATTATTAATGTGCATGGCAAGGGTTATAAATTGCTGGTGAGCTAACCCAATTTATTACCTAAGATTCTGCATTTACTTGTTGAAAATGACGAATCGTTGCCCGGTTTATTTTTTTCTCCGCATGCCATAGTTCGTAGTTTTTTTGAAGGTTCAACCAAAATTCGGCTGTGTTTCCAAATGCCTCAGATAATTTTACGGCAAGCTCGGGGCTAATGCCTAAATGTCCGTTAATCACTGCCGATAAATTTGCCCTGGCCATATTAATCCCTTTAGCCACTTCCGAAATTGTCAGTTTGCGCTCATCAATAAACAGCGCTTTTAATATCTCGCCCGGATGTGTTGGCGGCAACCCTCTTTTAAGCATACGTTCGCTTTTAATGGTAATCAATATAATCAACGTCGAAAATATCTCCTGCTTCAAACCTAAAAACAAGCCTGTAATTTGCACTAACCTTAACAGACCAGAAATCTTTTAAGTTTCCTGACAACTTATGCACGCCTGACCCAAGTTCTTTGATGTCTTCTTCAGAAGATACTGCATCCAAAACAGTTAAAAGCCGTGCAATTTTGGTTAGTTGTTCAGCAGGTAATTTTGATCCGTTACCATCTTCGTAATAAAGCTTTAACCCTTTGTGACGGATACTTTCAATCATTGATACAAATGTAACTTGTATTACTATCTGTTACAAATGACTAAATATTTCTTCACCAATTTTTAGTGCCTAAAAGAAGTATCGGTTTTTTCTTACTTTAGGAAACCCTAAACCTTCTTTTTATGCAATTTCCTTCCCTACAAAAACTGGTCGGCGCAGCTTTAAGTGTTGTAAAGCACTTTCCGTTATCTTATTAAAATAAATAATTAACCACTAAAACCACAATGCTTCTTTTACCCTATAAATTTCATTGTCGGTAAAACCTGTTCCTTGCCCTCAAAAATAAATTATTTATTTTGCTAACTTTTTTAGCAATAAATACGTAATATTGTAATAGAGAGAGGGCATGAAAATGGAAAATTCATTTATTTTTTTGGGGATTGTTATCGGGCTAATTATTTTACTCATCGGGTATCTGTCGAACAACCCGGACACAAAAAGCATTGACATCAGTTTTTATCAGTTTAAAGTGATGGTGAAAAAAAACGGGCTTGGACGAAACTCTATAGCGAGAAAAATTGTGCGCCGCCGACAGGCATTAAAACAAAAAGCAAAAGCAGCAGGCGAAGAACTGGCAAAAGAAGGGCCGGCAAAATAAAATGCTTCTTTTACCGGCATAAAAAAGCCTGTCCGTTTTGTCAACGGGCAGGCTTCTGTATCTTGTTGTGTTTTTTTACGCTAAATTTATTTTTTAACGTACATCACTTCTTTTACCGCTTTGATTACTTTTTCCGCGTTTGGCAGATATTCCTGGATCAGCGTTGGCGCGTAAGGCAAAGGCACGTCTCCGCCCATGATGCGTAAAATTGGCGCGTCCAGGTAATCGAAAGCATCTTTTTGAACTTTAAACGCCACTTCTGTAGCGATGGTGCCCAATGGCCAGCTTTCTTCTACAATTACCAAACGGTTTGTTTTCTTAACGGATTCGATCACACAAGGATAATCAATCGGACGTACGGTGCGCAAATCAATGATTTCTACGCTGATGCCTTCTTTTTCCAGTTCGGCAGCCGCTGCATAAACCACTTTGATGATCTTGCCAAAAGATACAATCGTAACGTCTGTTCCTTCTTTTACAACTTTGGCTTTGCCGATTTCAATGTAATAAGTTTCTTCCGGCACTTCGCCTTTATCGCCATACATCAATTCGGATTCCATAAAAATAACCGGATCAGGATCAATAATAGCCGATTTTAACAAACCTTTAGCATCGGCAGGATTGGAAGGGACAATCACTTTTAAACCCGGGCAGTTGGCATACCAGTTTTCAAAACACTGGCTGTGCTGCGAACTTAACATCCCGGCATTTCCAGTTGGGCCGCGAAAAACGACCGGTGCGGAAAACTGGCCGCCGCTCATTGACATTAATTTTGCCGCCCCGTTGATGATTTGATCAATGGCAACCAGCGAAAAGTTAAACGTCATGAACTCCACAATCGGCTTTAAACCGTTCATGGCTGAACCGATGGCAATACCGGAAAAACCCATTTCAGAGATCGGTGTATCAATCACCCGTTTGGCGCCAAATTCGTCCAGCATTCCCTGGCTCACTTTGTAGGCACCATTATATTCGGCAACTTCTTCACCCATTAAATAAATAGATTCGTCTTTGCGCATTTCCTCGTTCATCGCTTCGCGAAGCGCTTCTCTGAACTGTATTTCTCTCATTTTATGTAAAATCAAGTATATTTCAAGCGCAAATATAAACAGTAAAAGCTGATTTGCAACCTTGGATCACGGCGTAAAAAATTGTATAATTTGTGCCGGTAAAAACACTATCGCGCTGCAATACCCATCCCGAAAGTAAACGCCGAATTGATGTTGACCGGCAGCGTCCCGGTCGGTTTTAATTGCCTGCTGATTACTTTTACGGCCGATTGCTGCATCTCCAAACTGTTTTGATAACCCAGGATCAACGCGCTGCTTTTTTCAATCCCGATCATACTGGCAACCGTGTACGGATTGGCAAAAACCGTTACGACGCTGTTGTTTAAAGCGGAAACCTGTCCGATAAAATCCCGCACATTATTGTTAAAGTCCAGTTTGTTGTAAGGGCGAAGGCGGGTATCAAAAATACCAACGATCACCTGGTCGTAAGTTTTAAGCTGGGCAAGCAATTGGTTCAATTCTTCTGCCGATGCTGTTTTTGAGGCATAAAAAACGTTATTGTTGGCATACCATCGTTGTAAGCCTAATTGAAAAGGTGTAATTTGATTGGTGCCGATAGCCAGCAAAGCCGTTTTTTTAAACGGGATTAAACCGCGGATGGCCGTATCTCCTTTCAGCAACGTAATTGCCGCATCCGTTAATTGCTGGTTGAGGTTTTTGCTTTCTTCGGAATTCAAATCAGCATATAAATTACTTTCGGAAACTTCCTGCAAATGGTTTAAGCCCACGTCATATTTGGCTGTCAGCACTTTTTTTACCTTGGCAATAAATTCTTTTTTGTTGATGCCGCCTTTGCGGATTGCTTTTTTGATGGCTGCAACTGCGCGTACCGAATTTTGCGTGAGTTCTATAATATCGTTGCCAGCGTTTAAAGCCAGCACATCCGCTTCCGAATTAGGGAAATATTTTACCACGCCTTTCATTTCCATCGCATCCGAAACCACTAATCCTTGAAAACCCAATTCATCTTTTAAAACACCGGTAATGATCGGCCGCGAAAGTGTGGAAGGCAAATGAGCCGTGGTATCCAAAGCCGGAACGTTCATGTGGGCAACCATAATCCCGGTAATCCCGGCTTTGATGGCTTCTTTAAACGGGTACATTTCCAACGTGTCGAGCCGCTCTTTGCTGAACGGCAGCAGCGGCAAATCAAAATGCGAATCTACATCTGTATCGCCGTGGCCGGGAAAATGTTTGGCCGTGGTTAAAATCCCTTCGCTTTGCATGCCGGTTAAATACGCAATGCCTTTTTTAGCCACATTAATTTTATTATCGCCAAAGGAACGAAAACCGATAACGGGATTATTTGGATTGTTATTGACATCCATATCCGGTGCAAAGTTCATCGTCATGCCCAAACGTTTAAAATCGCGCGCCACAAATTGGCTCATTTTATAAATCAACGTGTTATCCCGGATGGCGCCCAAAGTCATTTGATAAGGATAGGAAATGGTAGAATCCAACCGCATACCCAACCCCCATTCGCCATCCATCGCAATCAGCAGCGGCACTTTTGCTAATTTTTGATAACGGTTGGTTAAGGCTGCCTGTCTTCCCGGCCCGCCCTGAAAAAAAACCAGGCCACCAATATGTTCATTTTCGATAACACCGGCCACAGAATCTTCATAAGCCACGCCTTTGTTGGTATGCGCCCGAACCATTAATAGTTGCGCAATGCGGTCGTGGCGGTTTAGTTTATTAAAAACAGAATCAACCCAATGGTTTTTCTGCTTTTCCTGATCGGCGTTTTGTGGTTTTTGGGCGAAGGCTGCAGCCGCAAAACAAATGAGCAGGCCGGTGAAAAAAATATATTTTGAAAAAACAGACATGAACAAAAGTATAAAATGGATTTTTGAAGATGCTTCTTTTATCGGATTAAAACGGTGATTCAATTTATAAGCATGGTATTATTCTTTCTCATCTGGCTTGTAACCGATACGTTTTCGTGACTGGTCCGCTTTTTCGGTAAACTTATCAAGGTAGGCAAACAACAGTTCGATCTTTTCATCCTGTTTTATAAGCTTCTTTTCTACCTGCTCCGCCAATAGCTGCATATCTTTGTGCAGCACCAGCACCTCCCTTAGCTTAACAAATATTTCAATAATTCGGATGCTCATTTTTACTGCCCTTTCACTTTTTAACACATTTGATAACATAAGCACGCCGTGTTCAGTAAAAACATAAGGCAACGAACCGCCTAATGATTGTTTTGATGGTATCGCATTTTGCGATACCATGTCCTCCACTTCCTGTTCGTTCAATTGAAACATGAAGTTCTCGGGAAAACGGATTTGATTACGCTTGACTTGCTCTCTCAGCCTAATCGCTTTTACAGCATACAGTTCTGCCAAATCTTTGTCTATCATTACTTTTTGTTCCCTGATGAAGTATATCTTACTCATTACCGCCTCATCCGGTACGGTTATATTTCCTGCCATTCCTTATTAAGTGCTTAATTGTATTTGTGTTTAACACATCTTATAAAAATGCTTCTTTTATGCCATAAAAACTATTGCGGTTTTAATTATTAACGCTACGTAACCTGAAGCAAATTTTTTAGTGCTAAAAGAAGTATGTTAATCTTAACGAAATAATCTAAACATGTTTGATGCCTGATTGTCTGTAATTAAAGCTTGTAAAAGCAAACAGCCAGACTTTACATTTTAAGCCCAAATTTCAACAACCATGTTAGCAACAGGAACCCAAGCGCCCGATTTTGAATTAAATTCTACGCCCGACCAAAAATTAAAACTAAGTGATTTGTTGGGCAAAAAAGTCATCCTTGCTTTTTATCCAGCCGATTGGAGCCCGGTTTGCAGCGATGAAATGGCCCTTTTTAATGAAACACTTAAACTTTTTTCAAAGCACAATGCGCAACTGTTGGGCATTTCGGTGGATAGCAAATGGAGCCATTTGGCTTTTAGCCAAAACCGCAAGTTCCATTTCCCTTTACTTTCCGATTTTGAGCCCAAAGGGGAAGTAGCCAAAAGGTATGGCGTATATGATGAAAAAGAAGGGGAAGCGCAAAGGGCGTTATTTGTATTGGATGAAAAAGGGATGATCGCGTGGGATTATTTATCCCCAACCGGTATCAACCCGGGCGCAGATGGTATCCTTGATGCTTTGGAAAAATTAGACAAACATTAAAACTTAGAACAATGAGCACACAACTAAAAACAGCCGTTACCAATCAAGACCACATCCAGGGGAAAAACAATGCACCGATTAAACTGGTGGAATATGGTGATTATCAATGCAGTTACTGTGGCGAAGCCTATTCGGTTATAAAAGCCGTACAGCAAACTTTAGGAAATGATTTAGAACTTGTTTTCCGAAATTTTCCTTTGTCAGAAGTGCACCCGGATGCAGAAAACGCAGCCAAGGCGGCAGAAGCGGCTGCCTTGCAAAACAAGTTTTGGGAAATGCACGATATGCTTTATGAAAACCAGCAACAATTGGATGAAGAAAATTTAATTTCTTTTGCAAAAAAAATCGGGCTTGACGTAAACCAATTCAAAAGCGACATGCAAAGCAGTGCTGTTTCAGATAAAGTGGAAAGCGATTTTGAAAGCGGCGCAAGAAGTGGTGTTAATGGCACGCCTTCCTTTTTTGTCAATGGCGAAAAATACGACGGAAACTGGCAGGACGAAGAAGATTTTACCCAATATTTAAAAAGCCAGTTGCAATAACAAATCGTTATCGGCCGGGATAATCTACCTGCCAATACCAATTTTTGCCCGATAAAAGAAGCATTGGTTTACCGCTCGCAAATATCTTTGTACGGACAATACTGGCAGTTTTCAATCCGTGTAGTTTGATTAAAAGGAATACGCTGGTCGAACATTTCGTCCAGCGTTTTTTGTAGGTAATCTTTAAAAGTAACTTTCGCTTCTTCCAAGTCAAATTCCTGCAAAATAGTTTTGCCCGATTTAAAGCGCGTGCCTTCCTGCTTCATTTTGCGCACCACGTACAAATTCGGCTCCACATTGCCGGTTTTTTTCACCTGCTCGTAAATGTAGGTGTAAAAAAGCGTTTGCACCACAGCCTTGTTTTGCGCTTTGCCGTCGCGCTCAAACAGTTTTTCGAGCGAGGTAAATTTCAGTTCGTCGCTGCCGGTTTTGTAATCCACGATTCGCGTTTTGCCGTTGTGTTCGTCCACGCGGTCTAAAATGCCGTACAACTGCAAATACTTCGTTTGCCCGTTAATTTTGATGGGATAATGAAACTTGTAATCCTTTTTATTTTCCAGTTCGATGATGCGGAACGGTGCCGAAACGCTGTCGTGCTTCAAAATCGTTTGCATGTATTCGCCCACAATCTGCAGTACAATTTGCTGCATGCTGTTGGGCTTTTGCAGCGTTTTGCGGTTGCCGTAAATCACTTCTGATAAAGAAGCGCGACTGTATTCCACAACTTCCGGCAGTTTTGCGTTGATGTTTTCTGCGGAGATAAGCGCATACGTTTTCAGCAAATCCTGATAAAACCACTCCAGTGCCTGGTGCAATGCCGAACCGATCTGACTGGCTTCCAGGTTTTCGGTAACGGCTTCCGGCTCTTTCATTTTCGCCACATATCGAAAGAAAAACTGCAGCGAACACGTTAAATACGTGGTTAATGCCGTAGCCGAAATGTTGTTGGTTTTGAAAGGGTTTCCCTGGTAAAAGAAGCTTTCCATCGCTTTCCAAACCCTGCCGGTTTTTGGGATAACAATGACGTTGGAAGGTTCGATTTTAACCGGCTGCTCCTGCTGCAAATAGTTAAACTGCAGCTTGCTTTCGTACGCCAACTGGCGGATAAAACGGCTTGGTTCGGCCGCTTCTGTTTCTCCGCCCAAACCATCGTAAACCAGCGTTACTTTTTCTGATCGTTGCAGCAAACGGTAAAACAAATAAGCCGCAATCGCATCCTGGTTTTCTAAAACCGGCATTCCATTGGCGCGGCGCAAACTATCCGGAATAAAAGAAGGATTGGCATTGCGTTTTGGCATCACGCCTTCGTTCATCCCCAAAATAATGACGTGTTCAAAATCCAAACAACGGCTTTCCAGCATGCCCATCACCTGGATGCCGCGCAACGGTTCGCCTTCCAACGGAACGGCCAAACTGGCCAGCGTTTTTCGGATCAAAGCAAAAACCAGCGATAAGCCCAAAGACGGCGCGTAAAAATCCAGGTTATCGTACAGCAGATTGAGCTTTTTGCAGGCTTCCAGAATCAGGTTGGCTTCCAGTTCGTTCAACTGGTTTTGCCTTTGCCGCTGCTCTAAAACCGCGGTCAGCATCAAATACAAAGCATCAATGGTTTGCAAACCGCTGTGGCGGGAAGTAAAAAAGTTTGGTGCCAAAGCAGAAATTAAATGCAGTTCGGTGAGCGGCACTTCCACCCATTGTTTTTGTAGCAACAAATTTTGCAAACGTTCGCGTTCGGCTGCTTTTACGCCAGATAACGGATGCGACAAAAACGCCAGCGCATCGCGGTAATAAACCGTGTGTTTTTGTTGTTTGTTGATCTGTTCCTGGATCTTCAGCCACAATTCCGTCAGCCCGAAAAGCGGCGATTGCGTAAGCGGATAACCCATTGTGATGTTGACAATCCCGGCTTCGGGCGGCAGCGTTTGCATCACCGGAACCAGCAAACTTTCATCCGCTAGAATGATAGCTGTTTTTTCGGGGTTTTCATCAAATGCTGCCAATGCTTCAAAATTGATCCGTTCTGTTAAAACTTTGGCTTGTGCAGCGTGCCCTTGCGTTTTGATAACATCAACAATGCTTCTTTTATCACCTAAAAATGTGTGTCCGGGAAAGCTGTTGACCAAGCCGCTTTTAAAAATATTTTTGCGGAGAAAAACGCCGGCTTCCTGCAAATCGTCCTGCAAATAATAATCGTCGGTATCAAAATAAAACAGCGCGCAACCTTGCTCCTGCCACTGTTTAAAAAGCTTTTCTTCGCATTTATTCAAGGCGTTAAAACCAATGAAAATGAGCTTTTTATAAGGCGAAATAAAATCGGGCAGATCCGCCGTCCCTTCTGCCAACCGACGATAAGTTTGTGCCGAAGTAATTAAACCCTGGTTTTGTAAAGCCTGATGAAAATTGCGGTACAAAGCCGGCATCCGCTTCCATAATTCCAGGAATTTTTGTTGGTGCGTGCGTTGTTTGTCAGCAGAAAAAGACGACCAGAAACGCTCCAAAAAAGCTTGCTGCTCTTCGGTAAAATGGCTGAACTGCTGCTGGATCACGGCAATATCTTCCAAAGCCGGAAACAAACTTTCGGCGTTCACCAGATCGTAATCCACTTCCGCAAAATCACTTAAAATGATGTTGGCCATCGGAAAAAACTGATCGGGCGAAAGCGTTGCTTTGCCTTCGGCGATCAATAATTTGTTAAACTCCTGGTGCAGGATAAAAAACTGCTTCAACGGATCGGCCACCACCAAATTGGTCGAAGCCGCAAAAAACGAAGAAATGGTGAAAAAAGCAGGGCTAAAAGAAGCATTGCCCTGTAGTTCGCCCAGGTGCTTTTTTAAAAAAGCTTCTGGGCGTTTGTTATTAAAAATGATGGCCGTCTGCTTCAAATCCTCGCCCAAACGGGCAATTAAGTCGGCAGCGACCTCATGGAGAAAGGGAATCATTTGGATAGATAAAATTAAAAATTGTACGCCATTTTCTGCAGCAAATATTTTTGCCCGTTGTGGTTCACTTCCCAGGTTTGTCCGGGCAAAAACCGGAAACCTATTTTTTGATAACAGTTAATGGCGGGCAAATTATCTTCCAACACAAACAACTCCACAGTATCGGTTTGAAACTGCGCTTTGCCTTTCGCCAATAAAAGGTGGATAAAAGAAGTACCGTAACCTTTTCCGCGTTCGGCCGGGTTTCCAATCAGCAACCTTCCAATTCTGGGTATGTTGTTTTCCTGCGGGATGATTTCACCAAAAGCAACAGGTTCGTTTACTTCATTCAGGCCGAGGTAAAAATTGCGATCCGGGTTTTTATGCTGATAATCTTCGATTTGCTTTTCGGTTATCGGATAAGAAAACTCAGTTCCGGCAAATTGAAAAAGCAGGTTTGCATCAGTAATCCATCGGCTTAAAAAGCTGAAATAATTGAAACTGTATTTGGTAATCGTCATTAATGTTATTTTTGTATAATATCAAATTATTATGGTAACCGATCAAGAAAATACTTTACTTACGAAAGATGATGTTTTAGTTTTGAAAGAAGATGTTCTGCTATTGAAAGAAGATGTTTCAAATTTCAAAACAGAAATCATTAAATGGATAATAGCCGTTGGAATAGCAGAAGTTGTGCTCATCGTTTTGTTGGTCAAATTTCTCTAATAAACCGCCACCAACTCCTGCAAAAACCCGTAATACAAATAGCTTTTCACATTCCTGTAATTCATATCCGTTAACAACTTTCGGTACGCTTTTACCTGCGTAAAATGTTCCGGCCGCTGGTCTGCCGTGAACTTAAAATCAATGATCAGCACTTCCTCATTTCCGATTAAAACTTTATCCGGACGGTAACTTTCGCCTTTACTGTCAATAATGGTTTGCTCGCTTAAATTTTGGTAAGGTTTGCTCAATAATGCTTTCAAATCTTTGTTTTGCAACACGCTCAAAGCATTCAGCCTGATTTCTTCTTTTTCGGCTTCGCGGATCAAACCTTCCTGCTGCATTTCGTTGATGACTTTGGGCAGTTTGGCTAAATCCATTGTTCGGGCAAGTAGTTCGTGCAGGATGATGCCTTTGTGTTGTGCAGCGTCTCCGCTCAATAAATCCAGCTTGCTCCAAACTTTTTTGCTGGCCAATGCCTGACTTAACCGCTGCGAAACCGGATATTTTTTCAACTGGATTTTTCCGGCCGATGCTTCTTTTACCGATACTTTTTCGGTAACGGGTTCGTCCAGCACAAAATTTTCATTGATAAAAGAAGCATTCAATCCGGCCACCGGTTTCTTCAACGCTTCCAAAATCAAATCGCCGACGATACTTGTTTTACAATCATTTTTGCCTTGCCCCGGCGCGGTGATGTACAAGTGGTTGCGCGTACGCGTTGTAGCCACGTAAAGCATGTTGAGCGCGTCCATCAAATTGAAAAGCAGTTCTTCAAAATAAGCTTTGGAAAAAGCAGATTTGCCCAGCGCTTTTTTATAATTTACTGGAACCGATTGCAGCTTTTCGTACGGCGTTTCCTGTGTATCTACCCAAAAAATACTGTTCGTCAGGCCGTCTAAATCCCAACTGCAAAACGGCAGCATCACCACATCAAAAGCTAATCCTTTTGATTTATGAATAGTCATCACCTGCACGGCATCGTTTTGCGTCCCTGATGGTAACGCTTTTGATTGGCCTTCTTCTTCCCACCACTCTAAAAAACGCGTAATCCCCAGTTCGCCTTGCTGCGTAAATTTGGCCAGCATATCGCGAAAAGCAAACAGATACGGCAAATGCAATTGCTGCTGGTCCAGATCGTAAACGGTAATCAATTGTTCGGCCAGTTCGTTAAGCGGTAACTGCTGCCAAATGTAAAAATTACGGCAAAGTTCGGGCGGCAGCAGGTTTTGCAAGCGCGTTACCGGCGTATCTTTTAACGTGAGCCAGGCACCGGAAGGAACCGTTTTGCCCAACTGTTTGAAATACAATTGCACGCACAACGCTTTGTACAGCATGGATTGTTCGTTCTGCGTAACCATCAGTTGCAGCGTGCTGACCAATAATTTTACGGCCGAATTGTTGTTGATAAGCAAAGCCTCGCCCGAAAGCACTTCGTAAGCGCCAAATTTTTCGCCTGTTTTTTCCTGCTTGATTTTTCGGGATTGCTGGTCGGCCATTAAATGACCGATAACTTCCCTTGCTTCGCGATTGCTTCGTACCAAAATGCAAATTTGCCCGGCCTGGTATCTGCCCGAACCAATCCAACTGTTAAGCTTTTCTGAAAGTTGAAACAGCGCCGCTTCCCGAACTTGAGAAGGACGAAAAAGATTATTTTCTACCGGTAAAAACAGTACTTCCACAGAACCGCCGGGCAGCGTGCTGCCTGATTTTTTCTGAAAACTTTGCTGGTAAGCATCCGGAATGATTTGGTCTAAACCAACAGTTTTCCACCAGTTTTCGTACAGCACTTCATTGCCTTCTTCCAGCACTTTTTGGTTGATAAAAGCTTGCAGAATTTGCGGGATTTCACGGAACAAATGGTTGTTAAAGTCAATCACGTTAGCCGCGCTGCGGTAATTTTCTTCCAGCGATTGGTCAATCACGTTGTGGCCGCCAATGTCTGTTTTGGCTTTGTGCAAGAGAATGCGCCAATCGCCGTTGCGCCAGCGGTAAATGGACTGTTTTACATCGCCCACAATTAAATTGTCGGTAAACTTTCCGGTGGCTTCGGCCAGCGCATTTTGCAGCAGCGGCAAAAAGTTGTCCCACTGAAAAGCCGAAGTATCCTGAAACTCATCAAACAGAAAATTTTTGTAGCGGTTGCCCATTTTCTCCCAGATAAAGGAAGGATTGTCCTGCTGATCGGCCGTAATTCCTTTCAGCAAAAACTGCGCATCGCTAATCAATAAAGTTTGGTTTTCTTCGCGGTAATCTTTCAGCAAACCGGCCATTTCCTGCATCAAACGCAAATAATACAAATTGGCGTTGATGGCTTTGGCCATTTCGTATTTGCCGGTTTCCTGCTCAAAAAACGCTTGTAAACGAAGCAAAATTGGGTTCAGGTTTCGGTACAAACCAGCAACCGAAGCCGTTAAATTTCCGCCTTTTTGGTATTCCTCCGGATTGTCAATTACTTTTTTTAGGTCGGTAAAAACAGTATGGTCGCCAGCGGCAAGTTTATGGATTTTAGAAAACGGATGCCGGGATTTTCCTTTCAGTTCTTCCAATCCAACGCCTGATTTTTCCCAGCTTTGCAAAGCTTCTCCTCCTAAAACTTTAAAAGATTCTTCAAAATAAGCCAAACGGGCACGCGTCAGTTTCATCAAATCCTGAAACAAAGTTGCAGCGTCCAACTCTTTCAGCGCGTTTTCAAAAGGCTGGTAACGTTCTTTAAAAATCTCGCTGGTAAGATCAAGCAGTTCTTTTCGGTAGTTCCAGCTTTTGTTCTCGCTTACGCGGTCCAAAGCCAAATTGATGATCCATTGCAGCAGTTCGGGCTTTTCGTCGAGCCGTTCGTTTAGTTTATCGGCCAAAGCTTTTTTCACTTTGTCCTGGTTCATTTCCAGTTTGTAACCGGCATCCAAACCCAATTCAAACGTAAAACTGCGGATCACCTGCTGCACAAAACCGTCAATCGTGTTGATGGCAAAGCGGCTGTAATCGTGCAAAATGCGCCGGTAAATTTTATGCGCCCGCTCCTGCAATTGGTTTGGGTTGAGGAGCGGATGCGCTTGCTGAATGATTTTTCGGAAAACCGCAGCACTTTCATCGCCCAAAGCCAACGAACGAAGCACGCTCAAAATACGGCTTTTCATTTCTTCGGTGGCTTTGTTGGTGAAGGTTACGGCCAGCACTTCGCGGTACTTTAGCTCGTTATCAAACAAAAGCACCAGGTAATGCGCGGTGAGGCTGAACGTTTTGCCGGAGCCAGCCGAAGCCTGCAATATTTTGAGCGGTTTTTGTAAAGTCGGGGTTAAATTCACTACGCTATATTAACGCTTTTTTTCGGATTTCTCCTATAATTTTTAGCAATGTGATGCTTCTTTTACCCTATAAAAATTGGTGGTTTATTTGGGTTTTCTTTATTCGGTACAAAATTCAAAAACAAAATTTATGGGCATAAAAGAAGCATTACAAGTTTTTCTTCATCCTGGCGGTAAAATATTTGCGCAGGGGAAGATCGAAGAAAACCAAAACGTAATACGCAAGGCCAATTAACAAAACGGTTGCTATCGGGATTACAATTTCCAGTTGTCCCATCGTTGGTTTTTTTGCTTCAACATAACTAAAAAACACCCAGATAAACGGATAATGGACCATGTAAAGCGGATAAGAAATTTCGCCCAAAAATTTGCAAATGCGGTTGCTTTTGACACTCAGGCTGGCACCTGCGCCCAAAGCAATTAAAAACGGAAAGTAAAAAATGACAATGGCAGGATCTGTTAGGCGGTTGAATTTATCGTTAAACGGAACCAGGAAAATGACGGTCAGCAATATACCAATCGAGATAAAACCCAGGCGGGATTTGATGATCCATTTGGAGCGGTAAACCAGCATTCCGGCCAAAAAAGAATAAAAAACACGGACACCGCCGCCCGTAAAATTGCCTTTGCCCCAGCCAATACCTAACTGGCCGGCGTAATGGGCTTCCCAGCAAAGTAAAACTGCGGCAACCAACAATAAAAACCACAACGTTTTGTTGCGCAATTTAAAAAGGACGAGCGCATAAAAAATGTTGGCCACGTATTCCCAAAACAGCGACCAGGTTGGCGGATTGAGGTGGAAAAAGTTGAAATAACGTTCGGGCACTGCCGCAAAAGGGACCAACAGGCAGGAAGCCAGAAACATCAGGAAAGTTTTGCCGGAACTGTATGCTGCGTGCAAATTGCTTAACGGATCGAAAACAAAGGTGAGCAAGCCCAACATCGAACCGATTATGACCAACGGATGCAAACGGATCAGCCTCAACTTAAAAAACTGTATGGCGCCTATTTTCTCCAGTTTGCTATCATACGCATAAGCAATTACAAAACCGGACAAGCAGAAAAAGAAATCAACGGCCAGGTAAGCATGTGCAATAAAGTTTTTAGGATAATCGGGAACGGCAATTTCCATAAAATGGAAAATGACAACGGCAATTGCCGCTATTCCCCTCAGCCCATCCAAAATTTCGAAATGCGGTTTGGTTTTTAAAACAGCAGGTTCTGGTTTTGTTACGCTCATTCCAGGTTTTATTAGGTTTGATGCAATAATAACCGTTTATGTAACTTAGTCCAAAAAGTATCGGCTTGTATGATTCTCGGTGATGCTTCTTTTACCACCTAAAAATTGGTGGGCCAAAACATATTTATCTTTATCAAAACCCTTAACCTTTTAATGCTGTTGTTTTCAATTATCAATTAACATAAGCTATGGCAAAAGACAGAGAAGGGAAATTTATCCCGCCAAAAGGAAAACCATCCGGTTCTGGTAAAAATACAAACGGTTTGAGGGATGCTTTTGCAGGCACAGACCCGGAAACGGATGAAAACCTGACCGAGAAATATACCGACGGGCCAGACCAGCCTGCGGACAACGTGTACATACGGCACGCCAACCGCAACGTAAACAAAGGCGAAGACACAACCGATAATGACAACACTTAAATTGTAAAGCATGGAATTATTATCAAAAGAAGAGTTTGCAGAACTGGCAAATTACCAATCAGATCCTTGTGTTTCTATTTTTATGCCAACGCACCGTTCATCAGAAGTTGTGCAAAATGAGAAGCAAGACCCAATTATTTTAAAAACGCAGCTTCAGGAGGCAGAAAAGCAGCTTCGGCAAAAAGGGATGAGCAAAGGCGAAGCGGAACAATTTTTACAACCCGGCCACGACTTGCTTCAGCATGAACTTTTTTGGAACAACCAGTTGGAAGGGCTGGCCATATTTATCGCCGAAGGGTTTTTTAAGACACTGACCTTGCCGCTGCCGATTAAGGGAGAACTGGTCGTCAACAGCTCCTTTTATATCAGCCCGTTGATGCCTGTGCTTACCAACGACGAGCAGTTTTATGTCTTGGTTTTTAGCAAGCACGTGTCCCGGTTTTATTTGGGGAACGCTTATGGGATGCAGGAACTGAACGCCGTGGTTTTGCCCCAGGGGATTGACGACGTGATCAATTTTCAGGAAAAAGAAGGAAACCAGATATTTAGGGAAGGTGGGCCGGCACCGGAACCTGTGCCAACGGACACTTACCCGCACAATAGCTCGCATTATGCCAATGAAAAGGACTACCTCGCCAATTACCTGCGGGCTATAGACCAGGGTTTATGGAAACAGGTATTGGCAAACGACCATAAACCGCTCCTGTTGGCGGCCGTGGACAGCGAGGTTGGCGCCTACCGCCAGGTTTCGCGCTACAAGCACATATCTGAAGAAGCCATTTTTGGGAATTATGAACGGGAAGACAAATTAGTTTTATGGGAAAAAGCCCGCGAAAAACTGGCGCCTTACTTCAAATCTGTCCACCAGTCTGCGCTGGAAAATTATTATAACCACATTGCCACGCCGCTCACTTCTTCTATGCCCGAAACCGTAATACCGGCAAGTTTTTACAGCCGTGTTTCTGATCTTTTTGTACAAAAAGACGCGCACATTTGGGGCACGTTTAACGAAGCCGACAACAAATTGGAAATCCATGACCAAAAGCAGGAAGGCGACGAATGCTTGGTGAATAAAGCAGTGGTAAAAACAGTATTGAATGGCGGCACGGTACACATCCTCGACGCAGAAGAAATGCCGAAAGAAAGCATTATTGCTGCTTTTATGCGTTATTAGATTTGATAATTTTTAAGTGAAAGAAAAGGGATGCAATTTTTTGCGTCCCTTTTTTTATGCCGGTAAAAGAAGCATTGAAACTTTGAGCAATCGCAATATTATATAAATGTCTTCCAAAATCTTGTAACGCATTTGCTTTCGGCAGGAAGTATTTTTGCACCAATAATTCAGCACTGATTTTTACCCGATAAAAGAAGCATCGGCAACAATGCTTCTTTTACCACACAAATTTTTATGCTTTAACAATTCAAAAAAATGGAAACTTTAAGATTTAAAACGAATATTAAATGTGGCGGTTGCATTGCTGCCGTTACACCTTCTCTAAACAACTTAAAAGGGTTGGAAAAATGGGAAGTTGATACCGCTTCTCCCCAAAAAACACTTACCGTACAAACGCAGGATGCCCAAACAATACGGCAAATTGTTGCCGTTTTGCACGAAAAAGGGTTCGTTGCAGAACAACTGTAATTCTGATTGTTAAGACGACAAAAACCCCATGAAATTACACATCAAAAATATGGTTTGCGACCGCTGCATTTTGGTTGTGAAACAGCAGTTAGAAAATTTAGGGTTTCAGGTAGAAGCAACCAGCCTTGGTGCTGCTTCTGTGGAACCCGAACCTGATGCTGCCCAATTAAGCGCCATCGGTTCTGCCTTTAAAATTCTGGGGTTTGAGTTGATTGATAACGAAAAAGACCGTTTAGTGGCGCAGATCAAAAGTTTAATCATCGAAAAGGTCCACCATACAGACTTAACGGATTCGCATGTTGTTTTTTCGCAGTACCTTTCGGCCCATATACATAAAGATTATGCTTACCTGAGCCGCGTTTTTTCGGAAGCAGAAGATGTTACGATTGAGAAATTTATCATTCAGCAAAAAATTGAAAAAGTAAAAGAACTGCTGGAATACGGCGAACTGAACCTGAACGAGATTGCCTGGAAGATGAACTATAGCAGCAGCGCGCACTTATCGGCACAGTTTAAAAGCATCACCGGCCTAACACCAAGCCAGTTTAAAACATCCGGCTTGGCGCAGCGCAAGCCGATTGATAAAATTTAATTTCTGTTTTTATGAAGTATTTATTCGGCCTGTTGATCCTGTTAATTGGATTAAAAAACCAATCTCTTGCCCAAAAAATGGACATGGATATGGCGGATACAAGCAGGCATCACCAAAAAAACACCCATAAAAACAGCATGGAGATGATGGATGAAGATATGGCTGGTATGAAAATGATGTCAAATTCTCAATCCAAAAACTTACCGATGAGCAGAAGCGGATCGGGCACAAGCTGGCTGCCGGATGCTTCCCCTGTTTATGGCATTATGTTGCACGGCCAAAATTGGCAGTACATGGTTCATGGCAATGTTGATTTCAGGTACACCAAGCAGGATTTGTTTAACAAAGGCAGCCGCGGTGCCGACAAGCTGGATGCGCCAAACTGGTTTATGGGCATGGCGCAGCGGCAGGTTGGTAAAAATGGTCTGCTGCATTTTAATTTGATGCTGTCGCTTGACGCGGTTACGGAAGGTGGAAACGGTTATCCTTTGCTTTTCCAATCCGGCGAAAGTTGGAAAGGCCAGTCCTTGTTTGACCGCCAGCACCCGCACGATCTGTTTTCGGAATTGTCTGCCAGTTACGCCTATTCTTTTTCTAAAAAAACTGACCTGAGCTTTTACATCGGTTATCCCGGCGAACCTGCTTTAGGCCCGGTTGCTTTTATGCACCGCCCTTCGGCCATGGCCAATCCTGATGCACCGATTAGCCATCATTGGTCTGATGCTACCCATATTACTTTTGGCGTGGCTACCATTGGTTTCCGCTTTGATGATTTTAAAATCGAAGCCTCCTCTTTTACCGGCCGCGAGCCGAATGAAAACCGGTATAATTTTGATCAGCCTAAATTTGATTCCTACAGCGCGAGGTTAAACTACAACCCTTCTGCAAACTGGGCTTTGCAGGTTTCGCACGGTTTTTTAAAAAGCCCGGAAGAACTGCACCCGGAAGAGAACGTTTCCCGCACAACAGCTTCGGCAACCTACAGCCTGCCTTTAGGTGATGAAAAAACTTTTAATGCAACTGCTTTATGGGGATTGAACAAAACACCTGCCCAACAGGGCGATAATTCTGCTTTATTTGAAGCTAACTTGCGGTTGAAAAGATTAGACTTTTATACCCGTTACGAATTTGTTCAAAAAACAACAGAAGAATTGGTTTTAAACCCTGTTGTTTATGGCAATGATACCGTTTTCCCGGTTAACGCCATCACTTTAGGTTTAAATTATGACCTGTTCAGGCTTGGCCCTTTAAACCTGGCAGCAGGCGGACAATTGAGCTATTACGGTGCCGACAGCAGGTTGAACGGTTTGTATGGCAAAAACCCGATGGCAGGAGAAGTATTTTTACGCTTGTACCCGAGATTAATGAAAATGTAAACTACCCTTTTGCTTTTAGCGTTGTTTTCGATTGCAAAACTGACAAAGTATAAATTTAAAATCTTTAAGAGCCCGTTTTAAATTTGTTCAGTATATTTTCCATGCTTCTTTTATCACCTAAAAAAACAGCAAACATAAAGTTCTTGATCTGTTTAAGTGATGCAAACACCAATTTTTATAGGGTAAAAGAAGCATTAGTGCTTTTTCTCGAATAAATTTAAACAGGCTTTAAGTTTACCGTAGTTTTACTTCTGAAAAAAATGAAAAAAATTGTTGTATCGCTGTTGCTGGTTTCGGCGTTTTGCGCTTGCTCTTCTAAAAAAAGCGTTGTTTCTACAGCCAGAACAGGCATTCCGGTTGTTGTTGCACCTGCCATTGGTGGCAAAGTAATGGCCAACCTTTGGATGCAGCGTGCGGCAGAATACAAAGCTTTGTGTTTCCAGGCTTATAATTTTGCGCGTTTACGTTTAGACCAGGCTTTATTGCAACCAACAACAAAACCAAAAGCTATTGTTACGGATATTGATGAAACCGTTTTAGATAATAGTCCGCATGATATGAGCGAAGCTTTGGAAGGAAAGGATTTCGACCTAAAAACCTGGAAAGTCTGGACGGCAAAAGCAGCAGCAGACACGATTGCAGGGGCGCCGTCTTTCTTAAAATACGCGGCCAAAAAAGGTGTTGAAATATTTTACATTACCAATCGTGATAAAGACGAGCTGCCGGGAACTTTAAAAAACCTGCAAAAATACGCCCTGCCAAATGCTGATATTAAACATTTGCTGCTAAAAGAAGCCTCGTCAAGCAAAGAAACGCGGCGGCTGCAAGTGCTGCAAAACCATGAAGTAATTATGCTTTTGGGCGATAATTTAAGCGATTTTTCTACTTTGTTTGAGCATAAAAACTATGACGAGCGTATGCAAAACACACAACAACAAGCAGCAGAATTTGGAAAAAAATTTATTGTATTTCCCAATCCCGCTTACGGCGATTGGGAAAGTGCATTGTACCAGTACAATTACAAGTTAAATCAAACACAAAAAGATTCTGCCTTAAAAAAATGGGCGATAAAAGAAGCAAATTAATTTAACCAATCTTTTCGCGTTTGCCCGAATCCAGGCTTCGGTAAATTGCATCAACAACCAACATATCTTTTAAGCCTTCTTCACCAGGAACGCGTGTTGGTTTTTTGGTGATGACACAATTTGCAAAATCGTCCATTTGCAAAGCCTGCTGGATAACATTCGGAATGTTCATCGGCCCGTTTGAGGTTCTGCCGTCAATACCGCCGTAACCATAAGCCGGTTCCAGTTCAAAAAAGCCTTTTTCTGTTTTTGCTTTTAAATAGCCCCAGTTGTTGTTATAGCTTGATTTTCCCTTCGTTACCAAGCCTCCCGGAAATTCCAGTTCCCAAAAAACGGTTTCGTCCACGTCTTTAAACAATTCCGGTTTTGTTTTTTCCTGGGTTGCTTTTACAGCGATTGGCTCTTGTCCCAAAGTATATCGTGCGCCTTGTATCGCATAAATCCCCATATCCATTAATCCGCCGCCGCCAGACATTGCTTTTTTTAGCCGCCATGTTGGCGGCCCTCCCCAAGTAAAACCATTGGCTGTTTCTAACTGCGTTACTTTTCCTAAAACTTGCTTTTGGCCTAAGCGCATCACTTCCAGGTTATGCGGTTCAAAATGCAGGCGGTAACCAATCGAAAGCATCCGGTTTGCCTGTTTACAAGCCATAATCATTTCCCGGCAATCTGCTGCGTTTAGCGCCATTGGTTTTTCGCAGATCACATGTTTTCCGGCTTTTGCTGCGCGGATGGTATATTCTTTGTGCATCGAAACCGGCAGCACGACGTAAACAATATCAATGTCCGGGTTTTGGGCGATAGAATCAAAGTTTTGGTAGTTGTAAATATTTTTCTGCGGGATGTTGTACTTTGCCGACCAGGTTTTGGCTTTTTCCGGCGTTCCGGTTACGATCCCGGCCAAGTAACAATTTTTGGTTTGCTGCAAAGCCGGAGCCAATTGTCCGCCTGCATAATTTCCTAATCCCACCAAAGCAATACCCAATTTTTTATCTGCTAAAAGAAGCTCATCAAACGATGCAAGCGCCGAACCTAAAGTTAAAGCGCCTGCACCAAGCGAAAGGTGACGGAGAAAATCGCGGCGGGAAGTTGGGTTGGGTTTCATAGAAAAAGGCTTTACTTTAAAAACTTCGTTAAAACAAACTTGTTTTAATAAGCTATATGTTGCCTTTCTTCAATTAAGGCTGTAACCCAGATGCCAATGAAGGGAATCAGGAAAAAGAAAGCGGAGTAATTATATACTATAAATATGGCTATAAAAAATGCCGGTATCCATATTAAGAGCTTGTTAAAATATTTCTTTTTCCTGAAAAAGGCTATGCTGATTAATGCCCCATTGGATGCGATAAGCAATAGCCACAAAATGGCCGACGATCTGTTGCTTCCGTTTTTTATTGTCATAAAAGCATTAGACAAATCCTTCCTAAACTGAGGCAATGACTCGGCTATCGGAAATGCAGCAAAAAGGAAGCCTAAAAACATGGCAAGAAGCAGGATTTCGGTTTTGATTTTAATTTTGATTTTTTTTGTTTTTGTTTTTTGGTATAATAAAGCAGCAAGCCAAATCAAGATAAAAGGGAACAACAAGGGAATTGCCAGCAAATTGAAGAACACAAAAAAGATGATATATAGTAACGGTGCACAAAACAACAACTCCGGAAAGTGCTTTTTACGGGTTAAAAACAGCAAACTTATTGTAATAGCATGTGCTACTAAAAGCAAAGCCCAGATGATAAATATCGAAAAGTCATAATAATCGGATTTGATGAAATCTGTTAGATTGGGGAACTCCATTTTGTAAACGACCATCCAGCCAAACTCATTAACAGTAAAATTGGAGAAGAACGAAAATACGATCATCAAAAAAAGCAATCCTTTCATTCTGTTACTTTTAATGTCAAACCTGCCTTTTTACTTTTAATCCATTGTTTAATAAGTGCGATGATCCATATAATAATAAAGGGTACTAAAAAAAATGCCGACAAGAAATCAAATAATATAAAAATAAAAATAAATACTACAGGGAAGCAAAATAGCGTAGTGAAAAAAAATGGCTTTTTGGTTAAAAAAATCAAACTTAAGACCGACAAGTGTGATATTATCAATATTATCCAAGCTAACAGCCTTTCGGCACTAATCGACCCGGCCTTAATCATCGACATTGGTGCTAAAAATTCGCTGCTAAACAACCCCCACCAACCGAGATTGGTTGGTATAGCAATAATAAAAGATAATAATATCAATAATAAAAGTAAAGCTTTCATAACATATTAGTTTTAATTACAGGCTCCATGACTGCTTGGTGCTTGAGAAGAGGTAGTACTAACTCCTGGCATTGAAAGTAAGTCTTGCCCGTATTGACCAGGCGATGTATTTAATGATCCATTTGGTGCCCCATTTGGTACATTGACGTTTGCTTGCCACATCCAATGTATGGCGGCATCCGTACAATTATATTCGTTTATTCCAAGAATCGAATTTACAGAAAGTTGATATTGAGCTAAATTACCGTTATCAACTACAAGTTGTAAAGCCGCATTAAATTGTGATGCATTTACCGAAGAGGTATAGCTAACGTCATATGGATGATTGCTATCATCTTTTATAACTCCTTTAGAATAAATACCATTTCCTCCAGGATAAAAGCCCATAACTTGTGTAACAGATGTTCCGTCGGTATTTATTTTTTCAAATCCTACGAACGTATGCCCTACATCAAACCATTTTCCATCTGGTAATTCCCAATGTCCTTGTGCGTAAGTAGCAATCGCATATGGGGCATTAGTTCCCGGTGATGGTTGATTAACATATAAAGTCATTTTATACTGGCTTGCGGTTTTCCCATCATTAAAACAATTGAAATATTTAACTGGATCAATTGTAGGCTTTCCATCATTAACATAGGTAGAATTTGCAATATCAGTAGATGAAAGAGTAGGGCTTGAGCTGCCAACACTGCCACCTCCGCCGCCACTATAATCTACCCCGGTAGGCCCGCTACCAGTACCATCGCCAAAGTCTATCCAACTGATTGTGCATTGCAGATAATATCCCTGATCATGGCAGTACCATGTTAGCCCTCCATCTACGGAAACACAAACCCCATATGGTTCCGTAACGCATATTTCGTCATAGGCATCCGTTTTAAGATTCATTGCTTTAAGTGGGCTGCTACTGTTGGCTGTATAATCGGGTGCGCCCAAGTGTTTTTCGGTGCCATTCTTGATACTGTAGCCCTTAATGAAATTACCATGCCAGTCCCAAACATTGATTATGCCCGAAAAAGGCCTGTCCCTGCCCCTGTTGTTAAGGCAAGTGGTATCAGGTATACGCGTTACCACTTCTGTGCACATAACCCCTTTTTTGTTTTTGTAAATAAACAGACGTGTCAACGAGCTTAAAGGCAATTCGTTTACGCCCACCTTCATATAACTGTTTTCTTTATAATGTACCGGCAGCACAACTATTTTACCTGTAGAGATGGTTTGGGTATAGGCAGAATCCCAATTTATGGTTTTGGTCAATAATTGGATAGGTGTTTTATAAGCATTTAACGCATTGGCTTTTACCGAACCTGTTTTCAGGCCACTGCTTTCAAAGTAAGTTTTGGCATCTGCAATTAGTTTGGCATCTTCAGAAGCTGTTGGGTCTGTTTGGGTTGATTCTTTTCGACAGCTATTAATAGTAAAGGCGGCAAGCAAAAGCACAAGGGCTATGATATGCCGCAGGGAGATGTAATTTTTTTTCATAATGTCTTTTAATTAATTTGATTTAAAATGACAGAAAAGAAATCACAATAATTTTGACAAAAGTCAAAAAACAACTTTTGCCCTAATTCTGCTTAAAGTTTCCAGATTCATGCCTAAATGTGATGCAATTTGTCCTAAAGATGCTTTTTGAAGAATGTTGGGGTAAGTTTTTAATAAATTTTCATACCGGTCTTTGGCAGATAAAGTGCGTAAAGCAATGGCTCGCTCTTCACTCTTAATATAGTATTGCTCGGTGATGATCCGGCCAAAAAGGTTAAACTCAGGGAAATCATGGTAGATTTTTTGCAATTGCTGCCATGACATGGAAAGGAAAGTTGCGTCTTGCAAAACTTCGATGCTTTCTACGGAAGGCCGCTGGGTAAAAAAACTATAAACGGAAATCATAATATCGCCTTCGCCCATAAACCAAGTGGTGTATTCTTTATCCTCTTTCGAATAAAAAGCCCGGCAAAAACCTTTTTGAATAAAGTAAATCTGCCTGGCTATTTGTCCTTCTTTCAACAATAAATCACGCTTGCAAAATTCTTCTTCTTTTAAGCTGGCAACAATACATTCTTCCAGTTCTTTGGAAAGTGGTGCGACGTGATTAATACGTTGAATCAATGGTGAAGAAATCATCTTTGTGCTGATTTGTATTTAACGTTCTATACCAAATTGTAATAAAGTTCTATTTAATTTCTAAAATACATTTATTCAAACATTAAGAGCCTGTTTAAATTTTGTCGAATTTTTCCATACTTCTTTTATCCCCTTAAAAAACAGTAAACATCAAGTTCTTGATTTATTTAAATTGATGCAAACACCAATTTTTATACGGTAAAAGAAGCATTGCCATTTTTACTTGTATAAATTTAAACAGGCTCTAAAAGTCAAAGCTTACTATTCCTTCTAAACACACTCCCAAAGCGCATCCACAAACCACTTTTTACCATCAAAAAAATGCGCAATAGGTTCAAAACCAGCTTGCTTTGCCAGCGCGTCCGTTTCCTGCAGGTTGTATTTTTGCGAAACTTCCATGTCAATCAGTTCGTTTTCTTCAAACGCAATCAAATGTTCGCCCAACTTCACTTGTTGCTTTTTTAAGCTGACCAAATAACTTTTGCAGGCACCGGTCTCGGGATTGTAAGTTGGATAATGGTCAAACTGATTCAAATCAAAATCGGCTTCCAGTTCGCGGTTTATCCGTTTTAATAAATTGAGGTTGAAGTTTTTAGTGATTCCAGCCGCATCGTTATAAGCAGCCAAAATCGTTTTCGGGTTTTTTTTGAGATCAAAACCGATAATCAGTAAGTCGTTAGGTGATAGTTGATGGCGCATTGCCTGGCAAAATTCCTGTGCTTCTTTTACCGGCATATTTCCGATGTTGGATCCCATAAACAACACCACTTTTGGGCGCAATGAAAGCTGCGATGCTTCTTTTAGCATATCAAAATAGTCGCCGTTTAAACCGCGCATGTGCAGGCCCGGCAGTTTTTGCGGCAGGTTTTGCCCCAATTGCCCGATTACATTGGAAGAAATATCAATCGGCAAATACGTAAAATCAACCTTTTGCTCCAGCAAATACTGCAGCAGGTAAATTGATTTTGTGGCATCGCCTGCACCCAGCTCAATCAAATCGAAAGCCTCAAAACGATTAGTTAAAGTTTGTGCCAAAACTGCGGTCTGTTCCGAAAATATCTCCATTTCGCAGTTGGTGAGGTAATATTCCGGGCAGTTCATAATTTCCTGGAACAGTTTATCGCCCGCCGCATCGTAGAAATATTTGGATTGCAGCTTTTTGGGGGAAGCGGTTAAACCGGCAAGCACATCTCGGTAAAAAGAGCTTTGTGTTTTTGTTTCGGCAGGAAATGGTTCAGGAACAGATTGGGTAAAAGTATCAGGGTTCATCGGGATAAAATTATTTGGCCAAGCGGATGCCGGTGTATTGCCAGCGCGCATTGGTTTGAAAAAAATTACGATAGGTTTTACGGCTGTGGTTTGGCGAAGTAACAACAGAAGCGCCGCGTAGCACCATCTGGTTCACCATAAACTTGCCGTTGTACTCGCCGATGGCACCGGGCGCGGTAATAAAACCGGGATAAGGCAAGTAGGCACTGTTGGTCCACTCCCAGCGGCTGCCCCAATTTAATTGTTTGGCAGCAACTTCCCACTCAAATTCGGTTGGCAAACGAAACCCTTTCCAGGCGGCAAAAGCAGCGGCTTCATAAAAACTGACGTGGCAAACCGGTTCTTCCGGTTTTACGGGTTTTAATCCGCCTAACGTATAATTGAACCATTCGCCATCCATCTGGTGCCAGTAAAGCAGTGCTTTGATTTCGTTGTTTTTTACCCAGTCCCAGCCTTCTGCGTGCCAGAAACGGAAGTTTTGATAACCGCCATCGTTGATAAATTCCAGGTATTCCTCATTGCTCACCAATGTGTTACTGATCTCAAAATCATGCAAAAAAACGGTATGCCGGCCCAGTTCGTTATCAAAATAAAAACCGTCGCCTTTGTGCCCAATCTGGTACAAGCCTGATTTTATAGGGATAAAAACAGTATCGCCGTCAAAGTTCTCTCCCTGCGGATATTGCTCGGCATACGCCGGAAACAAAGGGTTGTGGCCCAAAATGTATTTGATATCCGTCCACAACAATTCCTGGTGCTGCTCTTCGTGGTAAAAACCCAAGGTCAGCAATTCCTGCAGTTCCGGGGAAACAGGACAAGAAAGCAGCTTTTCCATCGCCTCGTCCACATAATCCCGGTAGGCGTAAACTTCCTGAACGGTTGGCCGGCTCAAATTACCACGGTTGGTCCGGATGACACGTGCGCCAACCGTTTCGTAATAACTATTGAAAACGTAGTTATAATCCGGGTTAAATTCCTGGTAGCCAACAACATTGGGTTTGAGGACAAAGGTTTCAAAAAACCAGGTGGTATGCCCTAAATGCCATTTTGGCGGACTCACATCCGGTATCGGCTGCACCACGTAATCTTCGGTTTGCAGCGGCGCACAGATTTGTTTTGACCGCTGGCGGACGGTTTCGTAGGCTTGTAATAAATTCATGCTACTCTTTTTGCAGGTATTTTTTTAGATCGGAAATTGTTTTGATATGAAGTCCGCGCGCTTGTTTACTGCGCATCATTAAAGCGTAAGCGTTGTTAAAACCAATCGGTTTCAGCCATTCCAGCGCATATTGCTGTTCAAACATCTTTTTAACAAAATTATATACTTTGGGTTTGCTGCCGCTAATGGAATCGGTGGTTTTTTGCGGAGGCTGCAAGATCACGAGCAAACCAGTGCCGGTGTATTCGGGATAAAAATCAATCTGGTTGTTGGTCAAAGCATCAAAACAAATCTTCGTTCCGCCTAAACCGGTTTTTGTGGCAACGGCATAATTGGTGTAGCCTTGGATCAGATCGGCATACATCGCTGCTAAAATATATTGTTCACCAAAAATTTTGGAGCCAATGCGCACCGTCCCGTTTTTTCCGTTCCGGGAAGGGCGAAAAAGTTGCTGTTTCACCAAAAAATCGTGTGCTACTTTTTCGGGCGATTGCTTGAGGTAATCCACTTTGTAGTTTAAATCCGTCATGATGGAATCGTTGATCGTTCCCGACAATAAATTTAACGTTTTTTCCAGTTCCGGGAATTTTTGCAAGGCATCTTTCCGAACTACCGGCGCACAATAATAAGGCGGAAAAATGTGCTTGTTGTCTTCCAAAATCGTTAAATCGAAAGCTTTTAACCGACCGTCTGTACTGTAACCGCTGATCACATCCAAATGCTTTTCAAAAGCCGCTTTATACATTACGGCATCGCTGATGACAACGGTTTTGATTTTTAAGCCATAGATTTCACGTAAACCTAAATCACCATCTCTTCTGCCCATAAATTCGGGCGTAAAACCGGCCAGCAATTTGCCTTTTCCCAAATTCGGAATAAAATAAAAGGACGATAAAAGAAGCATGGCAACCGGCAGCAGCCACAAAAAAACCTTGATTTTTTTAAAGCTGAGGTTTTGTATCCGCGAGAGCAAAAAATCTAAAATTATGGCCAGCAAAGCTGCCGGAATGGCACCAGCCAAAATCATGTTGGTGTTGTTGAGGGAAATGCCGCCGAAAATAAATTCGCCCAAACCACCGGCCGCGATGAAAGCCGCTAACGTGGCCACGCCAACATTGATCACGGTTGCCGTGCGTATTCCGGCCAGCAAAACCGGCATCGCCAGTGGCAATTCTACCTTGAACAATATTTGCCAACTGCTCATGCCCATGCCGCGCGCTGCTTCTTTTACCGTGGCATTTACTTCGCTGATGCCGGTAAACGTATTGCGGATGATGGGCAGCAGCGCGTATAAAAACAGTGCAACAATAGCTGGTTTTGGGCCGATGCCCAACAGCGGGATCATAAAACCCAGCAGCGCAATGCTTGGAATAGTTTGCAGCACACCGGCAAAACCCAGAACGCTGCCGGCAAATTGTTTTTTACGCGCAATCCAAATCCCCAGCGGCAAACCGATTAAGATGGCGAGCAACAACGACGTAAACGTCAGGCCCAAATGTTCGATGGTTTGCTGCAACAATTTTTCGTGTTCCTGCCGCATAAATTGCCATAAACTTTGCTGCTGGTTGTTCATGCTGATTTTTGCAGGGTAAAAAAAGCATCCATTAATTCTTTTAAACTGGTTTGTTTCCAGCTATCGGTTTTGGGTTGATGAATGCTGATTTGCTTTAAATTATTTTTTTGAATGATAGAAACTGTTTCCCAAACACTGCTTTCCGAAGAAACAAAAGGCACTGATTTTATGCCGGTAAAAGAAGCATGACGTTCCCAAAGGTCATTTAACGAAACGGCTTTCAACTCCAACTGAAAACGCTGGTCATCCAAAAAAGAAGCGACAAAAGCATCGGCAGGATTAAAAAGCAGTTCGGCAGGCGTGCCAATTTGTTTGATTTTTCCGGCATCCATCAGGCAAATCCGGTCGGCCATTTCAAAAGCTTCCTGCACATCATGCGTAACCATCACGATGGTTTTCCGCTTAAACTCGTCCAACTGTTTAAACTCTTTGCGGATTGCCGAACGCGTAATCGGATCCAAAGCGCCAAAAGCTTCGTCCATCAACAATACCGGCGGATCGGCCATTAAAGCGCGCGCCAAGCCAACGCGTTGCTGCTGGCCGCCACTTAATTCGTTTGGATATAAGGCTAAATATTTTTCGGGAAGATGCAGTTTTTCCAGCAAAGTTTTAGTTCTTTGGGAGATTTTCTGTTGGTCCCATTTCAATAATTTCGGAACGATCGCCATATTCTCGGCCACAGAATAATGCGGAAACAAGCCGTTGTTCTGCAACACATAACCGATTCCTCGCCGCAACTCGTCGGGGTTTTGTTCTAAAACATCTTTTCCATTTACGCTGATCCGTCCGCCCGAAGGTTCCGTCAGCCGGTTGATCATTTTCAGCGTGGTTGTTTTTCCGCAGCCGCTTGTGCCTAAAAGTACCAGCGTTTCGCCTTCTTTCACCTCGAAAGAAATATCGTCAACCGCAGCAGTTTTACCAAAATCTTTGCGCAGGTGTTCGGCTACAATCATAAAAGCAATTTACGCTTCTTCTATCGTCATAAACAAATTATTGATTGATTCTGATAGCGTTGGATGCGCAAAAATGTTTTCACGCAGTTGATGTGCGGTTATTTTTCCCTGCATCGCCATTTGAAGAACCGACATTACTTCACCGCCTTCGTAACCTAAAACCGTTGCACCCAAAACCTGGTCCGTTTTAGCATCAACCACTGCTTTCATAAAGCCTTTGGTTTCATCGGTTTCAACCGCGCGTGCTACATGACTCATTGCCAATTTTGCCACTTTAATATCCAAACCTTGCTTTCGGGCTTCGTCTTCGGATAAACCGATGCGGCCCAATTGGGGGTCGGTAAACATGCAATACGGAACCGGGCGCCCTTTGATAGAAACATTGGCATTTTCCAACAGGTTTTTCAGCACCACCAAATGATCGTTGTAAGCGATATGCGTAAACGCCGGGCCGGGTTTTACATCGCCCATAGCATAAATTCCTTCGGCCGTGGTTTCTAATTTGTCGTTTACTTTGATGTAGCCTTTTTCGTCAACCTCAACACCGGTTTTGTCTAAGTTGAGGGTTTTGGTTTGAGGCGAACGTCCGGCAGCAATCAGCAAATGAGAAGCGGTAACTTGTTGCTGCTGGCCGTCTTTTTTTATAGTTACCGTGATTTTTTCTTCGGGGGATTTTTCCGCTTTGCTGATTTCTGCATCGCTGATTATGGTGATGCCTTCTTCGGTTAAAAACTGTGTTACCGTTTCGCTTACGTCTTCATCTTCCTTAGACATAATCCTTTTGCCTTTTTCCAGAATTGTTATTTTTGAACCGAAGCGGGAAAACATCTGCCCAAATTCCAACCCGATATAATTGCCGCCGATGATGATCAGGCTTTCCGGCAATTCTTTTAAATCCAAAATGGTGGTTGAAGTAAGATACGGTACTGTTTTTATGCCATCAATTTCGGGGATGGTGGTTTTGGCGCCGGTATCAATAAAAATTAGTCCGGCTGTTAATTCTTCTTCGCCGCCATCATTTAAATTGATTGATACTGTTTTTATGCCGGTAAAAGAAGCATCGCCAAAAATAAGGCCCAGGTTTTCGGTTTCTTCCAAACCTTTTTGTCCGCCGTTCCTGGATTTCAAAACGATGTTTTCTTTGCGTTGCATGATGGCCGGGAAATCAATTTTATAATCTTTAATCTCCACGCCCAAATCTTTTCGGGTGGCCATATAAGCCATCCTGGCCGAAGCAATCAACGTTTTTGTTGGCGTACAGCCATCGTTTACGCACGTTCCTCCAACAAACCGTTTCTCAATAATCGCTGTTTTTTTGCCTGCTTTGGCCAGTTTTTTGGCCAGCGGCGTGCCTGCCTGGCCAGAACCGATAATTATGGCATCGTAAGTTTTCATTAATTGTGTTTATTGGGCAACTTTTACACCTTTCCAAAAGGCTACGTAATTTTTGATTTGTTTGGCCGCATCCTTTGGTTCCGGATAAAACCAGGCCGCATCCGGGTTTTGCTTTCCGTCAACATCCAAATAATAATACGAGGCCAAACCTTTCCACGGGCAGGTTGAATGCGTGGACGACGGCTTTAAAAATTCTTTTTTTACACTTTCCTGCGGGAAATAATGGTTGTTTTCAACTACAATTGTAGCATCGCTTTCGGCAATAACCTGGTTGTTCCATTCGGCTTTCATAATATTGGGGCGAGGGTTTTTGATCGTTCTCATCAATCAACTACTTTCGGCACAATAAGTTTGAGCAGCAGCAAACGTAATTTTACGCCTATAAAAAAAGCATCCATAATAATCAGATGCTCTTTTTATCAATACTTTTTTAGTCTATTGCGGACGGCCGCCGCCAAATCCGCCGCCGCCCCGCCTTTCGCCGCCGCCCCTAAAATCATCCGGGTTTGAAGGTGCCTTGCCTGCAAATTTTTGTAACCTCAGGCTAAAGCTTAATAAATAATAACGGCCTAACCTGTTTACGTTAGATACGGTATAACCTGCAGCCCCATTATTTGGGGTAAAAGTGTAACCCGTATTTTGGTTAAATAAATCATACGCTGCAATCCGGATAGTTGCAGCATTTGCTTTTAAGAAACGACGCTCAACATAAGCATTTAAAATATTAGGGTTTTTTTGCGATACACCGTTATAACCACTGTAAACAAGTTTAGTGTAATCATAGCTTACGGTGTAATTTTTCCAAAGATAATTTTTACCGTTCAAACCAAGCGAAAGCGTTCTGGCCACTGTGTTTTGAAAGGTAGAAGAAATGATGGAGTTATTAATTGTATTAATGCTGTAGCTGGAATTTAGTTCTGCATCAATAATATCTGTTATATCTGTTCTAAACCTTACACCAGGCGTAACAACCAAAGATTTTGCCACGTTTCTTTCTGTATTTAATGTTTCAGTATTTGAAACCGCATCATAGGTAACCCTGCTGCTATAACCGATATTGTTTGTATAATTTGCATTTGCATTAAATGTTAAAGTGTACTTACGTTTTGCCCAGGGTTTAGAATATGCCCCAAAAATTGAAGAACTATAATATCCGTCTGCATTTTGATATTTAGTTAGATAAGTACCTGCCAAAGTTGGGTTTAACGGATCTATTTTTGGATACTGGATAGAATTGGCTACAATTTTATTGCTGGTTTGGTTAAAGCTCAAATTAGTAAACAATATATCTCCGGTAGCAAAACTAAAGCGGTTATACCTCAAATTAACATTGTTATTAAATTCAGGTATCAGGTTTGGGTTTCCCTGCACCGGATATAATGCGTTAGAAAAATCAATTACCGGCTGTAAGTAATTGAAGTTTGGTTGATTGCTTGATCCGTTATAATTAAGGTTAATTGCCTGAGTTCGGGAAAAATTATAATTAAAATGGGCTACCGGCGCAAAATTAAGCGTTGAAACATGTGTAGTTTGATTGGTTGTCGGAGAATAGCCGTCTAAAACTGCTGGTTGTAAGCCTAAACCTACCGTGAAATTGTATTTACTTTCTACCACCCTATAACTTAACCCAACTTTGTTTGTAGTGAACGTGTAATTGTAATTATTACTAAACCTTTGATAAAAAACATCCTGATTAGCTGCGTTAAGTGTATCTGTCCGTTTATCGCTGGTAGTGTAAGAATGATTTAAATTGTAATTAAACTCCAGGTAAGAAACCTTTCCTATCGGTTGCAAAAACGAAACATTTGTACCAAAGCTGTTGGTTCTGCTGTTGGTGTTGATTAATTGGTATTTAGGTGATGCCATCGGACTACCTGGTGAATAAAGTGTGGTAGGATTATCAGATTCATCTGTTTTTGCAGAATTAGCTGTTAAGTTGATACTTAAATTACGCCGTCCGGGAAACTTATGATTGTATAGCAAAGTGGCCCCAATGTTTGGCGATTTTGATATATCTGTACTAAACTGCCGGTAAGCAACGTTAGCTATCTCCTCACGAAAACTGCTAAAGTTGCCATCTGCGTTCGTGCTTACACTACCATACGAATAGGTTGGTGTAAACTTAAAATAATTTATGGTATCGGGCTTGTATTCCATGTTCCAGGTAAGCCTGTGGTTGATGTTACGGGTGCTTTGAGTGCTGTTTTGCAACACACTATTTGTTTCGCCGGCATTTATGCCTTGCTGATAACTATTACTAATTGTGCTGCCCAGGTTATCAGAAAAACTATAGCTTCCGTACACAGATAGCTTTTTGCCCCATTGATCCCGATAGTTTAAACCTATTGCATGGGCATCGGTAATTCCGTTTTGGTTTGTAGTTGTGCTTGCGCCCCTAAGTGCATTTCCCCGGCCGCCGCCACCTCCTCCAAAACCGCCGCCGCCGCCACGCCCGCCGCCACCGTAAGTAAAAGTGTTGATGTTTGTATTATTGATATTACCCAGAACAGAAATTTGCCGGTTGCCTTTAAAACTAAAATAATTTACTGTCCCTAAATAACGATTGTGGTTTTCATTATTATTTATTGCCGCAGGATTAGTCGGACTTGGATCTACACTTGCACTATTGGTAGCTGGCAATGCATCCCGCCCATCGCCCGCTGTGGCCTGCAATGAATATCCCACGTTTCTATCTTTCCTGATTGTGATATTCATGATACGGTCCGGTTCTCCGGTTTTTACGCCCGTCAGGTTTGCCTGATCGCCATAATCATCAATCATTTGGATGTTTTCAATCACATCCGCAGGAAGGTTTTTGGTTACCGATTTAACATCTCCACCCATAAAATCCTTGCCATTGATGCGGATTTTTGTTACGGATTTACCACGGTCAGTAATATTTCCGTCTTTGTCCACATCTACCCCGGGAAGTTTTCTAATCATATCTTCTGTTGGTGCATTTTCCCTCACTTTATAAGCACCTGCATTAAATTCAACCGTGTCTTCTTTAATCCTAATCGGGTTTGTTCCAACAATGGTTACGCCTTTCAATTGCGTAGCGGCAACTTTCATCTTAAGAATACCGATATTGATGTTCGCAACATTTTTATCGTGGATATAATGCCTGTTGATTGGCGTAAACCCGATCAGGTCAATCGTCAGGCTAAACTCTGCTGCTTTTACTTTCGGAAAAACAAAAGCCCCGTCCACATTAGCGGCAGTAGCCAAAGTATCCGTTCCCGAGACCAATCTGATACTGGTGCCGGGCAAAGAAGCACCGGTCGTGTCTTGTATTACACCACGCACTTCGTGCAGGGTTTGCGCTTTTGTTAGGCCCGAAGCAAGCAGGAGTATAATGATGCAGAGTAATGTTCGTTTCATATATTTTTTGCTGTTCATAATAAACCGGGTAATTTTCAGTTTTAACCTTACGATGTTACAAAATCGAAAAAGTTTCACAATAGTTTATTGAAACACCTGTAACATTGATGTGATTTGCCCTGATTCTTGTTTTTTAACCCTGTTAAGGCACTTTTCCTTTACAACCTTTCGTGTAACAATTCCATTATGGCAACTCGCTTACTGCCAAACTTTTATCCCGGCAACCTTTTTCTTCGTGAACCTGTTTCAAAAATAATTATTGCTACTGTTGATTTTAAGTTGCTTAAATTTTATCAGGCCCAATTTCGATGCTTCTTTTACCGCATAAAAATCATTGGCCTTTTGTAGTTTTTTGTACCGATAAAAACAGCCGGACACTAAATTTATAGGCATAAAAGAAGCATGTTAAATTTTTTTACGACCAGAAATTTAAACACCCCTGAATATTGCGGCTATTATCATTTGCCGTTCAGCCTGCCAAACTTTTGAGGTTCAATAAAAATAAAAATCCCAAACAACAGGAGAAAAAACCCTGCTATTTGGGACCATAAAAGACAATGATTTATTTTTATGCCTGCTGGATGTTGTTGTTCAGATCGTTAGACTTTTCTTTTACTTTTGATTTGGCCTGGTCAACCACTTCGTCTTTATAACCTTTTAAATCATCTGCTGTTTCTTTCGCTTTTGATTTTACCTGGTCAACCGCTTCGTCTTTATAATTTTTTAAATCATCCGCTGTTTCTTTCGCTTTTGATTTTACCTGGTCAACAACTTCAGTTGTGTATGTGGATGCCTGGTTTTTATAATTGTTCAGTTGTTCCTCGCCTGATTTTACTTTTTCCTTGATCGTATCCCAACTGTTGGCTGCGGTTTCAACCAAAGTACTGCGGGTTTCTTCGCCTGCATCCGGTGCAAACAATATACCTAAAGCAGCGCCAACGGCTGTTCCTAACAGAAATACGCCTAAGCCTTCGACAGAATTTTTCATGATTTAATAATTTTAAGGGTTTATGTTGCATGTTAACATAACTGTAACTCAATAGTTTTCAATTTTTTAAGGAATTAATGGAATACTGTTTTTACCGGCATAAAAACAGTATCTGAAAAATACTTTTAATCAGATTGCCTTAAACTTCAATCAAAAAAATTCAAACCCAATTAAAATTCAAGCTACTTTTTGCCGAAAGCCGTTAAACCGCTTTGCAAAAACTGACTGTAACGTGTTGCATTTTTATCTGCCCCTTGCGGCGGCACCAACAAATTTCCGTCATCGTCCAGCAAAACATAAAAAGGCTGCGAGTTGGCTTTGAAACGAGAAGCCTGCAATTCGCTCCATTTTTTACCAATTGTTTTGATCTTTTTGCCTTGCGGCGTTACGGTTTGTTCGCCCGGCTGCAAATCGGTTTTGTCATCCACATACAATTGCAGCAGCACAAAATCATTGCTGATCAGATCATAAACCTTTTTGTCCGTCCAAACACTGGCTTCCATTTCACGGCAGTTTACACAGGCATGGCCGGTAAAATCAATCATTACCGGTTTATGGTTTTTCTTCGCGAAAGCCAAAGCTTCATCATAATCAAAAAAAGCGTTTAAGCCCAAAGGCGCTTTAAACAGATTGGCGTATTTGTGCGGTGCTTCGTTATTGTTTTGGGTTGAAGTATTTTGATTACGGTTATTTGCAGTGAGGCTTGGCGTGTACAAATCAAAATCCTGTGTTTGCAGCGGCGGCAAAAATGCAGAAATGGATTTTAAAGGCGCGCCCCATAATCCGGGAACCATATAAACCGTAAAAGCAAACACGATAATGGCGAGGAACAATCTTGGAATAGAAAGATATTCAACTGGCGAATCATGCGAAAATTTAAGTTTTCCCAGGAGATATAAACCCATCAAACCAAAAATCACGATCCAAAGAACTAAAAAGATTTCGCGGTCGAACCATTCCCAATGATACGCCAAATCTACATTTGATAAGAATTTCAATGCTAAAGCCAGTTCCAAAAACCCTAAAACCACTTTTACACTGTTTAACCAGCCGCCGGATTTTGGCAGTGAATTTAGCCAGGAAGGGAACATGGCAAACAAAGCAAAAGGGATGGCCAGTGCTAACGAAAAGCCAAACATGCCGATTGCAGGCCCCAGTAAAGCACCGGAAGTTGCCGCCTGAACCAGCAAAGTGCCGATAATCGGACCGGTGCAGGAGAACGAAACCAAAGCCAGCGTGGCTGCCATAAAAAACAGACCGAGCCAGCCGCCTTTGTCGGATTGTTCGTCCATTTTGTTGGCCCAGGCCGATGGCAAGGTGATTTCGAAAGCGCCAAAAAAAGATACGGCAAAAACAATCAGCAGCAGGAAAAATATGAGGTTAAAAGCACCGTTTGTGGCCAGGTCGTTCAAAGCATCAGCACCAAAAATTACGGTGATAACCAAACCAAAAGCCACATAAATAACGATGATCGAAAGCCCGTAAATTAAGGCTTTGGTGATGGCGCTTCCTCTTGATTGCGCAGTTTTGGTAAAATAACTAACCGTTAAAGGAAGCATCGGGAAAATGCAGGGCATAATCAACGCCGCAAACCCGCCCAGCAAACCGGCTAAAAATATTGCCCACAAACTTTGCTGCTCTTGCTTTGCTTCGATGGCCTTGGCTTTTTGCTTAACCACTTCTTTTTTTACCGGTGCTGCTGCCTTTGTTGGGGTTGAAGTATCGGCAGGCAAAGGAGAAAAATCAACATCCGCAGTCGAAATGGTATCCACAGCAGCTTTTTGAATTGCATAGCTTTTGTTCTGAAAAGCCAATAAAAAGCTTAAAAATAGCAGGGAAAAAATTGTTTTTTTCAGGTTGAAAGCAAGCTGCATTTTGTTTGTTGAGGTTTGTCGTACTGTTTTTACCGGCATAAAAATAGTATAACAAAACTGCTTTCGGGTTTGGGGTTTGTCATTTTGACTGATCTGTCCAATTTTATGATGGTAAAAGAAGCATTAGCAAGAAAGCACAAAATCCATATCAAACAAAAAGCCCCGCCAAAATTGACAGAGCTTTTTGTTGACATTTAATATTCTTGTTCAAGCGTGAACTTCGTCAGATTTAAAGATTTTAGCAGTTAAAAAATCCCCGTTTAACCGGGCAATGTTGGTCAGCTTGATGCTTTTGGGGCATTCTGCTTCGCAGGCTGCGGTATTGGTGCAGTTGCCAAAACCCTCTTCGTCCATTTGCGCCACCATATTTTGCACTCGCTGGTAACGCTCCGGCTGGCCTTGCGGCAACAAAGCCAATTGCGAAATTTTTGCCGATACAAACAGCATGGCCGAAGCATTTTTACAAGCCGCTACACAAGCACCACACTGGATGCAAGTTGCAGAGTTAAAAGCCTCATCAGCAATTGGTTTAGGGATTGCTATTTCGTTTGCATCCGGTACGCCACCTGTATTTACAGAAACGTAACCGCCGGCATGTTGGATACGGTCAAACGCAGAACGATCTGTCGCCAAATCCTTCACCACCGGAAAAGCCGCAGCCCGCCAAGGTTCTATGGTGATGGTTTGCCCGTCGTAAAAACTGCGCATGTGCAACTGGCAGGAAGTGATGGCTTGTTTTGGCCCATGCGGACGGCCGTTGATATACAAAGAACAGGTCCCGCAAATTCCCTCGCGGCAATCATGGTCAAAATAAATCGGGTCTTCTCCTTTGTGGATCAAACTTTCGTTCACCACATCCAGCATCTCCAAAAAGGACATATCCGGAGATATATCATTTGCCGGATAGGTAACCATTTTGCCGGCCGTTTTTGCATCTTTCTGGCGCCAAACTTTCAGCGTCAGGTTCATATTTCCGTTACTCATATTTAAAGTATTGGGTATCAGGTATCCGGTATCAGGTAATTGCAAGTGGTCTTGCTACTCGATACTTGCTACCTGCTACTTATTTATAGCTTCTTTGTGTTAATTTAACGTTTTCAAAATACAAGTCTTCCTTGTTCAGCTTTTCGGGTTGGTTTTCTCCTGTATATTCCCAGGCTGCCACAAAAGAGAAGTTTTCGTCATCGCGTTTTGCTTCGCCTTCTTCTGTTTGAGATTCTTCGCGGAAGTGGCCGCCGCATGATTCACGGCGCATCAAAGCATCGTCCACCATCAGTTCGCCCAATTCGATAAAATCAGCCACACGACCGGCGCGTTCCAAAGAAAAATTAATCTCTTCGTTTTCGCCCATAACCAAAGCGTTTTTCCAGAAATCAACTTTCAACGCCTGGATCAATCCTTTTGCTTTGATCAAACCGGCTTCGTTACGCGCCATGCCGCAATATTCCCACATGATATGGCCTAAATCACGGTGGTATTCGTTTACTGTTTTTGTGCCTTTTTTCATAGACAAGAATTTGGCCACACGCACTTCCACATCTTTTTTGGTTTTTGCAAAAGCAGGATGGTTTGGATCAACCGCTTTCGGGCCGATCGTAGCCAGGTAATCGCCCAAAGTGTAAGGAATTACAAAATAACCATCGGCCAAGCCCTGCATCAAAGCAGAAGCACCCAAACGGTTTGCGCCGTGATCGGAGAAATTGGCTTCACCCAAAGCATAACAACCCGGAATCGTGGTCATTAAGTTATAATCAACCCAAAGGCCGCCCATGGTGTAATGTACGGCCGGGTAAATCCGCATCGGTTGTTTGTACGGGTTTTCGTCGGTGATCTGGTAATACATATCAAACAAGTTGCCGTATTTTGCAGCAACGGTATCTTCGCCTAAACGGCTGATCGCTTCGGCAAAATCCAGGAAAACAGCTTTTCCTGAAGCGCCCACGCCACGGCCTTCGTCCGATACTTCTTTTGCATTCCTGGAAGCCACATCGCGCGGAACCAAATTACCAAAAGAAGGGTATTTGCGTTCCAGGAAGTAATCGCGGTCTTCTTCTTTAATGTCGGTTACCTTGATTTCGCCTTTGCGCAATCTTTCGGCTATGGCTACGGTTTTTGGTGCCCAAACACGTCCGTCGTTCCGCAACGATTCAGACATCAAGGTTAATTTAGACTGATGGTCGCCGGAAACCGGAATACAAGTTGGGTGAATTTGTGTAAAGCAAGGATTGGCAAAATAAGCACCGCGTTTATGCGCCCGCCAAGCTGCCGTAACGTTGGAACCGATGGCGTTTGTTGACAAATAAAACACGTTGCTGTAACCGCCGGTACACAACAAAACGGCATGGGCAGCATGGGTTTCTATTGCGCCTGTCCTTAAATTACGGGTAACAATGCCTTGCGCTTTTCCATCGGCAACCACCAGATCCAGCATTTCAGTACGCGTGTACATTTTTACTTTGCCCAAATGAATCTGACGGTTTAACGAAGAATAGGCCCCTAAAAGAAGCTGTTGCCCAGTTTGTCCGCGTGCATAAAACGTTCTGGAAACCTGTGCACCGCCAAAAGAACGGTTATCCAGCAAACCGCCATATTCGCGGGCAAAAGGAACGCCTTGCGCCACACACTGGTCAATAATATTGACCGAAACTTCGGCCAAGCGGTAAACGTTTTCTTCCCTGGAACGGTAATCGCCGCCTTTTATCGTATCGTAGAACAAGCGAAAAACACTGTCGCCGTCATTCTGGTAATTTTTTGCGGCATTAATACCGCCTTGCGCTGCAATAGAGTGCGCACGGCGCGGACTATCATGAAAACAAAAAGCGGTAACGTTGTAACCCAGTTCGGCCAGCGATGCTGCGGCAGAAGCACCGGCCAGGCCTGTTCCTACTACAATTACGTGGTACTTTCGCTTATTGGCCGGGTTAACCAATTTAAGGTTGAACTTTTGCTTGTTCCACTTTTCGGCTAACGGGCCTTCCGGCAGTTTGGCATTTAATTCCATTTGATAATTTTTTAGCTATAAAAGAAGCATCGGTGGTTTTTGAAACCTTAATGCGGTTTTTATCTTTTGGTGAAATAATAAACAATTGGCATCACGGCAAAACCGATTGGGATAATCACCGCAAAAAGCCAGATCCCGATTTGGTTTACAATCGGTTTGTACTTGCGGTGGTTCATGCCCATCGTTTGCCAGCTACTTTGAAAACCATGCAACAAGTGGAACGATAAAGCAGCCATCGCAATAACGTAAAAGAGCACATACAGCGGCGAACTGAACGAGAAAATGACCTGCGCCTGTAAATCTTTAGCAATGGTAATTTCCTGCTGCGCATTTACGTCCACATATTTGGCGTATTCGTATTCGCCCTGTGGCAATTGCTTGGCCGATACCAATTTCCCGGTTTTTAGATCAGTGCGATATTCTTTAAACGGCATTTTCGGGCCTTCGTGGTTTTTAAACCATTCGTCTTTATGGTAGCTAAACCAGAAGTTTCCCATATGGATCACAATAAACAGCAACAAAACCGAACCTAAAATGCCCATATTCCGGGACGACCAAATGCTCGGCGATTTCGGCTGGATCACATAATTCACCGGCCTTGCCCTGCGGTTGTTAATGGTCAAAACCAAAGCATAAATGGAGTGGACGATGATGGTGAGGTAAAGCAAATACGATACTACTTTTATCGGTGGAAAATGCGTCATGAAATGCGAGTAATCATTGAAAGCCAGGCCGCTGTCATCCTTAAACAACTGAAAATTTCCGCTTAAATGCACAATCAGGAAAAGGCACAAAAACAGGCCGGTTAATGACATGATCAATTTTTTTCCTATCGAAGAAGAAAGGGTTTGTGTAGAACCACTCATTTGATTAATAAATTTTAGGATTATTATTTCTACAAAAGTATTTATTATAGCCGAAAAGATAACAAAGCATCCGGCCAATATCCCAACCAATAGCTATTTAGAAACAATCTAAATATTTTGGCAGGAAGATTTAAGGCATTGAAACAGTTTAAACTTATTCCCGGATATTTCTTTTTTGGGTTGATACTTCTTTTATCGGGTAAAAATTGGTGCCTTTACCCGTTGGTAAAAATCAAAAAACAGGCAATACCAATTTTTATGTGGTAAAAGAAGCATCGTGTAAAAACGACAAAAGGATATTTTAATTAGGTTCAATGGCTCAAAAAGCAATCACTTTATCGTTTAAAATACCAAAAACACGATCGGTTTCCTGGTGCTGGATGGCAATTCTTCCGGTAAATTTTCCAAACGACGGCAAAATGGCCTGATCCGCACCAAAAGCAAAACAGGAAAGCGTTACGGCATCGCGCCCTTTTCCGCGCAAATAAACGCCCGGATGGATGTGGCCGCAAAGTGTGTAACCTTGCGTGTTTTCGATTTCCTGTTTTTTTAAAGGATGATGGGCCAGGCGAAAAGGCTCGACCAATAGTTCCCCTTCAACCAAAATATTTAAATCGGCAAAATTGTTTTCCTCGATAATATCATGGTTTCCTTTGATCAAAACCATTTCTACAGCTGCATATTTGTTTCGCCATAAACTAAACCAATGCCAGTCGCTGTTTTTATCGCTATGAAACAAATCGCCCAAAAAGTAAATTTTTTCAGGCTGATGTTCGTCAATCAAAGCAGAAAGCACTTCCAGATCTTTTTGCGCCAGTTCATTCGGCACCGCAATTCCGGCTTTTCTAAAATGCCCGGACTTTCCCAAATGCACATCGGCCACAATCAAAGCTTTTTGGTCTTTCCAGTAAATTGCTTTTTGAGGCAGTAAAAGAAGTGTTTGTTGTTTAAAAAAGAAGTTAATCCCGTCGCAAGTCATTGCCGCAAAAATAGCCATAAAACAAAAAAACCTGCAAGTTTTACATTGCAGGTTTCGATGCTTCTTTTAGCACTATATTTTACTTGTCCATTTTGTAACGGTTGGTAAACACACTGCCATCAGGGCTTACACCGGCGATGATCAGGATGCCATCTTTTACATTAGAAATTGCTTTGTCAAGCGCTTCAGGAGAGCCTACGGGTGCTTTATTGATGCTTGTAATGACAGAACCTTCTTCAATTCCCAACTGGTCAAACATACGTCCCGGACGAACTTGTGTAACCACAACACCACCGTTCATGTGGTATTTTTGTTTTTGGGCACTGCTTAACGGGGCAAAACTTGCACCCAGATTATTGTAAATCTCTTCGGCAGATTTAGTTTTGCCATTGCTTGCCAACGTGCTGCCGTTGTCCGCTTTTAAGGTTACAGCAAAAGTTTGCTCTTTTCCATCACGCAAAACAGTTAAATTAACTTTATCGCCAGGTTGCAAACGGGCAACTTTTTCCTGTAAATCAGAGGATTCATAAACCGTGTTGCCATCAACTTTGGTAATGATATCACCTTTTTTAATACCGGCTTGTTGTGCGCCACCGCCTTGAACCAATTCGTTTACCAATAAACCATTAGTAGTTTTAATATTTAATGCTTGAGCAGCATCCGGATTTAATTCTTGGAATTGCACGCCAACATAACCACGTTTTACCTTACCAAATTTTTCAATATCGTTCAACACTTTTTTGGCCAGGTTGATTGGGATGGCAAAACCATAACCTTCGTAAGAACCGGTGTGTGAAAGGATTGCAGAGTTAATGCCAATCAATTCTCCCCTGGTATTTACCAAAGCGCCGCCACTGTTTCCGGGATTAATTACCGCGTCTGTTTGGATAAAGGATTCAATCCCTCTGTTTAAAACCGGCGTTTGTGCACGTGAACGATCTAAATTAGGGCTGGAAAAAGGGTTTTCGTCATCATCGTTGTCGCCCCTGCCGATAATTCCTACCGAACGGCCTTTTGCACTAACAATACCAGCAGTTACGGTTGAAGTTAAGTTAAAAGGGTTGCCTACGGCCAAAACCCACTCGCCTACTTTGGCATCATCAGAATTGCCAAATTTAACGATCGGCAAATTTGTTGCGTTGATTTTAATCAAAGCCAAATCCGTGTTTGGGTCTGTCCCGATCACTTTTGCACTAAACTGGCGGTGATCGTTTGTGGTGATTTCAATCTTGTCTGCTTTTTCTACCACATGGTTGTTTGTAACAATGTAACCATCCGTAGAAATAATTACGCCCGAACCGGAAGCCCGTTGCGGACCAGACGGCCTTTGGCGGCGCATGCCAAACATATCGCCAAACATTTGCTCCATTTGGTCTTGTCCACCGCCGCCGCTTTGCTGCGAAGAATAAGTAGTACGGATATAAACCACGGCTGGCGTAACCGCTGCTGCCGCCTGTGTAAAATCTACCGTTCCGGCCGATGATACCAGCGGAGCGATATGATTACTTGCGAAATATACTTTTTGCCGGTCTTCAAATGTTGAAGCATCTGTGTTTTTAACCTCAACCATTTTGTAGGCACCTACGGCAATAGCGCCTCCCAAAATGGCCGTCATCAATGATAATCCTACTTTTTTCATATGTTGTTTTTTCTCTTGCTGAATTTGAAATAACTTAATCAAATTTAATGCCTTATTGACGTTATAACCAACCCAATGTTACTTATGGCAATGTTAAAAAATGTTAAACCCTAATTGGTGTTGGTTTTTAGGCAGATAAGCGCAACTTTGTGCTAAATAATAGAATCAATTATTGTGAAACAAATTTTTTATAAATACCAGGGAGCCGGAAACGATTTTATACTGATAGACAACCGTTTACAGCAATTTAACCACCAACAGCCGGAGCTGATTTCCCGTTTGTGCGACCGCCGTTTTGGTATCGGCGCCGATGGCATTATATTTTTGCAGGTAAAAGAAGCATTTGATTTCGAAATGGTTTATTACAATGCCGATGGAAAACCAAGCAGCATGTGCGGAAACGGCGGCCGTTGCATCGTTGCTTTCGCCAGGTTTTTAGGTTTGATTGACCGGGAAACTAACTTTCTGGCAGTTGATGGCCCGCACTATGCCAAAATTTCCGAAAGCGGCGATTGGGTAAGTTTGCAAATGATTGATGTGGATACCATAAACCGCGATGGTGAAGCTTTCGTTTTAAATACCGGTTCGCCGCATTATGTTGAATTGGTGGAGAATTTGGAACAAAAAAACGTTTTTCAGGACGGTTTTGCCATCCGAAACAATCCGGTTTACAAGAAAGACGGCATCAACATTAATTTTGTTGAACCAATAGAAGATGGCTTTTTCGTGCGTACGTTTGAGCGCGGCGTAGAAGATGAAACTTATGCTTGTGGAACCGGCGTTACCGCAGTTGCCCTCGCCATGGCCAAACATCAGCAAAAAACCGGTACTGTTTTTACCCCTATAAAAGTGTTGGGCGGAGATTTAAGCGTAAAATTTAATTATGACGGTACTGTTTTTACCGATATATTTTTAGAAGGTCCGGCCTTTCAGGTTTTCTCCGGAGAAATTTCAATTTAACTAATTCACTTACACCAATTTTATGCCGGTAAAAGAAGCATCGTATATTTAGCTTTACAACTTCCTGTCTTCCAGACTTCCGGTCTTCCCGACCTTTTTCCCCACAAAAATTGCATAAAGTATTTTTCTTTTAAGCTAATTCTGATTACGTTTGGAGCCTTTGCCCAAGCATAATCGCCTTTTGGCAGTTATCATAAAGACCGTATGGTAAGAGTTGACAGCAGCAAACCTTGTAAGATTATTTATGCCATTTGCCGGCATGATTATCTATCTTATTTGATCGAGCCGCATGTTGTCCAACTTAACCCAAACGGCGAGTTTTCGTTAACGCACCAACGCCTTTTTACCAATACGGCCGAAGAATTTGCCGAATACCTGGACGATACCGACCGCAAACTGATCCGTATTTTGCAGGAAACCGAGCAGAGCCACATCATCCTGAAATATTATAAAAAGCCAATCCGCCCGGTCGAGTTTTTCTCCAAGATTTATACTGAGGATCTTTTTGATACGCTTCGGCCAAAAATCGAAAAAAAAATGGCCGAAGCGCTGACTTTGCTTCCCGGAAAAGAATTGTGCGTGATGAGCCGCGAAGGTTATCCGGCCGAACGTTTTGTTACGATTGCAACCGAACCTGCAACCGTGCTTTTCCACTTCCGCAGAAACGAAAACGAAACACGCTATTATCCAACCATTAAATACAAAGGCCAGCGGATTGAGTTTATGTTCAAAAATGCGGACATCATTTGCAACCATCCCGCGTATTTGCTGCTGGAAGATGTGCTTTATTATTTTGAAAAAGACATTGAAGGCAAAAAGCTGGTTCCGTTTTTAGAGAAGCGTTACATTTCGATCCCGAAATCTTCGGAGAAAACGTATTACGAAAAGTTTGTGGCGCCGCTGATTGAAAAGTATCCGGTTTATGCGCAAGGTTTCGAGATTGTGAGCGAACGTTATAATGCCGAACCGATTTTAAAACCGGTTTACACGGAAGGCGGCGTTTCACAAATCCAGCTTTTGTTTCGTTACGGAGAAGCAGTTTTTCCTTATGGAGATGGCCGGCAGGTTTCAGTTCGCATCGAAAATAAAGACGACCAATACTGTTTTTACCGCATTAAAAGAAGCATTGCCTGGGAGAAAAAGAAGTATTTGGAGCTTGAAAATATAGGGCTAAAAACAGTATCCAACCTTTTTCAAAACTTGGAAGTTGCGGCTTTGGAAGAGGAAGAAGACGCTTCGCTTTCTGTTTTTACGTGGTTGAACGAGCATCACGACGAGCTGATTGCCAATGGTTTTGAAATTGAGCAGCCCGAAGGCGAAAAGCGTTTTTTGTTTGCCAGCCCGAAAATCAACCTCGAAATACGGGAAGGAAACGATTGGTTTGATATTTACGCCATGGTTTATTTTGGCAGTTTCGCCATTCCGTTTATCGAACTGAAACAACACATTTTAAACAAACGGCGCGAGTTTGTTTTGCCTTCCGGCGAGATTGCGGTCATTCCCGAAAAATGGTTTTCGCAATACAGCAACTTATTGTATTTCAGTAACCATACGGATAAGTTACAGCTTAAAAAGCACCATATTGGTTTGGTAAACGAATTGGCAGCCAGCGATCATGCCGAAGTTACGATGAACCGGAAACTGCAAAAGCTGAATGATTTTGAAAGTTTGGAAGAAATCCCGCTGCCGGAAAACTTTAACGGCGAACTGCGCGCTTACCAAAAGGCCGGTTATGATTGGTTCCACTTCTTAAAAAAATATCATTTTGGCGGTTGTTTGGCCGATGACATGGGCTTGGGAAAAACGATTCAAGCATTGGCTTTGCTGCAAAAAAGTAAAGAAGATTCAGGATCATCAGGCAAAACAACTTCCCTGATTATTATGCCTACTTCCTTGATTTATAACTGGATAAACGAAGCAAAAAAGTTTACGCCGGAAATGCAAATCCTGACTTATACTGGCGGAATGCGTAACCGCGACGCAACGACTTTCAGTAATTATGATGTGGTGATCACGACTTATGGCATCATGCGCATTGATATTAATTTGCTGAAAGATTTCTTTTTTGAATATATTATTTTGGATGAAAGCCAGAATATTAAAAATGCTTCGTCCAAATCTTTTCAAGCGGCAACAGAATTAAAATCGCGCTACAAATTGATTTTAAGCGGAACGCCGGTTGAAAATTCGGTGAATGATTTGTGGACGCAGATTTCGTTTATTAATCCGGGTTTGCTGGGTAATCAATCTTACTTTCAAAACAATTTTGTCATCCCGATTGAAAAGAAAAAAGATGAAGACAAAGCGCACCGTTTGCAGGTTTTGATCAAGCCTTTTATTTTGAGGCGTACGAAAGAACAAGTTGCCACGGAACTTCCATCGAAAACAGAGCATTTATTTTATTCTGAAATGTGCGATGACCAAGCCGACGAATACGAAAAAGTAAAATCGGAATACCGGAACGAGCTTTTAAAAAGCATCGAAGAAGGTACTTTCGCGCAAGCAAAACTGCATGTTTTACAAGGGTTGATTAAGCTGCGGCAGATTTCCAACCATCCAAAATTGATTGACGAAACCTACGAAGGCGGCTCCGGAAAATTTGATGACGTTTGGCAAATGCTGACCAACGCTTTGGAAGGCGGACACAAAGTTTTGGTGTTTTCGCAGTTTGTACGGCAACTTACCCTTTTTCGTAAAGAACTGGACGGGCAGAATATTCCTTATGCGTATCTCGACGGCAAAACAAAAAACCGGGAAGAAGAGATCAACAAGTTTCAGGACAACGAATCGTTGCGCATTTTTCTGATTTCCATTAAAGCCGGCGGCGTTGGTTTAAATTTGACCGAAGCAGATTACGTTTTTATTTTAGATCCCTGGTGGAACCCGGCCGTTGAGCAGCAAGCCATTGACCGCACGCACCGGATCGGGCAAACCAAGAAAGTGATTATCTATAAATTCATCACTAAAAACAGCATCGAAGAAAAGATACTTCTTTTACAGCAACAAAAAATACATGTGGCCAATTCGTTGATCACGACGGAAGGAAACTTTATCAAATCGCTTACGCCGGAAGATATTAGGGATTTGTTGATGTAAGTTTTTCCTTGGGTTCTTTTGCGGCTTTGATGGAATCCTGTTTCTTTTGCGCTGCTTTTGCTTTCTTCTTAAAAAACCCTCTCAACAAAAAGTTGTGTTTGGCGGCTTCCATGTTATCGCTGAAACCTTGCGTGCCTTGCTTCACTGTTTTTAAAGTGCTTTTGGCTTGCCTAACCGTTCCTTCCAAATCATTGGCCAATTTATCACTGGCCAACAACTTGCCGATGCTTCCTTTACCATGGTTAATTTTGTAAACAATTTCAGAAAGGTTGGATGTTAAAACTTCCGCGTTATCGGCAACGCGGGTTACCCGGCCAATAATTTTATCTACATCAATCGGGTTAACGGTAGTTACGCGGTCGCCGTTGTTTAATTCTCCGCTTCCTGCAGTTCCAGGGTTGATCACCACCAGTTTATCGCCCATCAAACCATCGCTGCCAATGGTTGCCTTTACATCTTTCCTTAAAAATTCCTGGACAGATTTGTTCAAAGTCAAATCAACACGAACGGCCGTATCTGATACAATTTTGATGTTTTGAATTACGCCGACATTGATCCCGGCAAAACGGACATTGTTGCCCACCTGCAAACCGTTTACGTTTTTAAACATGCCGTAAACATTAAATGTGTTGTTGAACAAGCTTTTTGATTTACCGATAAAAAATATGGCGAGTACCAAAATCAGCACGCCAACGAAAGTAAATATCCCTAATTTTAATTTTTGTCCGCTATTTGTTTTCATTTTTATTAATTAAAAAAAGCTTTAACCAATTCGTTATCAGAAGTTTCAAGCTCTTTATACGTTCCTTCGGCTATGTATTCGCCATCGTTCATTACCACAATCCTGTCGGCCGTAATTTGGGCACAAGGCATATCGTGGGTAATGATGATGGAAGAAGTTTTATACTTCTTTTGCATCTCTAAAATCAACTGACTGATTTCTTTGGAAGTGATTGGGTCGAGGCCTGTTGTGGGTTCATCGTACAGCATAATTTCCGGTTTCATAATCAGTGTCCGCGCCAGTCCGATCCGTTTCCGCATCCCGCCGGAAAGATCGGAAGGCATTTTATCAATGGCATCCAATAAACCGACGCCTTCTAAAACTTCTTCAATTCGCGAGTTTATTTCGGTTTCGTCCTTCAATTTTAAAACTCGGGTTAAAGGAAAAGAAAGGTTTTCGCGAACAGTCATCGAATCGTACAAAGCTGAGTTTTGAAAAAGGAAGCCAATCCGGGTACGCAACTGCTTCAGTTCTTCATCATTTAAATCAGATACTTCTTCGTCAAAAACTTTAACAGAACCTTCGTCTTTTTTTAATAAGCCAACAATACATTTTATCGTAACCGATTTTCCTTGCCCGGATTTCCCCAGCACGACTAAATTCTCGCCCCGTTTTAAATCTACGTTGATATTTTTAAGTACTTCAAAACCGTTGAATGCTTTTTTTAGCCCCCTGATTTCGACAACGTTTTCTTTTGCGGGAGAAGTTGGGGCAGCTTCGTTTAAAGGATGGTTTAGGAGAGTTGCCATATTAATGATAAGCCAAAATATTGGTTAATTGAACGGCAATCGCATCAATCACAAAAATCCACAACGAAGAAGTTACCACCGCAGAATTTGCCGCCAGGCCAACACTTTCTGTCCCTTTGTTGGAGTTGATGCCTTTGTAGCAGCCAATAAAACCGATGGCCAATCCAAAAAATATAGTTTTGATCGTGGCCGGAAAAATATCACTAAAGCCCAAAACTGAAATGGATTTAGTGAAATATAAATAGAAACTTACCTTTCCATCAATATTAACGGCCAAAAAACCGCCAAACAAAGCAACCGCATCCGAGATGAAAGTGAGGATCGGAACCATCAAAGTGGTAGCCAAAACACGTGTTACCACCAAATATTGCATTGGGTTTGCACCCGATACTTCCATGGCATCAACCTGTTCGGTTACGTTCATGCTTCCTAATTCGGCACCGATGCTGGAAGCCACACGGCCTGCACAAATGATAGCGGTAATTACCGGGCCAATTTCGCGAACGATAGACAAAGAAACCATGCCGGGAAGCCAGCTTTCGGCACCAAAATCTGCCAAAGTTGGGCGAGATTGCAGCGTTAAGACCAAACCCATGATAAAGCCGGTTAAGCCAACAAGGGTTAGAGATTTGTAGCCGATTTCATAACATTGCCGTATAAATTCGGACCACTCGAACCCACTTTTGAATATATTTTTAACAAAACTTCCGAAAAACAGGATTTGGGAACCCACTTCTTCAAAAGTTCTTTTCCATGCAGGGATTACCTGTTCTGCCATTTTTAGTATCTGAATTTAATATTGCTTGATTGGAATATTTTCTTTTAACGGTTATTATTTATTTATGTTGAGGTTTAGCTTACATTTTATTTACAGGCTTGTTTAAGCGCGTGTTTAACTTTTACACGGCTTATTTTCCATGCTTCTTTTACTACCTAAAAGTTGGTGGGCGAATTTGGTTTTTTGATTGTTTTTAAATTTGCCAACACCAATTTTTAGGTGGTAAAAGAAGCATTAACATTTTTTGGGAATAAATATGATCCGGCTTTAAGCTGATTTTATTACTTCTTTTTGATCGGTTTTCCTCTTGTAGAATGCTTACTTTTGCAGTAAATATATTTTAATGAATTACAAAGCCGTAATTGCCGGAGCAAGCGGTTTAGTTGGAAATTTGCTGCTCGAACAACTGCTTGGCCATCCTGCGTATGCTGAAGTTAGTGTTTTGGTCCGAAAAAAACTAAAAGTACAGCACCCTAAACTTAAACAAGTACTGGTAGATTTTGATCGTTTGAACGATTATCAAAACGAGGTTAACGGCCACGCTTTGTTTTGTTGCTTAGGCACAACGCGTAGCAAAACACCTGATTTAAAAACTTACCGAAAAATAGACCACGATTATCCAGTACAATTAGGAAAAATAGGTGCTAAAAACAGTATGCCGCAATTGCATTTAGTTTCCTCGCTTGGAGCCAATATCAACTCGTCTTTTTTTTACCCCAAACTAAAAGGGGAAACCGAAGCGGATATTAAACAGATAGCAATTAAACGCATTTGTATTTATCAGCCTTCTTTGTTAACCGGAAACAGACAAGAAAAACGGACTGCCGAGCATGTTGCAACCAATTTGTTTAAACTGGTTGATCCGTTATTAATTGGCTCCTTAAAAAAATATAAAAGTATTTCTGCAGAAACTGTTGCCAAAGCGATGGTTAATCAATCTTTAAAAAACGGTTCCGGCATTTTCACTTATCCATCAGATCAAATAAAAAAATTAGCGTGAGTACATTAATTTCAGCCGAAAACCTCGGCCACTCCTTTCATGATAACTGGTTGTTTCGGCAACAAACTTTTGGTATCAATAGCGGAAGACGAATTGCATTGGTTGGTGCAAATGGCGCCGGGAAATCTACTTTGTTGAAACTACTGGCCGAAAAATTTAAGCCAACAGAAGGAAAAGTGGTCAAGAGCAAGTTTCTTTCGATGGGTTATTTAGAACAAGATCCTTTGTTCAACCCGGATGAAACAATCAACGATTTTATTTTTAAATCAGATAACGAGCAGCAGCAACTAATCAAAGAATATGAATTGTTGCTAGAAAACGACCCCGAGAATTATGACCAGATCGAAATCATTACCACAAAAATCACCGAACTGGAAGCTTGGGAATATGAATATAAGATCAAAAATATTTTGGACCGCTTGGATGTTCATCATTTAGACCAGCAAATTAAAACCCTTTCGGGCGGGCAAAAGAAGCGTTTGGCCTTGGCCGAATTGCTGATTAGCGACCCGGAACTGTATATTTTGGATGAGCCAACCAACCATTTGGATATCGAAACGATTGAGTGGTTGGAAAGCTTTTTAACTTCTGGCAACAAAACCATCTTGTTAGTAACGCACGACCGTTATTTTTTGGATAATGTTTGTAACGAAATATTAGAAATTGATCAGCAAAAGATATTTCCTTACCAGGGAAATTACAGCTATTATTTAGAAAAACGTGCAGAGCGGGAAGCGGCAGACCAGGTTCGTTATCAAAAAAATTCAAACTTGTTGAAGAAGGAGTTAGAGTGGATGCGCCGGATGCCTCAGGCACGTAGTACCAAATCAAAATCTAGGATTGATGCGTTTTATGATTTGCAAAGCAAAACCCAAAATAACGGGCAAAAAGAGCAACTGGAGTTGAGCATCAAATCAGCGCGGCAAGGAAATAAAATTGTTGAAATTAACCATTTAAAAAAAGCATTTAACGGAATAATCATCATCAATGATTTTAGTTACGTGTTTAAAAAAGGCGACCGGATTGGTTTGGCCGGTAAAAACGGAAGTGGAAAATCAACGTTTTTAAACCTACTAACCGAAGAAATACAACCTGACGCTGGTAAAATTGATGTTGGTGAGACTACTTCAATTGGATACTATCGCCAGTCCGGTTTAAATTTTAACGATGCTGACCGTGTAATTGATGTGATAAAAGAAGTAGCAGAATACATTACGATGGCAGATGGAAAGCTGCTTTCTGCTTCGCAACTGCTTACGCAATTCCTGTTTCCGCCTAAAAAACAACATGGTTTTATCAGTAATTTAAGTGGCGGCGAAAAGAAAAGATTGCAGCTTTTAATGGTTCTAATCAAGAATCCTAACTTTTTAATTTTAGATGAGCCGACGAATGATTTGGATACGGATACATTAAACGTATTAGAAGATTTTCTTACTTCTTTTTCCGGCGTAATTATCCTGGTTTCTCACGATCGTTATTTGATTGACAAGCTGACGGAACAGCTTTTTATCTTTACCCAAAACGGGCATTTGCAGGTTTATAATGGCAATTATACAGATTTTCGCTTGGAAGAAGCTGCTGCAAAACAAAAGGAAAAAACACAAGAAAAGACGATAAAAACGGCATCTGCAGAACCAAAAAAAACTTTTGCTTTTCAACAGGAAAAAGAATTACAAGAGTTGGAAAGCAAAATTTCTTCTATTGAAAAAACAATAGCAGACTTAAATCTCGTTCTTAATAATCCAGCTACTAAAGCAGAAGATTTAGTCTCAGCTTCTGAAACTATTCAATCTAATCAAAAAGAATTGGATAATTACTTAGAGCGTTGGTTGATGTTGACAGAGTTAAAAGAAGGTTAATAACTGTTTTTAGTATTAATGTTTCACGTGAAACTTAAATAGAAATGTTTAAAAGATATGATGTAATTGTTGTTGGAGGCGGGCACGCAGGTTGCGAAGCCGCATTGGCAGCAGGAAATTTAGGATCATCAGTGCTGTTGGTTACCATGAATATGGGAACAATTGCACAAATGAGCTGCAACCCGGCTATGGGCGGTGTAGCCAAAGGGCAAATTGTGCGGGAAATAGATGCTATGGGTGGTGGTTCTGGGATTGTAACGGATAAAACAACCATTCAGTTTCGGATGCTAAACCGTTCAAAAGGCCCGGCTATGTGGAGTCCGCGTGCACAAGTTGACCGGATGCGATTTGCAGAAGAATGGCGTTTGATGTTGGAAAGAAACGTAAACGTTGATTTTTGGCAGGATACGGTAAATGCTTTAATCGTAAAAGATGGAAAGGCTTGCGGCGTAGTAACTTCATTAGGAATTGAAATTGAGGCAGAAGCCGTTGTATTAACAAACGGAACTTTTTTAAACGGCTTGATCCATATCGGTGAAAAGCGATTTGGCGGCGGAAGAACTGCCGAAAAAGCGGCTTACGGCATCACCGAACAATTGATAGAATTAGGTTTTGAAGCCGGAAGAATGAAAACCGGAACGCCACCACGTGTGGACGGAAGAAGCCTGGATTACACCAAAATGGAAGAGCAATGGGGCGATGAAGAGCGAGGCGAGTTTTCATATACAGGGATACAAAAAACAACAGAACAACGCTGCTGCTGGATTACCTACACCAACATCAAAGTACACGAAACCCTAAAAGAAGGTTTTGAAAAATCGCCAATGTTTACGGGAAGGATAAAAGGACTTGGCCCACGTTATTGCCCATCCATAGAAGATAAAATCAACCGTTTTGCAGAACGGGACCGACACCAGATTTTTGTTGAACCGGAAGGCTGGAACACGGTAGAAATTTATGTAAATGGTTTTTCAACTTCTTTGCCTGAAGACATTCAATATAAAGCTTTAAAATTGATTCCGGGATTTGAAAACGTGAAAATGTTTCGGCCGGGTTATGCCATTGAATACGATTACTTCCCTCCTACCCAATTGAAATTAACTTTGGAAACAAAGCTGATTGACAACTTATTTTTTGCCGGACAAATCAATGGAACGACAGGTTACGAAGAAGCAGCCTGCCAGGGGTTTATTGCCGGAATCAACGCACATAATAATGTTGCTGGAAAAGAAGCATTGATTATGAAAAGAGCCGAATCATACATCGGTGTTTTAATTGATGATTTGGTTACGAAAGGAACAGAAGAACCTTACCGCATGTTTACCTCTCGTGCAGAACACCGTTTGCTTTTGCGCCAGGATAATGCGGATATTCGCCTCACTCCCCTTGGCTACAAAATAGGTTTAATCAATAATGAACGGATGCAAGCCGTAAACGATAAAATCAAAAATGCAGACGAGATTGTAAAGTTTGTAAAATCAAATTCCATCAAACCGGAAGAAGTAAATGGTTTACTGGAAGAAGCCGGAACCAGCATAATCAGCCAAAATGTAAAATTATCAGCAATTATTGGCCGGCCCCAGATCAGTTTTAGTGTGCTAAAAGAAGCATCGCCATTATTGAAAAACTTCCTTTCTGCTTTTAATGAAAAAACAATTGAACAGGCAGAAATCAAGATTAAATATGAATCGTATTTTGAGAAAGAATTGGAAATTGTAAACAAGATGAAAAAAATGGAAGACAAAGAGATCAATCCATCTTTTAATTATAATGAAATAAATTCCCTGTCAAAAGAAGCACGCGAAAAACTGATCCGTATCAAACCAAGAACTTTAGGACAAGCTTCCCGGATTTCTGGTGTTTCTCCGTCTGATGTTTCCGTTTTGATGGTTCATATTAGCAGATAACCTTTCTTTTGCATAAAAACAGCAATTTTTACTTAATAAAATAATTAGCTATAAAAGGAGATTTATTTTTTTTAATGATAACCTTCATCCAAAATAAATTTTTGATTATAGCCCACGTAAATGGCCTCAAATAAAACGTCCTTTTTTTATAGCTGCTATGGTGCTTTTTTTAGCACCCTTTTTTTCATTTACAGTTGTGCAAGCGTACAAAAGCCCCAAGGCGGCCCAAGAGACAAAACGCCGCCAAAACTTTTGAAAGCAACGCCGGAAAACAAATCGAAAAGGTTTGTGGCAAAACAAATTGTATTAGATTTTGACGAATACTTTAAACTGAACAACCAATACCAGGAAATTACCATTTCACCTGCACAGGAGAAATTGCCCGAATTCCGCATCAGGCAAAAAAGTTTGGTGATCAATCTAAAGGATTCTTTGCGGAAAAATACAACCTATGTTATTAGTTTTGGAAAAGCGATCGGTGATGTAAACGAGAACAACATCTTAAAAAATTTCACTTACGTTTTTACCACGGGAACTGAAATTGATTCGCTAAGTATTTCCGGTAAAGTGATCAATTCGGAAACACAATTACCGGAAAAAGAAGTTACCGCTTTTATTTTTACCGCCAAGCAAGACTCTGCCCTTTTCGGCAAAAAAAAGCCTTCGTATTATGCAACCACAGATACGGCAGGAAATTTTAAGATCAGCAATCTTCATGCAAATACTTACCGAATTTATGCCATAAAAGAAGCATCGCCAAACCGGATTTTGGATAACGAAAACGAACTGATCGCGCTTTTGCCAAAAGATATCCAGCTTCGAAAAGATACAGCAAATATCCTACTAACGCTTTTTAAACCAATACCGGCAAAGTTTAGGGTGATAGACCGAAAAATTGATGCAGACGGAAAACTGTCTTTTACGTTTAACAAAGGAATTGAACGGCCAGAACTGCGCATTATCCAAAACGAAAATTTAAACGCACAAAAGATTGTAGAATTTAGCAGAACGGCTGATTCGGCAAGGTTGTACTTGCGCGATATGGGTTTTGATTCTATTAAAGTTGCTATTTTATCGGGCAGCAAAGCGTTGGATACGGTTACTTTGCGAAAAGGCAAACGCGAGACTTTCAAAAGAAATTTGAGTATCAGCAACACGGCAACGGGCGGTTTGCTAAAACCAAAAACAAATTTGCAGTTAACGGCAAACTATCCGATAGAATCAACCAACGAAGCCCAAATCACTTTGGCGGAGGATTCTGTCCCTAAATATGGTATTACTTTAGACAAAGACACTTCGCTGTTGAGAAGCTATGTTTTGAAATATCCCTGGAAGGCCGGCAAGCACTACGATGTTGTTTTGAACGAAGGTACTTTTATTGATATTTATGGCAACAAAAACAGGAAAACGAACATTTCTTTTCAGTTGAACAAAGACGAAAATTATGGTTCCATGGTTTACAAAGTTGTTTTGCCGGATACTTCTAAAGCCTATATTTTTGAACTGTTGAATTTTGATAAAAAACCGATCAAAAGCATTCATATAAACCGGAACCAATCGTTATCATTTAACAATTATGCCATTGCAAAATATTACGTTAGGATAATTTACGACTTGAACAAAAATGGAAAATGGGACACCGGAAATATCAAAAACCGGACTTTGCCCGAACCAATCTGGTATTATAACAAAGAGTTTTCGTTGCGTGCAAACTGGGAAATGAACGAAACAATAGAAGTTCCAAAACCGGTTACAAATCCGTAAACCAGCTCGAATACAAATTGTAATTTAAAGGAAGCTGTTTTAGCATTTGCAATTGTTCTGCTGAAACAGCTTTTACTTTTTTGGCCGGCGTTCCTGCATAGATAAAACCGCTTTCGCAAATGGTTTTTTCTAAAACTACGGCACCTGCCGCAATGATGCAAAAATCTTCTACAACGGCATGATCCATCACAATCGCCCCCATTCCTACTAAAATATAATTGTGCAGCGTACAGCCGTGGATAATGGCGTTATGGCCAACAGAAACATGGTGGCCAATAACCGTAGCAGCTTTTTGATAGGTACAATGAACAACAACGCCATCCTGGATATTGGTTTGATCGCCAATGATGATTGAATTTACATCGCCGCGAATAACTGCATTAAACCAAACAGAGCATTGGCTGCCAATCGTTACATCGCCAACAATGGTGGCATTATCGGCAATAAAACAACCGGAACCGATAACCGGAAATTTATCTTTTACAGGAAGGATAAGTGGCATAAATCAATTATTTTTAAAATCAGAAGCAATCAATACTTCTTTTACCGCATAAAAAACGGTAAAGTATTTTTTAATTTTTTGTAAAGACAAAATACAAACACTAATTTTAGTGCGATAAAAGAAGCATGCGTTTAAATAGTCTCTTCCTTTTTTCTGCGGAAATAGCTCAGCTGGTAGAGCATCAGTTTCCCAAACTGAAGGCCGCGGGTTCGAACCCCGTTTTCCGCTCATTGTTTTGATGCTTCTTTTAGCACCTATTTTTTGTTACAATATTGTATTTTTTAATTCTGCTGCATGGTTTGGATAATCCGTTGTAAAATGTAATCCTCGGCTTTCTTTGCGGATCATGGCAGATTTTACAACTAAATAAGCAACCTGAATCAAGTTTCGCAATTCGCACAATTTCACAGAAAGTTTGGTTTTTTTGTAGAAATCCTCGGTCTCTTCATACAGCAAACGCAACCGCCGCAAAGCCCGTTCCGACCGGAAATCTGATCGTACAATCCCAACATAATCATTCATAATTTTTTGCATTTCACGGATGTTGTGCGTTACCAAAATGTCTTCGTTCAACTGGGCAACGCCAAACTCGTTCCAGTCCGGAATATTTAGTGGCATAAAAGAAGCATTGGCTTTTTGGATGGCATCTTCATAAATCCGATGGGCAAAAACCAAAGCTTCCAGCAAAGAATTGGAAGCCAAACGGTTTGCGCCATGTAAACCGGTTGACGAGCATTCGCCACAGGCATACAAATGTTGGATGGAAGATTGGCCATTCGTATCAACCATCACGCCGCCGCACATGTAATGACTGGCCGGAGAAACGGGAATCATATCCTTCGTCATATCAATTCCTATAGATAAACACTTGGCATAAATATTCGGGAAATGAGCCAGCAAATCTTCCTTGCTTCGGTGCCGGATATCAAGGTAAACAAAATCATCGCCCGATTTTTTCATTTCGGCATCAATGGCGCGGGCAACAATATCGCGCGGCGCCAAAGATTTCCGAGGATCGTATTCCTGCATAAACTCCTCCCCGTTCCGCCGCTTCAAAATCCCGCCAAAACCACGAACAGCTTCTGAAATTAAAAACGACGGATAATCGCCCGGATTATACAAAGCCGTTGGGTGAAACTGGATAAACTCCATGTCCCGAACTTTCCCTTTTGCACGATAAACCATCGCCACGCCGTCGCCGGTTGCAATGGTTGGATTGGTGGTAATGGAATAAATATGGCCAGCACCACCGGAAGCCATGACCGTTATTTTCGACAAAATCTTTTCAACTTCATTCGTCAAATGGTTCAAGGCATAAATACCAAAACAGGTAATATCCTTGCTTGACCGATCTACAAACTCGCCCAAATGATGCTGCGTGATCAGGTCAATGGCAAAATAATGCGTTAAAATTTCGATGTTTTTGTTTTGATGGATTTGCTCCAGCAGCGCACGTTCAATCTCGAAACCGGTAATATCTTTATAATGTAGCACGCGGCTTTCCGAATGTCCGCCTTCTTTCGCCAGGTCAAAGATGCCTTGGTTGGTTTTATCAAAGTTGGTTCCGTAATCAATAATTTCCTTGATCCTGGGCGGCCCTTCTTCTACAACAATTTTCACCACTTCTTCATTGCACAAACCATCGCCGGCAATCAGCGTGTCTTCAATGTGTTTTTCGAACGAATCTTCCTCTTTATCCACAACAACCGCTACGCCGCCTTGCGCATATTTAGTGTTCGATTCGTCTTCGTTTGATTTTGTAACAATCAGAACCTGACCATGTTGGGCCGCTTTTAACGCAAAACTCAATCCTGCAATCCCGGAACCGATAACTAAGTAATCAACATTTCTGCCCATAAAAATTGTCCTTAAAAACAGCGTTCTGCACGCATTGTTAATAACAGCCGTAAAGATGTTAAATTAGCGGTGATAAAAAATCAGGAAAAATATTTTTGCGGGAATTAGTGTGGATAACCGCGGATGCCGTTTTTATTCCTCTTGAGTTATGAACAGTTTTCCGGGCTTGCGCTAACATTTGAAAAGCAATTACTAATTCACAGGAAAACTTCCGAAAAAAAATTTGCCAGATAAAAACAGCAGTGAATCAGCACGATAAAGTAAACATTGTGTGAACAAGATGTTAATAAGAATACATCAACTACTTTTGCAAAAAAAATAGATGTAACTTTTAAACGAAACCAACACACTAACAAATCATAGTTTTTTTATTTAAAGAATAAGTTGTTTTTATTGAAATGTTAAAAATGGATACTTTTGAAGAAATACAAGTGAACGGATTTGTGGACGAATACATTGACCCGTCGCTCGATTTGTTTGATGAAATCGAAAAAATTAAGAAAGAAAAAAATGCAATTATACTGGCGCACTATTATCAAGAAGGTGATATTCAGGACATTGCTGATTATATCGGCGATAGTTTGGGCCTTTCGCAGCAGGCATCAAAAACTGATGCCGACGTAATTGTGTTTGCCGGCGTGCATTTTATGGCCGAAACTGCCAAAATTCTGTCGCCAAAAAAGAAAGTGCTGCTGCCCGATTTAAAAGCTGGCTGTTCGCTGGCCGATAGTTGTCCGCCGCATTTATTTGCCAAGTTTAAGGAGCAATATCCGGATCATTTGGTGATCACTTATGTGAATTGCACAGCCGAATTAAAAGCGATGAGCGACATCGTTTGTACCTCGAGCAATGCAGTTCAAATCGTGCAAAGTTTGCCGCCGGAACAAAAAATAATCTTCGGCCCGGACCGGAATTTAGGTCGGTTTGTGGCAAAAAAAACCGGCCGGGATTTGGTTTTATGGAACGGTGCTTGCATGGTGCACGAGATTTTTTCGAGAGAGAAAATTACACGGTTAAAAGAGCGTTATCCGGCAGCAAAATTTATAGCACACCCGGAATGTGAAGATGCCATTTTAGAAATGGCCGATTACATTGGCTCGACAACCGGTTTGTTAAATTATACGATCAACAATCCGGCGAAGGAATTTATCGTGGCTACAGAATCCGGAATTTTGCACCAAATGAAGCGGGATAATCCAACAAAAACCTTTATTCCGGCACCGCCAAACAACAGTTGTGCTTGCAACGATTGTCCGCATATGCGCAGGAACACGTTGGAAAAGCTTTATTTATGTATGAAAAATGAGCAACCGGAAATTTTTGTACCGGAACACATTATCGAAAAAGCCGTGGTGCCAATTGAACGGATGCTAGAAATTTCGGCACGATTAGGATTGTGATTTGGATTCGTCAGATTATTAGAATGATTACACGGATTTTTTGAAAGATGATTACACCGATTTTTAAAAATGATTGTATAGATCGAAAAAATGATTTAATGATTTTTAGGTGATAAAAGAAGCATCAGGATTTGGAAAAGAATCAGAAAAATTAATCTAAATAATTTTAAAAAAAATCTGTGAAATCATTTTAATAATCTGACGAATCCTAATTCAAAGAATCAACACAATCCAATAAATCCAAATCAACACAATTATACTACATCCAAATCATGTTTGATAATAAAGAAAAAACAGAAATTGCAGCTTTAGGCGAATTTGGCCTGATCAATCATCTCACCAAAAATGTGGTGTTGCTGGACAAAACCTCGGTAAAAGGCATTGGCGATGATGCTGCCGTAATGGATTTTGAAGGCAAAAAAACACTAATCTCTACCGATTTATTGCTGGAAGGCGTACATTTTGATCTGGCTTACGTTCCGCTTAAACATTTGGGTTTCAAAGCTGTGCAAGTTAATTTAAGTGATATTTACGCGATGAACGGCACGGCAAGCCAGATCACTTTTTCTTTGGGTATTTCCAGTAAATTTCCGTTGAAAGCGGTGGAGGAATTGTACCAGGGCGTTTTGCTGGCTTGCAAACAATACAAAGTGGATTTGATTGGCGGCGATACGTCTTCTTCCAAGCAAGGTTTGGTCATCAGCGTAACCAGCATTGGTTATGCCGATGAAGCCGATGTGGTTTACCGAAACACGGCCGGAGAAGGCGATTTAATCTGTGTTTCCGGCGATTTGGGCGGTGCTTATGTGGGTTTGCAATTGCTGGAACGCGAGAAACAGGTTTATCTTTCTAACCCAAACATTCAGCCTGATTTGGAAGGCAAAGATTACATTGTAGAACGCCAGTTGAAACCGGAAGCGCGCGGCGATATCATTTCGATTTTGAAAGAATTAAAAGTAAAGCCAACTTCGATGATTGATGTTTCGGATGGTTTGGCTTCCGAAATGTTGCATATCTGTACGCAAAGCAACAAAGGCTGTACGATTTACGAAGATAAAATCCCGATTGATCCGATGACTTATGAAACTGCACGTGAGTTTGGCCTCGACCCTACCGTTTGTGCGCTAAGTGGCGGCGAAGATTACGAACTGCTTTTCACCATTAAACAAGCGGATTACGAGAAGATCAGGTATGATGCCGACATCAGTATCATCGGACACATTACCGAGCCTGCTGCGGGCTGTAATCTGGTTTCAAAATCCGGCAAGGTGCACGAGTTGAAAGCGCAGGGCTGGAATGCTTTTAATAAGTAAAGTTGTTTAAACTTTTTTTCTGGCCGTATTTTTTTGGTTGATGCTTCTTTTACCCTATAAAAATTGGTGCCTTTACCGGTCTAAAACAAATCAAAAAACCAGGCAATACCAATTTTTATGCGATAAAAGAAGCATGGCGTAAAGCGCAAAAGAATAAGTTTAAACAAGCTCAGTGATGTTTTTTGTAGCGTTTGCACAAGAAAGCACGTATTGCTTAAAAAAAACGGATGATGAAAAAGCTATTGATTGCCTTTGTTTTACTGATTTTTATAAGTACAAGTTGTAAAAAATCAGATCGGCTAACGGCAGAAAATGTTCCGGCAACGATCATTTTTACAGGAGCTATTGCAGCAGATGGTTTTGGTTTTTTGATTAAAATTGACGGTTCCGGCACCAGTTACCATGCTGATAATTTGCCTGTTGATTTTCAAAAAGATAAACTTCCGGTAATTGTGAGCTATGGATTGTTAAATACGAAATATAGTTGCGGACTTCTATCCAATAACATTTCTGTTATTAAGATTGATGCTATTAGCATGAAGTAAAAAAAGTACCGGTAAAAGAAGCATCGCTTTATTCCTCATCAATCAATAATTTTGGATCCAATTGCTTACTGTTTTTAGCACCTAATTTTCGAAGTGTTTCTGCACGTCCTGTTAAGTTTCCGCTGCCTGTGGTCAGTTTGTTAAAAGCATCGTTGTAAGCTTTTTTGCTGCCATCTATATGCTGTTCAATCTTCTTCATATCTTCGGTAAAACCCACAAATTTATCGTACAGCAAACCGGCTTTTGTGGCAATATCCAGTGCATTTCGGGTTTGCTGTTCCTGTTTCCAAACGGAAGCAATGGTTTTTAAAGTAGCCAGCAAGGTAGAAGGCGTAACCAAAACAACGCGCTTTTTCCAGGCAAACTCAAACAGTTCCAGATCGTGCTGAATGGCGATGGAAAACGAAGATTCTATCGGCACAAAAAGCAGTACAAATTCCGGCGAAGTCAAGCCGTTTAAGTTCTGGTAGCTTTTAGCACTTAAACCCGAAATATGGTTTTTTACTGAAAGCACATGCTGCCGTAAATGGTTTTCTTTTTCTTCTTCGGAGATAGAATTAACCAACCTTTCATAAGCAATCAGCGAAACTTTAGAATCAATAACCAGATGTTTATTTTCTGGAAGATGAACGATCACATCCGGCTGGAAACGATTGCCCAAATCGTCCGTCAAATTCATGTTTTTGCCTTGTTTGGTGTAGCTCTCGCCTTCCACCAAACCCGAAGCTTCCAGCACACGGTCCAAAATCACTTCGCCCCAATTTCCCTGCATTTTGGTATCGCCTTTTAACGCTTTGGTGAGGTTGGTGGCATCGTCTTGGATGATTTTGGTTTGTTTGATCAGCTCGTCAATCGTTCCTTTCAGCGTAAAACGTTCGTTGGATTCGTCTTTGTAAACCTTGTCCACTTTCGCTTCAAACGCTTTGATGTTTTCTTTAAGCGGATTGAGCAGCAAATCCATATTGGATCGGTTGGATTCGGTAAATTTCTGTGTTTTTTCGTCGAGGATTTTGTTGGCCACGTTTTCAAACTCCCGCTGAAAATGCTGCCGGGTTTGCTCCATTTCTACTTTCTGCTGCTCCAATTGCTGTTTTTGTGCGGTAAAAAAAGCATCGGCACGATCTAATTTTTGCTTGGTCTCGTTGTGGCTTTCGCGTTCTTCGGCCAAATCGGCAATCAAACGGTCTTGTTCTTCGCGCAGCAAATTGCTGGTATTTTCTTTCTCCTGATGCAAGTTTGCCGCACGTTCTTCCGCTTTGCCCAAACTGATTTTAAGCGCGACATTCTCTTCCTGCAAACGCTTCAAATCCTCCACAGAAAAAGTAGTTATGGGCGATGCTTTTTTTAGCAGGATAAAAACAGCAACCAGCAAAATAACGAGAACGGCAACGAGGAGAATAGTGTTCATTTACTAAGAATTTTATCAAAAGTAAGTGATTGAAATTGAATTATCTTATAAAAATAACGAAGGTAGATTTTACTCCTGAAAAATTTTCGAGGGTAAAAAAAAGTTATATTTACTCTCGAAAAACAAACGAGGGCGAAATTTACCTTCGTTAAAAAATTGAAAATGGCTTATCATCCTCAAAAACCTTATAACGATCTACCAGCTTTACCTCCTAAGATCGAAATAGAAACAACCGTAATCCTAAAAAAAACGATTGCTGCAAGCAGGGCTTTGTCGGAATTGAAAGGGGCAATTACCAATTTGCCTAATCCAACTTTGTTTATTGATACGATTTATTTACAGGAAGCCCAGGCAAGTTCGGCCATTGAAAACATCATTACCACGCAGGATGAACTTTTTAAAGCAACCATAACGGATAGAAGCACCGAAAATATAGCGGTAAAAGAAGTAATCCATTATAAAGATGCGTTGTGGTTTGGCTTTGAACAATTAGAAAAACGGCCAATACTAACCACCAATCTCTTTATTTCCATTATGCAGCTAATCAAAGAGAACCAATCGGGCATACGAAATACGCCGGGAACAAAACTGACTAACCCGGCAACCGGACAAGTTGTTTACACGCCGCCAGAGGGAGAAGAAATCATCCGCCAAAAGCTAAAAGAACTGGAAGATTTTATACATGCAGAAGATAACATTGATCCACTCATCAAATTGGCCCTGATCCATTATCAATTTGAAGCTATCCACCCTTTTTCTGATGGAAATGGCAGAACAGGAAGGATTATTTTACTGCTGTATTTAAAACTGGTTGGTTTGCTGGAATTGCCGGCATTATATTTAAGTGATTATATTATTGACCATAAAAGTGATTATTATTTAAATTTAAGAAGGGTTACAGAAGAAGGCGACTGGCAAACCTGGATTATGTACATGTTGGATATGGTAGAACAAACAGCTATAAAAGGGCGGCAGCAAATTGCAAAAATAGAGTTGCTGATGGCCAAAATGGGTTCTGAAATACACAAAGCATTGCCCAGAATTTATTCAAAAGATTTGATGGAAGTACTTTTTAAACTACCTTATACCAAACGTTCTTTTTTAGAAAAAGCAGGCTTAGGAAATTTAAAAACGGTTGGTAATTACTTAAATGATTTGGAGAAAGCAGGATTTTTAAAAAGTGAATTGGTGGGAAAAGAAAAGCTGTATTTGAATTTTGAATTGATGGAAATATTGAAAAATTAGGGATAAAAACAGCATCTACCTCGCCCTTTCCACCCGCAACCCCACATCCGAAACCTCTTTTAACGGGTTATCCCGCATATTCTGCTCCAAAGTAAACGAGTAAGTTCCTGGAGCCGGAAAACGATAATTAGTTTGCAAAGGCAAGCGGTAACTGTATAAATTACCGGAGCCGTTGCCCAGCCATTCGCCATCCGGGTTGGCCAATTTAAATTCGTAACGGGTGGTTTTGGTTTGATGGTTTGGGTTGGTTTGATGCACCAAAACAAAAATATTGGAGTACCGGTAATCGGCAGAATGGCGAAAGTTAAAGTAGATGTTGTAGGGCTGCGTATTATCGGTGATCTTAACGTCAGTTTTAATTTTATCGGTGTACGACCAGTTGTGGTTGCTGATTTCTGTATTCTGGTCAATCAAAGTCCCCGGCTCGTTGCAAGCCGAGAACACCAAAAAAACACCGATAAAAACAGTATTCAAAAAATACTTCAGCCTGATCATTCTGTTTTATTATTGTTTTGCTGATTGGGGTTGTTTGGATTGTTTGGGTTTCGGTTTGGCCGGTGACGGTTGCGCCTACGGTTCGGTCCGCCTTCACGCGCCACTACGGCCGCGCCTTCTGCCGGAACAACCGGCACATTTTGCTGCACCGCTTTAACCTGCACTACTGTTTTTACCACCTGAATTATTGGTTTTTGTGCAGCAGGATCGGCCAAAGTTGGTTTCGGCTTGTTGCGGTTGTTATTGTTCTTTTTGCGTTTGTTGGCATTGCTGCGGTCATCCAAACGCGTTAAGCTGTCCTGCCCTACTACGTTTTCGTAATCAAAAGCTTTCACGGTTGGCGCCAGTTCTGCGGCTTTTCCTTCGCCTAAATCGAGCACTAATTCGCCACTTTTATTAATTCGCTGAATTTCGCGTACTTCTTTTATCGGCACCGGAACCCAGTTTTCTTCTTTCGGATAGCTAAACCACATCAGCTTTTTAAAAATATCCGTTTTCTGCAAACGGGCATCTCCTTTTTCGGTACGCAGAATATGCACATCGTCCGGAATATCTTTCAACGCATCCATGTAACTGTCCAGCTCATAGTTGAGGCAGCATTTCAACTTGCCGCATTGGCCGGCTAGTTTCAAGGTGTTTAAAGACAGGTTTTGATAACGTGCCGCAGCCGTAGAAACCGTTTTAAAATCAGTGAGCCAGGTAGAGCAGCAAAGTTCTCTCCCGCAAGAACCAATTCCGCCTAAACGGCTGGCTTCCTGGCGCATTCCGATTTGCCGCATCTCAATCCGAATCCGAAAAGCTTCGGCCATTTTTTTGATTAGTTCCCTAAAATCAACCCTTCCTTCAGCCGTGTAATAAAAAGTAGCTTTGGTTTTATCGCCCTGGTAATCCACATCGCTGATCTTCATCGAAAGGTTCAAATCCAAAGCCAGTTTGCGGGCACGGTGCATGGTTTCCCACTCCTGCTCTTTCGCGGCTTTCCATTTGTCAACGTCCGCAGGCGTTGCTTTTCGAAAGATTTTTTTGGTTACATCTGCTTCTTTTACATGCTTTTTTACAAGCTGCATCCGCACCAGTTCGCCGGTGATGGAAACGTGGCCCACATCAAAACCGCCGGTTGTGGTTTCGGTAACTACCAGTTCGCCGTTTTCTAAGTAAAGGTTATCGTTGTTGAGGTAAAAATCTTTGCGCGAACCTTTAAATTTTACTTCTACTATTTGAAAAGGCCTATAATTGGAAGGCATATCCATATTGGATAGCCAATCGTAAACATCTAATTTGCTGCAGCCATTGGTAAGGCAAGCGCCGTTACTTTTGCAGCCCGCAGGCGCACATCCGCCGCCTGAGGAACAACTTCCACATCCCATGATTAATACAATATATGTTGAGTCCCTTGCGGGAACGTTTTAAATTTTAAAATCTTAACCAATTGCAAAGATACATCTAAAAACAATATCCGCGGATTGGCATTCCGCTCCACATGATAATGCGCTTTATCCAGCTCATCTGCAATCACTTCTACCATTGCTAAAGTAAGCACTTTGGCCGCCATATTTTGCGCTACAACCAGTTCTTTTTCGGGTAGATGGACTAAACTTCCGGCACCAGAAAGCAGCATTCCGCATTCGCGAATAAAACACATTCCGTATTGCAAAAAATTCTTTTGGTTTTCGCGGCCCAATTTTGCTAAAGTCTCTGTAAATTCAATCAGTTTTAAACCATCGTTGGTAAAGCACAAGCGCAGCCAGCGGGCAAAAAGTTCGTGGTAACTGCTGTCATCGCGACTGATCATATGCAACGCAGCCGTTAAATTGCCATTACTAAGGTAAGCGATTTGTGCCGCTAAATGTTCGGTTTGATGGTGTTGCTCCAAATAAGCCTGCACATCAGCATCTTTTAATGCCGGAATTTTAACCAGTTGCGTTCTTGAAAGAATGGTGTTCAGAATATCATCCTGCGACTCAGCAACCAACAGAAAAAGTGTTTTTTGTGCCGGTTCTTCAATGATCTTTAAAAGCGTGTTGCCTTCTTTGTCCAAATATTCCGGCAGCCACATAATCAGGATTTTGTATTCTGATTCAAACGGCTTAAAACTCAGCTTCCGGATAATCTGATGGCATTCGGCAATGTTGATGTTAGCCTGTTTGTTTTCGGCCTCCAGATATGTACGCCATTCATGCAGGTTCAGGTACGGGTTATGCAGAAAAGCTTTCCGCCATTGATCAATAAAAGTGAGTGCGGTGTCGTCTTTATGCTTCGCAAAAAACGGATACGAAAAATGCAAATCCGGGTGCACCAGCTTTTGGTATTTGCGGCAGGAATTGCATTCTCCGCAGGAATCCTCATCCGATTTGTTTTCGCAGGAAATGTATTGCGCATAAGCAACCGCCAGTGCCAAACTGCCCGAACCTTCCGGCCCTAAAAACAATTGCGCGTGGCTTACCCGGTTTTCTTTAACCGTAGTTAACAACTTTTGCTTGATGGTTTCCTGTCCAACGATTTCTTTAAACTGCATCGTTGCAAATTAAGAAAATAGTAGGAAAAGCTTTGTATTGAAAAAGTAATGATATTTGGTAAGTATCTTTGGAAGTATAAACTAAGCTAAAAATTTTAGTTAGCTTTGAACATATTTTAATATAAATGGAAATAGATTCAACACTATATTTAGGAGATTCAAAAGATCAACTAAAAAATATATTAGACAATACAGTTGATTTAATAATAACTTCTCCTCCCTACGCTGACCAAAGAAAATCGACTTATGGAGGAATACATTCAGACAAATATGTTGAATGGTTTTTGCCGATTTCTGAAGAACTTTTACGAGTTCTCAAGCCAACAGGAACTTTTGTTTTAAATATTAAGGAAAAAGTTGTTGATGGAGAAAGAAGTACTTATGTGATGGAGTTAATTTTAGCTATGAAAAAGCAAGGATGGTTATGGACAGAAGAATTTATATGGCATAAAAAAAATTCCTATCCGGGGAAATGGCCTAATAGATTTAGAGACTCTTGGGAACGACTACTTCAATTTAATAAAACTAAGAAGTTCAACATGTATCAGGAAGAAGTAATGGTTCCTATGGGCAATTGGGCAAAATCCAGATTGAAAAATTTAAGTGAAACGGATAAACAAAGAGATAATTCTAAAGTTGGAAGTGGCTTTGGAAAAAACATTTCGAATTGGTTAGAAAGAGATAAAGCGTATCCTACTAATGTACTTCATTTAGCTACTGAATGTAATAATAAAAACCACAGTGCTGCATTTCCAGAAGAATTGCCAGAATGGTTTATCAAGCTTTTTACAAAAGAAAACGATCTGGTATTAGATCCATTTGCTGGTTCTGGTACTACCTTATTTGTTTCTAATAGAATGAAACGTAATTCAATTGGAATTGAAATTATGAAGGAATACTATGAAATGATCACAGAAAAATTAATTCCTACCCAATACTATTTATTAGAATCAAAATCTGAATATGAACAAACTGGATCTTAAAGATGTAATTGAGTACGTTGAACAGAATATATCATATTTTCATAAAAGTAGGATAGAAAGTCTAAAAGAATTAAAGCTCAAAGAGGTTTTAAAGAAAAAGAATCCATATCTATTTAAAGCAAAATATGTTTTAACAGCGAGCGAAATAGTTAAAAGTATAGTTGATGCTTTTTTATCCTCTAAAGAGGAAACAGTTTTTGGGAATTGGATGGAAGGATTAGCAATTTTTATAAATCAAAGTGTTTATGGCGGACGTAAATCGGGAATTAATGGAATTGATTTAGAATTTGATAATGAAAATATAAGATTTATAGTTACAATTAAATCTGGGCCAAGTTGGGGAAATAAAAGTCAACAAGAAAAAATGCTTCATGATTTTGCTCAAGCAAAAAGGACGTTAGCTACGAGTGGATCAAAACTAATTGTACATGCAGTAAATGGATGTTGCTATGGAAAAGATAGTAAACCACATAAATTTCCTAAAAACGGTACAGATTATTTTAAATATTGTGGACAAAATTTTTGGGAATTTATCTCTGGAGATTCAGAATTATACAAAGAAATTATAGAACCTGTTGGTTATAAAGCAAAAGAAAGCAATGATGATTTTCAAATTGCATATGCTCATATGCTTAATAAATTTACAGCAGAATTTTTACAAGAGTTTTGTTTGAAAGATGGTTCTATTGATTGGGCAAAAATCATTGCTTTCAATTCAAAAAGAAATAAATAATGCCCCGAATTATGGCTTTTGATTACGGCACCAAACGCATCGGCATTGCCGTAACCGACCCGCTGCAAATTATTGCTACCGGACTGGAAACCATCCATCCGAAAGATGTGGTGGATTACCTCAAAAAATACCTGGTAAAAGAAGCAGTCGAGAAATTTGTGGTGGGCGAACCCAAGCAAATGAATGGCACGCCTTCGCAATCGGCACCGATGATCAAAGGTTTTGTAACGATTTTGAAAAAGAATTTCCCGCTAGTTCCTGTAGAAATGATGGACGAACGCTTTACTTCTAAAATGGCTTCGGCCGTTATCGCACAAAGCGGAATGAAAAAAACAGACCGTCAGGACAAATCGCGGATTGATACCATTTCAGCCATCATAATTTTACAATCGTACCTCGAAAAAAATAGCCGGTAAAAGAAGCATCTGCACCAAAAAACAGACAAGCTGACTACTATTTTGAAATTTATATCTTTGGCGGATGGACTTCACATCCGATTTGCTGCAAGCCTACCTCGAAACACATTGCGACCCGGAACCGCCGGTCCTGCAAAAAATTGCCCACGAAACGCATTTAAAAGTACTACGTCCGCACATGATTTCAGGTCATTATCAGGGAAGGTTGCTTAGTTTTTTCAGCAAATTAATGCAGCCAAAAGCAGTATTGGAGATCGGGACTTTTACCGGTTATTCCACCATTTGCCTGGCAGAAGGACTGGCCGAAAACGGCGAAATCTATACGATAGAAGCCAACCCGGAACTGGAAGAACGCATAAAAAGTAACTTTCTGGCTTCCGGTTACGTAGATAAAATTCGATTATATATTGGTGAAGCTTTTGATATTTTCGCTGTATTATCGCATAAAATATTCGATATTGCGTTTATTGATGCCGATAAACGCAATAATTACAAATATTACGAGTTAATACTCGACAATATCCGACCCGGTGGTTTAATAATTGTGGACAATATTTTACGAAAAGGTAAAATATTGAACCCGGAAAACCAGGAGAACGACGTACGTTTACTCCGGGAATTTAATGATAGAATAACTGTGGACTCACGGGTAGAAAATTTAATCCTGCCGATAAGGGACGGACTAATGATCATCCGAAAAAAACAATTATGAAGAAAGCCTTGCTTCCGTTAATGCTCCTTGCCTGCTTTTTTGCAAAAGCCCAAAACACCTCACAATCTTATATTGAGAAGTACAAAGATGCTGCCATAAGTATCATGCACGATTACGGAATCCCGGCCAGCGTTACTTTAGCCATCGCCATGCACGAATCTGCAAGCGGAAACAGCAAGCTGGCGCAAAAATCAAACAACCAGTTTGGCATGAAAGGAAGGCGTTCTTACAAAAAATACGATTCTGTTCTGGAGTCTTTTGAAGATTTTGCCCGGATGATGACCGAACGAAAACAATTTAGCCATCTGGCCGATAAATTCGATTCTTTTGATTACAAAAGCTGGGCAAAAGGCATCCAGCGTGGCGGCTACGCCAGCAGCAGCAGGTGGTCTGCACAGGTACTTTCGCTTATTAAAAAATTCCAGTTAAACAGTTTAGACGAAAAGCCCGAACTTGCCGCACAATAATTACGTTTAAGCAGGCTGATGCTTTATCCGGTTTCCAAAAACAATTTATATTTGCCCACTCAATACTGTTTTTATGTATAAAAAATGGGCATTTTTTATCCTGCTGGTGATCATCGTTTCGTGCAAATCCAGGAAAAAAGGGATTACCAGCCATCAGGCAACGCGCAACAATAAAGAAGTACAAAAGCTTAATAATGAAGCCATTGCCCATTACACTACTTTTGGCGATGTTGGCCAGTACATAGACCGTTTTCGGAGTATTGCCGTTCAGGAAATGAATACTTACGGTATCCCGGCCAGTATTACTTTGGCGCAGGGCCTGCTCGAATCGGGAAACGGAAACGGCGAACTGGCAGTTGTGGCCAATAACCATTTCGGCATCAAATGCACTTCGGACTGGAAAGGGAAATCTTATTTTAAAAACGACGACAAGATCAACGATTGTTTCCGCGTTTATGATAACCCTGAAAGTTCCTTCCGCGATCATTCTGAATTTTTGAAAAGAAAGCGTTACGCGCCCTTGTTCGAGCTGGACAAAAACGATTACGAAGGCTGGGCCAAAGGTTTAAAAGCGGCCGGTTATGCCACCAACCCGCAATATCCGCAGCTTTTGATCAACCTGATCAAAAAATACAACCTGGATCAGTACGATATGAGCGAAACCGATTACCAGAAAATTAAACGGGAAGACCGCGTATTGGCGCAAATCAATAAAAACATCGGTAAAAACAGCAAAGATTCTTTAAAGCAAATCACTTCAGTTGCAACGCCTGCTGCTGTAAAACCGCAATATATCCCGCTCAACAAAATGTACCAGGTAAAACAAGGCGATACGCTGTACAATGTTTCCAAACGGTTTAATTTAACGGTTGATGAACTGAAAGCTTTGAATTCCATCGGCGACGACCAGATCAAAATCGGCCAGCAGCTCATCATCGCGCATTAATAGGTTAATAAATGTTAAGGCGATGCAAAATATCATTTCAGTAAGGTAGTTTTGTATTATAATGATCCGATATTTGCTATGGCTTTTCTGCTTTTTTCTATTCTTCGGAAAGGTTTACGCACAGGAAAAGCAAATCCAGGGAATTGTTTTTGATCACAATACCAAAGAGCGTATTGCCAAGGTTTTTGTTGTCAATACGCGTACAAAAGCCAATATTTATAACAATTTAAAAGGCGAGTTTACCGTCAACGTCCGTTTAAACGATGTGCTCATCTTTACCAAAACCGGTTATTTTAACGACACCGTAAAGGTTACCGTGCTGCAAACTTTGCCGGTTTATTTAAAACGTTCCAGCATCATTTTGCGCGAAGTAACCATTAGAGATTCGGCACTAACGGCAGAAAAACAACGCGACGCCAATAAAAAAGAATTTGGCCAGGCTTATGGCGCTTTGGCCAATAAAGATTTGTTAACGGTGGGCAGCAACGGTGCCGGGATTGGGATTGATGCCATTTACAATATGCTGAGCAGGCGCGGCCGGAATGCAACCAAGCTGCGGGAAATTATTGACCGCGATTACAAAGCAAAAGTGGTGGATGACCGTTTTAACCCAATCATTGTTGGCTCCATTACCGGGTTAAAAGGAGAACAGTTGACTAATTTTATGTACCGCTACCGGCCCGATTACAATTTGGTGGTGATGCTGAACGATTACGATTTCATTTCCTACATCAAATCAAGCTACAACCGGTTCAGGCGCAACCCGTCAAACTATTTTTTGGTGCCTTTACAACCATCCGATACGATAAAATGAAGTGGCAATATCCGGTTTTAACCGTTCCGAAACTGCCGGCAAATGGCATGGCTTTGTTCCCTTTTATACTGGTAAAAGAAGCATCTTCAAAGTTTGATGAAGTGATCATCCGCCACGAAATCATCCATCTGCGGCAGCAAATCGAGTTGTTGGTTTTGCCTTTTTACTTCTTTTACCTCATCAATTATTTGTACAACCGAACCATCTTCAACAATCACCACGAAGCTTACATGAACATTGTGTTTGAGCGGGAAGCTTATGCCAATGATATTTTTTCGGATTATTTGCAGCGGAGAAAACCCTTTTCCTGGATCAGGTATTTTAAAAATTAAATGTTTTTGGGTTGAAAATTTCTTCGGAGAAAAACCTTTTTTGCTTTTCTTTGTGCCTTATGCGCAAGCTTCCGGTTTTTGTATTGATGCTTCTTTTATCGCTTGTTTTTCAGAAAGCAATTGCCCAAAAAGTAGATTCGGTAAGGATTGATACTGTTAGAAAAGACACGGTTAAAACCGATACGGTGAGGACCGATACCGTTAAAATTGACACCAACCAGCTCAACCGTTACCGCATCGAACCCGGAAAAAATATTTTGCCGGTACATATCCAGCCGTTAAACCTGCGGCCGGAATATATCCCGGTACCGGAACTGGACTACAAAGTAAGCTACTGGCGCAAAAACATCATCTTCGGCTTCAACCTCAACCAATCTGCTTTTAGCAACAACTGGAGTGGCGGCGGGATCAGTTCTATCGCCGTAGGGACTAATTTTGATTATAAAACCGAGTACAACAAAGAAGGGAAAGATTTTACCTCGGAACTTATTTTGCTTTACGGAAAATTGAAAAACCGCGGGCAGATACAGCGAAAAACCAACGACCGCATTTTTTGGGACAATAAAGTTTCCATTGCTTTTTCCAAACACTGGAATTTTTACGGCTCGCTCAGTTTTGAATCGCAGTTTGATGAAGGTTTTAATTATTCCAGCGATGTAAACGTTGCGCCTACGCTCATTTCCAGGTTTATGTCGCCCGGCTATTTGACCGAATCTGTGGGTTTTGAGTATAAACCGGTTACTTATTTCAGCGCCCGTTTTGGCACGGGCACGGCCCGCCAGACTTTTGTGCTGGACCCAAATATCCAGGCAACCAACAATTATGGCGTACTTCCCGGCAGGCATGTTTTAAACCAGCTTGCTTTTCAAATCGTTTCTAATATTGATAAAGACATTGCCCAAAACATGAACTTAAAGGCGCGTTACCTGATATTTATTCCTTACGATACACCATTTAAAATGACACACCGTATTGATGCCACGCTGACTGCCAAAATCAACAGGTTGATTAATGTAACGCTTAACGGAACTTTGCTTTACGATCCGAATACTTCAGACAGGATACAAGCCTACCAAAGTTTGGCATTAGGGGTTACTTATAAATTTCCTTCCTTCAGGTAGCGTAATTATACCAATTTTTACCCAGTAAAAGAAGCATCGCCATTAAAGCCAATCAAAAACCATGATAGCTTTGAAAACTCGGATTAACAAAATTGTTCAGGATGCTGCCAAACCGAAAATTTAGCCCGAAAGAAGTATTATAGTTATAATTAGAGGCCAGTTGCCGCTGCCTGGTTAATACCTCTTGTTCTGTTGCCCCGCTTTTTACCAGGTTTATCTGGTCGTGTATGATGTTGGCATCTATATATACAAAAAAAGAAAGGCTGCCGGTTACTTTTACATCTGCCCTGGCATTTATACCTTTTGAATTTAGCTTGCCGCCCAAAAAATAATTACGGTAATAAATGCCACTGGTAAAAGTCCCCCATTTTTTGTTCAAAATAAGTGCTGCCGAAAACCGGTGGCCATAAATGGTTTCTTTTTGTTTGTTATAAATTGTGGTGTCGTAATAATGGTTATTGGTAACATCAGGGCCATAACGGAGAACAAAAAACCGGTCGTTTACATCTTTGTATTTAAAAACATTAAACTCAATGGCCGGGCCAAAATATAGCGAACGTTTAATGTTATTAAATGTATTATTAGAAAAACTTGTTTGGTAGCCAAAGCTCCAATGCGGGCTAAAAGACTTTGAAAGGTAATGGTAAAAGTTGTAGTCTGTGTTTTTTACGGTATATTTAACAGTATCGTAATCAAAAATAGAATTATGTAAGTTGCCATTCAGGTTAAAATGTACCTTTAATTTATTGGTGATACGGTCGGCAGAAAAATTAGAGCTCAACACATTGTTTTTATAAATTTGTTCGGCACTTACACTACCGCTTGCCGAAACGTTATAAACCCATAAATTCCATTTGTCTTTTTTAACAGATTCGGCAACTACAGTATTGGCGCTTGCCTCGTCTTTCATCGTTATTTTAACGGTTTTAGAATAAAGCGTTTTTGCTATTAACGGAGACAGGCCAAACATCAAATATTGCAATAGTTTTTGCCGGGTTTCCGAAGCCGTGGCATTGGCAGTTGTGGCAAACGTAAGCGTGTCGCTTGTATTTTTATACCGGTGCTGTCCGTAAATGTTCAGTTGGTATTGCGTGCCGCCGCTTCCAACAGGTTGCGTAGTAACAAGAACATGCGCATCTGCGGCAAGCCTGTCCAACACAAAATCAACAATCGGGATTTCTGTTTTAATAAAATCAAGATCACATCCGGTCCTGCAATCTATAAATACCTTTAATTTTAAACTATCGGTATTTTGTGCATTGGCTTTTATACCTAAAATTAGCAACAGAACAAGCGTAAATAGTTTATTCATAATTAAGGTAAAAAACAGTTAGAAACTTTTTATGAGCTTTTGATTATTTGCGATGCTTCTTTTACCGCATAAAAATCATTAAACCAAATATTTTCTTGTACCGGTTTTGTAAACCATACAAGATTTATAGGCATAAAAGAAGTATCGGGAATATTTATGGTAGAAATGGAAACAGGCTCTTAAAAGTAAGTTAAATTTCCTAAAATTGTTTTTTATGTTTTAAAAGTTAATTAATTATACTGGCATTGATGGCATCAAACCCTTAACTTTGTGTTCCAATTAAATTGATTTTAAAAGATGTTTGATAATCTTTCGGATAAACTCGACCGCGCATTCAAGGTTTTAAAAGGACAAGGTTCGATCACGGAAATCAACGTGGCCGAAACCATGAAAGAAATCCGCAAAGCTTTGCTCGATGCCGACGTTAACTATAAAACTGCCAAAGCTTTTACCGATGATGTGAAGCAAAAGGCTTTGGGCGAGAACGTTCTGACTTCCATTTCTCCCGGCCAGTTGCTCACCAAAATCATGAGCGACGAACTGACGCAACTGATGGGCGGGACTACGGCTGAATTAACTTTTCAAGGCAACCCAACCATCATTTTGATTGCCGGCTTAAACGGTGCCGGTAAAACCACTTTTTCAGGCAAACTGGCACTTTTCCTAAAAACACAAAAAGGCAAAAAGCCGCTGCTGGTTGCGGATGACGTTTACCGTCCGGCTGCAATTGAACAACTGAAAGTTTTGGGCGGGCAAATCGGTGTCCCCGTTTATGCTAATTTAGAATCGAAAGATCCGGTTGCCATTGCTTTGGAAGGTTTGGCGCAGGCCAAACAAAACGGAAACAACGTTTTAATTGTAGATACCGCCGGCCGTCTCGCTGTGGATGAAGCCATGATGGTGGAAATTGAGCAGGTAAAAAAAGCATTGAACCCGAACGAAATTTTGTTTGTGGTGGATGCAATGACCGGTCAGGATGCCGTAAACACCGCCAAAGTTTTTAATGACCGTTTGGATTTTACCGGCGCCGTTTTAACCAAATTAGATGGCGATACACGCGGCGGTGCAGCTTTGTCTATCAAATCCGTCGTCAACAAACCGATCAAATTTATTGGAACGGGAGAAAAAATGGAAGCGCTGGATGTTTTCCACCCGGACCGGATGTCGTCTCGGATTTTGGGAATGGGCGACGTGATTTCCTTGGTAGAACGCGCACAGCAACAATTCGACGAGAAAGAAGCGGCCGAACTGCAAAAGAAAATCCGTAAAAACAAGTTCGACTTTAACGACTTTTACGGCCAGATCCAGCAGATCAAAAAAATGGGCAACATGAAAGACCTGATGGGCATGATCCCCGGCGTTGGAAAAGCGATGAAAGATATTGATATTCAGGATGATGCTTTTAAATCTATCGAAGCCATCATCCAATCCATGACGCCGAAAGAAAAAGAAAACCCGGACATCATTAACCAAAGCCGCCGTATGCGGATTGCAAAAGGATCGGGCAACGAACTGGCAGAAGTGAACCGCTTGATCAAACAGTTCGACGATATGCGTAAAATGATGAAGCAGTTTTCAAACCCCGCGCAAATGGCCAAAATGATGAAGAACATGCCCAAGCAAGGCCGATAAAATAGCAAAAGCCGGAACGAAAGTTTCGGCTTTTTTTATGTGGTAAAAGAAGCATTGGCTTTTTTCTGATTCTGTTTCCGATACTTCTTTTATCAATATAATTCTTCTAAAACTTGCTTTTATTTAATTTATAATTAATTTCAGGAAATTTTTATCCTAAATTCCTGTGCTTGTAAAAACTTTTGGCAGTGCTGTTTACGGTATCGAGGCCACCACCATTACTGTTGAAGTAAACATAACCGGCGGCACCAAATATTACGTGGTTGGCTTGCCAGATAATGCCATTAAAGAAAGCTATTTCCGCGTAAAATCCGCCTTAAAAAACTGCAATTACCACATGCCCAAACAGCAGGTAGTGGTGAACATGGCACCTGCCGATATCCGCAAAGAAGGTTCTTCGTATGATTTGACCATTGCTGTTGGCGTTTTAGCGGCTTCCGGGCAAATTGTTCCTGATGAATTGGATAAATACCTCATTATGGGCGAATTATCGTTAGATGGCGGATTGCAGCCCATCCGTGGCGCTTTGCCCATTGCAATCCAAGCCCGAAAAGAAGGTTACAAAGGTTTTATCCTGCCCAAACAAAATGCACGGGAAGCGGCGATTGTAGATAGTTTAGCGGTTTTTGGGGTGAGTTCGATTACCGAAGTGGTTGATTTTTTAAACGGCGACAAGCCGCTGGAAGAAGAAGTGGTGAACACGCGCGACGAATTTTACCGCAGTATCAGTTTGTACGAAGCGGATTTTTCAGATGTAAAAGGACAGGAAAACATCAAACGCTCGTTGGAAATTGCGGCAGCCGGCGGTCATAATTTAATTTTGATTGGCCCGCCCGGAGCCGGAAAAACGATGCTGGCCAAACGTTTGCCTTCGATCCTGCCGCCGCTAAGCCTGTCAGAAGCTTTAGAAACCACGAAAATACATTCGGTGGCCGGAAAGCTTGCCGCTGCCGATGCCTTGGTTTCTGTGCGCCCGTTTCGTTCTCCGCACCATACCGTTTCGGATGTGGCTTTGGTTGGCGGCGGAGGAAACCCGCAACCTGGCGAAATTTCTTTGGCACACAATGGCGTTTTGTTTTTAGATGAATTGCCGGAGTTTAAACGAACCGTTTTAGAAGTGATGCGCCAGCCGCTGGAAGAACGGAAAGTAACCATTTCCCGCGCAAAAATGAGCGTAGATTATCCTTCGAGTTTTATGTTGGTGGCTTCCATGAACCCTTGCCCCTGCGGCTATTACAATCACCCGGAACGGGAATGCGTTTGCGGCCCGGGCATCGTGCAAAAATATTTAAGCAAAATTTCAGGCCCGTTGTTAGACCGGATTGATTTGCATGTTGAAGTAACGCCGGTCAATTTCTCCGAGTTATCTTCGGAAAGGTTATCCGAAAAAAGTGAAGTTATCCGCGAACGTGTGATCAAAGCCCGGGAAATACAGCAAAAGCGTTTTGCCGAAAAACCGGATTTGCATTGCAATGCACAAATGGAATCCAAAATGGTACGGCAAGTTTGTAGAATTAGCGAAGCCGGACAAATTCTCCTGAAAAGAGCCATGGAAAAATTAGGTTTAAGTGCACGCGCTTACGACCGAATTTTAAAAGTTGCCCGCACCATTGCCGATCTGGCCGGAACAGAAGACATCCAGATTGAGCATTTGGCCGAAGCGATACAATTTAGAAGTTTGGACAGAGAAGGTTGGGCGGGATGATTTAGAAAGAAATTGCGTAAAAGTTTAATTAAATTTATAATGTTAATGTAAAAGGATGTTTATAACGGTACGTTTGTAGTCGATACAAACAAGTTAAAATATAATGATAATTAAGGAAATTCAGCTATTGTCAGAGGCTCTTTGGGAAAGTGTAAAGAATGATTTAAAGTTTTTTTCACCAATACAATTATTTGTTAAAAAGTTGTCAGAACTTACTTATATAGAAGTTAGCAGTGTAGACGAAGCATTGTTACACTGGAATAAAATTGACGAGTACTTTGATAAATATAGAAAAAAACCAGGTGGAGATGTTTTTTATTCTCCTCCTCATCTGATTTTTTCTAATGACAGCTCAGTAAAAAGGGTTGGAGAATTGATAAAAAAACTAAAATCTTTACCAAAGGAAGATTTAGAAAATGAAATTGAAGCGTTTAAACCAAAGGAAGA
>NZ_JBGCVY010000068.1:0-23877 GCF_041088075.1 Mucilaginibacter sp. | reverse complement strand
AGCATTTATCAGACCTCGATATTTCAAAAACCTATACTTACGCGGATTATTTGCAGTGGCAATTCGCGGAAAAAGTAGAACTGATAAAAGGATATATTTTTAAAATGGGTCCGGCACCAAGTTCCGATCACCAAGAAATATCAGGTAATATTTATTTTGCGTTTAAACTTTACTTATTGAAAAAGCAGTGCAAAGTGTTTGCTGCTCCTTTTGATGTTAGGCTTACGCGAAAATCATTTGCCAATAAAGAAGTAACAACAGTTGTGCAACCTGATATTTGTGTAGTTTGTGATCGTACTAAAATCGATAAACGTGGCTGCATCGGTGCTCCGGATATTGTGGTTGAAATTATTTCTCCAGGAAACAACAAAACCGAATTGAAAAATAAGTACGAAGTTTACGAAGAAAATGGCGTGCAGGAATACTGGATTGTTTCTCAGCAAGACAAAACCTTTTTGCGGTACACTTTGAATCAGGACGGCGTTTATGTAGCTTCCAGGTTAATGTCTGCCGAAGAAGAAGTAACTACGCCAATTCTTCCCGGCTTTGTACTTGATTTAGAAACTGTTTTTGCAGATTGATAAATTTCAATTAAACCATTTATCAAAGCTTTTCAGTTAATCAAAACCATCTGTTTTTTTCGAGGTTATGCTATCATAATTGATAATCAAACCATGAAAAAAATACTCTTCTCCATAGCCGTTCTTTTTAGCGCTTTAACGGTTTCAGCCCAGGTTCAAACCCGTCCAACTGGCAGTGCCTCCGGGATATCGCCCAAAGGAAAACTTTACGGTGAACGCGTTGATGTAAAAACGGTACACCCCATTGGCGATTTAAATGCTTATTTTGGCCGCCGTACTTCGGTTACCACCACCATTGTTGCAAAAGTAACCGGTATAGATAAAAGCGGCGACTTTTTTTACGTGAAAGACAACAAAGGCCGGCCGGTAACCGTGCGGTTTAAAAATGCCGGTTCTAAAATTCCGCAAGACGTAAAAGGCAAAACAGTGTTGATTGATGGCGTAATTTCTAAAAACTTCATCGCTAACAACAAGCAGCATTACGCCGGTTCAAATGAAGGAATGGATAAAAACGACGAAAAAAAGAACAACGCCGGAACCTACGAAATGGCCGCCCGCGGCGTGCAATTAATGAATTAAACGATACTATTTTTACCCATAAAAAAACCACGTCTGCTTGAAAACAGGCGTGGTTTTTTTGTGGCTAAAAGAAGCATTTGTTTATGATAAGAGAACGAAATATCAAATTGCTTTCTTACTGGCAATGATGATTCCGGTTGCCCAACGCATTTTTGTAAGCGTGATATCGGTACGGCTATCTAAATCTGCCATTAGTTTTAAAGCTTTTTCCTGATGCCCTTCCGGCCAGTTGGGTTGCGGCAACATGTCATCTAAAATGTAAAGCCCGCCAGGTTTTAACATTGCCAATGCTTCTTTTAGCATCAAATATTTGCCATGCCAGGTATCGGCAAAAATAAAATCGAACTTTTGGTTTTGATTATCCGAAAGCCATTAACCGGCATCGGCACAAATTAAATCAAGGCGATGATCCGTTAAATGCTGTTTGGCAATATTCAAAAAATGTTCATCATTATCTACCGAAGTCAGGGTAGAAGCGCTATCCATTCCATCTAAAATCCAAGCGGTAGATAAACCTGTTCCGGTTCCTAATTCCAAAAATTTTCCGCCTGGTTTTGAAGCTGCCAAAGTTTTCAGCAACGAACACGTCAGCGAATCCGAAGCCATGGTAAAGCCAGATTGTTTCGTTGCTTCATCTACTTCAAAATAAGACGCAGGAAAATTTTGGGTAATTTCTTCTGTCATGATTATTAATTAAACTGAAATTTAGGTGATAAAAGAAGCATCCCTCACTTACTTAAATACATTGACTTTTCTTTGTACAGATGGCGGAAATACGGGTCTTCCAAATCGCGGATAAAACGGATTGCTTCGCCGGTTGATTTCATTTCAGGCCCTAATTCTTTGTTCACTTCCGGAAATTTATCAAAAGAAAAAACCGGCTCTTTAATGGCATAACCTTGGAGTTTCCGTTCAATCGTAAAATCTTTGAGCTTATTCGCGCCCAACATGATTTTTGTGGCGATGTTGATATAAGGCACATCGTAAGCTTTGGCAATGAAAGGAACCGTACGCGAAGCCCGCGGATTGGCTTCAATCACATAAACTTCTTCGTTTTTGATGGCGAATTGGATATTCAGTAAACCGCAAACATTCAAAGCTTTGGAGATTTTTACGGTATGTTCTTCCATTTGCCGGATCACGTTTGCCGACAAATTAAACGGCGGCAAAACTGCGCTTGAATCGCCGGAATGGATACCAGCCGGTTCAATATGTTCCATCAAACCAATGATGTGCACTTCTTCGCCATCGCCAATCGAGTCAGATTCTGCTTCTTCTGCACGGTCTAAAAAATGATCAATTAAAACACGGTTTCCGGGAAGGTTTTTAAGGAGGTTAACTACGGCTTTTTCCAAATCTTCATCATTGATCACGATGCTCATGCCTTGTCCGCCCAGCACATAACTTGGCCGAACCAACACCGGATAACCCACCTGATGCGCCACAACCAACGCTTCTTCGGCACTTTCGGCAACGCCGTATTTTGGATAGGGAATTCCTAATTCTTTTAAAAGATCAGAAAAACGGCCGCGGTCTTCGGCAATATCCATGTTATCAAAAGAAGTACCGATAATTTTGATGCCATGCTCGTGCAACTTTTCGGCCATCTTCAAAGCCGTTTGGCCGCCAAGCTGAACGATCACGCCTTCCGGTTTTTCCAGGTCAATAATTTCGCGCACGTGTTCCCAAAAAACCGGCTCGAAATACAACTTATCCGCCATGTTAAAATCGGTCGAAACCGTTTCCGGGTTGCAGTTGATCATGATGGATTCGAAGCCGCATTCTTTTGCGGCCAATAAACCATGCACACAACTGTAATCAAACTCAATTCCCTGACCAATTCTATTCGGACCAGAACCTAAAACAATAATTTTCTTTTTGTCGGAAACAATGGATTCATTCTCGCCTTCGTAAGTTGAATAGTAATAAGGCGTTTTGGCCTGAAATTCGGCTGCACAAGTATCCACCATTTTGTAAACCCGGCGGATGCCCAACTCTTTGCGGCGCTGGTAAACGTCTTCCTCGCTAACATGCTGCAAAACGTACGCAATCTGTGCGTCCGAAAAACCTTTTTGCTTTAAGGTGAAAAAGAAATCTTTCGGAATATTGTTGAGCGAATAACGGCGCAGTTCAACTTCCATATTAACCACTTCCTGGATTTGGTTTAAAAACCAACGGTCTATTTTGGTTACTTTACGGACAGATTCGATCGGTACGCCCAAACTTAAAGCATCATAAACATGGAACAACCGGTCCCAACTTGGATGCTCCAGGCTGTACATAATTTCATCCAAATTTCGGCTTTGTCTTCCATCCGCGCCTAAACCGGCGCGTCCAATTTCCAAACTCTGACAAGCTTTTTGCAAGGCTTCGATAAAGCTGCGGCCAATGCCCATCACTTCGCCAACCGATTTCATTTGCAAGCCCAACTCTTTGTTGGCGCCTTTAAATTTATCAAAGTTCCAGCGCGGGATTTTGACGATCACGTAATCCAGCGTTGGTTCAAAATAAGCCGAAGTTGTTTTGGTGATTTGGTTTTGCAGTTCATCCAAATTAAAACCGATGGCTAATTTGGCTGCAATTTTGGCAATCGGATAACCGGTTGCTTTGGAAGCCAAAGCGGAAGAACGCGAAACACGCGGGTTAATCTCAATAGCAATAATATCATCATTGGCCGGGTTGACCGAAAACTGCACGTTGCAACCGCCGGCAAAATTGCCAATGGCACGCATCATTTTGATAGCCTGATCGCGCATGGATTGGTAAGCACGGTCGCTCAAGGTCATGGCTGGCGCAACAGTAATCGAATCGCCGGTGTGGATGCCCATCGGGTCAAAATTCTCGATGGAACAAATAATGATCACGTTATCGTTGTTGTCGCGCAGCAGTTCCAGCTCAAATTCTTTCCAGCCGATAACCGCTTTCTCCACCAAAACTTCGTGCGTAGGAGAGGCTTGCAAACCGCGGCTCAACGCCGCATCAAACTGTTCTTTTTTATGCACGAAACCGCCGCCGCTTCCGCCCAACGTATAACTCGGACGGATCACCAGCGGGAAACCGATCAACTGCGCGGCTTCTTTACCTTCCAAAAAAGAGTTGGCAATTTTAGAAGGCGCCACGCCAATGCCAATCTCCACCATCAACTGGCGGAACTCTTCGCGGTTCTCCGTTTTTTCGATGGCTGCAATATCAACCCCAATAATTTTAACGCCGTATTTTTGCCAGATGCCGCGTTCTTCGGCTTCTTTGCACAGGTTTAAAGCCGTTTGTCCGCCCATGGTTGGCAGCACGGCATCTATTTTTCGTTCCCGTAAAATGATTTCCAGGCTGTCGCAGTTTAAGGGCAGCAGGTAAACATGGTCGGCTATGACTTTATCCGTCATGATCGTTGCCGGGTTGCTGTTGATAATGGAAACTTCAATCCCTTCGTCTTTTAAAGACAAAGAAGCTTGCGAACCGGCATAATCAAACTCGCAGGCCTGGCCGATAACAATAGGGCCGGAACCGATAATTAAAACAGAATTGATGGAAGTGTTTCTGGGCATTGGGCTTTTTTTACGGGTAAAATTTAAGCGCGAAGCCAGAATTTTCCTTGCTAATGGACAGGAAAATCCCGACTTGTTTGTCGGGATGCAAAGGTAGTTTTTTTGGTGGTTTTTTATTAGTTGCCTAAAGAAAAATTGAGTGGCATTGCATAGCTTACTTTAACCGGAACGCCATGCTGCGTACCTGGATTCCACTTAGGAGACTGTTTAATTACTCTTAATGCTTCTGCATCGAGATCAGGTTGAACACCTTTTAAAATTCTGATGTTCGTTAAACTTCCGTCTGTTTCTACTACAAATCCAATTAGTACTCTGCCTTGTATTCCTCTTTCTCTTGAATCTGGCGGATAACGAAGATTATTGGAAAGATAATTTCCGAATCCCTTTTCTCCGCCTTTAAAAGTTGGCAATGCTTCTTTTATCGTATAATTTTTAGTGCTGCCACTTTCGTCGGTACTGGTGCCTTTAATAAACTTACCATCCGCATATTCCTCCGTAAAAGAAATTTTGCCTTTGTTCGATGTGCCTTTCCAAACGCCGTTTCTTTTTCCATTTTTTACGTCGCCTTCTTCTTCAATGGTTTGGTAATCGGCACCAAAAATGGGATAATGTCCGTTTCCCTCTTTAACAGTTTCTACACCGGTGGAATCATAAACTAAATGTATAATTTCTTCCTTGCCCATACTTCCGGGTTGTGGGCTGCGGTTTTTATTATCTACATATTCAAGCGAACGGTACAATTTTCCATTTTGGTAATAATCGTACACCACGCCCAACATGTACCCTTTTTCATAATTGGCAACTTGTTTTCGTTTTTTGTTGGGATAAAAACTGGCCGATGTTCCTTCTAATGTAATCGGGTCTATGGTAGATGATTTGCCAATCATCTTTTGGTTTCCGTTTAAATAATACTCTAACACATTGTAAAGCACCGTTCCCGAATCCGGCTCCCGAACAATCCGGATAAAATCGGCACTGTCTTTCAGTTTGACTTCTCGACCGTCGTTCTTCAAAAAATAAACGTTTTGTTTTTGGGCGAAACCGTTCAACACCCAAAAAAGGGCGGTAAAAGAAGCAAAGTAGAATTTGAATTTCATAGTTGTAATTTGGCTTAAAAATACAAGGTGTTTTTAGCATTCAAAAATTTAAAATATTTTATCAAACTCAATTTTTACCCGGTAAAAGAAGCATCATCAACCCGAAAAATAGTATGTTTGGAAATACTTGTTTCAATTTTATTTTAAATGAAAATTAATATTTCTGTTTATTTTGGTTCAGCGCTTTTATCGCTTGTTTTACTCAGTTCTTCGCCCGCAAAAGCACAAATCAAAAAAGCAAACGACCCGGTTTACCAAAACTTAGACCCATCCGTAAAGCCCGGCGACAATTTTTTTGAATATGCCAACGGCGGCTGGATCAAAAGAAACCCGATTCCGGCAGCGTATTCCAGCTGGGGGATTGGCAACGTGGTGAGCGAGGATTTACGCGACCGCTTGAAAAAAATCAACGAAGATGCCGAAAAAGCTAACGCGCCAAAAGGTACGAACACGCAAAAAATCGGCGATTTTTATTACAGCGGCTTGGATACCGTTACGACAGAAAAGCTGGGCGTTTATGCCATCAAAACGCCTTTAGACCGCATCGAACAGATTAAAACCAAGCAGGATGTACTGGACGCGGCGGCTTATTTAACCACCATCGGCGTTCGTAATTTTATTGGAACAGGCGTTGGCCAGGATGCAAAAAACAGCGTGAAAATGATGCTACAGTTCCGCCAGGCGGGTTTGGGTTTGCCCAACCGCGATTATTATTTTAAAACCGATGCCCGCACTGTCAAAATCAGGAATGATTACGCGCAGCAGCATATCCCGGCCATGCTCAAACTTTCGGGTTTAACGGATGCCGCTGCGGCCAATGCTGTTTTTAGCATTGAAAAATCATTGGCTGATAGTAGCCGCACGTTGGTTGCCCTGCGCGATCAGTATAAAAACTACCATAAAATGCCGGTGGCCAAGCTGAACCAGTTAACGCCAAACATCAACTGGACAAACCTTTTTCCGAAAATGGGTTTAAATTCGGTGGATAGCGTTATCGTTGGCCAGCCGGAATTCTACCACAATCTGGATAAAGCTTTAACCACTTTTTCGGTTGCCGATTGGAAAGCTTACTTGCGCTGGAAACTGATTTCGGCTTATGCTTCCGTTTTAAGTAAAGATTTTGAGCAGGAAAATTTCCGCTTTTCAGGAACGGTTTTATCCGGTAGAAAAGAACAATTGCCGCGTTGGAAACGTGTTTTGGACAATGAAGGCGGTTTGATGGGCGAACTGTTAGGACAGCTTTTTGTGAAAGAATATTTCCCGGCCGCTTCCAAAAAACGGTACGAAGATATGGTAGAAGCGATCCGCGTTGCTTACAAAGAACACATCGAAAAACTGGATTGGATGAGTCCGCAAACCAAGCAAAAAGCGTTGTTAAAGTTGAACGCCATCCATCCAAAAGTGGGTTATCCGAACCAGTGGAAAGATTTTTCGGCGTTGCAGATCAGCCGCAATTCTTATGCACAAAATGTTATGAATGGCCGCAACTGGCAATACCTGGAGAATATCCACAAGTTGGGCAAACCGGTTAACCACGCCGAGTGGAACATGACGCCTCAGACTTACAACGCCAATTACAGTCCGAGCAATAACGAAATCACGCTTCCGGCGGCGCAATTTATGATTCCCGGAATCAAAGATGTCGATGTGGACGATGCCGTTGCTTACGGTTACGTGGCTGCTTCTACCATCGGCCACGAAATCACACACGGTTTTGATGACCAGGGCCGCCAGTACGATGCGAAAGGAAACCTGAAAGCCTGGTGGACGCCGCAGGATTCGGTAAAATTTACGCAGCGTGCGCAGAAATTGGTTGACCAGTTTAACAGCTACAAAGTCTTGGATAGTTTACATGTAAACGGAAAAGCGACTTTAGGCGAAAACATTGCCGATCTGGGCGGTATTGTGTTGGGTTTGGATGCTTTCAAAAAAACGGCGCAGTACAAAGCGGGCAAAACCATCAACGGATTAACACCGGTGCAACGTTTCTTTTTGGGTTATTCTTTGGGCTGGTTGGGCCACGAACGAGACGAAGCTTTGGCCAATCAAGTAATGACGGACGTACATTCGCCCGGCTTTTTGCGTGTGAATGCGCCTTTTTCTGATGTGGACGAGTTTTACACCGCTTTCGGTATTAAAAAAGGCGACCCGATGTGGATTGACCCGGATAAAAGGGTGAAGATTTGGTAATGCTTCTTTTATCGGGTAAAATTTAAAGCGATGTTCGTTCATTGCTTTTTTTATGCCTATAAATTTATCTTTGATGCCGATGCTGACAAATGCTTTCACCGATTGGGTTCGCGCGCAAAACCCGCTGGAAGTTACCGGCGTCATTACCGGTATTTTGTGCGTTTACCTCGCTGCAAAAAACATCATCTGGAACTGGCCTTTTGCCATCGTCAGCGTTTGCACCTACATTTTTATTTTTTTTAAGGCGAAGTTGTACGCCGATATGGGTTTGCAGTTTTACTTTCTGGCAATGAATAGTTATGGCTGGTACTATTGGAGCAGAAGGCCAAAATCAGCAGAAAAAGTCCCGGTTGTGCGGATCACCCAAAAAGAAATTATCCTTTCCATCATCGGCGTAATTTTATTCACGGCAATTTTAGGTTTTGTATTGAAGCAGAAAACGGATGCGGCCTTTCCTTTCGTTGATAGTTTTTGTACGGCCTGTAGTTTAATTGCACAGGTTTTCCTCGCCCGAAAAGTTTTGGAAAACTGGTTGATCTGGGTTTTTGTTGATGTTATTTATGTGGTTGTTTATACGGCCAAACATCTGCATCTAACGGCTGGCATGTATGCTTTGTATTTAATTATTGCGGCTTTGGGTTACCGGGATTGGAAACGGGATTATCAGTTGCAAAGACGTTGCATGTAGAGACGTTGCATGCAACGTCTCTACCCGAAATAACAACAAAAAATCAAAAACAATGAACCCAAAAATCATCAAAATAGCAATCGTAGGGCCGGAATCTACCGGAAAATCTACCATGTCTAAATACCTGGCCGATCATTACCAAACCATTTGGGTGCCCGAATATGCACGTGAATATTGTGAGCATTTAACAGGCGATTGCACTTTGCAGGACGAGATCAACATGTTTCACGGGCAGTTGGCTTTGGAGAAAGAACTGCTGCCCAAAGCCAACAAACTACTGATTTGCGATACTACTTTTATCACCATAAAAATCTGGAGCGATGCCTTGTTTGGTGGTACGCCACAGGAAGTGCTGGACGAACTGCCCAAGCAACACTATGATTTATATTTATTGCTCGATATTGATATGCCCTGGCAGGACGATCCGCTGCGGAATTTCCCAATCCAGCGCGAACATTTTATGCAGGTTTGGCACCAGGAATTAAAAGCGTTGAATGCCAATTATAAGGTGATTTCCGGGATTGGGGAAACGCGTTTTCAAAATGCGGTAAAAGCCATAGATGCTTTTACCGCAAATCAAAACCGTTCAGCTTAATGGCTGGTTTTGGTGGTATCGCTGCCGGAAGAACTTCCCGCAGAACTTGTGCCCGTAGTGCCGGAGGAGCCTTTGATGGCTTGCGTAGTATCGCCGGCACCAGAACTGCCTGCCGAACCGGAATCCGCCACGGCATTGCCTGTTTTTGCAGTATTGCTGTTGCAGGCTGATAAAGCCAATCCGGTAAAAATGGCAATCATAAAACTTATCTTTTTCATCTTCAAATTGTTTAAACAATAAGCGGCAGCCAATCTTTTTGTTTCCTCAAAAAAGCTTGGTGATGCTTCTTTTACCCCTATATTTTAGATAATGCTTTTTACCACGCCGCCATCAACGCGAATGGCCGAACCATTGGTTCCGGCGGCTAGCGGACTGGCGATGTAACAAACCATGTTGGCAATTTCCTGTGGCGAGATAAAGCGTTGCAGGATCGAACTTGGGCGCATCTCTTTAAAGAAATCATCTTCTACCTGTTCAATACTTTTATTTTGTTTCGTAGCCAAACCCTCAATAAATCCGCCAACGCCTTCTGATAAAGTTGGGCCGGGAAGCACGGAATTAACGGTAACGTTGGTGTGTTTGGTCAATTCGGCCAAACCGCGGGAAATAGACAATTGCGCCGTTTTCGTCATGCCGTAATGGATCATTTCTTCCGGAATGTTGATGGCAGATTCGCTCGAAATAAAAATAATACGGCCCCAGTTTTTGTCCAGCATTTTTTTGAGGTAAGCGCGCGAAAGCCGGATGCCGCTCATTACGTTTACTTCAAAAAATTGCAGCCAATCTTCATCTGCAATTTCATCAAAAGGTTTTGGTTCGAAAATGCCCACGTTGTTCACCAAAATATCAACTGCAGGAATCGCCGCGATCAGGTTTTCTACTTCTTCTGTTTTAGAAAAATCGGCTGCAACACCTTTAATGTTTGCGCTTCCGGTTTCGTTTTCCAGCTTTTTAACGGCTTCGTTTACGCGTTCTATCGTTCGGCCGTTCAAGTAAACATGCACGCCTTCCTGCGCCAGCGTTTTTGCAATGGCATAACCAATCCCGGCAGTCGAACCGGTTACCAAAGCAGTTTTATCTTTCAGTTGAAAATCCATTTTCTTAATTTATAGTTTAGAAGTAGTCAGAAAGTCGGAAAGACCGAAAGTCTGAAAAGTCGAACAACAACATCATTGGCACTGTTTTCCAATTTCTATCTTTCGGACTTTCGGTCTTTCCGACTTCCCAGCTTAAATCACTTTTTGATGGCTTTTACCAAATCTTCCACTTCCGGGATTTTCGGAAAAACTTTAACCAGTTGATGGCTTTTATCATAAACAGCTTCGTACGGCGTGGTAACTACCTGATAAAATCTTTGTACAACTATATTAACACGGCCTTCCGTTCCAACGGTTATGTTCGGGTATTTTTTCAGCCCGTAATCCTTTACAAATTTAGTTATGGCTCTAAACTGAGTTTTCGGGTCAAAAAAAGTTATCATCACGATTTGTGTATTGCCAAATTCTTTGATGTGCTTGGTCAATTGTTCGGTTAAATGTTGGCAATGCGGACAATCCGGCGCAAAATAAATCAGCATTACCGGCACGTTTTTTTTGAGGTTTGCCGGCGTAACGTACGTGCTGTCGGTGGTTAAAATTTTATAAGGCGGGATGTTTTTATTGGCCGGCCCATCTTGCGAACAAGCGGAAAAAGTGATGCCAATAAACAGTAAAAACAGGTACAAGGATTTCATGCGGATGCTTCTTTTAGGGCAATAAAATAGTTATTCAATAATACTTAATTGGGTGATGATGTTGTCTTCGCTAATAGGAAACGGTTTTTTGTGGCGGATCGTTTGGTGCACGGCATCAAAAATACCCATAAAATTACCTTTGAGCGAAGGAACATATTCGGTTTCCATTTTTTCGGTTTCCGGGTTGATAAAAGTCAGCTCGCCTTCCATCCCGGCTTCTTCCACACCAAAACCAAGTGCTAAGGGCGACATGCCCTGATCGAGCTGCGCTTCCTGCACATCCGAACGTTTTTTGATAAAACTGCCGCGCGTGCCATGCAGCACAAAACCGGGCAAAGGCTTGGCCACCAACATGCTGGCGTATAAAAACACATTCATGCCTTCTGCATATTTTAGGTGGAGAAAGGCATAATCCGGTACTTCTGTTTTCATCCGGAATTCGCCCAGCGTTTTGGTGAAGCTTAGCGGTTTGCCAAAAAGATCGAGCGTTTGGTCAATCAAATGCGGACCCAAATCATACAATAGCCCGCTGGCTGGCATGGGCGTTTCTTTAAATACTTTTGGCCCGATTTCCGGCCGCCAGCGGTCGTACCGAAAATGCACTTCCACTATTTTGCCTAATTTTCCGGTTTCCAGCACTTGTTTTACGGCCATCACGTCGCTGTCCCAGCGGCGGTTTTGGTAAACTAAAACTTCGCGGTTCAGCTTTCGGCCTAAATCAAAAAGTGCTTTGGCTTCTGCGGATGTTGGCGCAATTGGTTTTTCGATCAATACATGTTTGCCGGCTTCTAATGCTGCTTTTGCATGGTCAAAATGGGCGAAGTTGGGCGTGTTTACCACGATGAGTTCCAAGGTTGGATCGTTGATCAGTTCGTCAATCGTATCGTAGCTTTTTATTTCCGGGTAAAGTTGCCGTGCTTTTTTGGTGTTCCGTTCTACAATCGCATCCAGGCTAAAAGCCGGGTTGGCATTTAAAAAAGGTGCATGAAATATCCGGCCAGACATGCCGAAAGCCAGTAAGCCGGTTTTGATAGGTTGATCCATTTTTAATAACTTAATTTTTGTGTGCTTCTTTTATGAGGTAAAATTAGGTAACTATCTGCGAGTTGGGACATGGCTAAATTTACATATAAACATTTCTTACATATTTATATTTTCATTTATTTTAGTATAAGTTACACCGTTAATATTAACACTAAACATATATTTATAAATTTTTTTGTTTTTTGTAACAAGGTTTTGATAGATAATAAAGCCTTCTATTACAAGGAAAGATTTTTCGTCTTTCAGTACGTTTTCAAGTTTGTCAGTAATAGGCCGATCGATAATTACACCAAAATCAAAAGGTTTATCTTTAGTTATGTATCTATTTATCACAATGTTTTCTTTAGGTACAATTTTAGTATTCTTGAACATATATTCATTTAATGCCAAGAAATTAGGGTTGAAATCCATGCTTACACCCGGATGGTTAACTAATACTTTAATGGGATAGTTTCCAAGGTTTTCTATAGAATATTGAATTACGATGTGTTTATTATTAGCAATAGAAAAAGAGGGTTTAACTATTTGCAGATAAGGTTCGTTACCTACTTCGAATTCCTTTTGACTTGCTGTCAAAGTTTGAAGCTGAGCATTGAGACTAAGACTATCCCTTTTAGACCTTTTTCTATTTTCTATAATAATATTATCATTAAGTCTTTTTGTCTCGTTAAAAGACACTTTGTTAGCAGAATCGGAGCTTTTAAATATGTTATTGGAAAGTGTGTAACTCTGTTCTGCAATAGAATCTGCTTTAATAGCGGCATTGGCAGATATAATTGCAGCTTTGGTTTGAGCAGAGGCTTTTTCAAAGAGAAAATAAGTAAAAATAGCCAAAACTATATTCACACTAACTGCTGCTATAGCAATTACTTCTGATGTTTTGATGTCCCACTGATTTACAGTGTTAGCTCTTATATTGGCTGATTCATTTATTATATCAGAACCATTAGCCCCGTTTGTGCTATTGCTGGTTACTTGGGTAATATTATTTTCGATTTCACATTCTGGAACATTACTTGGTTGAAATTGGCTTTCATGATTTTGTTGATTGTTATTTTCAGCCTCATTTTCCATTATTTTTTAATTTCTTTCAAATATAAATTCCATAAACCCTAATATTAAAATTTTTAGTAAAAGAAAAAGGCTTAAAGTAAGCCTCTATAAATTCTGGTATTTTCTCCTTGTCCCAACTTGTATAGTTACTCTTCGGGGGATTATTAATTCAATTGTTGACATTTTCTTCATTAAAAATCAATAAATTATCCCACTAAAAGATGCTCCTTACCGCGCCGCCGTCAACCTGGATGGTAGTTCCGGTAATGTACGAAGCTTTTTCGGAAGCTAAAAAAGTAATCAAAGCTGCCAGTTCTTCCGGTTTGCCAATGCGGCGCAACGGGATGTTTTTTGCCCTTTCTTTTAAGGCTTCTTCTTCACTCATTCCCGCAGCTAATTGTTGTTTGATGCTGGTGTTTCGGACGCGATCGGTTAAAATCAAGCCCGGACAAACATTGTTCACCGTAATTTGGTTTGGCCCAACTTCATCGGCCAGCATTTTGGCCATGCCGATAACGCCCATGCGAATGCTGGTGGAAAGCACCGAATTTTCCAAAACAGATTTAACAGAAAGGCTGGCGATATTGATGATCCTGCCGCTTCCGGTTTTTTTAAGGTGAGGCAAAACCAAGCGCGAAAACCGGACGGTGCTTAGCAAATTCAGTTCGAAAGCGGCCTGCCACTGCGCTTCGTCAAAACTTTCGAAAGGGCCAAAAGGCGGGCCGCCCGCGTTGTTCACCAAAATATCAATCTGCCCAAAACGTTCCATTGCCTGCGCGATAAAGTTTTCGCATTGCTGTGCATCCGTTACATCAACCGGAACGGCCATTACTTCCGATCCTGTTTTCTCGCTGATTTCCAATGCTGTTTTTACCAGCTCTTTTTCATCGCGCGCGCCAATTACCACGCGTGCGCCTTCGGCGGCCAACGCTTCGGCGGTGGCGCGGCCCAGGCCTTTGCTGGCTGCCAAAACAACGGCTACTTTATTGCTTAATCCTAATTCCATAAAAATAATAATCGGTGACTATTTAAAATTTACTTGCCGGGGTTTCCATGCTTCTTTTACCACATAAAAATTAGTGTTGATGATTGGTACAAACACCAATTTTTATAGGGTAAAAGAAGCATTGGCATTTTTTTATCAATGAAGTTGTTTAAACTTTTGGTGTTACTTATTCCATTTTACTTACATGTATTAATCAAGGACACACCCCTAACCCCTCTCGAGAGGGGAAGCATAGTTTGCTACCTTTCCGGCTTTAGAAAGGTATGCGCCATATTTCCCCTCTCGAGAGGGGTTAGGGGTGTGTCCTTTCATCTTTTTTAGCCATAAAAAAAGTATTTATCAAAGAAATTTAAGTTTAAACAACTTCAATATAAAACCCTTAAAAAACCCCAAATTTTAACAAGGGCCACAACCTTGTTTTAATGACCAAACATGCCCGAAATAATGTTGATGCTTAAAGCTACAATTGCGGTGTTGAAAACAAAAGACAAAATGCCCTGCAGCCAGGCCAACCGGCGTATCCTGCGGGAGCTAATTTCCACATCAGACACTTGGAAAGTCATGCCGATGACGAACGAGAAATAAACAAAATCCATAAAATCCGGGCAGGGCTCTTTCGGGAATTCCAGGCCGTAGCCATATCCGCCTTCTTCGTTTTTGGTAGAATAAAAAATATGCGCGTACCGCATGGTAAAAACGGTATGCGTAAGCCACCAGGAAACAGCTACCGAAGCAATAGAAAGGAGGACATGGGTTATTGTTTGTTCTTTTGACAGCCCTTTTAAAGATTGCAACAGCAAAACCACGGCAAACAAGCTGGCAAGGGCCGAACCAATAATAAAAAGAAAAATAAAGGTTACACTGGAATCTTCCAGGCTGGCTACCCGGCGCACATCGCTTGGGTGCATTGAAAGGATAGAGATCCAGCTCATCACCAAAATACTGGTAGCATAACCGATCCAGGTAAGCATGATGTTAACGGGCAAAGCTTGTTTACGCGTTAAAAAATAAGTAAGCAAAGCAACTGCCAGTGCAATATATTGCCGGTGCTGCGAATCCAGGTACTTAAACTTTTTTTGGGTCATGGCTTACGTTTATTTTGGCCTAAATGTAAAAAGTAATACCCAGAAGCGGTGTAATATTTGTGTGCCTAAAAGAAGCATGGCTTAACTGCTGGCCGCAACCGCTTTTCTTCTTCGCCGGGTCCAGGTTTGCAAAATGGACTGTGTCGGGATTTCATCGCCCAATAATTTCCCCCAAGGCTTCAGGTCATCAATCCTATCGAAAACAATTTTTAAAACAGCAACCATCGGGATGGAAAGGAACATGCCGGCAACGCCCCACAGAGCGCCAACCAGCAATACGACAATAATGGAAATCAAGGCATTGATTTGTACTTTGGAAGATACAATCCTCGGCACCAATATATTGTTGTCAATAAACTGAATGACCGAGTAAGCGATAATAATACCAATTTGCGTGCTGTAGCCATCTTTGGTTACGGTGGCCATTAATACGGGCAAAGCAATGGCGATGATGCCGCCAATGTATGGCACCATGTTTAAAATGGCACCGATAACACCAATCAATAAAGCGTATTTAACGCCTAAAATAAACAAGGCCGCAGAATTAAGAACGGCGACGATAGCAGCTTCAATCAACAAACCAACAATATAACTTTGGATGGCCATTTTGGTCTGGTTTAAAATTTCGGCTACGCGTGCCGAGTTTTCTTCGGAGAAAACCTCATACAAAAAGTTTAAGATCAGTTCTTTATAATAAAGCAATAAAAAAATATAAACCGGTATTAAAAAAAGCACGCTGAACAGGCCAAACAAACTGCCGATGGTTTGGCCGACCAGGCCTTTGCTGTTGTTGGCAGCCTCGTTCAGCATTTGCATCTGCTTTTGGATGCTGAGGCCAAAAGTTTGTTGTATCCATCCTTCTATTTCAACCACAATTTGCCCGCCTTTTGCTTTTAAAGCAGGAAAAGTATCGCCAAACTGGATCATTTGGGAAGAGAGAAAATAAAGCACGGCAAACAAAACAACCAACATAGTAAGCAGTGTTAAAGTAACGGCAAGTACTTTTGGCACTTTCCACATCCTTAATTTTGAATAAAACGGGTTAAGTAAAATGGCCAGCAAAACGGCGAAACCCATCGGCACCAGGAAATCGGCCAGGATGTAAAGGGCCAGTATAAACAGCGAGATGCCAAACAGGATGACAGTTGCTTTAAGGTAAAATGGGTATTGTTTTATGAGCATAGATTCAGGTTATCGCATCAATTTGTTTGGATTAAAACAACAGTTGATGATGGCTATTTTTAAAATTCGATCAACCTGATTAACCCAAATACCTGCATAAGGTTTAAGTTTTATGCCGATAAAAGAAGCATCGGCAATTAAAATCAATCTACCGAAACCGTCAGCCCTTCCTGCTGCAAAATTTTGCGGTAAACTTCCACTTCGGTAAAAGAACCTTCTAAAATGGCGCATTTGCCTTTGGTGTGCACTTCCCAGGCAATTTTTTCTGCCTGGCCGTCGGTATAGTCCAGGTATTTCATCAGGCAGTAAATTACGTGCTCAAAAGAGTTTACCTCATCGTTCCATAATATTAACCGGTGGCTTTCTTTTAAACCTGCCATTAATTCTTCCAGCGTGAAGCTTTCTTCTTTAACCTCTGTTGACATAAAAGCAAATTTAATGAAAATAAAAGTTGCTTGTTCAAAAATACTGCAACAACGTTTTTGGTTTTTGGCGATGCTTCTTTTACCGGGTAAAAATTGGTGTGGGAATGATGTTGAATGATTAAAAATCATTAGTTCAAAAAGACACGGATTGCAAATCTGCGCCAACCGAAATATGTAACAATAAAATAACCAGCTAAACGGTTTGTTTTAAAATCAGTCTGAACAAAAACTTCATTATCATTGCTGCACATGAAAGCATTCCCTTTTGTATTTTCCTCCGCCCTGTTATTGTCGTTTATGATACGGGCGGATGCGCAGTCCAAATCCGGCCTGAAAACCCTAAAAGCACCGCCGCACCCCATTACGGTGGATGGCAACCTAAAAGATTGGGGCGACAGCCTGAGTTATACCAGCGAAGCAAAGCATATTAATTACGGTTTGGCAAGCGATAAGGAAAATTTGTATTTTGCCGTCCGTATCCAAAACCGGGCGCAGCAAGAACAAGCCATGCGCAACGGCATTACGCTTTCCTTTAATCCCGAAGGAAAGAAAAAAGAAACGTACAGCCTGACTTTCCCCTCGCCAGACCAGGACGAAAACAGCATTTTTATCATGCCAAAAGCAGACAATGCCGTTACCCAGCAACAGTTGAAGCAGGAAGACCAGGAAGAACGCCGCAAGGCCGAACTGCTCAAGCTGCGCGATATTGATGTGAAAGGTTTTAAAGATATCGAGACGGACCACATCAGCACGGCCAATACTTATGGCATAAAAACAGTATTGAATTTTGACGAACAGGGCGCTTTGGTCTATGAAGCGGCCATCCCGATAAAAATGCTGCACAACGACAACAGCAACGGCAAGCCCTGGATGTTTGATATCAAGATCAACAGTTTTACGGCACCAAAAGGCAGCCATGATGGTTTAACACCGGCCGGAAACGCAGGGGGAATGGGCGGCGGCGGAATGCGTGGCGGCGGCATGGGAGGAACGGGCGGTGGCGGCGGCCGGAGAGGCGGCGGCATGGGCGGTGGTGGCCAGGGCAGTTACGGCGGCGGCAACGACCAGGGCAAAGCTGTAGAGATCAAGGATAAATTTGCCTGGTAAAAACAGTATTGCTATCCATGCTTCTATCCATACAAAAAGCTGTTTTAATTTATTTGGAATGGCTTTTACTGTTTGTGCCGATGCTTCTTTTACCAGGTAAAAATTGGTGTTTTAACTTTTGTTGATAGAATGATTGCAAATCATTAGCTCAAAAGGCACGGATTACAAATCCGCGCCAGCAGGTTTTCGGCCAGTTGCCCACATCAACAATTATTTTTGATGTTGTGGTTTTCCTTGTACCTTCATCGGTGCCGTTTACCGTTCAATTATTAGCAGTTATTCAATTTTATGGACCTTAAAGAAATAAAGGACAGGATCATCAGCGGTGATCTAAAATCGCTGGTGAGCTCCGGAAATACGCCGGATATTCACCCTTCAGACGTTGCCCGGATACTTAATACGCTTCCTGCCGATACAGCCGTCCAGTCGTTCTGTACGTTTTCCGATAAAAAGAAAATCATCCTCTTTGCTTACGTCGGCCATTTTCTGCAAAAAAAGATCATTGAGGCCCTTCCCAAAGAAAAAGCTTCCCGGATTTTGGACCATCTAAGTTCGACCGACCGGTATTCGTTTTTTACCTCGTTGACGGCTTTGGAGCGTTCTAAATACCTCGACTACTTAAACGACAACAATAAAAAAGCCACGCTTGACGTGCTGGGCTACCCGCGCCAAAGCGTTGCCAGGCTGGTCAACACGCAATTTGCAACCATTAAAGAAGATATGACCATTGCCGATGCCAACGAGCATTTGCGTAAAAACCATGCCGATACAGATATTGCCAACGTGATTTACGTGGTAGATGATCAGGGGAAGCTGCTGGACGATATACCGGTGCGGCGGCTGGTATTAAACGACCCGGCAAAAAAAATCCATGATATTATGGACGGCGTTTGCATCAAACTAAACATCGAAGAAAGCACAGATGAAGCCATAGCCAAATTTAAAGAGTACGACCGCACCGTGCTGCCCGTGGTTAATGCAGATGATTTGCTGCTGGGCGTAATTACCGTTGATGATGTGATAGATGTGGCCGAGCAGCGCAATACCCGCGAAATGCAAAAGTTTGGCGGTGTAGAATCGCTGGAATATCCTTACGTGAACACGCCTGTGGTATCGCTGATAAAAAAACGCGCCGGCTGGCTCATCATTTTATTTTTGAGCGAGATGCTTACGGCCACCGCTATGGGTTATTTTGAAGGTGAAATTGCCAAAGCCGTGGTGCTGGCGCTGTTTGTCCCGCTGGTGATTTCGAGCGGCGGCAACAGCGGTTCGCAGGCGGCCACTTTAATTATCCGTGCCATGGCCGTAAAAGAACTCAGCGTAAAAGACTGGTGGTATGTGATGAAGCGGGAAATCCTGTCTGGTGCTTGTTTAGGAACGATTTTAGGCACCATCGGTTTTTTGCGGATCAGCTTGTGGCAGTATCTGCATTGGTATAATTACGGCGCACACTGGGTTTTAATGGCCATCACCATCTTTTTCTCCTTAATCGGCATCGTTTTGTGGGGAACGTTAAGCGGTTCGATGATCCCGATGGTATTGAAAAAATGCAAGTTGGATCCCGCTACTTCCTCCGCCCCGTTTGTGGCCACTTTGGTGGATGTAACCGGGCTGATCATCTATTTTAGCATTGCCGCTATTATGCTGAAGGGGACTTTGCTGTAAGCGGCAGGCTAGGGTTAAAAGTTTAGCCTTGTTGCCGATGCTTCTTTTACCACCTAAAAATCATTGTGTTTTTTGTACAGATCATCATATCCGGGCACAAAATTTATAGGCATAAAAGAAGCATGGTAGTTTTTTAGGATAGAAATTTAAACAGGTTCATTATTGCTGATGCTTCTTTTATCGGGTAAAAATTGGTGTTGCCTGCTTTGGCAGGAGTGCAATTATCAATGGTAATAATTGATTGCAAATCATCGGCTCAAAATGCACGGATTGCAAATCCGCGCCAGTCGTTGTCCGCTTGTCATGCTGATAGTTGATAAATAAATTCTTCAATTTCTGTTTGCCGGGCATTTGCAAATCCTTTGTCCGTACCAATTTTTACAAAACCACATTTCCCTAAAACTTTTTGTGAGCCATAATTGTCAAAAGCAGCCCGTCCGTAAATTGGCCTCACTTTTTCAACCTTCAAAAAGCCCTGAAGCGCAGTTGTGGCAATTCCCTGCCCCCAAAATTTCCGGTCAATCCAATACGTAATCCCGGCTTCGTTTTCCATAACATATTTTGCTATGCTGCCTGCAATTACATCGTTTACTTTTATCGTCCGCATATGGATGGTTGGGTCAGCCAAATGCTTTGTATATTTTTCAAGGTAAGCATTTTTGTCGTTTGGATTTTTTGATGTAAACGCCGCCAAATAATTTGCCTCACAGTCAAGCTGAAATTGAAAAAATACATTTAAATCATTTTCTTCTGTTTCGGTTAAAATGATATTGTTGTTTGCCATCGTTCAGAAATTTTTTAGGGTTTTGATGTTTTGAAGGTATTTTTACTGTCGCTAATGTTTCAGCCACGGCAAAAAAATGGTATTTAAGATTCTTCGGCCAGAAACTAAAGTTAAAATTTTATTTAAATGCTATGCTTCTTTTACCAGGTAAAAATTGGTGTTTTAAATTTGTTGATAGAATGATTACAAATCATTAGATCCAAAGACACGTATTACAAATCCAGGGCAATTGGTTTTTTTATTGTTGATGCTTCTTTTACCAGGTAAAAATTGGTGTTTAAAATTTTGTTGATAGGATGATTAGAAACCATCAGCTCAACTGGCACGGATTGCAAATCCGGGGCAGTTGGATTAGCGGTAGAGCTTTTACTGGCTGTTCTTTTTAATAAGTTGTACCATATTTTTATTAAATGATAAAAGTTCGTTGTCTAATGTGGCAAAAAAATCTAAGTCGGCATTTTCTACTGCAATGATAGCTTTTTGCAAAACAATTTCACCTTTTGTTGCCAGTCGAATGGTTTTCGCCCTAGTGTCGGTTTGGTGTTCTTGTCGTGTTATAAAACCTTTTTCTTCCAAGGTCCGCAATACTTTTGATACCATCATTCTGTCGGCATTGCTTTGGTTGGCAATGTCAACTTGCGTTACAGATTTATTTTTTTTTGAAAGCCACCCTAATGCTGCCAGCAAAACAAATTGCGTTTGTGTCAAATCCAAAGGGTCTAAAACCTTTTTTTGTTTACGCTGCCATAGCATGGTTACTTGTCCAAGTAAATAACCAGGGCTGTCGTTTGGGCTTTTAAAATTAAAGTTCAATTTCTTCAAGCATAATGATATTGCCTATAATTATTTTGCTTCCAAAAAAGTAAGTTTATATCCGTCAAGGTCTTTTACATGGAATGCCCTGCCAAAAGGTGTTTCAATAATTGGCCCCGCAGTAGTTATTTCCTTTGCAATAAATTTCTTTTTCAGTTCGTCCACATTTTCATTTACGGCAAACCAAAGTGCTACGCCTGTTCCCAAATCTTTTCCTTCGATTGGTTCCAAAGGTGTGCGGATAGCAAAACTTGCTTGTCCCTGATTGTATTTAAAAATACAGGCTTGCGGATTCGAGTTGTCAATTTCAAACCCTAATTTTTGGGTATAAAAGTCTTTTGATGCTTCCAAGTTTTTCACTTGTAGTGATGCGAAGGTTAATTGTATCATTTCGTAAAATTTAATTGTTGCCGTAAATATAATATACATGACAACAATATACAAACGGTTTTTATGTTTTTTGATTTTTAAGCCGTCAAAAAGTTTGATGTCTGATGTTTTGTTAAAGTTCGGATAGCATTATAGCTAATGGAAAAGGCTTGACGTTGTAGGGGAAATCAGGGAACGTCAGCCCAACTTTGCACTAAAGATAAATTGAAAAACTAAACTTGAGCCCTTATTTTTCAGCCCCTATAACGCCAAACCCCTATTAGCGGTTCGTTGTTTTTCTGTTTAGGTCATCCACTGTAATTATTCTATTAGTGTAGGAATTAATTGTCAGTCTTACATTTCGTTCGTCGTTTGTGATATAAATATTTTTACCTGTTTTTTGGAATTTGGATTTGTCTGTTTCGTTGATAATTGCAAAAATCATATCTTCAATTTCGACTTTTGAAAGCTCTATTTTCAGTTTCTTATTAATCCTTTCATAAACAAGGTCGGTGTAACAAATTCTGTCTAAAATTTCTTTTTTATAGTTGTTCGTAATTGCGTTCATTTGTTCGTGTTTAGCGGTAAATAAATGTCAATTATAGAAGTTGGCTTATTCCATTGAAACCGGTAATCATATTTTTCAAAGTGCAAAAATCCCGTCTTTGTGTGGTCTTCAATTTTTAGATTTAATTTCGGTAAGATGACTTTATAAATTTCATACAATGTTTGTTTCATATTTTCCATCCGTCCTTTATGCGTAAATATTTCATATTCGCCTTTCGGGATTTCTAAACTTGTAAAATGGTCAGGAAACAAAAAATTGTTTGTCGGAATTGCTGTCAATTAGTAATGTTTTTCTCCTACTTTAAATGTTATTCCAAATTTTGTCCAATTACCACCATTTTGATTTAGTCTAAATTTTTGTAGTTGTTCATTAAAGGTCGCCCAATGTTTTTGTATGATTTCAAAATTGTCAGATTGAGAGTTAATCAACTCTGTCATAAGTCCGCAAGTCTTAATATTTTGTTCTATCGTTGTCATTCGAGGTTGATCGGTACAATGACCGCTAACGTTCAAGGCTTGGCGAAGAACTGGAATTTAAAACCCGTTAGCCGAGAACCAAAGTTAAATTTATAATCAAATGCTGATGCTTCTTTTACCGGGTAAATTTTGTTCCTTCCGCCGGAACTGAAGCAAAATAGTAAAACCAAAGCTGATGTTTAATCCGTCGGCCAGTTTTTTGCCAAACCGATGTTGGCGGTTCGTGCTTTATCAAACGGTTTGTGGCTGCTTGATTGTTAACAAACTGGCTTTGTCTTTACGTTTAGCATTTTTGCTTTTAATATCTTGCATGATTTTTCTAAAGTCAGCAAGTTCCTGTTCTGACCATGGTTCAGATTTAGTCGACAAGTCAACATCTTTCGGTTCTTTTATCAGTCCCATATTTTTAGCTTTTAAAATATTGTGAAATGAGCCTTAGAGCTGCACTCGTTTCAATAAACATTCTTAGTCCACGAAAATGTGTTGCATAAAGCGATTGTTCATAATGTTTGATCAAGGCTGTCTTAGCGTCAAAAGCAATGAAGCCCTCGTAACCTTTGTCAACAGATACTTTACAAGCATAAGCAACTAAATTTCCAGGAACGCCAAGATAAACTTTTTCTTTCCCTTTGTTAAATTTTGAACTTTCGATCAAGTGCATAAAAATATGGTCTGATTTATCTTCAATGCTTAAAAGTCCCTGAATAATTGTAGGGTTATTTGCGGTTGTCAGTTTATAAACTTCTTTTGTTTCATCTTTAAGTTCCTTATGCCAATTAAACTGCCAATCTGCTTTTCTGATCTGTCTGCTGTCTTTGTTTGTAAGCCTGATAATTTCTGTATTAAAAACTTCGCTGGTTAAAACGTTTTCAATAGAGTTTGTCAGCTTATCAATTTCAAAATCAAGTCCGATAGCTTTTTGCTGTTTCACCCTACGAATTTACAGATTTCAGGGCAATCTTGTAAATTATTCGTCAGTTTAGGTCGTCGTGCAGCATGACCGTTAAGGTTCGGGGCTTGGCGAAGGACTGGAATTTGAAACCCGTCAGCCCCAAACCAAAGTTAAATTAATAATCAAAAGTTGATGCTTCTTTTACCGGCTAAATTTTTATCCGTATGCCAGAACTGAAGTAAAATAGAAAAATAAAAGTTCAACAACTTCCGTCCGCCAGTTTTTTGCCAAACCCATGTTGGCAGAAGTAGTTCTCTATCCTGCAATTTGAATTTTGTTGTTCATAAGTTCCACATTAAAATTCACTTTAGCTTTTAATGCACGAAAAACTTTCAAAATAG
>NZ_JBGCVY010000067.1:0-8224 GCF_041088075.1 Mucilaginibacter sp. | reverse complement strand
ATTACAAGGCAAGCAGTGGCATGGCAGGCAGAGCAGCATGCGGCGTTACTTTTATGGGGTAAAAGTACAGTTGCTGGTTACCAAAGATGGTATCCCGGTAGAGTTCGGTTTTGTTCCGGGCAGTGAACATGATTCACAGGCCTTGAAGAAATTACCGTTGGAACTGCCTGCTGAAAGCGAGGTGTTTGCCGATTCAGCTTATACCAATTACGAAATCGAGGACCAGTTAATGGAAACTGACCTGATTACTTTGAAAGTACACCGGAAATCAAATGCCAAAAGAACAGACAGCGTAAGTGCTGCCTTTATTAAAGAATGTATGCGTAAACGAATCGAAACAACAATTAGCGAAATTAAAGGCCTGTTTCTCAGAAAACTTCATGCGGTAACTTTCAAAGGCTGGCTGCTGAAAATCACCTTGTTCGTGTTTGCTTTTACACTTGATAAAATAATACCTAACTAACAACTTGAGTTAATTACAAATCAGCCATTTGTTCCTGCTGATAATTTGCTGGTAAGTTGGCTCGGCAATTTCTTCGATCTGGTACTTTATTTTATGCTGTTTCTGGAGGGTTACAGGAAGCTCAAGCAGCCTTCCGTCGCGCACTAAAGTTAGATCAATGGTATCGCCGGGCAGTAAAAATTGCAAGGTTTTTTCGAGGTCTATAATCCGGTTACCGTTAATGGCCAACAGTTCGTCGTTCACGCTGATGCCGACCTGCCAGGCGGCCGTTCCGCGTTCAATTTGGGTTACCACCAATTTTTGGGTGGTAAAAGAAGTACTGATGCCGATGGCAGGCAGCGGTTTGGTTTCGGGCGCGCAAACTTTTAAACGCAGGCCCGCATAGCCGAGGTAGTGGTTATAATCCAGGTCTTCTAAACCGTTGATGTACTGGTCGTAAATATGGTTCAGGCTGCTTCCGGCCACTTCTTCCAGCACGGTTTTAAACTCGGCTTCGGTGTAGCCGCGGTTTTCGGTTTTGTAAAAGCGGTTGTACATACGCTTCATCACTTCGTCTAAATTGTGTTTTGCTTCGGTTTGGTGGATGATAATCAGGTCGAGAAAAAGCGCAACGAGCGAGCCTTTTACATAATAAGAAACGGTTGTATTTGGCGTGTTTTCATTGGGGCGGTAAAATTTGATCCAGGCATCAAAACTGGCTTCGGTTAGGGTTTGAATTTTTCTTCCGGGCATATTTTCAACCAAAGTAATGTCTTCCGAAAGCAGCTTTAGGTAGTTTTCTACCGAAATTAAATTGGCCCGGCAAAGCACCAAATTGTCGTAATAAGCGGTAAAACCTTCGGCAATCCACAAACTGGTGGTGTAGTTTTCCTGCTGATAATCAAACGGGCCTAAAGCTTTGGGCCGCAGCCGCTTTACGTTCCACAAATGAAAATATTCGTGCGAAACCAATCCCAAAAAATCCTGGTAAGTTTTCTCGTCAGCATAAGCCGTGCGCGTAACGTCCAGAACGGTCGAACTGCAATGTTCCAAACCGCCGCCGCCCTGGTTAAAATTATGGATGATAAAAACGTAACGCTGGTTTGGGTTTTCTTTAAAAACGCTGGTTTCTTCTTCAATAATTTTGGTGAAATCTGCAATCAGTTTTTCTTCATCGTACATACCGCCGCCGTACATCGCCACTTCGTGCAAAACATTGGCCGCGGTAAATTTAAAAATGTGCTGGTTGCCAATTTCCAAAGGCGAATCGTACAGCACATCAAAATTAGGGGCATAAAAACAGTATGGGTTTTGGCCGATGTTTTCCAAAGCGGTAGAAATAGTTTTCCAGTTGTTGCAGGGAAGGATTTGAATTTCTGATGGCTCGTTCAGCATTCCTTCGGGATATAAAAAAATACCGGTAGGAGAAAGGAAAGCATGGGATTGATCAACAAAACTCGTGCGTACAGAAACTTCAAAAGCATAAACGCGGTACAAAACAGAAATTTCAGCATGGTTTTTGGTGTCAACCAGCCAGGCGTTTTTGCGCAGTTTTTGGTGTGAAATTGCTTTTCCATCAGCCATCGCTTTAAAACCTTCCACGTTTTTGGAGAACTCGCGGATGAGGTACGAACCGGGCGCCCAAACCGGCATAACCAGTTCAAGCTGATCCTGGCTGATGCCGCTGATTTCCATTCGCACATCCACATAATGTGCTTGTGGTTTGGTAAAAGAAATCTGAAAACGAATATGCGATTGGCTGGTCTTTTCGCTCATAAAAGGTTTAAACAATTTACAATGCTAAAAGAAGCATTAGGTTTTATTTTGCTTTTAATTGGGTTAGTTTTATGCTTTCAAACGTTGTAAAATGGTTGATACAGGTAAACAATGTAAAGCTTTAACTTTTATTTTTACAAACCTGAATGTTGTAAGCTATTGCCGGAAAGCAATCAGCAGAAATATTATAAATGCCATACTGTTTTTACCGTATAAAAATTAAGCAAGCAGTAGATTGTTATATTTACAGCCAATCCTTGTTGCGGCAAGGGAAAGAAGCGATCAATGAAGCCAAAATATATTATTTACCCATTACTGATTTTACTGATCGGTTACCTTATTTACAACAAATATTACGGTGCAAGCGCGAAGGAAAAGAAGATCGAACCGGCATCGGGCAAAGGCGGCAAAAACCCGAACAAACCTGTTCCGGTTAATTTAATGATTGTAAAAGACACGGTTTTTAGCAACGCCATTGATATTACCGGAACGATTGATGCCAACGAACAGGTTGATTTGCGCAGCGAAACGGCCGGTAACATCACCAATATCTATTTTAAGGAAGGCACGCACGTAAACAAGGGCCAGTTGCTGGTTACGGTTTATAATAAAGACCAGGTTGCTTCGCTAAAATCTATACAAGTCCAGATAAAGCTGGCCGAACAATTAGAATACCGTAACCGGATTTTGCTGGAAAAAGAAGCGGTAAGCCGCGAAGAATACGATACTTCTTTGTCCAATTTGAATGTGTTAAAATCGCAGGCTGATCTGGTTCGCGCGCAAATAGCCAAAACAGAAGTTCGTGCGCCGTTTTCAGGCGTTATCGGTTTGCGCAATATCAGTCCCGGCGGTTACTTGTCGCCAACCAGTTCTATCGCTACTTTGGTAAATATTGACCCGGCAAAAATTACGTTTTCGGTTCCCGAGCGTTATTTAGGGTTGATTAAAACCGGAAGCAAAATCCATTTTAACATTGAGAGTTCGAGGGATAATTTTACCGGAACGGTTTACGCGATAGAACCAAATTTAGATTTAACCTCGCGCACCATTACCATCCGGGCAAAATCCCCAAACCCAAAAGGTTTGTTGCGTGCCGGAAGTTTTGCAAAAATAAATCTAACGCTGGAACAGATCCCGAAAACAATTTTAATCCCTACAGAATGTGTGATCCCGGACATCAAAACCAGTAAAGTTTTTGTGGCATCAAAAGGGGTAGCAGTTTCCAGGGACGTAAAAACGGACGTGCGCACGGCAACCAAAATACAGATTGTTGACGGTTTAAAACCCGGCGACAGTTTAATTGTAACCGGCATTATCCAGTTAAGGCCAAAAGTGCCGTTGAAAATTGTTAAAGTTATTCACTAAAATTTCATGAGTTTATCCTCAACCAGTATAAAAAGGCCGGTTTTAACAACCGTAATGTCTGTTGCCATTGTGGTTTTCGGTATCATCGGCTATAAGTTTTTAGGAACGCGTGATTTTCCTTCCGTTGATCCGCCAATCATTTCTGTTTCTACCAATTATTCGGGCGCCAATTCGGATGTCATCGAATCGCAAATTACCGAACCGTTGGAAAAAGTGATCAATGGTATTCCCGGCATCCGTAATATCTCTTCGACTAGTTCTGTTGGTTCCAGCTATATTACAGTTGAGTTTAATTTGGATGCGGATTTGGAGACTGCTGCTAATGATGTGCGTGATAAAGTATCGCAAGCACAGCGGCAGTTGCCGCAGGATGTGGATGCACCGCCAGTGGTAACCAAGGCAGATGCCAATGCGGACAACATCATCACGATTACGGTGAGCAGCAACACGCGCAATATTTTGCAAATTGATGATTATGCCGAAAACGTGTTGCAGGAAGCTTTGCAAACCATTCCGGGAGTAAGCGCGGTCAATGTGCAGGGGCAACGCCAGTATGCCATGCGTTTATGGATTGACCCGAACAAATTAGCGGCGTATAAACTGGCCGCTACGGATATTCAAAATGCTTTGGCACAGGAAAACGTGGAGTTGCCAGCCGGTAAAATTGAAGGCAACAACACAGAGTTGGCCGTTCGTGCTTTGGGTAAATTAAGCACCGAAAAGGATTTTAACAACATGATTATCCGGGCAGACAGCAACCGGGTGATCCATTTAAGTGATGTGGGATACGCTGTTCTTGGTGCTGCAAACGAAGAAACAGCGTTAAAAGAATCAGGCGTTCCGGAAGTTGGTTTGGCGATTGTACCGCAACCGGGCGCCAATTATGTGCAAATTGCCAAAGATTTTTACAAACGTTTGGCTCAGGTAAAAAAAGATTTGCCGCCGGATATTAAAGTAGAAGTTGCGTTGGACAACACGCGTTTCATCAACCAGTCTATCGAAGAAGTGCAGGAAACCTTACTGATTTCATTTGTGCTGGTGGTGATCATTATTTACCTGTTTTTCCGCGATTGGCTGATTGCTTTCCGGCCGTTGATTGATATCCCGGTTTCGCTGATTGGTGCTTTTTTTATCATGTATATTTTTGGTTTCTCCATCAATATCCTCACCCTGTTAGGAATTGTGCTGGCAACCGGGCTGGTGGTGGATGACGGGATTGTGGTAACTGAAAATATCTATAAAAAAGTGGAAGAAGGGATGGACATCCGCGAAGCTGCTTTCAAAGGTTCAGAAGAAATATTTTTTGCAGTGATTTCGACTTCGGTTACATTGGCGGCCGTGTTTTTACCGATTGTTTTTTTACAAGGGTTTACCGGAAGGCTTTTCCGGGAATTTGCCGTCGTCGTCGCCGGTGCGGTGTTGATTTCGGCTTTCGTTTCGTTGTCGCTTACGCCGATGCTAAACGTAAAACTGATCCGCAAAAACCAAAAAAAATCTAAGTTTTACGAGCAGACCGAACCTTTTTTTGTGAACATGACGAACTCCTACACCAGTTCGCTTATTAATTTTATGAAGCGGAAATGGATTTCAGGTGTCATTTTGGTTGGTTCTTTGGTTATGGTGGGCGTGCTGTTTAAAATCACGCCTTCGGAACTGGCCCCGCTGGACGACCGTAGTTTGCTGCGATATACCGTATTGGGGCAGGAAGGCGCTTCCTACGAATACATGACGCGCTACATGAACCGGGTTTCGCAGTTTGTAGAAGATTCTATCCCCGAAAAGCAGATCAATATTTCTGTTGTTTCGCCTGGCTCAAGTACCAACTCGGGTTTTGGGCGGATCGGATTGGTAAACCCCGACCGGCGTGTACGAACGCAACAGCAGATTGCCGATTACATGACTAAAAACCTGGCTCGTTTTCCGGATGCAAAAACTTTCGTCATCCAGGAACAAACCATCAGCGGCGGCGGCAGCGGCGCGCGTACTTCATTGCCGGTGCAGTTTGTGATTCAAAACCAGGATTTTGAAAAGATCAGGAAAGTGCTGCCCGATTTTATGGCCGAAGCCAATAAAAGCCCGGTTTTTCAAGGTGTGGACGTGAACCTGAAATTTACAAAACCACAGCTTTCCATCACCACCGACCGCGACCGTGCCCGTGATTTGGGTGTTTCTGTAGCTGATATTGCCCGAACTTTGCAGTTGTATTACAGTGCCGGCCGTTTGGATTACTTCCTCATCAGCGGAAAGCAATACCAGGTAATTGCCCAGGTTGACCGCTCCAACCGCGATCAGCCGCTCGATTTGAAATCCATTTATGTACGAAGTTCGACTGGTGCATTGATTCAATTGGATAATGTGGTACACGTAACCGAAAGTTCTACACCGCCTTCTATTTATCACTTTAACCGCTTTAAATCGGCCACGGTACAGGCAGGTTTGGCACCGGGACATACCATTGGCGAAGGCATTGCCGAAATGCAGCGCATTGCCAAAGGCCGTTTGGATGAAAGTTTCAGTTCTGATCTGGCTGGCCCGTCGCGCGATTTTGCCGAAGGCTCCTCCAATATTTTGTATGCTTTTGCTTTTGCTTTATTGCTGATCTACATGGTTCTGGCCGCACAGTTTGAAAGTTTTATTGACCCTTTTGTAGTGATGCTCACCGTTCCGCTGGCTATTGCCGGTGCCTTTTTATCGCTTTGGTTGTTTAACCAAACGTTAAATATTTTTAGTGAGATCGGCATGATCACTTTGGTTGGTTTGGTAACGAAAAATGGGATCCTGATTGTAGAATTTGCCAACCAGCGGATGGAATCTGCCGGATTAAATAAATTTGATGCGGTAGTGGAAGCGGCAACTTCCCGTTTGCGCCCAATTTTGATGACCAGTTTGGCCGTTGTGCTTGGTTCCGTTCCAATCGCTTTTGCTTTGGGTGCCGGTGCAAAAAGCCGTGTTTCGCTGGGGATTGTAATTATGGGCGGGATGATGTTTTCACTCGTGTTAACGCTTTATGTCATCCCCGTAATGTTTACCGTTTTTTCTGCCAAAGTAAAACACAACCCGGACGATGAGCCCATGCCAACAGAAAAAAACCGCGAACCATTACTGTTGCCAGAACACCAAATTTAACAATGATGAAGAAACTAATATCAATGCTTCTTTTATGCCTGTTTTTTTTAGTTCAAAATCTGTTTGCACAACAACAACAACAACAACAACCGCAGCAGGCGCAAAAGCAGGAACAGGTGCAAGCGCCATTGCTTACTTTAGAAGATGCGGTTAGTATCGCTTTAAAAAACAATTATAATATTCAACTGGCAAAAAATAACACAGCCATTTCAGCCGTTAATGTAAGCCTCGGCAATGCAGGTTATCTGCCTGTTTTAACTGCCAATGCTTCTACAAGCAGCAGTATCCTCAACATAAACCAAACCCGTGCTGATGGAACAGTAAATAAAATTCCGAGACTGCACAATTCCAGTAATACTTACGGCCCTAATATTAACTGGACTATTTTTGATGGTTTTGCCATGTTTGCCAATTACGACCAGTTAAAGCAATTAAACAAACTGAGTGAAGTGCAGCAAAGAGACACGATACAAAGCACCCTGACTAACGTAATAAGTACTTACTATAATCTCATTAACCAAACACAGCTAATATTATCCTTAAAAGAAGCTATTGACATTTCTCGTTTGCAATTACATTATGCCTTAAACAGGTTTAATGTTGGGCGTGCTGCAAAACTGGAAGTATTAAACGCGCAAGTAAATTTTAATACCGATACAACTAACTTTCTTACACAAATACAACAATTTAATACCACTAAAATCAATTTTAACCGGTTGCTTGTCCGTAAATTAAATGAAGATTTTTCTGTTCCTGATACCATCGTTATTCAAAAGCAGCCGGTTTTAGCTGATGTTATTGCCCAGGCACAAAAATATAATCCCGCTATACTTGCTGCCCAGGTTAATAAACGGCTCAACGAAATTAATTTAAAGCAGGTACGTGCATTGCGTTATCCTGTGGTTGGTGTAAGTTCTGGTTATGGTTTTAGCAACAGTAAAACACCGGCTGGTTTTACCCAAACCCAAAATACCAGAGGGCTAAACTATGGGTTAACTGCCAGTATAAACATATTTGATGGCTTTAATCAGGTACGCAGAGAGCGGGTGGCCAAACTGCAGATAAACGGTGCAAACATCCGAACAAACCAGATTGAGCAGTTGGTAGAAACACAAATTAACGCTTTGTATATTGAGTTTCTGTCAGGCTTGGATTTAATTCGTGTAGGGCAATCCAACGTGGAGATTGCAAGACAAAACCTCAATATTACACTCGAAAAATACAGGCTCGGCAATATTACCACGTTGGAAGTAAGAGAAGCACAGCGAAATTATTTAGATGCAAAAACGCGTTATTTTACCAATCAGTATCAAACTAAATTATCAGAAATAAGTTTAAAAGAGATTACCGGAAACATTAGCCTAAATTAAATTTTTAGGATTATGTATTTAGTTCGCAAAGTAATTTTACAGTTAAGCTATTGATTTTCAATAATTTATTTAGTATGTTTAAGCTAAATACGTCAATATGTTTAGCGGGATAAGTATCAACGAATTTAGGGAAAACTTTAAAACG
>NZ_JBGCVY010000066.1:0-114663 GCF_041088075.1 Mucilaginibacter sp. | reverse complement strand
TATAAAAATTGGTACCTGCATCAATTTAACTAAGCCAAGTGTTTACCATTTTTTAGGTGATAAAAGAAGCATAACAAATAAGTCGGATAAAATCCACAATGCTTCTTTTATGCCTATAAATTTTGTTTTTGGATGTTGTCCCAGTACAATAAATAAAATACGCCAATGATTTTTATGTGGTAAAAGAAGCATATGAAATAAGTCGAATTGAATTTAAAAAAGCCCTAAATTTTTCTTCCCGAAAAACCACTTTTTATCTGCACATTTTTACTGATTTTTGCACGATAAAAGAAGTATCCTGCATGGAACAACGAACCACCGAAAAAGACTCAGCCTACAACCATTTGGAGCAAATGCCGCTGCGCGAAATCCTGGAAAGCATCAATGAAGAAGATCAAACAGTTCCGTTAGCGGTTGAAAAAGCCATCCCGCAAATCGAAAAACTCGCTGCGGCAACGGCAGAAAAAATGCGCAATGGTGGTCGGCTTTTTTACATTGGTGCTGGTACAAGCGGCCGTTTGGGTGTGGTGGATGCGTCTGAATGTCCGCCAACTTTTGGTGTCCCGTTTGATTGGGTGGTTGGTTTGATTGCCGGCGGCGATACGGCGATCCGAAAAGCGGTAGAATTTGCCGAAGATGATGCCGAACAAGCCTGGAAAGATTTGCAGGAATATCAAATCAACGCCAACGATGTTTTGGTTGGGATTGCCGCTTCCGGCTCTACGCCTTATGTGGTTGGCGGTTTGCAAAAAGCCAATGCAGCAGGAATTACCACAGGTTGCATCGTTTGCAATTCAGGCAGTAAAGTAGCTTCGGAAGCAACGTTTCCGGTAGAAATTGTAACCGGACCGGAATTTTTAACCGGTTCAACGCGTATGAAAGCGGGCACGGCACAAAAACTGGCCTTAAATATGCTCACCACTTCGGTGATGATTTTGCTGGGCCGCGTAAAAGGAAATAAAATGGTGGATATGCAATTGACCAATCATAAACTGGTTGACCGCGCCGTTAGAATGGTGGTGGCAGAAACAGGTTTGGATGCAGCAAAAGCTTCGGAATTGCTGAACCAACACGGCAGCGTTCGCAATGCGGTTGCACATGCTTCTTTTACCGATAAAAAATAAGTATAAAACCTGGTTTTAAATCAGGAAATGGACTATGCACGAAATTGAACCTTATTATAAATGGCGCGATGATTATATCGCTTCGGAAGATGAACGTTCACCTTTTTACGAAACCCAATACAACGAATTTGAGTTTGATAAACAGGTGTACAACTACCTGCTGCACCCGCAGTGGGATTCCTTCGGCTCCAATACCTTGTATTTAAAAGTGTTGTATGCCGATTACGATTTGGGTTTTACCATTATCGAACTAATTGGCGAGTGGAACGATGCCATTGATAACGACATCATGCTGTTAAAGCGCGAAATTTTGGAACTGATGATGGACGAAGGCATCAACCATTTTATCCTGATTGGCGAAAACGTGCTGAATTTCCATACTTCCGATGATTCGTATTACGAAGAGTGGTTCCAGGAAGTGGAAGACGGCTGGGTGGCGGGCATCAACTTTCGCGAACATGTTTTGGAAGAATTTAAACAAAGCAATATAGACTATTATATTAACTTTGGCGGCGGTTTGGAAAACATCAACTGGCGCGCGCTGAAACCGGTGCAACTTTTTCAAAAAGTGGAAGACCAGATGCAAAAACGTTTAAGCTGACTAAACCAAAACTTAAAATATTTGTCTAATATTCAAAATAACAACAACAAAATAAATGGAAACTCAAAAAACGAATTACGATTATAAAAATGTGATCCAGTTGAGCGGCACACAAGATACCACGCGCAAATTTATGGCGAACGTGTTTATGTGGATGTTTGTGGCACTGGGGATTTCGGCCGCACTCTCCTATCTTTTTTCACACGATCAATCTTTATTACAATTACTTTTTAACCCGGAAACTTTACACCGTACTACCTTAGGTACAATTGTAATATTTGCTCCTTTGGCTTTTGTGCTGATCATGTCATTCGGAATGAACAAAATTTCTTATCCGGTCTTGGTGCTATTATTTATTGCTTATGCAGCTTTAACAGGTATCAGCTTAAGCTTTATCTTTTTAATTTATACTTCCGCATCAATCAGTACAGTTTTTCTAATTAGTTCCTTAGTTTTTGGTGTAATGGCTGTTGCAGGTTATACTACCAACACTGATCTTACCAAGTTTGGTTCGATCATGATTATAGGATTTATTGGTATTCTTATTGCCTCTTTGGTAAATGTATTTATGCAAAGCACTCAATTATACTATATCATAAGCTATATTGGTGTTGCTGTTTTTGTTGGCTTAACCGCTTACGATGTACAAAAACTAAAACGGATTGGCGAAGGAATCGAATACGGAACAGCCTCTGCCGGTAAAATGGCTATCATGGGTGCCTTAACTTTGTACTTGGATTTTATCAACCTTTTCCTGATGTTGCTGCGCGTTTTTGGCGGCCGGAGAAGATAAGATACTGTTTTTATCATATAAAAAGTCCTGTCGCCATAAAACGACAGGGCTTTTTTATTGCAATCTGGCGTTTGAATATTACCGCTTTATTGTGCAACTTTGTGCTGCTTATGGAGAAAGACGGAGGGATTAGACCCTGCGATGTCTTGGCAACCTGTACTTACAAGGTGCTACATTCTACTCAAACCCAAACTTTTCGGTTGGAGACAGATAAGCGAAAGAGGAACCCAAAACCGAATTTCGAGATAAGCTTTTTTTAAGTTTCCAGATGTGAGTTGCCGGTTGCCGGTTTTAACCCACAACTGGCAACTGGCAACCGGCAACTCACAACTCATGACAATCGAACAAGAACTACAAAAACGCATCCTGATTATTGATGGCGCGATGGGCACGATGATTCAGCGTTACCAGTTGGAGGAAAATGATTTCCGCGGAGAACGTTTCCGCGATCACCACTCCGATTTAAAAGGGAACAACGATCTGCTGAACATCACCCGCCCGGATATTATCAAAGCCATTCATGCAGAATATCTGGATGCCGGTGCGGATATTATCGAAACCAACACTTTTAGTACGCAACGGATTTCTTTGGCTGATTACCATTTGGAAGAATTAGCTTACGAACTGAGTTTTGAAGGTGCAAAAATAGCACGCGAAGTTGCCGATAAATACAATTTAAAAACGCCGCAAAAACCACGTTTTGTTGCCGGTGCCATTGGCCCCACCAACCGTACGGCTTCGCTTTCGCCGGATGTGAATGATCCCGGTTATCGTGCCGTAACTTTTGATGACTTGGCCGAAGCTTACTACGAACAGGTTCGTGGCTTGGTAGATGGCGGCGCAGATGTGCTTTTGGTGGAAACCATTTTCGATACACTCAACGCCAAAGCGGCATTATTTGCTATCAACCGTTATGCTTCTTTTACCGGCATAAAATTGCCCATCATGATTTCCGGGACGATCACGGATGCTTCCGGACGGACACTTTCCGGCCAAACGGTGGAAGCTTTCTGGAATTCGATCCGTCATGCCAATTTACTTTCTGTCGGTTTAAATTGTGCGCTCGGCGCAAAAGATATGCGGCCGCATTTGGAGGAACTTTCGCAAAAAGCAGATGTTTATATTTCAGCTTACCCTAACGCCGGTTTGCCGAACGAGTTTGGCGCTTACGATGAAGTTCCGCACGAAACCGCACATTTGGTAGAAGATTTTTTGCAAGCCGGATTTGTGAATATTGTTGGCGGCTGCTGCGGAACAACGCCGGAACATATCCAATGTATCGCCGAAAAAGCGGCAAAATACCCGCCGCGGCAAAAGCCGGTGATCGAACCTTTTATGCGTTTAAGCGGGTTGGAAGCCGTTACGATTACGCCCGAAAGCATTTTTGTAAACATTGGCGAACGTACCAACATCACCGGTTCGCCTAAATTTTCTAAACTGATTTTGGCAGAAAATTATGAAGAAGCATTAACCGTTGCACGCCAGCAAGTTGAAGGCGGCGCGCAAGTGATCGACATCAACATGGATGAAGGCATGATCGCTTCGGAAGCCGTAATGGTTAAATTCTTGAATTTGGTTGCTTCCGAACCTGATATTGCCAAATTGCCGATCATGGTGGATTCTTCCAAATGGACTGTAATTGAAGCCGGTTTAAAATGTTTGCAGGGAAAAGGCATAGTCAATTCCATCTCCTTAAAAGAAGGCGAGGAAAAATTTAAAGAATACGCGCGCAAAATCATGAATTACGGCGCGGCAGCAGTGGTCATGGCTTTTGATGAGAACGGCCAGGCGGATAATTATCAGCGTAGAATTGAGATCTGTAAAAGAAGCTATGATGTTTTAGTTGATGAATTAGGTTTCCCTCCGCAGGACATCATCTTCGACCCAAACATTTTAACGGTTGCAACCGGTTTGGAAGAGCATAACAATTACGCGGTCGATTTTATCAATGCCACGCACTGGATCAAACAAAACCTGCCGATGGCCAAAGTGAGCGGCGGGGTGAGCAACATTTCGTTTTCGTTCCGCGGAAATAATGTGGTTCGGGAAGCGATGCATTCGGCTTTTTTATACCATGCGATACAAGCCGGAATGGACATGGGCATCGTAAACGCCGGAATGCTGGAAGTTTACGAACAAATCCCGAAAGACTTGCTGGAACTGGTGGAAGATGTTTTGCTAAACCGCCGACAGGATGCAACCGAACGCTTGGTCAATTTTGCCGAAACCGTAAAAAGCAAAGGCAAAGAAATTGTAAAAGATGAAGCATGGCGTAACGCGCCGGTGGAAGAACGGCTTTCGCACGCTTTGGTAAAAGGCATCATCGAATATTTGGATGCCGATGTGGAAGAAGCACGCCAGCAAGCCGATAAACCGCTGGAAGTGATCGAAGGCCCGCTGATGGCCGGGATGAACATCGTTGGCGATTTGTTTGGTGCAGGAAAAATGTTTTTGCCGCAAGTTGTAAAATCTGCCCGCGTGATGAAAAAAGCGGTAGCTTACTTGCTGCCTTTTATTGAGGCAGAAAAAGCAAGGGTGATTTCGGCAGGAGAAGGAACCGGCGATGAGCGCAGCAACGCCGGCAAAGTTTTAATGGCCACCGTAAAAGGCGATGTGCATGACATCGGCAAAAACATCGTCGGCGTAGTTTTGGCCTGCAATAATTTTGAAGTGATTGATTTGGGCGTAATGGTTCCGGCACAACGAATTCTGGAAGAAGCCAAAAAGCAAAAAGTAGATATTATTGGTTTAAGCGGACTGATTACGCCTTCGCTGGATGAAATGGTGCATTTTGCCAAAGAAATGGAGCGCGAAGGCATGACGATCCCGCTGATTGTTGGCGGTGCGACTACTTCCCGCATTCACGCGGCGGTTAAAATTGATCCGAATTATTCCGGCCCGGCCATCCACGTTTTGGATGCTTCGCGCAGCGTTACGGTTTGCAGCAGTTTGATGAACAAAGATCATCGCGACAGCTACATCCAAAATATCAAAGAAGAATACGCCAAAGCACGCGAAGCGCATTTGAACAAACGGGTGGACAAGAAATTTATGCCGATAAAAGAAGCATCGGCACAAAAGTTTCAGCTTAGTGTAGATGGCGATATCGCGCCAAAACCAAGTTTCCTCGGCACAAAAACAATCAAAAATTTCCCGTTGGAAGAATTGCTTCCGTATATTGACTGGACGCCTTTTTTTCATACCTGGGAATTGCGCGGCAGTTATCCGAAGATATTTAACGACACTTTTGTTGGTGCCGAAGCCAAAAAACTGTTTGACGATGCGCAGGTTTTATTGCAGAAAATTGTAGCCAACAAATTATTGCAGGCAAATGCAGTTATCGGTTTCTGGCCGGCAAATTCGGTTGGCGATGATATTGAATTGTACACCGACGATTCGCGTACCGAAGTTTTGGATACAATTTTCACACTTCGCCAGCAAGCTGAAAAACCAAAAGGCGAACCTTATTACGCGCTTGCTGATTTTATCGCCCCAAAAACTTCGGGCATTGCTGATTATTGGGGTGGTTTTGCCGTTACCGCAGGTTTAGGTTGTGATAAATTGGTGGCCAAGTTTGAAGCTGACCACGACGATTACAACAGCATCATGGCCAAAGCTTTAGCAGATCGTTTGGCCGAGGCTTTTGCCGAAAAGATGCACGAACTCGTTCGCCGCGAATATTGGGGCTACGCCAAAGACGAACATTTGAGCAGCGAAGACATGATCAAAGAAAAATACCAGGGCATCCGTCCGGCACCGGGTTATCCCGCCTGCCCGGACCATACCGAAAAATGGACGTTGTTCAAGCTATTAAATGCAGAAGAAAACACCGGCATGTACTTAACGGAAAGTCTTGCGATGATGCCGGCTTCTTCGGTCAGCGGTTTTTACTTCGCGCATCCGCAGTCCAAATATTTTGGCTTGGGGAAAATTACGAAAGACCAGGTGGAAGATTATTCTATTCGTAAAAATATGCCTTTGGAAGAAACTGAACGCTGGTTGAGTCCGAACCTTGCTTATTGAAAAGAGTATCAAGTATATAGTATCAGGTATCAAGACAAGAACCAATGCATAATTTTAAAGAGTTAAAAGTATGGAAGCAAGGAATGGAAATAGCGAAAAATATTTACTTGCTTACCAAAACTTTCCCTACTGAAGAAAGGTATGGATTAACTTCTCAAATGAATCGTTCTGCTGTTTCTATCCCATCAAATATTGCGGAAGGATGTGGTAGAAAATCAACCAAAGAACTTTACCATTTTCTAAATATAGCTTTAGGCTCTGCTTTTGAGCTGGAAACACAATTAATACTTTCCTTTGATTTTGGTTTTGCAAAAGAAGAAAGGTTTACAAAAATCAGTTCAGATATTTGTGAGACACAAAAGATGATTATCGGGCTTCAAAAAAGCTTAAATATATAACAATACATTTACCAAGATATCCAATCTTGATACTAAATACTAGATACTTGCTACTTGAATGAAAATTACAGATCATATAACCAACGCCAACGGCAAAACACTTTTTTCTTTTGAACTTTTGCCACCTATAAAAGGGCAAGGCATCCAAGGTATTTTTGATGCGATAGATCCTTTAATGGAGTTCAATCCTCCTTTTATTGATGTTACTACTTCTCGTGAGGATTCCTATTACAAAGAGCGTTCTAATGGATTATTAGAAAAGGTAACGTACCGCAAAAGGCCGGGAACGGTAGCAGTTTGTGCGGCCATCATGAACAAGTACAAAGTAGATGCCGTTCCGCATTTGCTTTGCGGCGGGTTTACCAAAGAAGAAACGGAATATGCCTTGATTGATCTGCAGTTTCTGGGCATTGATAACGTATTGGTTTTGCGCGGAGATGCCCGAAAAGGAGACGCAGGTTTCGTCCCAACGCCGGGCGGACATACTTATGCAACCGAATTGCTGGAACAGGTGATCAACATGAACAACGGCAAATACCTGCACGATGAATACGAAGCCGTAAAAACAGATTTTTGTGTAGGCATTGCCGCTTACCCGGAGAAACATTTTGAAGCACCCAACTTGAAAACCGATTCCCAATTTCTGAAAAAAAAGGTGGATGCCGGTGCCGGTTTTATGGTAACGCAAATGTTTTTCGACAACAACAAGTACCGCGAGTTTGTAAAATGCTGCCGCGAAAACGACATCAACATTCCGATTATTCCGGGTTTAAAACCGCTCACCACTTCCAAGCAATTGATCAGCCTGCCTAAAATATTTCATATTGATATCCCGGAAGATTTAAGCGATGCCGTACAAGCTTGTACCAACGAAAAGGACGTAAAAGAAGTTGGGATTGAATGGATGATTAACCAGTGTAAAGAATTGGTGGAAATGGGCGCACCGGTTTTGCATTTTTATACCATGGGAAATGCGGAGCCAACCAAACGGATTGCAAAAGCGGTATTTTAGATAAAGAAAATGAGCTATTATTGGGCTAATTTATATAAAAGCGTATGGCCGTAAATTAGGATTTTACCATAACATAAACGACAATGAAAAACAGGTTGTGTTTTTAAATGTATGATGGATTAAATTTGGTTAAGAAAACGGATAAATCAGAATAGAACATTTCCGTTTTTACAGCTAAGCCTGACATGTAACTTAAATATATATTACTGCTTTTATAGTCATCATACATTTCAAAACAGAACCCTCTGTATAAGTCTGTTTAAATTTTAATACAAAAAAACTTATGCTTCTTTTACCATATAAAAATTGGTGTATGCAGCAATTAAAATGAAACTAACAATTATATTCTCATCAATTTTTAGGTGATAAAAGAAGCATCAGGCAAGATTTGAACAGGCTTTAAGTAATTTCAAAATTTACAGTTGCAGGATTATACTGCACTATCGTATATCAATACTTGTATTTATACTGTTTGCATTAAAAGCATCGGTAATTAATTGCAGTTTTTTGATGTTGAGTTCGGAAAGGCCAACTTCAATAGTTACGGTTTTGGATTCGCCGGGCAATAAGCTAAAAAAATTGTCTGTGTAATAAAGTGTCGCCAAATTATGTTTTGTACCGTCCTGCAATTTTAACTGGGTAAAAAACGCCAGTAACTTCGAAGGATTGCTTATGCTTGCCTGAATAAACAATTTACCATTGGCTACATGCTTGTTAACAGTTACATCTAATTTTACTTTCGGCAATTTATTGATATCCTCAAAACCTGAAACCGCAGGGCCAGTCATTGTCCAGGCACCTTTATAGGCATCTTTAGACCGCCAATAAAAAGCATCCGAAATTACCTTGCCTTGCCCGTCCCTCAATTTCAGCTTGATGAAATGCACTTGGGTGATATTGGTTGGGAAATCTAATTTAAAGGCATCATTTACAACACCGTCGGCAGGTATGTTTATTCGAGTTGATTTTTTCAGAACCACATTTGAGTTCAGGTCATAAACCGCAGCCTCCACGCTGTAATTATTAAATGCTTTGCGGTAATCGTTATATACAGACACCGTATTTTTTAAATAATCAAATTGTGGATGTAGTGGCGCAAGGCCGTTTTGCGAATAGTATAAAGCGGCAGTTGGTTCCAAATACCAATCGTACATCCGCGATGCCGTTTGCGGTAACGGGCTGTTATGGTACCAAAACAACAATCCGGATGCAAAACGGTCGCCATAACCAAATTTATTATAGTTCCATACTTCCCATACGGCTCTGAAATTCATGGCCCCTACAAATTGGGCCTTCCTTGCAAATTCTTCTATTGATGATGATTTTCCAAATTCATTAACCGCATCTTTGTATTTAGTGGTTATCTGGTGAAATCCGTTCCCGTCCAAATAATTCCATACCGAGTCGTTGATTGGCCACAGGTCTTTAGCCGGCATCATCTTTTCTAATGATTCTAATATAGGTGTACTTGGCGTGCCATATTCCGGGTTAAAGCCATCAACACGGCTGCCCCTTTTGGAGGCGGTATTTTCAAAATACTGCATAGGGTTCTCATATTTATAAGGGCTGCCGTCATGTACGCCACAACATTCTGATTGTACCTGGTATCCACGCGTAGGATCAAGCTTTTCAACAAGTGCGCGGGTGCCTTTTACCTCTCCTGATTCGTTGGCAGCTACGTAATAAGCAAGCGCAGCATGATTGCGAATCCTTTTCACGGTATTTTCAAAGTTTCTAAGGTATAAAGCTGTATCGGTAGGGAAACGGGTATCGCCCGTCAGCCAAAACTCGTTCCATACCAAAAACCCGAATTTATCACATAACTGGTAGAAATAGTCAGACTCTGCAATGCCACCTCCCCATAAGCGCAAAAAGTTGACGCCTGCCTGTTTGGTGTACCTCAATTCAGCATAGGTACGCTGCTCCGAATTGCGCAACATCGCTTCAGGCACCCAATTTGTGCCCCGTATAAATATTGGCTGGCCATTTACCAGGAACCTCCGTGATTTATCAGGTGTGTTTTGATCAGAAGATATTTCCCTAACGCCAAATTGCGTAGTAACGGAATGGCTTATCTGATTTAATAAATTGGTATATTTTAACGTTAGCGTGTACAAACTCTGGCTACCCTTGTTTATCGGCCACCATAATTTAGGGTGATGTATGGTTAATGAAGTGTAGTTTTCGGGATTAAATATTATTGTTCTGGTTTCTTTCGGCGCAAGCGTAACTGGTTTACTAAATGTATTTCCGCTTTCGATTATCTTTCCTGATAAAACGCCCTTTTGCACCTTATCAGAAGCATTCCTGACCTCAACAGATACCGTTTGTTTAGCTAATGAAGTATCAGGCAAAGGCAGTTTAGTTTGTATAAATGGGTTTTCCAACACCACATCGCCGGTAGCATATAATTCTACATCACGCCAAATCCCTGTATTCCTGTCTCTAATACCGTCAGGTGAAGTAAAATCCCAGCCTACGCTCATCAGCATGGTTACATTTTTTCCTATTTCGCCGTCCCCGCCATTATGGTTTTCGCCAACTGCGCCTGTCCGGCCTTGTCCTGGTTTGTAGTATGTGCCCGGGACATCAACAGGCAACACATCAACAGCCAATATATTTTTACCGTTAGGTTTGGCTATGCCGGTAAGGTCATAAGACTGGCTGTTAAACATACCGGCCATTTTACCCAAGCTTTTGCCGTTTACCCATATTTCGCAGCGATAATTTATTCCATGAAATTTTAGCCAAACGCGTTTTCCTGAAAATGATTTTGGGATGGTAAAAACAGTACGAAACCAATAATGATAAAATTCCTTTCCGGCATCGGCCATGTCAGGAATCAATTTTTTTGACCGGCGATTGTTATCGCCGTAATAAGGTTCGGGGTACACCTTGTTTGCAACCAGGCTGTTCAATACCGTTCCGGGTACAATTGCCGGTTGCCAACCGGATGTATTATATTGAACTGAGGAAACCTCTTTCCCTTCGGCACCATTGGCTTTATGCATTTGCCAGGCATAAGTGCCGTTATAACCTGCCGCAGACCTTAAAAAAACAGACTGCTTTGCCGAGGGCTGCGATAAATGTGCCTGGTTTTGTGCAAACAACGTGCTTTCCAGCAGCAAAAAAAAAGCAGCAATGAGTAAATGTTTTTTATTCATGAGCGGTGAAGCTAACTATTTTAGTTGTTTCTATCAGAGCCTGTTTAAGTTTTGTTTAATGTATTTTCCATGCTTCTTTTACCACCTAAAAAACATTGCCTCATTGTACTTATTGTATCCAAGCGGATTCAGAAACAAAATTTATAGGCATAAAAGAAGCATTATGGTTTTTTATGACAGAAATTTAAACAGCTGACTTGTCCTGTAAGTGTGGCCGACAGGACAACACCCTCGCTGCCACGCAAAGACGGCTCTAAACCAATCATCCTTTTTACACATCTGCATAAATAATCAGACTAAACAAATAGCCAGCAAAATAGATCACCTTCGTTACTGAAACATTAACCTCCGAACCCTATTTTGACTAAAGTTCAGTTAAGATTGTGTTTTTAACACATAAATCTTAATCGATAGTTACCTCATATTCTTTTAAGCTTTCTCGAAGTTCTTCCGCCGAAGTAAAACGGATGGATTCTATCCCCAATTTCCGCGCAGCTTCCACGTTCCTTAAATTATCGTCTATAAAAACAGCATCGGCCGGATTAACCTGATACCTGTCAAACAAAATCTGAAAAAAAGCAGCTTCCGGTTTCCGGATGCCTTCATCGCCTGAAACTACGATGCCATCAAACCAGTTTAAAAAATTAAACTCGCGCAAGGCAATCGGGAAAAGCTCTGCCGACCAGTTGGTTAAAGCATAAAATTTGTATTTTCCGGTTGCTTTTAGTTTTTTGAAGATTTCTACGGTTCCTTCGATCGGCCCGTTTAGCATTTCTTCCCAACGGCCGTAATAAGCTTCAATTTCTGTTTTATGCTGAGGATATTGTTCGATCAAAGCTTTGGTTCCGGCTTCCAAACTTCGCCCAGCGTCCTGCTCTTCGTTCCAGGTTAGCGTACAAATGTGCTCCAAAAAATGATTGGTTTTTTCTTCGGAATCAAATAGCTTGTTGTATAAAAGTTTCGGGTCCCAATTGATTAGAACGTTGCCTAAATCGAAAATGATGGTGTTGATCATGGGATTATTAATCAATAAAAGTTGTCAAAAATTCCTGTGGAGAATAAATTGGAAGAGATGGAATGGCTTGCTTTTGAAATTGTTTGTCAAAGGTTATTACATAATCCAATTGATGTTTTAAAGCTGTATAATATTGCAATGCATCTTCAATATCTGGCATAGCCGAAGCAATGGCCAAAACAGCAGTTTTATGATCACAATCAATTGTTTCTATATCTTCTAAAAGTTCCAGCAACAAAGTTTTTGTAGTTTCATTTCCTAACGATTTTTTTACCCAGTATGAAGTAATATGAATGATGGCAGGCGTAACATAAATTTTGTTAGGAAAGTAAAGCGTTGCTTTGAGTAGGCGTTGTGATTCTTCAAATCTATCCCTTTCTAACAAAAACTCGATTAAAATATTGGCATCTAATAATATCTTAAAAGCCATATTTTGCAGCATTATCTTCGTAATAAGCTTTTTTGAGATCCGGAATATCAGCAAATTTTTCTTTGACATCCAATTGCTTTACCATGTCAAAAATATTCGATTTTCTTTTTGGGTTCGTAAGCTGCTTAAAATAATTTTCTACTAATTCTGAGACACTAACCTGATTTTCAATAGCATAACATTTTGCTTTAGAAAGCAAACTTTCTTCAATAGTTAAATTTACACGGCTCTTCATATTCAAATATACGCATTAAACTAATTCAATACGCACAAGTTTTAATACTTCTTTTATCACTTAAAAATCGTTAAACTGAAGTTCTATCCTCTGCCAATAAATAAGCCTTAAAAGAAGCATATTCAATTCCTAAAGAATCCGCTTTTCGTGGTTTTCCTTCCAGCTCCAGCACTTGTTCCGGGATTTCAATTTCCGCAGCAATCTCATCCGAAAAAACATCCGGAAATTTACAAGGATGCGCCGTGGCCAAAAAAACGCCTGTATTCTCCTGCTGCGGATGCTGCTTTTGCCATTCATCCAACGCGCGAAAAGCAATGGCGGTATGCGGACAAACCACATAATTGTACGCGCGGTAAACTTCTTCAATTGCGGCTGCCGTTTGCACATCATCAAAACTAAAACCGCTAACCAATTTTGTGATGGCCGTTTGATCTTCCTGAAACAAATCCATAATCCTCGCCCAATTGCTTGGATTGCCAACGTCCATTGCGTTGGAAATGGTTGCGATCGAAGGTTTTGGCTGATAAATACCGCCGTTTAAAAACGTGGGGACGGTATCGTTGGCGTTGGTTGCCGCGATGAATTGCTTCACCGGCAAACCCATTTTCCAGGCCAATAAACCGGCACCGATATTACCAAAGTTTCCGCTTGGGACAGAAAAAACCACATCCGTTTTTCCCTCGCGTTGCAATTGCGCAACGGCATTGAAATAGTAAAAAGTTTGCGGGATTAAACGGGAAATATTGATGGAATTGGCCGAAGTCAGCCTGAATTTCTCATTCAGTTCTGTATCCACAAAAGCTTGCTTTACCAGCGCCTGGCAATCATCAAAAGTTCCGTCAATTTCAATGGCGCGGATGTTTTGTCCGTTGGTGGTGAGTTGCAATTCCTGTATCGCACTTACTTTTCCTTTCGGGTACAATATCGTAACCAAAGTATTCGGCACGCCCAAAAAACCTAAAGCAACCGCGCCGCCCGTATCTCCGGAAGTGGCCACCAAAACGTTCAGTTCTTTTTCACCTTCACAGAGAAAATAAGCCATCACGCGACTCATAAAACGCGCCCCAAAATCTTTAAAAGCAAGCGACGGTCCGTGGAAAAGTTCCAACACGTATTTGTTCTCGTCCAGCTTTACAACAGGTGCCGGGAAGTTGATCGCATCATCAATAATCGCTTTTAAATCTTCTGTAGGAATAATGCCTTGCAACAAATGATCCGCCACGCGAAAAGCAATTTCCGGCAGTTCATATTGATGCAGGTTTTCCAAAAAATCATCCGGTAAACGAAGTATTTCCACCGGCATGTACAAGCCTTTATCCTGCGGCAAACTGTTAAAAACAGCTTCCTGGAAAGAGACTTCGTGGGTTTTATTGTTGGTACTGTAGAGTTTCATTTTTTTGAAGGTGAAAGGTGAAGGGTTTTGAGGTAAAAGGTTGAATGGCGAAAGGAACCGGCAATGGGCAACTTTAAACCGGCAAATGATCAATCCAAAATTACCGGCCCGTTATCATTAATCGGTGAAACATAAGACTGGCTGGAAATGCCCAGCGATTTTAAATGCGACCCAATTTTTTGGGTGATAAAAGAAGCATTGGCCTCGGTTTTGGTAAAGGCAAAAACCGACGGGCCGGAGCCGGAAATCCCAAAACTTACGGCACCGCTTTCCATCGCCATTTCGCGCATTTTATAAAAATCCGGTATTAAAATAGAACGAACCGGTTCTACCAGAATATCTTTCATGCTGCGGCCAATCAGGTCAACATCTTTTAAGAATAAACCACTCACAAGGCCGGCAATGTTTCCCCATTGCGTTACGGCATCTTTTAAAAATACTTTCTGGCGGATCATTTGCCGCGCGTCTCTTGTCGGCACATCCACTTCCGGGAAAACAATGGCGCAATACAAGCTTTCAGGATGCGGCAAACGGATAATATCCAAAGGTTCGTAACTTCTGATCAACACAAAACCACCTAACAAAGCTGGCGCAACGTTATCGGCATGTCCGTATCCGCAAGCCAGCTCCTCGCCTTTCATCGCAAAAGGAACCAATTCCATTTGGGTTAAAGGTTGATCCAGCAAATTGTTAATGGCAAACAAACCTGCAACCGTACTGGCCGAACTGGAGCCCAAACCGCTGCCAATCGGCATTTTTTTATGGAGTTCGATTTCGATGCCCAAATCCGGCTGACCGATATGATCTAAATAATGCTTCACACTGGCGCTAACCGTATTTTTTGCAGCATCTAAAGGCAAACGGCCGTCATCACCCGTAATTTTTTTGATGGTGATGCCTGGTTTTTCTACTTTGCGCATCACCACTTCGTCGCCCGGCGCATTTACGGCAAAACCTAGCACATCAAAACCGCAAACCACATTGGCAACGGTTGCCGGGGCGAAAACTTTGATAGAATCTTTCATTTTTTTGAAGAAGTCAGGAAGATCGAAAGTCGGAAAAGTCCGAAAGTTTACCTGTTAATTTTTTCAGAGCCTGTTTAAAATTTACTTATCAATATTCCCATGCTTCTTTTATCACCTAAAAATTGGTATGTACAAAGTTTTTATTTTTTAGGTTGAAGCAGACACCAATTTTTATAGGGTAAAAGAAGCATCAACATTTTTTCTTGTATAAATTCAAACAAGCTCTCAATGCGCACCAACATTTACCAGATCAGCAAAAACGCCGGCAGCGGTAACTTCTGCGCCTGCGCCCGGGCCTTTTACCACCAACGGCCGTTCTTTGTAGCGTTCTGTAGTGAATGAAATCACGTTATCACTGCCCGAAAGCGAGTAAAAAGCGTGTCCGGAGTCCACTTGTTTTAAAGAAATAGAAACTTGTCCGTTTTCTAATTTCCCGATGTAGCGCAACACTTTGCCGTTGCTTTCGGCTGCTGTTTTTATGCCGTTAAAAAAAGCATCTTCGGCTTTTAAAGCTTCATAAAATTCGGCTACGGTTCCGGCTTCGATTGCTGTTTTTGGCAGCATATTTTCCAACTGCACATCGCTTGCCTCCAGCGGATAACCGGCATCTCGCGCCAAAATCAGCATTTTCCGCATAAAATCCAGTCCGCTTAAATCATCGCGCGGATCGGGTTCGGTATAACCTTTTTCCTGCGCTTCTTTCACCACATCATGGAAACTCGCTTCACCTTTAAAATTATTAAAAATGAAAGAAATTGTTCCCGATAAAATCGCTTCAATCTTTAAAACACGATCGCCCGAAACCATCAGATCTTTTAGCGTACGAATGATGGGCAAACCGGCGCCAACATTGGTTTCGTAATAAAAATCAACGCCATGGCTTCGCACCGCATCTTTAAACTTTTTATATTGACCGAAACTGCCGGAATTGCCGATTTTGTTGCAGGTTACGATGGAAATATTCGACTTAAAAACTTCCTCGTAAAAAGCAATTGGTTTGGGGCTGGCCGTGTTATCAATAAAAACAGCGTTGGGCAGGTTCATCGCTTTCATCCGCGCCACAAATTCATCCAATTGCGCGGTTTCTCCCGATTCCAGTTCGTTCTGCCAACTTTCCAGATCCAAACCATCGTTATTAAAAACCATTTTGCGCGTGTTGCTGATGCCAACGACTTTTACCTGAATGCCATTATTTTCCTGCAAAAACTCCGTGTGCGATTGCAGTTGCCGGAACAGCGTTTTGCCGATATTGCCAGTTCCCAAATTGAAAACGTGCAAGGTTTTATTTAGCTCGGTAAAAAAAGCATCGTGAACGGCGTTTAAAGCTTTGTTGAGATCGGGGCGGGAAATGACCACCGAAATATTGTATTCTGACGAACCTTGCGCAACGGCACGAACGTTCACCCCATTTCTACCTAAAGCATGAAACAATTTGCCCGACATGCCCGGCGTTTGCTTCATGTTTTCGCCAACAATAGCGAGAATAGAAAGGTTTTGTTCGAAAACAGGCTTTTCCAGTTTCTTGGCGTGCAGTTCCAGTTCAAATTCCTGCTCCATCAAAAGCTGCGCTTTGGAAGCATCGGCCGGATGAATGGCAAACGTAATGCTGTGTTCTGAAGAAGATTGCGTGATCAGAATGACGTTGATTTGTTCTCGCGCCAAAAGCGAAAACAACCTGCCGCTAAAACCGGCTTTACCCACCATGCCGCTGCCTTCCAGATTGATAATGCTGATTTCGTTGATGGAAGAAATGCCTTTAATGGTGAGGTTTGAAGGGCTGCAATCGTGTTTGATGACCGTTCCGGGAAAATCTGGTTGAAAAGTATTTTTAATGGCGATGGGAATGCGTTTCAAAAACGCCGGGATCATGGTTGGCGGATAAATTACTTTAGCGCCGAAGTACGAAAGCTCCATCGCTTCGGTGTAAGAAAGTTCGGGCAGCGGGAATGCTTTTTTTACCATCCTCGGATCGGCCGTCATCATCCCGTTCACGTCCGTCCAGATTTGGATTTCTGCTGCGTTGAGTGCCGAGCCAACAATTGCTGCTGTGTAATCGCTTCCGCCGCGGCCTAAAGTGGTGATCCGGTTGTGCTCGTTGCTTGCAATAAAACCTGTTAAAAACAGTATTTTACCTTGATGTTCGCTGTAAAAACTTTGGATCAGGATGTCTGTCAGTTCGGTTTGTACGCGCGCTTGCCCGAAATTGCTGTCGGTTTTAATTAGATGTGTCGCATCAACATACAACGAATCTAAGAAAAACTGTTCGGCAATTTTGCTGATCATAAAGGCAGAACAGCGTTCGCCGTAGCTCAAAACCAAATCGCGTGTTTGTGCCGTGAGTTCTTTTAAGCTTGAAATCCCTTGCAGCAAATCTTCCAGTTCGTTAAAAAAAATCTTCAGCTTGGTGAACACCGGATTTTGCCGCTGTACATCCAGCAAAGTTTTGATAATGGCGAAGTGGCGCGTTTCCAGTTCGGTCAGATAACCCACATATTCTTCTCCAACCGAAGCTTTTTCGGCCATTTTTGCCAGCAAATTGGTTACGCCGCCCATTGCCGAAACAACCACAACCGGTGCACCGAAAGCAGCGTTTTCTTTTTGTACAATTTGCAGCAGTGTTTGGATACTTTCGGCAGAACCAACGGACGTGCCTCCGAACTTTAAAACTTTCATTATTAAGGATTTAACAAAAAAGCCTTCCTCTTGGCGGAGGAAGGCTTTTGATGATTTTTATCTTTTTAATTTTCACCAAGATTATACTTCCTCCGCTGTGTCGCCGGTGGTAGTAATAATCGTGGTAAAAATTGGGTTGAACATTTTAATCTGTTTTGATAACGGCGTAAAGTAAATGCTTTGTTCCCAAATCCGCAATAAAATAATTGACTAATTTTTGTGTGGTAAAAGAAGTATATACAAAAAGTATAGCTATTTTTGATAGATAAAAACAGTATCCATGAAAAGTGTTTTGCTGAAATTAGACGATAAGCTTTTTGAAGAAACCGAAAAGCAGGTAAAAGAGCTGAAAATGAGCCGAAACGGTTATATAAAAATGGCTTTGGAAAGCTATAACCGTTCATGGGCGAAAAAAGCGCTGGAAGAACAATTGCGGCGGGAAGTAGAAATCATTAAAAACGATAAAGCCGGTTGGGCAGAATTTAAAGAATGGGAAGAAGCATCTTTGGTAGATTTGAACAAGCATTTGGATAAACTTGAAAATGGAAAACCTTAAACGTTTTGATATTTGGATTACCGATATGAACCCGCCTTTTGGCTCGGAACCAGGCAAAGTGAGGCCGGTAGTAATTGTACAATCTGATGTTTTGCACCAGTTTAATTATCCGGCCACCATTGTTTGTCCGATTTCTTCGCAGCAAAAAGGCGTTTCTAAAATCAGGATTCCTGTAAAATCGACGGAAACTAACGGTCTCAAAAAAGATTCTTCTATTATTGTAGATCAAATTACAGCGATAGATTTAGGCCGCTTACGGGAAAGGGTTGGCTATTTGGAAGTGGAGTACCGACAAACTTTGTACGAAAGTATTTTTGAAATTTTAGATTTAGCAAACACTGACTAATGCAAGGCCTCGTAACAAAATCAACCGGAAGCTGGTACCAGGTGCAAACAGCAAACGGAGACCGCTTTGATTGCCGCATCAAAGGCAAGTTTCGGATGAAGGGCCTTACCACCACCAACCCGATTGCCGTTGGTGATCAGGTGGATTTTGAGATCGAGCCGGACCAACAAACCGGTGTGATCCATAAACTGCACGATCGCAAGAATTACATCATCCGTAAATCTATCAATTTGAGCAAGCAGGCGCAGATTATTGCCGCCAATTTAGATTTGGCTTTACTGGTGGTAACGCTGGCTTCTCCCCGAACTTCGCTGGGTTTTATTGACCGTTTTTTGGTTACTGCGGAGGCTTACGGCATTAAAGCTGGATTGGTTTTTAACAAACTAGATCTGTTTAGCGAGGAAGGATTAGAGATTCTGGCCGAATACAAATCCATTTATGAGAAAATCGGTTATCCTTGTTACCAGGTTTCGGCCATCAAAAAAACAGGGCTAAAAGAAGTATTGGCCGTTTTAAAAGATAAAACCACACTTTTTTCCGGCCATTCCGGCGTTGGAAAATCAACTTTGCTTAATGCGATTTTACCGGGATTGGAAGTGCGCACCGGCGAAATTTCTGACTGGAGCGATACCGGAAAACACACCACCACTTTTGCCGAAATGTTTGAATTGCCTTTCGGCGGTTTTTTGATTGACACGCCCGGCATCCGCGAATTAGGCGTGATTGACATTGAAAAACAGGAACTGAGCCACTTCTTCCCCGAAATGCGCAACTTGCTCAACCAGTGCCGTTTCCACAATTGCCGCCACATTAACGAACCCGGCTGTGCTGTTTTAGCTGCGCTGGAAGCAGGCGAAATCGAACCTTCACGCTACGAAAGTTATTTGAGCATTTACCAGGGAAATGATACGCGGGCTTGAGTTTTCGGATTATCTTCCGGCCAAAAAATCTTTCAAATAACTGCATTCTCCCACGGCAGTTTTAAAAAACGATGTCTGCTTATACGGTTCTAATTGTTTAAAATAAGGGTTACGGCGCATTTTTTTGCTGTAATTCTGCTGCGCCGCATCGTGCTGGTTATACACAATGGATAAATAATCCGGCAATTCCTGCTCCTTTTGCCAGCATTTGGCCGCCGAAAACGTACACTTCGCTTTAAAATCAGCATCAGTACTTAACGCCCTTGCCTTTAAAAAATATTGCCGGGCATTGCTGGTTTTTATGTAATCGGTATCATAACTGTAAATGGTTTTTCGAGCATAATCCATCGAAGACCAATCATAAGAAATTAAATAAGAGCTGTTGCCATAAGTTGAAGTATTGTAAAGGGCCGTTGCATATTGATAGTAAAGCTGCGGGTTACCGGACGACGCTTTAATTTTGTTTTGCAATGCAGCCATCGCTTTGGCAAAATCTGGTTTGGTGCAACCGGAGCCGGCAGCGGCAAAAGTTTTGGGATAATCATTCAACTGTTCTAAAAATGGGTTGCCTAATTCTTCGCTACTTTCATCAATGCTTCTTTTAGCCTTGTTTTTTTGGTGTGCAAAAGCGGTAACAGCTTCTGAATAATTGTGTTCGCGCAAAAAAGCTGTTCCAAGTAAATTATACAAGTCATCTGTACTAACGCCCGTCAATTCCGAAGTTAAAAACTGCACCCAAGGCGTTTCAGGCTGATGTTCTTTCCAGCTAACCAACTGCTGCAACGGCTTTGAGCGCAGGTAACGGTACCAAAAATCAGGCAAGGAATGTACATTAAACGAATAATTATTTAAACCAGCATTATAAGAATCACTTTTTAACAAAGCCAGTGCCGCACGCGTGGTATCACCTTGCCGAAGATAAGCAGGCGCCAAAATATGCTGATAAAAATCGCGCGAAGTAGTGGCAAAACGATTGATCCGGCCATCGTACATACCACTGTTGTTTACCACTTCCACAGGTGTAGATTTTACTTTGCCATCCAGCCATTTCAACGAAGGCAGCAAATTATTTTCATTCACGCTATCAACCTGTTGTATAATTTGTGCCGATAAAAGAAGCTTGATGATCTGCTGCTGGCCCTGCAGTTTCGGGTTGAGCTTTTCCTTTTCCGAAGCTTCAATCGCTTTAAAACCTTCTGCTGCTTTGCTTTGCATCCACCACAAATACGCTTTTGTCAGGTTGCCAATTCCGGCTTCCGGGTATTTTTTTTCTGCCGAAAGCTGATCGCAAAAACTAATCAACCGTTCCGCATACTGGTTGTATTTGGTTTGAACACTATCCGGAACGCGTGTAAAAAATGCAGGGTTTGCTTTCATGCTTCGCGCCGCAGGCATTGCTTTTTGCCTGATAAAAAAAGTATAAACCAACAAACCTGCACCGGCAAAAAGCAGGAAACCGTAAACCAACTTCGGTACTGTTTTTACCGACTTATTTTTGATGATTAAACCGACAATTCCAACAATCAGCAAAAACGAGCCGGCAAGTAAAACCCAGCCGAAACTGTTTTTTGATTTTGCCTGCGTGTTTTCTGCGGATATTAATTTTGATTTTACCTGAGATCTTGCCGCCGAATCTGTCAGGTTGTTTAACCGGTTGGTCAAATAATATTCTTCCAGCTTGTTCACTTCCCGCACCAGCAACACGCCAACCATCGGCGAATTGGGTTGAAACTGATAAACTTTTTCCAAATCATCCATCCCGATCTCCGGCTTTCCGAAACCGTCAATCGCATAAATTACCGCCTTTTCCGCATCGGTTTTTGCCAACTGTAAAACGTTGTCCGCTTTAACATTGATATAGTGATAATTGCGGTAAGCCTGCACGCGCCGCTTGGGATAATCCGCAAAAACTTTTGAAAACAAATAAGCCGATTGCAAAGTATCGCCCAACCGGCGTTCTTCGCCGGCTTTTAAAGCTAAAGCCCAGCCTTGCACATGGCTTTTTGAAGGATTTGGGTTGATGAAACGCGCGTAAACCTGCTTCGCCTTTTCAAAATCCTTACCGTAATGAAACAACCGCTGCGCCTGGTAAGCGTACCGCAATTTCAAAAACGCATCTTTTTCTGCGGAAGCAAAACCTAACGCCTTTTCCGCCGCGTTGCGCAAACCCAACGTATCAACCGGCGTTGGTTCCCATAAATTATAACTGAAATTTGCAATTGGCTCCACCTCTTTTGCAAAACGATAATATTGAAGCGCACGTTGGTTTCGCGCCAAAGACAAAGCATCGAGGAAAGTATTGCGCTGTAAACTATCCGGCATACTTCTTTTACCACCTAAAAGTTGTTGATTAACGGCTGCATTTCCCGCGCTGTCCAGGCCATACATTGCCTTTTTTACATCTGCTGTTTTTACGGGATTTCTCAAATACGCCGCCCATTCATCGGCGTTAATATCTTTTTCGCTTGCCGGTTCTTCTTCATCAAACAAATACTGGTAATTGGTGAAATAAAAAGAGCCGTAGCCCTTTTCGCCCTGCAAGTTGTTGTGGTAGAAGGAAATATAATAATCGTAAGGGTCAATTTCGCCGCCGCAAGCCAGGTCAACCGCCACATTGGCAAAATAAGCAAGCACAAAACTAACGCAGCAAATCAGCAGTTTTTTCCAGTTCTTCATCCGAATATTTTTTAAAGAGCGGTGCATCTAAATGAAAGAAAATCAAATTTAAAGGTTCGGGTTTTAAGTAGCCGGACAAATATCGGCTTACTTCCTGTAGTTTTTCAGGCGGAATATTTTCCCACCGGATTTCATCGCCCGGCTGCAAACCATAATTTGGCAATGCTGTTTTTACCACATAAAAATCAGGATTGAGCCTCGTAAAATTGGCTTGGTTTTGCAAAGTGGTTTCCGTTAAACGTTTGGAAATACCAATATACTGTTTGTTTCGGAAAGCAACAGCCCAGCTAAAAAGCGGCAAAGCAACATCGGCGGGAAGCGGATAATTTTTGAGGTTTTCGTTGAGGTATTTTTTCAGTTCGGCTAATTCCAAAATCGAATTTTGCCGACCGTATTTCCGCAAATTGCCCATGTTGTAGCACATCAGCAAAACGCGGTTTGCAGGCGGAATACCGCTGCTTTTTTGGTTTTTAAGCTGATGAAGACGCAGCGTAACCGAAAGTTGCTGATGCTTTGGCTGCAGTAAGGCTTTAATTTGATGGAGCAGATAAAAATAATTATCGCGTGTCGAAGCCGTCCAGTCGCAATCAATCTGCAATTCATCAAAACTGTTTTTGCCGGCCTGTTTTACTTTTCCATTCACAAAATAAAGGATTTGTGCCGAAAGCTTGTCCAATTGCGGTTTGCTTAAATTTTGAAGCGCGCGGTTCACCACAAAAACAACCGGAACCAGCGCTAAAGTATCGGGCAGTTTCTCCTTAAAAACAACTGGCGAAATTGGGACTGGCAAAGCGCCGTTTTCATCCAAATCAACATCCATCATTCTGATATACAATTTTTTGGAATGGAAAAGATTTAAAGCCTGAAGCTCATTTTGGTTAAGCTGATAGCTGGTTTTCCAATAATAAAATGAAGTGTTCACCTTTCTTTCGGGTTTGCAGGCCACCATTAGGAAAAGGAAAATTAATATCCGCCAAAGCTTCATTTGTGTCAAAAGTATCATTTAATATTGTAGTTATGAGGGCAGTTATCCAGCGTGTAAGTGAAGCATCCGTCAAAATAAACGGACTGGCAACCGGCGAAATTGAAACCGGTTTTGTGGTTTTGTTGGGGATTGAAGAAGCAGATACCGAAGAAGACGCAAGCTGGCTGGCACAAAAAATCATCAACCTGCGTGTTTTTAGTGATGAAAACGGATTGATGAACAAAGCTTTAGCCGATGTAAACGGCTCAATTTTACTCATCTCGCAGTTCACACTTTTTGCACAGACGAAGAAAGGAAACCGTCCGTCGTTCATCCGCGCAGCAAAACCCGCATTTGCCATTCCGTTGTATGAAATGATGATCAAAACGCTGGAAAATTTGTTGGGAAAAAGTATTTCCACCGGACAATTTGGTGCCGATATGAAAGTTAGTTTGGTGAATGACGGCCCGGTTACGATCATCATGGACACAAAAGATAAAGACAACCACTGATTTTATGACGATAAAAGAAGCACAGCAATTGGTTGATGAATGGATCAACACAACCGGGATCCGCTATTTTAACGAACTCACCAACACGGCCATTTTGATGGAAGAAGTGGGCGAAGTTGCCCGCATTATGGCGCGAAAATACGGCGAGCAATCCTACAAAAAATCCGATGAAAGCGTAAACCTGCCTGATGAAATGGCCGACGTTTTATTTGTGCTGATTTGCCTGGCCAACCAAACCGGCATTGATTTAACGGAAGCTTTGGAAAAAAACATGGCTAAAAAGAGTATCCGCGATGCGGACCGGCATCGGAATAATGAGAAGTTGAAGTAAATTTAAATACAATTTTTTCTACCTTTCTTCAATTAAATTTCTTTCCTGGCCTAAGCCTTTTTCGTATTCTTTTAAACTGTCCAACAAACGTTTTGCGTTTACCGGGCTTTTTAATAGATACAGCGTTTCTTTGTGAGGCTTTTCAGGTTTTTTATTTAGAGCTAAACAGGTAGCCAAATAATCATCAACTGCTTGATGGAAAGCGTGTTTTACTTCTTTAACAGATTTGCCTTCAAAAGTAATTACATCATCAATACCAACAACATTACCATAAAAAACGTCATCGTCTACACTAAAATTAATTGTAGCGAGATAATTTTTGTATTTGAAAAAATTGCTCATAATTAGTTTTGTTAGAAACTGCTTAAAACAGCTTTGAATATGTATTTTCATTGCCGTTGGCTTTAGCCAACGGAACAAAGACAGGCATTAAAGGGCTTTAGCCAAAAAACGGTTATCTTAATCCGGCTAAAGCCTGTTTTAATTTATGCAACCGTTGGCTGAAGCCAACGGCAATGAATTTTTCCATAACATATCCTTTAAATCAAATTTAAACGATTTCTTATTCATTTCTAAGCCCTCAACTTCACCAACTTCTCCCCTTCCAAAACCGGAATTGTCGTAGTTAAATCAACCTGTAAACAAAACTTAATATCTTCCTCGATACCTAATTTTTTTAAACGTTCGCTGTGTGCTGTTTTTTGCAGGTATAAATTGAGTTCGTTTTTGCCTAAGTCAAACAGATCGTTGGCGGCAATGCTGGGGTCGTCTAATTGGTAATTGCTGTCTTTGAGTTGATTAACAACGGCACCGGCAAATAAAGTGTCTTCCAGGTTGAAGTTATTTTTCCAGCCGGCGCAAACCAATAAGATGTTTTCCTGCTGATTTTTTAACCAATTGCACAAAGCGGTGAGGTTTAAAAAAGAACCGATGACAATTTTTTTGGCTTTGATAGAAAGATGCAAAGCGTGCGTTCCGTTGGTTGTAGTTAAAACAATAGTTTTCCCGGCAACTTTTTCTTTGGTGTACGAAAATGGCGAATTTCCAAAATCAAAACCTGCCACCACTTCGCCGTTACATTCGGCGGCCAGCAAATAATCCAAGCCTTTTTCGCGGTATGCTGCACATTCTTCAACCTGGGCAACGGGAATAATCGCTTCGGCACCGTTTTCAATGCCGTAACAAATGGAAGACGTTGCCCGGAAAATATCAATAATCACCGCAATGCTGTTTTCAATATTGTAAAGTGGCAGCAGCGCGGGCGTGAGGCAGGTTTCGATCTTTAATTTTTCGCTCATTTGAGATTGATCAACACTGATTTTTAGGTGGTAAAAGAAGCATCGGCGAAAAAACACCTATTTATAAAAAGGCGGTTTTACAACTTTGGCTTTGATTTTTTGGTCGCGGATTTTGATGTAGATTTCTGTTCCTTCTTTGGCAAAAGCATTGCTCACATAACCCAAACCAACTGCTTTTTGCAACGATGGCGATTGCGTGCCGGAAGTTACTTTTCCGATTACATTTCCTTCAGCATCAACAATTTCATAATCGTGGCGCGGAATGCCGCGTTCAATCATTTCAAAACCAACCAACTTTTTGCTGATGCCTGCTTCTTTTTGCTTTTTTAAAGCTTCAGCATTTACAAAGTCTTTGTTGAATTTGGTAACCCAACCCAAACCGGCTTCCAGCGGAGAAGTGGTATCGTCGATGTCGTTTCCGTATAAACAAAAACCCATTTCCAAACGCAAAGTATCGCGTGCAGCCAAACCAATCGGCTTGATGCCAAAAGGTTCGCCTGCTTTAAAAATGGCGTTCCAAATGGTTTCGGCGTGTTGGTTATCAAAATAAATTTCGAAACCACCAGCACCGGTGTAACCTGTGGCAGAGATGATTACATTGTTTACTCCTGCAAACGTGCTTCTTTTGAAAGTATAATATTCCATTGAAGCCAGGTCAACATCGGTTAGGCTTTGCAGTGCTTCGGCAGCTTTTGGGCCTTGCACGGCCAGCAGCGAAGTACGGTCGGAAATGTTTTTCATCTCCACGCCAAACTCGTTGTATTTTGAAATCCAGTCCCAGTCTTTTTCGATGTTGGAAGCGTTGACCACGAGCATATACGTTTTCTCGTCCAAACGGTAAACCAGCAAATCATCCACAATGCCGCCGTTTTCGTTCGGCAAACAGGAATACTGCACTTTGCCGTCGTACAGTTTGGAGGCATCGTTGGTGGTAACTTTTTGAATCAGGTCCAGCGCTTTTTCGCCTTTCAAAATAAATTCGCCCATATGGCTCACATCAAAAACACCAACCGCTTTACGCACGGTTTCGTGTTCGGCGTTAATCCCGGCGTAAGTAACCGGCATGTTGTAACCGGCAAAAGGGACCATTTTGGCACCGGTTTTTATGTGTGTATCGGTGAGGGCAGTAGTTTTCATGGCAATGTTTTTTGTGGGGCAAAAGTAGCAAAATAAGCAGAAGCAGTTTAAATTACTGTTTCTGCTTCCTTGGTTTTAAAAGGAAAAGGCTGAACGCGAAAAGTTAAACGGTGATAAGGCGTAAACCCTTTTTCTAAAATAGCCGAGCGGTGTTTTTGGGTTGGATAACCTTTGTTTTGATGCCAATAATATTCTGGATGCTCTTCGGAAATCTTCTTCATAAAATCATCGCGGTAAGTTTTTGCCAGGACAGATGCCGCCGCGATACTGTAATATTTACCGTCTCCTTTTACGATACAGGCATGATCGAGCGATTTGTATTTTTTGAAATAATTGCCATCAATAATCAAGAATTCGGGTGGTAAAAGAAGCATGCCGATAGCGCGGTGCATGGCTAAAATAGAAGCTTGCAGGATATTGATTTGGTCAATCTCCACGTTATCAACCGAAGCAACGGCAAAAGCCAAAGCGCATTTTTCGATTTCCAACCGTAATTGCTCGCGCGTTTTTTCATCCAGTTGCTTGGAATCATTCAGTTCAGTATGATTAAAATCCTGCGGCAAAATAACGGCAGCGGCAAAAACCGGCCCGGCCAAACAACCGCGGCCTGCTTCATCGCAACCTGCCTCCAGCAACGTATGCTGATAGCGCGGTAAAAGTGCCGGTCTTTCGTTCGTGGCCATCATCAAATTTTGAAATGAATTGATACTGTTTTTACCGGTCAAAAATTGGTTTCTTATTTACAGCAAATGGTGAGCAAGGTAATGTCATCAATGGGTTTGCCTTTAACCTGGCGGTTGATGTGGTCGAGTAATTTGGTGTTGAAATGATCGGGTTTTAATTTGCCGTGCGCTTTTACATATTCGCTTAGCTTTTTTTCGTTCCAGTTTGGGCTTTCCTCGTCGTATTCGATCAAGCCATCGGTATAATTAAAAATTGTAAACTCTTCTTCCAACAGCATTTCGCCCATGTTTACAAAGGGCAGCTTGTCCAAAACGCCAATGATGGTAGTGCCCAACTTCAACTCGGTGATGCAGCCTTTGTGGTAAACGATGGACGGGTTGTGGCCGGCATTGATGTAACTGAGCGTCCGGCTTTTTTGGTTGAATTTCCCCAAAAATATGGTAATAAATTTTTCGCCGCGGGTAGTTTTGATGATTACGTCGTTCAATTTGACGATGATGGTTGTCAAATCTTCCACCACCGAAGCCCATGCGCGCAAACTGGCCTGCAAATTGGCCATCAGCAAAGCGGCAGAAACGCCTTTGCCCGAAACATCGGCAATACACCATAAAAATTCATCTTCGTTCAGTCGGATAAAATCGTAATAATCGCCGCCAATGTTTTGGTGCGGCAGATAGCGCGCGCCAACTTCAATCCCCGGTTCGTTGTAGATGGTGATCGGGATGAGCATTTGCTGCACATCGCCGGCCAGTTCCATTTCGCGCTGAAAACGTTCGGCCTCGATGCGTTTTTTAAACAGCTTTTTATTCTCCAAAGCCACCACGATCACGTTAGAAAGCGTTTGGATAAAGTTGAGGTCGTTGCCCAGCATTTGCGGCGTGGTTTTAAAATCGCCGATGAGCGCAAAAGCAAGCAGTTTGTTTTTTTGAAAAACCGGGATAAAGTAATCGTAATCGCTCAGGATTTCGTTTTCATATAAACTGACTTGTACCGGGCCTTTAAATTTCCCTAAACCTTTGCAGGCTTTCAGCAATACGCGGTGCTGCTCAAACTCACCGCCGTAGTAAGAAACGCATTTAAAGCGGTTTTCCACTACGGCCATAAACCGAAACTTGCCCACTTGCAGGTAATCCTTTAAAATCACTTCCAGCATGTCCAGCAAAACTGCCGTTGTAGCGCTTTTGTTGATCGCCTGGGTTACTTCCAGCAAAGCATTTAATTCTGCCTGCCGTTTTAAAAGCAGGCGGATCAGTTCGTCCTCTTCAGAATTATGGTTGATGTTTTGCATGAAATTATACTTCTTCCCCCATCATTTATGTTGATTAAACCCGCGTATTTTGTGATTTAACATCAAACGCATCGCGCAAGCCAATAGTTACCACATTAAAAGCATAAACTATCAACATGATGGCCAGCCCCGGCAAAATAGCAAGATAAGCTGAATCTATCACAATGTAACCATAATGTTCCTTAATCATGGCTCCCCAAGTTGGCGTTGGCGGTTGCGCGCCGTAACCCAAAAAACTTAAACCAGCTTCAAGCAAAATGGCCGAAGCAAAATTAGATGCCGCCAAAACCAAAATTGGCCCGGTAATATTGGGCAAAATATGATGGCGGACAATACGGTAATGGCCAAAACCCAAAGCACGCGCCGCTTCGATGAATTCTACTTGTTTTAAGGCGATCACCTGGCCGCGCACCAACCGGCCAACTTCTACCCACATGGAAAGCCCAACCGCCACAAATATCTGCCATAAACCTTTGCCCAAAGCAAAAGAAATGGCAATCACCAGCAGCAAAGCCGGCAAAGCCCATAAAACGTTCATCAGCCAGCTTAAAAATTCATCTGTTTTTCCGCCGAAATAACCTGCTGCCGAACCAACCGCCACGCCAACAATCAAACTGATCAGCACAGATACGAAACCAACAGCAAGCGAGATTCGGGCACCGATAATTAACCGGCTCAACATGTCGCGGCCATAAATATCAGTTCCGAGCCAGAATGTTTTTTTGATGATTTGTTGGTCTGTGATTTTTTTTTGCACAGCCAGGGGCGATGCTTCTTTTACCACCTCTTTTTTGGTGTCTTGGGTTGAAGGATTAGCTGCAATGCTTCTTTTGCCACTGATTTTATAAATGTTGTAGGCCGTTTCTGCGGCTACATCTTCATCGCCAATATATTCGCGGATGTAAATAGAATCTTTGTTGAAACGATAATGGGTTATCGGCACGTTGCGCCAGGGCGAAGGCTGGCCAAAAAGCATTTTACCGATCACATTAACGGTATCGGTTTGGCCTTGTTTTTTGATGCGGAGGATGGTAAAAGAAGCACCAGGCTTTTTCAGGCCCAGTTGCACCAGCATATCGTTGGCTTGCGGCGTGCCATCGGGCGTAATCAGATAACCTAAAACGGCAACAAGCGATGTGAACAAAATCAACAACATTCCGGCAACGGCTAATTTATTTTGAAAGAAAATCTTTTGGTTAGAAGAAGGATTGGCTTTGGTCAATGGTTGTTCAACAGGAATGTTTTAAAGTTTAAATATAGAATTTGGCACTTCAAAAACAGCTATTTTATTTCGAAAAAAATCAATGCACTTTCCGGCCTTTCCATTCGTACGTGCCTTTGTTGCCGATGATGCCAATGTAAACTACATAAAAAACGTGCAGCAAAGAACCTAAAGGCAACAAAAACAGCAGTTTACGCCGTTTAAAAAACACGGCGACGAGGAATAAAAAGATACCTTCGGCCAAAATCTTAAAGAGCAATTGCAAACCTGCAACTTTTAAAAAGTACGGGTTAAAAATACCGGTCGCCAAATTTATCAGGATAAGGACGTTGAAAAGCCAGAACCCAACCGACAAAGCCACAATGGATTTGTCTTTGTATTTGACCGATTTTGATGCCCAGCGGCGGCGCTGCTGCTTAAATTCTTCCCAGTTGGGTTTGGCGTGCGTGTAAACGATGGCATCGCGCTGCTTTAAAAATTTTATTCCTTGCGGATATTTGGCCGCTATTTTTTGCAGCAGCAGTTCGTCATCGCCCGAGGCCAAATCATCAATTCCTTTAAAGCCGCCAACTTCATTAAAAACACTCTTTTTATAGGCCAGATTTGCGCCGTTGCAAGTGGAGGCTTTTCCATTGCCGATAGTTGCCGCGCCCAAACCGATAAAAGCCGAAAACTCCAGCGCCTGCATACTTTCAAACAAATTTTTATCCTCAAAAAAAGCAACCGGCGAGGACAACATCAGCACATCACTTTCTTCAAACTTAGTTACAATCGCTTCCAGCCAATGTGCGCCCATGCGGCAATCGGCATCGGTAGCAACCATTAAATCGCCGGTTGATAAACGGATGGCTTCGCTGATGGCTTTCTTTTTATAGGAATTTAAGGCGCGGTCTTCCTTCAACTGCAACAACTTTACGCCGCGATCAGCATAACTTAAAATAATTTCGGCGGTACGGTCGGTCGAGTGGTCATCGGCAATAATCACTTCCAATAATGCTTTGGGATAGTGTTGCGCCAAAATATCTTCGATGGTTTTGTGGATACCGGACTCTTCGTTCCGCGCCGCAATCAGCACCGTTACTTTGGTTTGATATGCTGTTTTTACCGCATAAAAATTGGGTTTGATGCGCAGCCAGCCACGGATCAAAAACAAAAACAAAAGCACATACAACACCGTGAAAAGTATGGCCGCCGAACTAAGTATTGTTGCCAAAGAAGTTAAGTTTAAGTACAAAAACAGAACCGATTACAGCCGGAATAATCAAATTAATCAGCCAGATGCAAGATACACAAGCCATAATGGCAACCGATTGTGTGGTGATAAACCCGAACAGATAATTGGCGATGAAATTACGCACACCAATATCCAGCAAATCTAAAGAAGGGATGGCCGACTGGATAAAAAACAGGTTGAAAACCATCACCATCACAGGGATTAAATGCAGATCGGGCAGCAAAATGTGGATCAGGATATAATATTGCGACGAAAAAACGACGAAACGCGCCAGGCTCAGCAACATAATCAAAGCTAATTGCGGGAAGGTGTACCTGGCCATGATGCTAAAAAAGCGGTGGTATTTTTGGAGGAACTTGATCTTATCCAGCAAAAAAACCAGCCAACGGATGCGAAAATAGAACAACAAAAAAACAAGGATAAAAACAGCACCAAGCACGGCGATCCCCAAATTAAGCCAACCGTTAAGGTGCTGGTACGTGTAAATTAAGTACAGCAGCGACAAAGTGCCCACCACATTGGTAACCGTATTTTGGCCGAAAGCACCGACAGCCATGGCAAAAATACCATGTATTCGTTTTCTTGGGGGAAGGTACAAAATGCGTCCGCCATATTCGCCGATGCGGTTTGGGGTGATGATGGCCATGGTTAACCCGCAAAAAACCGCTTCAATGGCTTTCCACAAACTCATTTTTTCGAGCAGCTTGGTGAGGTATTTCCATTTCACGGCTTCTAAAATCCAGTTTAAAAACATCAAAAGTGTTACCAGGATTAGTCCGGTATAAACCTGGTTTTGCCCAACCGAACGGATGCGGTTTACAAACTGCTCCAGGTTTTTGTTGTGGTTAACGTGCCGGTAAACAAACCAGATGGTGAGCAGTAAAATACCTGCTTTTAACAGGTAACCAAGCGTTTTACGGGCAATGCGGGCCAAGACTAAATTTTTTGCAATGTTACGGATTTGGGCTATACTTGTTCTATGCAGGTGGAAAAATCGAAAGAGCGGATAATTTTGGGCATTGACCCCGGAACGAAAGTGATGGGCTACGGTTTGGTGAAGGAGAACGGACAAAAGTTAGAACTGCTGAGTTTGGGCGTAGTGAAGATGGAACATTTGGACGACCACATGCTGAAACTGCAACGCATTTTCGAAAAAACAGTCAATTTAATTGACAATTATCATCCGGATTGTTTGGCCATTGAAGCGCCTTTTTACGGCAAAAATATCCAGGTGATGTTGAAGTTGGGACGTGCGCAAGGTGTGGCAATGGCGGCCGCACTTTCCCGCAATGTAGAAATCACCGAATATTCGCCGCGAAAAATCAAGCAATCCATCACCGGAAACGGAAACGCCAGCAAAGAGCAAGTAGCCGCCATGCTGCAAAATTTATTGAAATTTAACGAAACGCCCGATTTTTTGGACGCCACGGATGGTTTGGCGGTTGCGGTTTGCCATTCTTTTCAAAAAATCAGCACCAAAAGCGGCGCTAAAAAAAGCTATACCGGCTGGGAATCTTTTGTAAAGGATAATGTGAAACGGGTAGCTTCTCCGGCTGTACCGAAAAAGATGGTGTAAAAGAAGTATGCTTCTTTTATCGCCTAAATTTTGGTGCAATATTTTAAGTTGATTTAGAAACACACCCCCTGCCCCTCTCGAGAGGGGAAACCGGGCGTATATCTTTCCATCGGTAGAAAAGTAGGTGTCGTACTTCCCCTCTCGAGAGGGGCAAGGGGTGTGTCTCTTAAACTTCTAATCTTCCCGCAAAGCTTCTTTAATCTTTTCCGCCGTGGCTTCCATTTCTTCTTTGCTGAAACTTAGTTTCGGACGAGAAAAATTCATGTCGTTCACCTCGTTCATGGGGATTAAATGAATGTGTACATGCGGAACTTCCAGCCCAATCACCGCAACGCCAACTTTTTTACACGGGATTACTTTTTTAATACCCTCGGCCACAATTTTGGTAAAGATCATCAAGCCGTCATACGTTTCGTCGTCCAGGTCGAACAGGTAATCCACTTCCTTTTTCGGGATCACCAGCGTATGACCGTTGGCAAGCGGACTAACATCCAGAAAAGCCAGAAAATCAATACTTTCTGCTACTTTGTACGCTTCAATTTCACCGGAAACGATTTTTGAAAATATGGTTGACATGGTTATTTTTTTATTTGATAAGCTTAGTCATGCCGAACTTGTTTCGGCATCTCTCCTGCAATATTTATATCTGTAAAAGAAGTACAATTCTTGTGGGATGCCGAAACAAGTTCGGCATGACAAAAACCTACCTACTAATCTCCATAATTTCAAACTCAATCTTGCCGGCCGGAACGGTTATTTCTGTTTTATCGCCTACTTTTTTGCCCAGTAAACCTTTGGCAATGGGCGAAGAAACTGATATTTTTCCGGCTTTAAAATCAGCTTCCGTTTCGGATACCAACTGATATTGCATCACGGCGCCGTTTTTCAGGTTTTTAATTTTGACTTTAGATAAAGCCAGCACTTTGGTAATGTCCATTTTAGATTCGTCCAACAAACGCGCGTTGGCCAGCACTTCGCCTAATTTGGCAATTTTCGCTTCGTGCAAACCTTGTGCTTCTTTTGCGGCATCATATTCGGCATTTTCCGATAAATCGCCTTTATCGCGCGCTTCGGCAATTTGTTTGGCAATGGATGCGCGGCCTTCTGTTTTTAGAAACTGCAGTTCTTCCTTCAATTTCTCTAATCCTTCTTTGGTGTAGTAAGCAACTTCTGCCATATCTTTAAATTCTGGTTGTTATAAACTAAAACATCCCTCCGAAAAAGAAGGATGCAACGCTTTTAAAAAACAAACAAGACTACACCGGCTTGCCTGCATAGTCTTGTTTTTGATAGAACGAAGATAAAAACTTTAAATCTTAAACTCCAAATTTTTCAGTTTTTCTGCCAGCACTTCGCTTATTTTCCGGTACGAATCAAACGTCCAGCCGGCAATGTGCGGCGTTAACAAAACGCGGCCGTTATTTTTCAGTTCCTCAAACCAGGTTTGTTCTGCCAGCGAAGGAAACTTTTCTTTTTCCAAAACATCCAAACCAGCACCCAAAATTTTGCCGCTTTTGATGCCGTTTAAAATAGCTTGCACTTTGGCAATTTCGCCGCGCGCCGTGTTGAGCAAAAAAATGGGTTTGCGGAAATGGAACAAATATTCATCGTCCACCATTCCTTTCGTTTCAGCGGTAAGCGGAATGTGAAAGCTGACGACGTTGCTCAACCGCACAATTTCTTCCATGCTTACTTCGCGTGCAAATTTGTCGGAAAAACCGGTTTTGTATTTATCATAAGCAATCACATCCACACCAAAACCACTTAGTTTTTGGGCGAAACTTTGGCCCATGTGGCCGTAACCGATAATGCCTACGGTTTTGCCTTTCAGTTCGTAGCCGCGGTTGCCTTCACGGTCCCAAATGCCGTTTCTGATTTCCTGATCCGCTTTCCTGAAATTATTCATCAGCGAAAGCAGCAAACCAACGGCATGTTCGCCCACGGCATCGCTGTTTCCTTCGGGCGCGTTGATGCAGGCGATGCTTCTTTTATCGGCATAAATTTCGTCTATGTTGTCCATTCCGGCACCGGCGCGGGCAATAAATTTTAGCTTTGGTGCGGCATCGATAATTTCCTGATCTACCTGAAATTTGGTGCGGATGGCTAAACCTTGATAATCCGCAATGACACTCAATGTTTTTTCTCGGGTAAAAGAAGCATCAATGGTGCAGGCATAACCTAATTTTTCGGCAGCCTGGGCAAAGGCTGGATGGAGGTCATCAACGATTAATATTTTTTTTTGAGTAAGATTGGACACGGTATTTTGATATTTATCGCGAAGATAATAGATAAATTAAAAAGGATTTGAGTTTGGGTTTTGCCGATTATCCCAAAAAGTAATTAAGTGTATTTCTTGTCCCTGAATCAAATAGTAAACCGAAGTTTGTTTCGTGATAATAGCTTTTCGAAGCTGGTTAAAGCTGGATTCAGGATAGAGATAAGGTTGATTTAAAATCACTTTAATTATCGACTCAGCTTTTAAAACAAATTTAGTTGCGTCCTTTTCTGACCACCGATTATTTATAAATTTAGTTATTTGCTTAAAATCAGCAATTGCACCGTCCGACCAGTTAATGGTTAATGCCATACTGCATTTTTATTTCCTGCATAACATCTTCGTGACTGCGAACCCGCCCTGCTGCAACATCTTCCAAACCACGATTGATACGTTCTTTCACATGATCCGGTAATTCATCCCAAAAATCAGTTTCCTTTTTTTTAAACACAACTTTGAGTTGCTGAATAATGGCTTCATCTTCTGTTTCCAGAATTAGTTTAAGCAATTCGATTTTTTCTGCTTCGATATTCATTTTCAATCCTTAAGTCAAATATACAGAACTATTTATTCTTCGCAATCATATTCGTCAACCTAACAAAATCCCCAACACTCAACCTTTCCGCGCGTAAATCCAGCATCGCTTCTTCCGTCATTTTTTCTTTGTTGATGAGGGAAGAAAGCGCATTACGCAACGTTTTCCGCCGCTGGTTAAAGCCAGCTTTTAATTAGAGTGAAATAATAACAGGACCAGCTTGCATCTGCCCTTTAATTAAATACGCTTTGATTTGAGGCGTTAGCTTTGTCAACTCTGCATATTGATTAATTTTTGCTGTCAACACGAAAACAGTTATCGTATATTTTGAAAAGTTCTGCTGATGCTGCAAATTTTTATCATAAGTCAAGAGTGCATCAAAAGAATGATTAACAAGAAGTTTTAGCAATTCTCCATTCTTGATACCGTTCCACTGTTTGTCTCTAACCGTGTAGATTTCGTGTTCAGAGAAGTCCTGCTTGAGCCGTTTTGGTAAATTCTCGTCAAGCAACAGTCGCATATAATTGAGCTACATTTTTAGAAGTTAGGATTTTATTTGCAATAGCTAACAACGCAATTGCCTGTTCTTTAGATACAGTTGGAAAATCATCTAAAAATTCATCAAGCGAAACGCCGACTTCTAAATGGTCAAAAAGACTTTCAACCGGAACGCGCGTCCCTTTAAAAACAGGTTGTCCGCCTAAAATATCATTGTCAATAGTTATGATTTGATGAAAATCCATAAAACAAATTTAAACAAAATGTTTATAGCAAAAGTGGTAGAAGATAATGTTCAACTATTTCATTTATTCTCCGCAATCATATTCGTCAACCTTACAAAATCCCCAACACTTAACCTTTCCGCGCGTAAATCCAGCAACACTTCTTCCGTCATTTTTTCTTTGTTGATGAGCGAAGAAAGCGCATTACGCAACGTTTTTCGCCGCTGGTTAAAGCCGGCTTTTACAACCTGCCAAAACAGTTTTTCATCACAATCCAATGCCGCAATCTCATTTCTGCTGAGGCGCATCACGCCCGAAAGCACTTTTGGTGGCGGGTTAAAAACGCCGGCTTTTACCGTAAATAAATATTCTACCTTATAATATGCCTGCAAAAAAACGCTCAAAATGCCATATTCTTTGCTTCCCGGTTTGGCGGCGCAACGCTCGGCCACTTCTTTCTGGAACATGCCCACCACTTCGGGCACTTTATTTCTGTTATCCAAAACTTTAAATAAAATCTGCGAAGAAATATTGTACGGAAAATTACCGATGATGGAAAAAGTACCGGTAAAAACAGCATCAAAATCCAGCTCCAAAAAATCGGCATGGATTAACTTCTGGCCTAATTGCGGATATTTTTTCTGCAAAAACTGGTACGATTCTTCATCAATATCCACCAAAAAAACTTCCAGTCCGGGTTTCTGCAACAAAAAATCTGATAAAATTCCCATTCCTGGCCCAACTTCCAGCACCGCGCCTTCGGTTTTTAAACTGTTTACAATTTTGGCGGCAATGTTTTTATCGGTCAAAAAATGTTGTCCTAAATGTTTTTTAGCTTTTACTAACTGCATGTTATCCTTAAATTGATACAAAATACGTCATATTTGTGCTTTATCCGGTTTTTAAGCGGAGATGTTTTATTTGTACTGATAAAAAGGACTCAAATGAGTGAAAAAATAAAAGTTGGGATCAGCATTGGCGATGTAAACGGCATTGGTATGGAAGTGATTATCAAAACGTTGGCCGAACCACTGATGCTGAATTACTGCACGCCCATTGTTTACGGCAACACCAAAATTGCTTCGTACAACCGTAAAAATTTAGGGCTGAACGATTTTAGTTTTAATGTGATTGCTGAGCCAGACCAGGCAAATCCTAAAAAATCAAACTTAATTAATTGCTGGGAAGAAGATGTAAAAATCAACTTCGGCGAAGCCAATGAAACCGGCGGAAAATATGCTTTTATCTCGCTGGAAAGGGCAACAAACGATTTGATTGAAGGCAAAATTGATGCTTTGGTTACCGCGCCTATCAACAAACACAACATTCAAAGCGAAAACTTCAACTTTCCAGGTCATACAGAATATTTGCAGGAACGTTGCGGCGCAGCAGATTCGCTAATGTTTTTGGTAAGTGATGAACTGCGCGTTGGCGTGGTTACCGGCCACATCCCGGTGGCACAAATCAGCGAGCGGATTACAGTTGCAAATATCCTGTCTAAGCTTCGTTTAATGAACCAAAGTTTGAAGCAGGATTTCTGGATCCGCAAGCCGCGGATTGCCGTTTTGGGCTTGAACCCGCACGCCGGCGATAACGGTTTGATCGGGATTGAAGAGCAATTAACGATTATTCCGGCTATAGAAATTGCCAACGCAGAAGGAATTCTGGCTTCCGGCCCTTTTCCTGCCGACGGTTTTTTTGGGAACGGAACGTATAAAAACTTTGATGCCGTGCTGGCGATGTACCACGATCAGGGTTTGATACCGTTTAAAAATACCGTTTTTGATCTGGGTGTGAATTTTACAGCGGGTTTAAATAAAGTGCGCACTTCGCCCGATCACGGCACCGGTTATGGCATTGCCGGAAAAAATATGGCCTCGCCCACTTCCTTCCGCGAAGCGATGTTTACGGCAATCCATGTGGTTAAAAACCGTGCAGAATCGGCAGAATTATCACAAAACCCGTTGAAGTTTAGCAAGTTTAGCAGAGATCGGGATTGAAAAAGTTTTCCATTAGGAAAACTAGGAAACATTTATTTTCCTGTTAGGAACTTCAAGACAATTATTTTTGAAGCTAAAGGTTTGAATTTATCCCCGGAACTATTAAATCTGATGCTTCTTTTACAGCACTAATTTCATTATTAAAAAAACTATTTTTGATTGTGTAATTTTTCCTAAATTTGCGGGCTAATTATCGCTCATTGAAAACGCTGAAAACATACTCGATTCCGTTTAAGGGACTGAAACTTGGAAAGCACCGGTTTGATTTTGAGATCACGGATGCTTTTTTTGATGAGTTTGAATATTCGCTGGTAAAAAAAGGGAAACTGGATTGCAAAGTTGAATTGGAAAAACAGGAAACGATGATGATCCTGGATTTTAAGATCAACGGGATGGTGGATCGTTCGTGCGATCGTTGCCTTTCGCAATTTCCGGAAGCGGTAAATGTGCAGGAACGGCAGATTGTAAAGTTTGCAGGCGAAGCAGAACCGGGAGATGCAGACGACGAGATTATGGTTTTGAACCGCCAGGATTTCGAAATTGATCTGTCCGGTTTGATTTACGAATACATCAACCTGGCCATGCCGCTGATCAGTGTTTGCAACGATGAAGGGAACACGCCGTTTTGCGATCAGGAAATGCTGGACAAGTTGAAGCAATTATCGGGAAGCGAAGAAGAAGGAAATACCGACACCGACCCACGCTGGAACGTGTTAAAGAACATAAAATAAATTAAATACTACAGGAAATGCCACATCCAAAACGAAAAATATCCAAATCCAGAAGAGATAAACGCCGCACGCATTACAAAGCGGAAGCCCCAACTTTAACTACCTGCAAAACTACCGGCGCGGTACATTTGCCACACAGAGCTTATACTGTTGACGGCAATGTTTACTTTAACGGTAAACTTTTGATCGAACGCACACCGGCAGCTTAGTTAATTTTCTGAAATGAAGATTGGCTTGGATATTATGGGTGGCGATTTTGCGCCTGAAGCAGCAGTTTTAGGCGCAATTGAATGTTACCAGGTTTTATCGCCTGATCAGAAATTAGTTTTAATTGGCGATCAGGAAGTTGCCCTAAAAATTATTGCCGACAATAATTTTGATGCCGGTTGTTTTGAATACGTTCATACAACCGAGGTAATCGGTATGGCCGAACACCCAACAAAAGCCATCGCCCAAAAACCGCAATCGAGCATTGGTATCGGTTTTAAGCTTTTGAAAGAAGGTAAAATTGATTCTTTTGCTTCGGCTGGCAACACCGGCGCAATGATGGTTGGCGCGATGTTTAGCGTAAAAGCCATTCCGGGCGTTATCCGTCCGGCTATTGCAGGCATCGTCCCAAAACTTATTGGTGGCTGCGGCATTATCTTAGATGTTGGTGCCAATGCAGATTGTAAGCCAGACATGCTGGTGCAGTTTGGCATTTTGGGCAGTTTAATGGCCGAATCTTTATACCATATCCATCTACCTAAAGTGGGTTTGATCAATATTGGTGAAGAAAAAGAAAAAGGCAACCTGCTTTGCCAGGCCACTTATCCTTTGATGGCCGAAAACAAACAATTTAATTTTGTAGGCAATGTAGAAGGCCGCGATCTGTTTACCGATCAGGCCGATGTATTTGTTTGCGATGGCTTTACCGGAAATGTTGTTTTAAAGCTGGCCGAAAACTTTTACGAAATCACTTTACAAAAAGGGATGCGTAACGAGTTTTTCGACCGTTTTAATTACGAACAATACGGCGGAAGCCCGATTCTGGGCGTTAACGCGCCTGTGATCATTGGTCATGGCATCTCCAACCCGGAAGCCATTAAAAGTATGATTCTGCTTTCCAGAAATACGGTTGAATCAGGTCTGATTGAAAAAATCAAACAAGCTTTCCTCTAAATACCAACATGGATAAAATTTACGCTGCAATTACTGCTGTTCATGGTTACGTGCCGGATTATGTGTTGACCAACCACGAACTGGAAACCATGGTTGATACCAATAACGAATGGATTTTAAGCAGAACGGGCATCAGCGAACGCAGGATTTTAAAAGGCGAAGGCTTAGGCGTTTCTGACTTGGCCGTTCCGGCGATAAACGGCTTGTTGGAAAAACGTGGAATCAGTCCGCTGGAAATTGACTTGCTGATCTTTTGCACTACTACTTCTGACATGCCTTTTCCGGCAACGGCCAATATCATCAGTGCAAAAGTGGGTGCCAATAACGCTTGGGGATTTGATTTGCAGGCAGCTTGTTCCGGCTTTTTATATGGCTTAACGGTTGGCGCACAGTTTATCGAAACCGGAATGCACAAAAAAGTTTTGGTGGTGGCCGGAGACAAAATGTCGTCCATTGTAGATTACCAGGACAGGGCAACCTGCATTATTTTTGGTGATGGCTGTGGTGCTGTTTTGTTGGAACCCAACCACGAAGGTTTTGGCTTGATAGATGCAAACCTCCGCAGTGATGGTGCCGGTATCGTCCACTTGCATCAAAAAGCTGGCGGATCGGTAAAACCAACCAGCCACGAAACCATTGATGCCCGCCAGCATTACGTTTATCAGGAAGGAAAAGCGGTGTTTAAGTTTGCCGTAACCAATATGGCCGAAGCTGCTGCCGAAATTATGGATCGCAACAACCTTACTTCGGAAACGGTAGATTGGCTCGTCCCGCACCAGGCCAATAAACGTATTATTGATGCAACTGCCAACCGGATGGGCGTAGGCCCGGAAAAGGTAATGGTGAACATTGAACGTTACGGCAATACCACCAACGGCACCATTCCGTTGTGTTTGTGGGAGTGGGAAAGCAAATTAAAAAAAGGCGATAACCTGGTGTTGGCGGCTTTTGGCGGTGGTTTTACCTGGGGCGCAGCTTACTTAAAATGGGCATACTAATTTTGGCCTTCTTTTTTGTTAATTAATGATAAATTAGCCTGCCAAACAAAAATCAAACTAATTTAAACGAAACAACCAGCATGGATATTAAACAGATTCAGGATTTAATCCGATTCGTTTCAAAATCAGGAGTTAACGAGGTTTCTATCGAACAGCAAGACTTCAAAATCACCATCAAAACCAACCAGCCGCAAACTGCTGTTGTTACCACCACGATTCCGGCTGCTGCGGCAGAAACCGTTGCCACGCCAAGCATTACCGTAACTACGCCGGTTGTTACAACACCTGTGGCAGAAGATACTTCCAAATACATCACCATCAAATCGCCCATGATCGGTACTTTTTACCGCTCTTCATCTCCCGAAAAACCATTGTTTGTAAACGTGGGCGATGAAATTAAAACGGGCGATGTGTTGTGTATTATCGAAGCGATGAAACTGTTTAATGAAATCGAATCCGAAGTTTCGGGCCGTATCGTTAAAATTTTGGTTGAAAACGCTTCACCTGTAGAATACGATCAGCCATTGTTCCTGGTTGATCCGGCTTAAAAACGTTACATACTGTTTTTATCGGTATAAATTTGTTGCTGCAGCCGCTAATTTTTCAAAAGATATTTATAGCTTGTTCAATTTGTTCAATAATAATTTTATAGTAGAAAGTCTGACGTTATGTTTTCTGAAATTCCTATAGAACTTAAAAAAAGAATGGATTATTTAGAGATTATCGACCGAAAAGACCGTACGGATGGAACTACCAGGGATAAAAGGTTAAGACAAATAACCGAAGACACAGGTAAATTTTTATCTATTATGTTAGTCAACATTCCTGAAGGCGATATTATTGAAATTGGAACCAGTGCTGGTTATTCTACTTTATGGCTTGCTTTTGCAGCTAAAGAAATTGGCAGAAAAGTAAAGACCTATGAAATTTCAGCAGAAAAAGCTGCTTTAGCTTTAGAAACTTTTAAAATTGCTCAACTTGAAGATTATGTCGAATTAATACAAGGCGATTTTCTTCAACAAGCTGAGCAATTAGAAAAAATTGCTTTTTGCTTTTTAGATGCTGAAAAAGAAATCTATGAGCCTTGTTTTAAGTTGATTGCATCTAAAATTGTCAAAAACGGATTAATAGTAGCTGACAATGCAACCGACCAATATGAAGGTATAAAACCGATGGTAGAAAGTGCTTCAAAAGATGAAAGGTTTGATTGTTTAACAATACCAATTGGCAATGGAGAGTTTATTTGCAGACGTAAATAAATGCTTAGAGTTCTTTAATTTTATTCCATGCCTATGCTTCTTTTACCACATAAAAAACAATAAAATTTATATGCTTCTTTTATCGGTATAAAAACCAAAATTGAAAATTAAAGCCATAAAAGAAGTACGACAAATTCCTTAGATATAAATTAAATACATTCATAGTAATGTTCAAAAAAATATTGATTGCCAACCGTGGCGAAATTGCATTGCGCATTATCCGCACGTGTAAAGAAATGGGCATAAAAACAGTAGCCGTTTATTCTACTGCCGACCGCGATAGCTTGCACGTCCGTTTTGCGGATGAAGCGGTTTGCATCGGCCCGCCGCCGAGCAGAGATTCTTACCTTAATATTCCGAATATCATTTCCGCTGCCGAATTGACTAACGCCGATGCCATCCATCCCGGCTACGGTTTTTTATCGGAAAATGCCAAGTTTTCTGCGATTTGTGCTGAATACGGAATTAAATTTATTGGTGCCACAGCCGATCAGATTAATGCCATGGGCGATAAGTCATCGGCCAAAGACACCATGAAAAAAGCGGGCGTGCCTACTATTCCGGGTTCCGAAGGTTTGTTAACGGATGTAAAACAAGGCATCCAGGTGGCCAACAAAATTGGTTATCCCATCATCTTGAAAGCAACTGCCGGTGGCGGTGGCCGCGGGATGCGTATTGTTTGGAAAGATGAGGCTTTTGAAGCTGCCTGGGATTCTGCCCGTGCCGAAGCTGGTGCAGCATTTGGCAACGATGGCATCTACCTCGAAAAATATGTGGAAGATCCGCGCCACATCGAAATACAGGTAATTGGCGACCAGTTTGGCAAAGTTTGCCATTTGTCCGAACGCGATTGCTCGATCCAGCGCCGTCATCAAAAATTAGTAGAAGAATCGCCTTCGCCGTTTATGACCGAAAAATTGCGCCGCAAAATGGGCGAAGCGGCCATCAAAGGTGCAAAATCTGTAAAATATGAAGGCGCAGGAACGATCGAGTTTTTGGTTGATAAAAACCATGATTTCTATTTTATGGAGATGAACACGCGGATCCAGGTGGAGCATCCGGTTACCGAAGAAGTGATCAATTTCGACCTGATCAAAGAGCAGATAAAAGTAGCGGCAGGCATTCCGATTTCCGGTAAAAACTACGAGCCAACGATGCACGCCATTGAATGCCGGATCAATGCGGAAGACCCGTTCAACAACTTCCGTCCTTCTCCCGGAAAAATCACCAATTTCCATTCGCCTGGCGGCCACGGTGTCCGGGTAGATACGCACGTTTATTCCGGCTACGTTATCCCGCCAAACTACGATTCGATGATTGCAAAATTGATTTGCACGGCTCAAACCCGCGAAGAAGCATTAAATACGATGGCGCGCGCATTGAGCGAATTTGTGATCGAAGGCGTTAAAACCACGATCCCTTTCCACATGAAATTGTTACAAGACCCTAACTTCCGCGCTGGTAACTTCACCACCAAGTTTATGGAAACTTTTGAATACACCGAAGACTAAAAAACCGATTATAAATTTAAACGTAAGTACCATTCTAAATCTCCACAGAATGGTATTTTTGTTTCTACTGCATTATGAGCGATCTTAAAGATAATAAACTGTTTAAAGCCTTAAAAAATAAAGGCACCAACCTGGAATCAGAAATGTCTTTTTTTGATCATTTGGATGCCTTAAGAGGGCATTTGGTTAGGTCAGCCATCGCAATTATCGTAATTACTGGTTTCGTCTTCGCCTATTATGACTGGATATTCGCTAACATCATTATGGGGCCGAGTAACGAGGATTTTTGGACCTATCGTACCATGTGTAATGTAGGGAATGCGTTAGGCCGTAATTTTTGCTTTAGTAAGTTCAATATCAGCCTGATCAATACAGAAATGGCAGGCCAGTTCACACTACAGATAAACTCTTCGTTAATGATAGGTTTGACACTGGGCGTACCCTACCTGCTATGGGAGATTTGGCGTTTTATTAAGCCCGCTTTACTTGAAAAAGAACGTAAGGCCGCCGGTGGCTTTGTTTTTTACACCAGTATCCTGTTTTTTATAGGCGTACTGTTTGGCTATTATGTAATCACACCGATGTCGTTACACTTCCTTGCCACTTATACGGTAAGTTCACGCATACAAAATCTGTTCGATATAGATTCTTATATATCATCAGTAGCTACCTTAACTATTGCCTCCGGGTTGGTTTTTGAACTGCCGATGTTGATTTATGTATTGGCAACCGTAGGCATCATGACGCCAAAGTTTATGCGCGAAAGCCGTCGTTACGCCATCGTAATTATCTTGATTATTGCTGCTGTTGTAACACCAACCCCGGATATGTTAACCATGACTATAGTTAGTATCCCGCTGTTTATATTGTATGAAGCCAGTATTTTTGTTGCTGCAGGTGTTGAGCGTAGCCGTAATAAAAAACACGATCAATTAATGGCCTCGTAATTTTAAAAGCCTGTTTAAATTTTGTTAAACTTATTTGCCATGCTTCTTTTACCACCTAAAAATCATTGTCTTTTTGTGGGTTTTGTATCCATGAAATTTCCGGGCATACCAAATTTATAGGCATAAAAGAAGCATCAATATTTTTTGCATAAATTTAAACAGGCACTAAAATTAAACTGATTTTTTAAACATACTTCTTTTATGCCATGAAAATAGCAATCGGCGCAGACCATGCCGGGTTTGATTTGAAAGAAACGTTAAGCGCATCTTTAACAGAACATCAACTAAAAGATTTTGGCACCTATTCTGCCGAGTCTGTGGATTATCCTGATTTTGCCCATCCGGTTGCTTTTGCTGTTGAAAATCAAGAATTTGATCTCGGTATTTTAATTTGCGGCAGCGGAAACGGCATCGCGATCACAGCCAATAAACACCAGGGAATCCGTGCCGCCATTTGCTGGAACACGGAGTTGGCCAGCCTGGCGCGCAAACACAACAACGCCAACATCCTTTGCCTTCCCGCCAGATTTATATCGGTAAAAGAAGCATTGGCCATCACCCAAACATTTTTAGCAACTGAGTTTGAAGGCGGCCGCCACGCCAACCGTGTAAACAAGATTTCCTGCTAAAACCAAAAACATTGACCATGAAAAAACTACTCTTCTGCTTACTGCCTGCTGCCTTTTTTAATTATGCTCAGGCACAAAAAACAGATGCTTTAGAGCGGAAATATGCTTCGTACATTTCAGTGGATGATGCAAAAAGGCATTTAAATATCATCGCTTCGGATGCTTTTGAAGGGCGCGAAACCGGAAAACCCGGCGCAGAAAAAGCAGCCAATTACATCGCCGGAGAATTTAAAAAGATGGGCTTGCAAGCTCCGGTTAACGGCTCTTATTTTCTGGATGTTCCGTTAGAAGAAAACACTTTAAAAGTAACGGCTTTCAACGTTAACAATCAATCGTTTGAGAATGGAAAAGATCTTTTAATGCGCGGTACTTTCGGCAATACCAATACACACGCTACCGAAGTTATTTTTATCGGTTACGGTACGGCGGAAGAAATCGGGACAACGGATTTAACAGGTAAAGTTTTGCTTTGGATTAACGAAGATAAACCGGCAACCGGCGCAACCGCAAATACCAGTTACCGGATGAGTGCCTCGCGAACTTTAATTATAAAAGCGATACAAAGCAAACATCCGGCAGTTATTTTAGCAGCCAATGCCGGAATTGCAGAGGTGCTGAAACGTTTTGGTTCGAGCTATACTGGTAGCAATTTATCACTTAAAAAAGAAACTCCAGCTGCTGCATCGCAAAATGCTCCGGTAATCAACATTGATTTAGCCGTTGCAGATGCGCTTGTAAAACCAACCGGACAAGATTTTAATGCGATAAAAACAGCATCGGCAGCAGGAAACGTTCCGGCGAAATCCATAAAATCTGATTTTACGATTGCTTATCACACCGAAACCAAACCCGCAAAAGCAGTTGATGTGCTTGGCTTTTTGCCGGGATCAGACCCCAAACTGAAAGATGAAATCCTGGTTTTCTCGGCTCATTACGATCATATTGGCTTAACCACAACCGGAACAGATAAAGTAAATAACGGCGCGGATGACGATGGTTCCGGCACAACCGGGATTTTGGAAATTGCACGTGCGTTTACCCAGGCAAAAAAAGATGGCCATCCTGCCCGCCGCAGCATTTTGTTTCTGGGAAATGTGGGCGAAGAAAAAGGTTTGTTAGGGTCAGAATATTACACCGATCATCCGGTTTTTCCGCTTAGCCAAACCATTACCGATTTGAATATTGATATGATTGGCCGCACCGGTTACGATTATCAGGGCAAAACTGATTCTTCCAATTATGTTTATGTGATTGGCTCAGCCATGTTGAGCACCGAATTGCACAAGATCAACGAGGAAGCAAACAACAAATTTACCAAGCTGGATCTGGATTATAAATACGATGACCCGAACGATCCGAACCGTTTTTATTACCGTTCCGATCATTACAATTTCGCCAAACACGGCGTTCCGATTATTTTTTATTTTGACGGCGAACATCAGGATTATCACCGGCAAGGTGATGAGGTGAGCAAAATCAATTTCCCGATGCTGGTGAAACGCGCGCAGTTGGTTTTTTATACCGGTTGGGATTTGGCGAACCGCGATAAACGGCCGGTGGTGGATGCCAAAAGCGATAAAGCTGCAAGCCAATAATTGCTGATGCTTCTTTTATCATATAAAAATCAGTAAGATAAGTAAGGCAGAGAAAAGCTTTTTGTTCAACTATGAAAAAACTTCATCACTTTGTCAGAAGACGTATCTTTAGTTTTATTGATCTTTTTTTCAAACCATTTAAGCAATTAATTCCATTACAAACGTTTAGATATGCAGCCTGCGGCGGTTTTAATACGGCGCTTGATATTTGTCTTTTTACAATTAGTTACAACTTTATTTTCAAAAAACACAACTTCCACTTAGGTTCTGTTACCTTGAGTCCGCATATTGCATCCTTAATGCTTGCCTTTAGTATTTCTTTTACCACAGGCTTTTATTTAAATAGATATGTTGTTTTTCAGCAATCAGGCTTAACAAGAAGAGGGCAATTAGCAAGATTTATAACGGTTAACCTCATTTGTATTTTGTTAAATTATGTTCTTCTTAAAATCTTTGTGGAACATTTTGGATTATATCCTACACCATCAAAAATTTTGTGCACAATTATTATTGTTTTTTTCAGTTACTTCAGCCAAACCTATTTTTTCTTCAGAGAGAAAAAAGAAGCCATCTTATAATTCCTTGTACAGCTAATTTGTAATTTTACCGCATGACTAAAACTGCAGAAGATTTTATTGCTAATGCTGAAGTTAAAGCCTTTGATTTAAAACACCGCAGCATCATCAACCACAACATTGGTAAGTATGATGCTGCCGTTGCCCGCGGAATTACGCGTTTAACCAACCTCGAAAACGCCAAACGCAAAGCGCATGTAACGAAATGGAAGGTGATGGAAAACTTAGACAAATTGCTGCCTGAGTTTGAAGCCAACTTTCAGCGGCGCGGCGGAAAAGTGATTTGGGCGAACGATGCCGCCGAAGCGCAAAAAGAAATCCTCAACATCATCCAAAAAGCAGGTGCAAAAACAGTAGTTAAATCCAAATCAATGGTTACGGAAGAAATTCACATCAACGAATTTCTCACCGAAAACAACATTGAAAGTTTGGAAACAGACTTGGGCGAATACATTGTGCAGCTCCTCGGCCAAAAACCGTATCACATTGTTACGCCGGCCATGCACCTTTCCAAAGAAGACATCGCCAAATTGTTTAACGAACGGTTTGGCACGCCGATAGATGCCACGCCGGAACAGCTAACATTGAAAGCACGCGAACTGCTTCGGGCAAAATATGTCCATGCGGATATTGGCATCACCGGCGCTAATTTTTTAATTGCTGATACGGGCAGCATCGCAATTACGGAGAACGAAGGCAACGCGCGTTTGTGCACCACTTTTCCGAAAATCCATATTGCTGTCGTTGGAATTGAAAAGATGATCCCTTCGATTGCGGATCTGGATTTGTTTTGGCCGCTGCTATCCACCCACGGAACCGGACAAAATTTGACGGTTTACAATACCATTTTAAGCGGCCCGCGCCAATTTCCCGAAACCGACGGCCCGGAAGAAATGTACGTGATTTTGCTGGACAACGGCAGAACCAACCTGCTGGCACAAAAAGACCAGCGGCAGGCTTTGTATTGCATACGTTGCGGCGCTTGTTTAAATGCTTGTCCGGTTTACAAAAACATTGGCGGCCATACGTATGAAACTACGTATAGTGGGCCAATCGGCTCCATCATTACGCCGCACATGCAAGGCATGGACGAGTTTAAACACTTGAGCTATGCTTCCAGTTTATGCGGAAAATGCTCGGAAGTTTGTCCGGTAAAAATAGATTTGCACAAGTTACTGCTGTTGAACCGGCGGGATTCGGTCAAAGAAAACCTCAACCCGGTAAAAGAACGTTGGGGCTGGTCGTTGTGGAAAAAAGGCATGTTGAGCCGAAAAATGACCGATTATTTTAACGGAGGCTTTAAAAATTTTCTGTTACGCTTTTTGTTTAAAGGAACTTGGGGACATTTACGCGACATGCCTGAAGTTGCACCTAAATCTTTCAGCAAGCAATGGATAGAGAAGAACGGAGAAAGTTGATAGGTTCATGGATTATGGTTGATGGTTCATCGCCTGGTGCTTACTATTATATAAAGTCTAATATAATTTTACAATTAAATAAAAAAGTGTATCTTGTATACATGAGCAAGATAGCATTAACAGTAAAGAATTACACATCAGAGCAGCTCAGGTCTTTATTACGAAAAGATGAGAAGTTTCAACAAGCTGTAAGATTATATGCCTGTTATCAGGTTTCTTTGGGTAAACGTCCGCAGGAGTTGGAATCTATTTATGAGGCCTCATTTAAATCGATCTGCAATTGGGTAAACCGATTAAATGAAGGCGGAGTAGAGGCATTGATTGACAAGGTAAAGCCCGGCAGAAATAACCGGCTTGATGCAAATGAATCACAAGCGATAAAAACGATTTTATTAAATAAAAAGCCCGATGATTACGGTTATAACAGCGCCACCTGGACAGGGCCTCTATTAATCGAACTGATTAAAAAAGAATACCAGGTTGATTATAAGAAGGCGCAGATCTATAACATTTTGAAAAAGCTAGGGCTAACCTTTCAAAAAGGGAAAGGCATTTACCCTGAAGCCCAAGACAGGGAAGAAAAGGTAAACGCTTTAAAAAAAACTCCAGGAGTGAAGAGAAGCTAATGCTGTAATTGTATTTCAGGACGAGGCCAGTTTATCAAACACAGCTACAGTTTCGTATATGTGGGCAGAAAAAGGGAAGCAGCCCAGAATAAATCAAAAACAACGGAAAAGGAAGACTTTATTCGGCTGTATAGAACCTGAAAGCGGTATTGTCATTACAGGCAAAGCGGACAAAGGGAATACAGTTAGTTTTTTTAGCTTCTTATTGCTGGTGGCCAAACAGTATTATGACAGAAAGGTAGTTATGGTTTTGGACAATGTGCCTTATCATCACGCCAAAAGGCTTAAGCCCATATTGGAAAGATATAAGCATCGGATAGAACTCGTCTACCTTCCTCCATACTCTCCCGATCTAAATCCGATTGAACGGGTTTGGTGGTACATGAGAAAGAAAATTACGCACAACCGTTACGTCCAAAATCTAAAAGATAGAATCACAAAGTTTGAAACGTTTATGCAGGACTTTAAAGTCGAAAATGAATTGGGTAAGAATTTGGCTAAATTAATTGTAAATATTTAGTGGACTTTATATAACTATCATCCATTAACTATTAACCTCATAAAAAAACTATGCGCAAAATCACACTCAACATTGCCACAACTTTAGATGGTTATATTGAAGGCCCAAACGGCGAAATTGACTGGTGTTTAAACGATCAGGATTACGGTCTGACCGAGTTTTCGGAAGATACCGATGCTTTGTTTATGGGCCGAAAAAGCTATGAACTGATCGCGCAAGCCGGACTTGGCTTTTTTGAAGACCATTCCATTTATGTTTTTTCTGATACGCTGGTTCGGGAAGAACAATTGGGTGTAAAAATTATCCGCAGCGCTGATTTTGTTGCTTTTGTAAAAGATTTCCGCGAGCAGGAAGGCAAGAACATTTGGTTTTTTGGCGGCGCCAATCTGCTTGCTTCTTTTATGGCAGAAAATTTAGTGGACGAGTTTTTGATCTCCGTCCATCCGATCATTTTAGGCGGCGGAAAACCGCTGTTTCAAAGCGGAAAAGATAAGGTAGATTTAATGCTGATCAACCATAAATCCTACTCCAGCGGTTTGGTACAGTTGCGTTATATCATCCCGCCAAAGTTTGATTTAAGTATGTTGGATATTTAGAAACAATTTAGGAATCCTGATATTCTAAAATATCTCCAGGTTGACAGTTTAGTGCTTTACAAATAGCAGCCAAGGTTTCAAAACGAATAGCTCTGGCTTTCCCGGTTTTTAAAATAGATAAGTTAGCCAAAGTAATACCGACTTTTTGTTGCAATTCATTAAGTGATACCTTTCGCTTTGCCATCATCACATCTAAGTTTACTATAATCGGCATTATTAAACTGTTAACCGGTTTTCTTCCTGATAAGTAACACATATTTTGTATATAAATGCAAAAATCAAGATAAATATGCCAACTTTGATATTGGATAAGTCGTCTCTAAAACTTGTGTAATCTCCTGTAACCTGCTTCATAATAGCCTCAACTCTTGATACAAGATAAAATCCAGCCCCTATACTTACTAAACCATATATAATATACAAACTACCAATTATTGATATTCTTTTTGCTATAGTTAAAGTAAACGGGCTATTGGGATCAATTCCTTTAATCGTTATCAGCAGGATACAGCAAGTAATAAATGTAAAAAAAGATTGTATAAAATCATGATAACCATAAACATGTTGGAATACCAACCTGTCTAAAACATTATCTGATTTAAATGCTAATACACCCCGATTCGTTTTCAACTCTGCTTGTGCAAGGCTCGTTGTTTCTGCGTTTTTCAATCTGACATCTGCAAACATTTTATTATTCGTAAAAACTAAACCTGCTGTATTAAACAGGGTTAAGCCAAATCCTATCAAGGATATCCACAAAACTATCTTGATAGCTTTGAGCCAATAATTAATACTGATACTTTTCATATTTGATTACTTTAATTAGGTTCAAATATAGATACTCTTTATTGATTAACAATAAAAATTTATTCTGTTTAGTTTTTTAAATTAATTATTCTGTTTCGGCTAACTGATTTTATCCCGCTAAAGTTTGATTTGAGTTTGTTGGATGTGTAGGCAAAAAATTTTATTTATCGAACTTGTTTAAACTTGTTGTTTTGTGCTTTGCACCATGCTTCTTTTACCCTATAAAAACTGGTGGGTAATATTTTTTGATTTGGTTAGGCTGGTAAAAGCACCAATTTTTATAGGATAAAAGAAGTATCAGTCAAAAAAACTGGCCGGAAAAAAAGTTTAAACAACTACATTGTTTAACTGCCACTAAAAAAGTTAGTATATTTGGTTTCGGTTTCAACAAATTAATTTAAAATTTTAAAAACTTTGTTCCAAACATTTAGGTATATTTAAACAGATGCAAACCTCAATTGAACCAATGATAAGCAGAACCTTTGATAAAGTAAAGGCTGTCAATTCATTGATATTTATCGCAAATAAAGTAGCTAACGAGCAAGGCATAGCTGATAAATATACGGCTTTGAAAATTTTGTATTTTGCTGAAGTTAAGCATTTGATAAAATACGGCCGGTTAATTACGGACGATACAATTGCCCGACTTGAACATGGCTCAACTCCTTCTTCGTCTTACAATTTGCTCAAAGAAAAGAACAGTGACGGAATTTTTCATATTATCAGCAATACAACTTTTAAACCTAACCAAGAGTTAGACATTGAAGAATTATCAGAGAGTGATATTGAATGCCTCAGCCAAGCCATAGCAGAAAATAAGGATTTAAATTTTAGTCAGCTAAAAAGTAAAGCACACGATAAAGCTTACAACAAAGCCGAAAAGCTCAATGAAAATTTTGTTGACTTGCAATACATTTTTGAGCAGGAAAATTTATCAGAAAGCCAAATAAGATTTATCACTGAATCTTATGAATTTAAAAGACTGACTCAATGCCTCCCTCTTTAGGAGATTTCTTTTCTAAAGAATTTAAAGATGATTATTTAGGTAAGAAAATTTCCCCTAAATGCATTTTACTCATTAAAATACCGGAATTTAAAGATGTTAATTATCCTAAATATGCAATTATAGTTTGTGTGTCTGCGCATTCAAATCAAGTTGCATCAGTTTGCATCAATACCGATAAACCTTTCACCAATAATTGTATCACGATAACAAAAAAGGAACATGCTTTTTTAAAATATGACAGTTATGTAAATTGTGATTTCATTTCTGAAATGAACATTAAAGATTTAACGACATTTTTAGAAAAGCATCCGGAAAATATTTTAGGCGAAATAACAGATTTTCATCACATACAAATATTGGAGCGTTTACAATCAAGTAAAGTTATTCCTGTAAAATTAAAACGAAAGTTTGGGCTAATGTAACCTTGGTTTTTAGCTTACCAACTCCACTTCCGCAACCGGATTAAACAAATAAACCCGGTTGGTGCTCACTTCCACACAACGGTAACGTTTCCGCAGCCGTTCTTCCCGCCGGAAAACGCGGCCGTCTTTCCAACGGAACAAACCGTTGGCCGGGATTTTTTCAACCAAAATAACCGATGCTTCTTTTACATCGTATTTTTTGAGGGCGCGAAATAAAGTAAGGTCTGAACAACTGGAAGCTGCGGGATTATCCAAATAATTGGTGATGGCCGTTTTAACATCAGGCGGAAAAATCTCCAACTCAAAAAACGGTTTCATCATCCGTTTAAAGTTGCTTTTCCATTCGGTGCCGTGCGGTTTTGCTTTATGCTGATGCTGGTTCCAGGTGTACAAATGCGCAAATTCGTGTACGGTGGTTACCAGAAAAGCGTAAGCATTCAAATCGAAATTAACAGAAATGCGGTGCCCTTTTCCGCCAAAAGGCGAACGGTAATCGCCAAATTTGGTGCCGCGGTTGCGCGAAACTTTAAACTCGCATTGAAAATAATCAATCCATTTGGCAATTACCGGCGCGGCTGCTTCAGGCATGTAATTTTTGAGAATTTCCTTTTTATCCACGTTGTAATGTAACGCTTATTTTAACAGGTGGAAAGTAATAAAACTTGCGGCATAAGCCAGCACCGTCATGTAAGCAAACTGGATGACCGGCCATTTCCATTCTTTGGTCTCTCGGTAAACTACGGCAACCGTGCTGGCGCATTGCATCGCGAAAGCGTAAAACATCATGAGCGACATGGCAACGGCGAAGGTGAAAACCGGCAAACCTGTTTCCGGGTTTTTGGCATTTCGCATCTTGTCCATCACCGAATCTAATTTATCGGCATTGCCATCCACACTGTAAATCGTGGCCATTGTTCCTACAAAAACTTCGCGGGCGGCAACGGAAGTAATTAGAGCGATGCCAATTTTCCAATCGAAACCTAAAGGACGAATGGCCGGCTCGATGGCATGGCCTAAAATACCGGCGTAAGAATTTTCAAGCTGGTCAGTCGCTTTTAAATGCTGCAATTCTTCCGCTGATTTTTTGCCGGTAAAAGAAGCATTATTGTATTTCTGCTCGATCCTTGCCATACGGTTTCCCGGGCCGTACGAAGCCATCACCCATAAAATAATAGAAACGGCGATGATGACTTTTCCGGCCTGGATGACAAAAGTTTTTGACCGTTCGTACATCGTTAAACCAACGTTTTTCCAGCGCGGCATCCGGTAAACCGGTAGTTCCATAATGAAATATCCACGTTCACGGCTTTTTAAAATCAGCTTAAAAACAAACGCCACAACCACCGCCGAAACAACGCTGAACAAATACATCGCCATCATGGCCAAACCTTGCAGATTAAAAAGCCACCATACGTTTCGGTTAGGAACGACGAGGGAAATCAGCAACGTGTAAACCGGCAAACGCGCAGAACAGGTAATTAAAGGCGTAACCATAATGGTAATCATGCGATCTTTCCAGTTTTCGATGGTACGCGTACTCATGATAGAAGGCACGGCGCAGGCAAAACCACCGATGAGCGGCACGACTGATTTTCCGTTCAGCCCAACTTTTCGCATGATGCGGTCCATCATAAACGTTACGCGCGACATGTAACCGGTATCTTCCAAAATGGAAATAAAAGCAAACAAGATGGCAATTTGCGGGATAAAAACCAGCACGCCGCTTAGCCCGGCAATCACGCCATCCAACAGCAAACTGGTTAACGGGCCGGCCGGAAGTGTTTTGTGCAATACGGAAGTTAGCCAGGTAAACGTATCCTCAATTAGTGCCATCGGGTAAGCCGACCAGGAAAAGATGACCTGGAAAATGAACATTAAAATCGCAAAGAAAATCACAAAACCGAAAACTTTGTGCGTGAGAACTTTATCAATTTTGTTGCTGTAGCTTTCTTCCTGTGCGAAATGATTTTTGCGGATAACGGTATCAAACAAAATATCATTGATGAAATTATAACGCGCAATGGTTTCTGTAGCCTGGGATTTTTGGGAATGAAAGCTATGCTCCTCCTCCAGCGTTTCAATCCGGTCGTTTTGCTGCGGAGACAAAAACGGCAGATATTCGTGCTGGTGCGCCAGTTGCAAGGCGTAGTAATTGTTTTCTACGTGGATTTCATCGCGGATGCTGCTAATCAATTCTGGCGCCAATTGTTCCACATCAATTGTATCTTCCTGCAAGGCAAAACGGTTGGCGTAACCAATTGCTTCTTTTAGTGCAGTAATTCCTTCGGCTTTTCGCGCAGAAATCGGTACAACAGGAACACCTAATTTTTTTGAAAGTAGGTTGATGTTGATTTCCAGGCCGGATTTATTGGCCAGGTCCATCATATTTAAAGCCAGGATAACCGGGATTTTTAAATCGGCAACCTGCGTGTAAAGCAGCAAGTTTCGTTTTAAGTTGGAAGCATCCAGGATAACGATCACCAGATCAGGATGGTGCGGGTTGGAACGATCGGCCAAAACAGAAAAAACGATAGACTCGTCCTTGCTTTTCGGATACAAACTGTACGTTCCGGGAAGATCAATGATTTCGGCGCGGCGGCCATCGTTTAACAAACAAAAACCGGTTTTTTTATCAACCGTAACGCCGGGGAAATTGCCAACTTTTTGGTTAAGACCGGTAAGAACATTAAAAAGCGTGGATTTACCGGTGTTGGGGTTTCCTATTAATGCAACTTTCAGATCAGCCTTCAACTCAAATTATTGTAAGATAATGGTAGATGCTTCGCGTTTACGCAAACTTAACTGGTAACCGGAAACGTTAACTGCAATCGGATCGCCAAGCGGTGCAACCCTTTGGATACTGATTTCCTCGCCGGGCAAACAACCCATTTCCATCAGTTTAACAGACATTTCCAAATCGGTAAACTCTTTGATGATACCTTTTTTGCCGATGGTTAATTGCGATAGCTTCATGGATACAAGTACTAATTATACCGTAAAGCTAAACCTTATTTAAATTAAATCCAAATAAGATTTGATAATTGTTTTATCAAACAACACGGATCATGCAAGCGGTAGAAAAAACTTTGTTCATCAATTTCACAACTTTCAAAAATCCAAAATGACAACTATCCCCAGATACATACTGAGAACCTGTCTAAATTTCTATCATGAAAATTTATAATGCTTCTTTTATGCCTGCAAATTCTGTTTCCGGAAGTTGTTCTGATACAAAAAGCACAATGGCCGATGATTTTTATGCGGTAAAAGAAGCATAGAAAATATATTGGAAAAAATTTACACAGCTCTCAGTATGAATTATTTTTATCCTACACTATAAAACCAGGGCAGCAAACTATAAAGAAATCAACAGTGAAAAGGAAGCCCTTCCATTTTCTTTATTCTAAATTTTATAAAAGGTGGTTTTATTCAAAAACCGAAGCCCTTTATTTCTTTAAAATGAAACTTCGCCATATATAAGCTGTTCCTTTTTTAATTAAAAAAACAAATAGGGTTTGTTTTTCTTTAAATATTTACCCGAGCACAAAAGACCCCGGCTTTTCGATAAAACGGCGGCAGCAAAATGGATACTTCCGGCAAAAACAGCAAAGGCATGGAAGGTGGGCGGTATTTGGACATGAAGACGAAACCACGATAATTTTTGTGGTAAAAAGAGTATTGATGGTAGAAAAACGGCCGATGCTGGCCGAAGGGCTGCACATTGTAAAAAAGCAGGTTTCTTGGTTTCTATCATTAAAGAGGCGTTCCGTATAAGCCAGCCAGGTACAGCATAGGACAACACTAAACCAACAGGCCAATAACCAACAATCAAAACAGAACAACTAAAATAAAACAATCATGACAAACCAAGAAACAATGCCAATGCCACAAGCGGCAGAACCGCAACAAGTAGCGCCGCCACAACCAATTGATGGCAAGCGCGGTGCTTCGATCTTAGGGCCGACCAACCCGGCGCGCGAAGCGCAAGACCGCGACTTGCTCGCTGCACCGATTACCGACAAGGGCACCGTCCCCAACTTTCGCTGGTCGTTCGCCGACAGCCACAACCACCTTGAACAGGGCGGCTGGGGACGCCAGACCACCATCCGTGAATTGCCCGCCGCCACCACCATCGCGGGTGTCAATATGCGCCTCACGCCCGGCGGCGCAAGAGAAATGCACTGGCACACATCGGCGGAATGGGCTTACATGATCGCGGGCCAGGCGCGCATCACCGCCATAGACGAGAACGGCTGCACTTTTCAAGACGACGTGAAGGCAGGCGACCTGTGGAACTTCCCCGCTGGGATTCCGCACTCGATTCAGGGGCTTGAACCTGAAGGCTGTGAGTTTTTGCTTGTCTTTGACGACGGCAACTTTACCGAAGAAGGCACCTTTTTGCTCACCGATTGGCTCATCCACACGCCTAAATCGGTGCTTGCTAAAAACTTTGGTGTGTCCGAAAGCGTGTTCGATTCGCTTCCGGCCAAGCCCTTGTGGATTTTCCAAGCGCCTGTTCCAGGCACGCTCGAATCAGATCGGGTGGCAGGTGCCGGCCCGGTGCCCACAAGCTTTAGCTTTCACATGGAAGGGCAGGAACCGATTCGCACCCATAGCGGTTCTGTTCGCATCGTGGACTCAAAGAACTTTCCGGCCGCCACCACCATCGCCACCGCAATTGTGGAAGTGGAGCCGGGTGGAATGCGCGAAATGCACTGGCACCCCAATGCGCAGGAATGGCAGTTTTACCTTGAAGGCCAGGCGCGCATGACGGTGTTTGCTGCCGATGGTAGGGCGCGCACCTTCGACTATCAGGCGGGCGATGTTGGCTGCGTTCCGGTTCCGATGGGTCACTATGTCGAAAATACCGGCACCACCACGCTGCGCTTCCTCGAATGTTTCCGCTCAGACCACTATGAAGATGTGTCGCTTCGCCAGTGGCTGGCGTTTTCGCCCGCCGAACTGGTCAAAGCTCACCTGGGCTTCGACGCTTCGCAATTCGCGCCCGTCTCGACACACAAAACACCTGTCGTGCCTGCGTAAAATCGGGGACTTTTCCACCACATTGCTCTGGGCCTTTGTCATCAACACAAGCCCCCGTTCGTTCACCGAGTGGTGCTATGTGGAGAGCACAAGGCCGACCAGCTTTTACAAATAAAAAACCCAAGCCAAACCAAGAGACCGTATCATAAGTTATGAACGGCCTCTTTTTTTTCATCTATTCGGATACCATGTAGAATTTGTTTTTTTTAGACAATTCTTAAGATGTTTATCTTATTTTTGATACAGCCTCCCGGATTTTTTAAAATTAAAAGCTGTTTAACTTTTATCCTAAATATTTTTGATGCTTCTTTTATCCTATAAAAATGTATTTTTTCTATACCAATAAAATACAACGCAAATTTTTTAGGGATAAAAGAAGCATTGTTATTTTATTAAATATTAAATAGGGTTAATTACACTAAATATAACTGCTGAATATTGTGGGATAAGTTCTAAACATCAGTTGTTTAAAAATTTGAATGGTGCCCCGCTTAGTACTTTACCCAAACGAAGTGTTTATAATAAGAGAAAGAGAAAATTGTTCCCGTTTATAGATGGGTCGAGAAAAAAACTTGTTCAAAAACCAAATTTTGTCCAGGGTTATTTCATTATCAATTCTATGCCTTAGAGGTTTGTAAAAATGCCCATGCGGCAAGGAGTAAAATTTGTAAAGGGCGGGAAAATGCTTTTCCAAACCATGGGTTTAGTGCAGTGCAAAACTCCTAATGCACTACGGGTTATATTAATGTAAAAGAAGCATGCTTCTTTTATCGGCATAAAATTGTTGACCCAAAAATTTTAGCCAAAAAAGAATTAGGAATGCTGATAGGAATTGTAGCGAAAATGCGGACAATTGCATTTTTTGTGGAACAATCCGCAGGAAGAAAATAATGTTGCTGCCAAAAAAAATGCAGCTAAAATTCGCTTATTGTTTTTGAGCTTGTATGGCATGTGTAGTTACTAAAATACTGAAAATACCCATTAAAGAACCCAGCATATCGCAAAAAAGGTCGTCCCACTCGGCACTGCGGTAAGTAAAGACCTTCCATTGCAGAAGTTCTATCGCGCCACCAAACAAAAACATGCAAAACAGCACGACTACAAAAACCGGCCCGCTGAGGTTAACGCTTCTTTGTTTACGAAACAAACCGTAAAAAGTAAGCACCGTAAGCACAAAAAATAATCCGGTATGCGTTAATTTGTCAAACCCTTTAAAAAACAAGTGCGACTGCCCAACTTTGCCTAAAGAAACGCAACAGATGACTAAAATAAACAAAGCCCAAAGCAAAGTCAGGCTTTGATATTTTAAAAATTTTTGCATCAGGCGCCGATTAAAGCTTTGTAGTTTTCGGCTGATAACAATTCGTCCAGTTCTGCTGCATCTGTAATCGTGATTTTTACCATCCAGCCATCGCCAAAAGGATCAGAATTAACCAGCTCCGGGCTGGCATCCAGCGCAGCGTTAACTTCTAAAACCTGTCCGCTTACCGGCATAAATAGGTCAGAAACAGTTTTTACTGCTTCTACCGTTCCAAAAATACCTTCTTTGGCTACTTGTTCGCCAACGGTGTTGATATCTATGTAAACAATATCGCCCAATTCGTGCTGTGCAAAATCGGTAATGCCGATGTAAGCCGTATCGCCATCTATCCTCACCCACTCATGATCTTTGGTGTATTTCAATTCGGAAGGAAAATTCATGTTCTTATTTTTTTCTCCAAAAATAAATAAAAACATGGTTAGAAACTGAACAATGATTAAATGCGGGGATATTTATTTGAAAATGTTTTTGAGTTGTGGCCGATGCTTCTTTTACAGCATAAAAAACAAAACACAAATAACAGGAAAGCGCTTATACTATATAAAACTTGTTTAAACTTTTTTTCTGACCTTCTTTTTTAGGGGTTGATGCTTTTTTTACCCTATAAAAATTAGTGCCTGTATCGGCCTAAACAAATCAAAAACCGGGCAACACAAATTTTTATAGGGTAAAAGAAGCATTGTGTAAAGCACAAAAGAATAAGTTTAAACAAGTTCATACTTAATAAAATTAACCGCTACCAAAACCTTTAAAATAATGATTAAGAGGTATTAGCCTGTTTAAATGACGTTACCTCTTTTAAACCAAATCGTAACATTACTTTTATTTTTACTTATCAAGCAATAGCTTTTTAACTACAAAAAATAGATCCAAAATGGAAACACATAACAAAGTTGAAACTTCCAGTAAGGAGCAAGCTGCCTTACTTACGGCAAAAACGCAGGAAAGGCTGATTATCTGCCTTGCCATGATCGCTGGATTTATAGACGCCTACGGTTTTTTTCATTTCAAAACCTATCTGTCGTTCATGAGCGGCAATACAACACAAACAGGGTTTTCGTTAGGCCAAGCCAGATTTGCCAATGCGTTGATTTCTTTTGTAGCTATCCTGTTTTTCGTCATTGGTGTTTTTACAGGTTCTGTATTGTCAAAATTTAATTGGTACAAATCCCGTTGGGCACCTTTTACTGTTGTGGCATCGGTATTGGCGTTTTATGGAATCGCATCGTTTTTTTTCACGATAAACAATTATTGCAGTGTAGGTATCCTTAGCTTTTCTATGGGCTATATGAACACTATCCTATCCCATATTGGCAAACAATCTGTAAACCCTGACTTTGTTACCGGCACTTTAAATAACATAGCCCAACACTTTGCATCAATTATAAAAGACACACCTTTGCCGGATTCTCAAGGCACTTGGGACAGCCACCAACGACGCGCCATCGTATTATTGGTTATTTGGTTTTCCTTTTTAGCCGGTGCCTTGTTCTGTATAATAGCCACATCTTGGTTTGGAAAATGGAACCTGGCATTTCCTGTTGCTTTATTGCTGATTTCTCCTTTGTTAAGTTCAGGGAAAGTTCGTTAAATTTTTTGCAAAAAGATGCGTCATCTTGAAATACCACAGGTATTTAAAACAGGCAGAGAACAAAAATTTTTAATACTTTTTGTAAGATTAAAAAACATAAATAAAAGTTTTTAGGGATTAAAAGAAACATTCCTTTTTATGGAATAAGAACTTAAACCGCTTTCCTTATATGGCTGCAACAACGCTACTTTAAACAATTACATAATAATTAAAACTATACGCTTTCAAGTATTGTTAAAAGATTATTGTTTAACTATAATAACTACTACAATGAAAAAAATTACTTTAGCAGCAATTGCAATTTTGGGCCTCGTATTTTCTGCAAATGCACAGATTCAAAAAGGCAATGTTTTGATTGGCAGCGATTTGGCCAACTTACAATTAGGCTTAAGCAAGCCAACAAGTTTTACTGGTACTATTATGCCAAAAGCAGCATGGTTTATCAAGGATAACGTTGCTTTGGGCGGTTACGGAAGTTTTAGTGTGGCAACTTTAAAAGGAAACGGATCTGATATTACCTATGGCATAGGCGCATTAGGACGGGTTTACAGTGGTGCCGGAACAGAAATTGTTAGGCATGGCCGCTTTTTTGGCGAAGCAAACATTGGTATTGAAGGCCAAAATTATTCTGCAACCGGTGGTTCTACCAATGGTTTAGGTTTTGGCGTTGGCCCTGGTTTTGCTTATTTTATTACACCAAGTATTGGTTTGGAAACGTTGCTTAAATACAATGGCATCGTAGGTTTCGGCAGCAGCCCTTATGCAAACAATGTTAACCTGCAATTTGGCTTTCAGGTTTATTTGCCAGGAAGGGCTACAGCAAGAAAAGTTATCAGAGATGTAAAGTAACATTTCTGGTTTAATTATTACAAAAAGCATGTTTAGCTATAAACTGAACATGCTTTTTTTATGCCCCTAAATTTAGTGTCTTTTATTTTTATACAATGCACTTTGGTATTCTCAGGATTGATGCCAATGCTTCTTTTACCCTATAAAAATTGGTCTCTTTATCAACCTTAACAAATCTAAAAAAACATAGCATTTACCAATTTTAGGGTGATAAAAGAAGCATGGAAAATTTGATCAATAAAAGTTGAACAAGCTTTTTTTACTGAAACAACAGTTTTAAATTGATGCCAAAATTGGTAAATGCCGTGTTAAAGGATTGCGATGTATAAGGTTTGGTGATGTTGGAATCATAAAACAACTGCAGGTTAAAGCGTTCGTTAATTATATAATTTACCGAAGGCCGAACTGTAATATTTTTTGCGCCCGATGAAACATCCGCTTCCTGCACATCCGGCCTGAAAACAACTGTTTTGTTATCCGCGATAGCAAAATCAAGCTTAAAGTTCATGTCGTTTTTAAGCTGTAGGTTTTGAAACAAGCCAAACGGGAAACGGAAATTATTGGTGTGGTAGCCAAAACCAAAAACGACAGCGGTTTCATTTTGCTGCGTCAATTGGCTGTTGGACAAACTTAAACTCAAAGCCCGACTTTTACGGTATTCAAAATTGCCCGTCATGCTGTTTTTAAACCGCGCGCTAAAACCCAGCAATGGCACAAACTGCTCAAAAATAGTGATTTGTGCATATTGGTAATAAGGCAGAAAGTCGTTGTTGGCATCGCGCACATTTACGGCCCCGTTTGCTTCTGAATAACGCAGCAAAGTGTTGAAACCATTGACACTGTACGACGAACGGTAGCCATGCTGCATATCAAAAGAATCAAAAATATCTGCCAAAAAAGGCAATTTGTTTAAGCCATTATAAGTAATCTGCCAGTTTGGGATCGGTATTTTAGGAAAACTATTTGTGCCGATGCTTTTTGCATCTTTACCAGAATAAGCAGCCAGAAATGATGAAACCAGCACCTCCTGGTCGTTAGCACTGTAACCATCGGCAAAACCATTGGTTACATTGGTTGAATTTGGGTTTTGCCTGCCCAAACGTTGTGAAATAATGCTTCGGTTGTCTAAAAACTTTTGGAAAACAGCCGAAGTATTGTTGATGCCTGTAGTTTTTGAAAAAGCAGTAGGCAGGGTAAAATACGAAATGCTGTAATCGCCGGAAGTGATCGGACTCAAATTTTCAATGTCGTTGGTAACAGTTGAATATTTAAAGTTGGTTTGGTAGTTGAGGTTGCGTGTACGAAAAGCAGAAAGTTCAATCCGAAGGTCAGGGATTGGCTCCAACACGCCCCGAAAGCGCATGTCTTCATTTAGCGTTTTTGTAAACAATTGGTTTTGCAAAGTGTCTGTCGTAATCCATCCGTTGGCAAGTGCACGGCTTCGGATATCGGCCTGACTTCCCAGCAAAAACCCGATGCCGGGCGCATTGTAGTTTAAGTCTTCGCCAAAAAACTTGGTTTTGGGCAGATAGCCCGGCAAAAATGTTCCTTCGGTTCGCGTATAAGTTCCGCTTACGTTTTTTACACTGGTTAAAATTTGTAAAAATAAGTTGCCCAAACCGCCTTTGCCTGCTTCATTGGCATTGCGCAAAACCCCAAATTTATTATACAAACCAACAAAGTTTAAAACCGGGTTTAATTGAATGGTGCGGGAGTTTTGGATGGTATTGCCCACATTAAAAGCAGGGTTGCTTAAAGAAAATTGTGCTTGTGAATTCCAGTTAAACTGTGTGCTGTAACGTACCGTCATGTTCGTCCAGTCAAAACCAGGGATTTTATTGATTGGCGTAGTATAGTTAAAGTTGATGGTGTGCGTGTAATTAACCGTTCGGCCCAGCTTTTTCAGGTTGTTCCATAAAGTGTCTTGTTTTAAACCGTTGATACGCCCGGCAGGTTCGTCTATCACGCCCAGGTTGGTCGCATCAAAATCCATTTGTAAAGATTTGGTCAAAGTCCAGCCGATGCCATAAACACGGTTGATCAAAAAGTTTTTGTTATACGTTGTTGGTATCGCGATAAAATTTTCCGGGTCATTGTTGCGCAAGGTATTTTCAGAATAAAAACGGTTTACGCCAATACTAAAGTTTAACCGGGAAGGCAAAATGCTAAAGTTGATGTCTTTAAATAATTTAAGCCAGTTGCTTTTAACCAGTTTCTGAAAAGGGCTGTAAAACTTAGGCTGGTTGTTGTAAATGTAGTTTATGTTGGCTACATAAGTTTTTTGAAAGGCATTTTCTGTAATAAAATCATGGTGCTCGTATTGCGTGTAGATAAAAGTTGCGCTCAGGTTCTCCACATCCCAAAGGTGGCTTTTGGCGTTTGGTACTGTTTTTACCTTACGAATATTGGTGAGGTTGATGCTTTTTCTAACGGTATAATCTTCGGCTTCGTTCAGGATAGAGTCCTTTTTGGCTTTTGATACCTGTTGCAGTTCTGTTTTCAGTTCGATATCAGGAGATTTCGGGTCATACTGCGGCATGATAACCTGGTTGGAATAGTTGACATAAACAGGCAATTTTATGCCGGAACTTGTCGGGAAAAACTTGCCGAGTTCTACGTTAGCTGAAACATCAACCGATTGGTTATCGCTTCGGCTGCGGTCATTAATCCTGGAATCCAGCGTACCAAAACCGATGGTACTTTTACTGCCCGAAACACTGATATCGGCCAGATCGGCCAGTTTTGCATTAAACCTTCCGGTTGCCGCGATGCCGCCTTGCTCTTTAAAACCCGTCAAACGGAGTTCGTTAAACCAAACAATGGCAGATTTATCCAAGCCGTCATCCTTCCCCGGAGGGGAATTTCCTTTGTACGGGTTGCGAACGCCAAGCATGATGGTGCGAAGTCGGCTCAAATCCGGTTGCCCTTTGATGGTTACCCGGTTTGCGCCGTCCCTAAAAGTGTAAGGCAGGTTCAAAGGCCACGATACTCCGTTTAGCAGTGCATTGTTTCGGGCTGTTTTTGCACGGGTAAGCAGGTCAAGCTGCAAAGCAATACGGTTTGAAACCGGCCAAATGGCATCCGGGTCGCGGGTGCCGGGCTGTGTTATCTGTAAAGGGATTTCGTACTCGTAATAATTATCTACATAATCAGCACCCAAACGGATAAAAGCATTTACATCGCCGTTTATCAATTGCGGCCCTTCTGCATGGACAAACATATCTAACTGTTTGTACTGGCGCAAATCATTGCCAAAAGTTTTAAAAGTAGCTTTTGAGTAACCGTCGCGCAGGTTTTTGACCGTAACTTGCAATGCCTGCTCGTTCAGTTGCGTATTGGTAGTATAGTTGTTGTAATCGCGCTGGCGGGTAATGCCTGGCGGAACGACGTAAGGAATTGGCGTGCGGTTTCCGTTTTCTTCAATATTTACGGTTGATACATCAATGGTCGAATTATCCAGCGTTGGGTTAACGATGGCCGGATCAGCAATAATATTAGCGGTACTGTTTTCGGTGTTGAAAGCGCGCCATTCACCGCGGATCAGTTGCAGCCTTGCAAAACGCAGGATGGAGGTATCGGCAAAATTGGTCATGAACATCCGGATAAAACGGATGGCTTTAAAATCCTGGATGTTGCCAACTTTAGATTGGTAACTTTTTATCGGAACCCGAAACTGGTACCAGTTAACCGACTGTGTGTTTCCGTTGGCCAGTTTAACCTGAGAAGTTACTTTATCAGCAATAAAATTTTGTCCAACCACCATGTCCCGCGGCCGGATAGAAACTTTGTACTGAAAATATTCATCGGCCTGGCTCATGTTGTTGTCGCGGTTTACGTCTTCGCCATCAGGCAAAGAAGTAGAAGCCGAGTTGTCTAAACCCAACTCCGCTTTGGATTGCTCGGTTGTTTTGGAGTTGCCTTCTGTTCCGTTGTACTGACTGTAACGGCGCAAAATCCCGGAGTTCCCTTCATCGTATTGCGGCCCGCGGAAATACAAATAATCATCCGAAGAAGGGTCGCTGATAACTTGCGAAGCGGCCGAAGCATTTAAAACACCACGGATTTGCTGGATAAAAGGAGCATATTTCTGGCGTTCATCGGCATCGGCCAAACCATCCAAACCAACATCCTGTAAAGTGCGGGCTGAAGGATCATTATCAAAAGATTGCACCACGGGTTGTAGTTTTGGTATCCTTCCCCAAACCGTTTGATCTACTTTTGACGTATCACCATCAGCAGGCAAACCGTTTTCCAAACTCTTGCGCCCGTCTTTCAAAATATCTTCAGAGATACTGCCGAGGTTGAAATAAAGGTCTCCGCCGGGAGAAGCTGGTTTATAAATAAACGGATCTAAAACCCAAAACTCAATGTACTGCACATTCAGCGATTCAAAATCATTGCTGTCCATCCTTCTAAAAATACCGCCCCAGCGGCTTTGCGGGTTTTGCAAAGTACCATCCGCATTGATGCCGCTTGTGGTAAAATTATACGGGCCGCGCACTTTCGGATAAAAAGCCAAATCGAGCGTAGGCAAACTTAGCGGCTGACCGGTAGTGCTTTGTTTATAGGGGAAAACTTCTTGCTCTAAAACTTCGCGCACATAATGGTTGGAAAGCTCATTCCGCGAATCGGGCAAAGCCGGCGCTTGAGAATTGCTGCGGTTATAAAAAATCGGGTCAATGTTGTAAAAAGCCAAACGCGCGCGATTGTATCCATAAGACAAATCGTTGTCCAACTGCGATTCTGGGAACAATTGCGGTGTGCCCGAAAGCTGCCAATTGATCGCACTTTTTATATCAATCAATGAGCTGCTGTTTTCAAAATCGTCAAGATAAGCGGTTCCGTTTGAACCGGCAAAGTTTAAAGCAGCCGGATGGCCGGGCAACAATTGTGCAAACTCGCCGCTAAAGTTTACGGAGGAAGGTGCTTTGGTAGAGATAAAAGGCAACTTATCCACCAGCCGTGTCAGCAACCTGGAAGAGGAACTGTACGTTCCATCGAAACCGTAAATGGTGTTGGAGATGGATTCATCACCAATACTTACTTTTTGCGTAATGGGCTGCTCGGTCAAGTGCATCACGGTTGCGCCCAGGTTCAATTTGTTGTTCAGCTTATAATCAAACCTGGAACCGTACAATGATTTTTGCTGGATCCCGTACAGCTCGTTGCTTTCTAACTTAATGTTGATCGGCTGGCCGGAAGTTAACAAAGCCTGATTGATAATCCTGATCCGGCCAATGTTGTAATCCACCGTGTAGTCTGATCCTTCTGTCAAACGCAAAGTACCAGCCGTAACCACCACAGAACCTTGCGGAATATTGATGGCATTTAACTGAAACTCAGAACCGGATTGAGAAGAATACGTTCCGCGGATAACATAGCGGTTTAGCTGCGGGAAAAACTGCTGTGCAATCGTTTTGGTAGAATCATACAACGGCTGGTAAACGTAACGGTTGATCAGATCCTGCTCGGTTGCCGGGTTAAACTGCTTTGCCAAATCCGAACCAAAAGGCTCGACCACCGGAAACGTAATGCGGCCGTTTTGCGAATCTATCGTAATCCCTTCCAAAAAATCGAAATAACCATCGGGCTGTTTGGCACTTTGCTGGTTTAAATTATCCAGTCCGGTTAATTGCAGCCAAAGTTTACCGGTTGTCCGCTGCCCCTCGCCCATAATCGGTTTTTCGATGTTTGATTTATCGTCTAAACGCGCAATCGTCAACTTAAAATCGTTCGGACTGATTTGATAGGCACCCAACGTATAAATATTCTTCATCATTAAATTCCAAGTTGGCAATGCTGTTTTTAGCAGCTCATTTTTCAGCAACTTGGTGTATAAAACTTTCGGCGTGTTTGGGTCAACCGGAATATCGGTAGAAAACTCTCCAACCTGATATTCAGTCCCGTTGTAAGTATAACGGTAAGCAACGGCCAGCACTTCATCGTTGTTTAAAGGATAATTTAAGGAGATGTAACCCAATTGCGGATGCAGCACAAACTCTTTGTCGGACAGTTTTCGGGCATAAGTCAGCTTGCCGTAATTATCGTTTCTACCTGTGGATTGAAAGTAATTGGCCACATCGTTGGAGTTGGTCAAACGGGCATTGGCCGGCAAATTTTGTAATAAATTGTTGGATTGCTGTGTAAAACCAGGCCCTTGAAAACCGGCCGGTAAAGCAGAAAAACCAGGGCCGCCGCGAACCAAAGAAGTATTGTAAGGATTATACTCGCCCAAATCCAGGAAACCCAAAATATCCCTCGAATCTTTGGTGTTATTGCTCCGGTTGGTTACCCAAACTTCTATTTTGGTAATGTTAACGTTCGAGCTGATGATCGGGATATTGGCCAACGCACGGTTGTAGTTGTTGCGAAAATATTGCGACAAAAAATAATGCCGGTTGGCTTCGTAATCAGCAGGCGAAAGGTTAAAAGCGCCTTGCTGCGAACCATTTGAAATCGTAATCTGCCTGCTTTGGGATTGCTGCTGCGAAAAAATACTGGTTACGTTCAGCTTGCCAAACTGCAGCTTTGTTTTTATGCCGAACAATGCCTGGCTCCCGTTAATCAATGAAGTTGGCAAAGGCATGCTCACTGTTCCGGCTTCTATTTTTTGGATGATTTCGTCCGGTTTGCCGGTATAATCCAGCTTGATCTGGTTTTCAAACTGAAACTGGGCTTCGGTATTGTAATTGGTCGAGATTTTTAACTTATCGCCAATTGTACCGGTAACGTTCATTTGGATACGCTGATCGAAATTAAAACTGCCCTGGTTACGCTGCCTTGTGTTAAAAAGCGGGTTTTCGTTTTTGTTCAATTGCCCGGCAAAAATTACTTCTGCCGATCCTTGCGGACGGATGTCAATATTCGGGCTGCCAAAAATCTGTTCAAAAGTTTTGCTTCTGATCTTAATTTGCGGGATGAAACCGGGCTGCTGCGAATCTTTGGCGTACTGATCAGACAAATGCTTCCAGTTTTCCTTGATCTCGCCGCTTTGTTTTAAACGGAGGTATTCTGAATAAGTGAGGTAACGCGGCGGCCGGTAATTGTAATTGCCCACGCGTTCTGTTAAAATATAGCGGTTTGTTGCCGGGTCATATTCTACCGATTTAACCAAATTTGGCGGATCGGGAAGCAAATAACCTTGCCGCAACTGGTTGTTCCTGGATTGCTTATCCACAACCGGCGATTTGACTTTAACAGTATCGTTTTTACCCGAACCCACCTGGGCCTGCTGCCCATAAACTTTTATGTTACAACCAAAGGCTATAACATAACACACTCCGCACAACACCGTTCTGGTAAATATTTTCACCCTTTAAGCAAAAAAGTAGTAATTATAAGTTTTTCAAAGCAAATTTTATCAATTTTTCTACTGTTAAATTTTCTTCTTCTTTTTTAACAACCTGGTCAATCACTTTTTCGGCAGCATTTTTTGCGAAACCCAGCATCACCAACGCAGACAAAGCTTCCTCTTTAACAGTATGGTTTACCGGAACGGTTATTAAAGAATCTGGCCCTTCTTTTTTTAATTTGTCCTGCAGCTCCAAAATTATCCTTTGTGCAGATTTCGGCCCTATTCCCTTAATCCGCTGTATCAAAGGCACATCGCCCTTGATAATGGCTTGCTGTATTTCGGCAGGTGTGATGGAAGAAAGCATCATGCGGCCAGTGCTGGCACCAATCCCTGATACGGATATCAGGTGCAAAAACAGCCTTCTTTCGCCTTCATCTGCAAAACCGTACAGCGTATGTGCGTCTTCTTTTACGTGAAGCCAGGTAAAGAGTTTACAATTATTTTCGTTTACCGAAAGTGCAGCATAAGTATGAAGGGAAATATTGATGTGATAGCCCACGCCGCAGGCATCAATCACCACATAGGCCGGGCATTTAAACGCCAGTTTTCCCTGGATATAATCGTACATCTGTTGATCGCTTTTTTAAATTTTGCTGATAATATTCCTATGCTTCTTTTATCGCCTAAAAATTGGTGTGTTTCTGTTTTTGTCATGCCGAACTTGTTTCGGCATCCCACAAGATTAGTTTACTTTTCACGAGGGATCCTGAAAAAATTCCAGGATGACAAGTTCAATACTTCTTTTACCACCTAAAAATCAGCAAGTATTTAAGTTGATCCAACCACCAATTTTTAGGTGGTAAAAGAAGCATTGGTTTTTTCTTGTGTTGATTTCAAACAAACCCTAACTGTTTCTCGGGAAGCAAAAAAGCTGATACTGTTTTTACCGATATAAATTTAGTCTTGCGCCGCTTTTGTTTGTGCATCCACCACGGCAATGGTAACCACGTTTACAATCTCGCGTACCGAACTGCCCAACTGCAACACATGCACCGGTTTGTTCATGCCCAGCAAAATCGGCCCAACAGCTTCGGCACCGCCAATTTCCTGCAACAACTTGTAAGCAATGTTGCCCGATTCAAGGTTTGGAAAAATCAGCGTATTTGCCGGCGCGCCGTTTAAACTCGAAAAACCGTAGTTGTCTTTCAGCAAAGTCGGGTTCATAGCAAAGTTGGCCTGCATTTCGCCGTCAACCACCATTTCCGGATATTGCTCGTGTAAAAGCCGTACCGCTTCACGTGTTTTTTCCGGAACAATGCCTTCGTTTGAACCAAAGTTGGAGTAAGAAAGCATGGCCACACGCGGCTTTACATTAAACTGGCGAACGGAACGCTCGATCAGCACCGTAATATCCACCAATTGCTGCGCATCGGGATTGACGTTTACCGTGGTATCGCCAAAAAAGACCGGTCCTCTTTTCGTAATCATCATGTACATTCCAGCCACTATTTTTACGCCGGGTTCTGTGCCGATGACTTGCAAAGCCGGTTTTACCGTTGCCGCATAGTTTCGTGTCAGGCCGGAAATCAGCACATCGGCATCGCCAAACTGAACCATAGATGCGCCGTAATAATTTCGGTTCAACATCAATTTTCGGGCATCAAACAAAGTAATGCCCCTTCGCTGCCGTTTCTTGAACAAAAAGTTGGCGTACTTTTCAGATTTTTCTGTAATTAATAACGGGTTGATGATTTCCACGCCTTCCAAATCCAAATCATTGGCCAGCATAATTTCCCTGATCTTTTCTTTATTGCCCAACAAAATTGGCGTGGCAATACCTTCGTCGCGTACTATTTGTGCCGATTTTAAAATCTTGTAATTATCAGCTTCTGCAAAAACCACACGCTTCGGTTCTAATTTTGCCTTGCCCGAAATACTGCGCATGATTTTGTCTTCTTTTCCCAAACGGCTGATCAGTTCTTCGTGGTAAGCGTCCCAATCCAGAATATGCTTTCCGGCAATCCCCGAATCCATCGCTGCTTTAGCAACTGCTGTAGAAACAGTTGTAATCAGCCTCGAATCCACAGGTTTTGGGATGATGTAATCTTTGCCAAATTTAAAATTACGCGCGTTGTAAGCTAAATTTACTTCTTCCGGAACCGGCATTTTGGCCAGTTCGGCAATCGCTTTTACGGCTGCCAGTTTCATTTCTTCGTTGATGCCGGTTGCCCGAACGTCCAACGCGCCCCGAAAAATATACGGGAAACCCAATACGTTGTTTACCTGGTTCGGGTAATCGGAACGGCCGGTTGCCATGATCAGATCTTTTCGGGTTTCGGTAGCCAGTTCATAAGAAATTTCGGGAACCGGGTTGGCCATCGCAAAAACGATTGGGTTTTCGGCCATCGTTAGCAGCATTTCCGGCGTAACTACGTTTCCTGCCGAAAGTCCGATAAAAACATCAGCGCCTTTCATCGCATCGGCCAAAGTATTTACATCGGTTCGATCGGTAAAAAACTGTTTTCGGATATCGTCCAAATCGGTGCGGCCGTGGTGCAGCAATCCGTCTTTGTCAAACATCACCAAATTTTCTTTTTTTACACCGATGGCGAGGTACAGTTTTGAACAAGAAATAGCCGCCGCGCCTGCGCCATTGATCACGATCTTAATTTCCTCCAGTTTTTTATGCTGGATTTCAACTGCATTCATCAACGCCGCACCTGAAATAATGGCCGTTCCGTGCTGGTCGTCGTGCATCACCGGGATTTTCATTTCCTCTTTCAGCCGCCGCTCAATTTCAAAACACAACGGTGCAGCAATATCTTCAAGGTTTACGCCGCCAAAAGTTGGTTCCAGCGCTTTTACAATTTGTACAAATTCGTCAACATTCTTCGTATTTAGTTCCAGGTCGAACACATCAATATCTGCAAAAATCTTAAACAACAAGCCTTTGCCTTCCATCACCGGTTTGCTGGCCGCCGGGCCAATATCGCCCAAACCCAAAACCGCCGTACCGTTGCTGATGACGGCCACCAAATTGCCTTTGGCCGTGTATTTATAAGCATCTTCCTGGTTTTCGGCAATGCGCAAACAAGGCTCGGCAACGCCCGGCGAATAAGCCAAAGAAAGGTCGCGCTGAGATTGCGTAGGTTTGGTTGGGATCACCTGGATTTTTCCGGGCCTGCCCGAAGAATGATAATCCAGCGCATCCTGTTTACGGTTATCTACCTTGCTTCTTTTACTCATTGTTTTTTAGGTTTATCAATTTTTACAGGTAAAAAAAGTCCCGGTAAAAGAAGTACCGGGACTTTTTGACAGGCTTTGGTTTGAAAAATTAACTGCGGTTAATCCTAAGCGTCATGCCGGTATGCAAGCGGTTGCTCCTCAGCGTGTTTAATGCTTTAATGCTTTCAACCGAAGCATCGTATTTATCGGCAATCACATTCAAAGTATCGCCCCTTCTAACCTTGTAAGTATAGTAACTTTTTATTGGTTTTTTTTCGGGAGTAGCAATTTCTTTTCCCGATGCTTCTTTTACCAGCAACTTTTGGCCGGGCACAATCCCGCGGCGGTGCAAATGGTTCCAAACTTTTAAATCCTGCACTTCCAAGCCGTAACGGTTAGCAATGGAGGATAACGTTTCGCCCCTTCTAATCCGGTGGTATTTTATGCTGACGTCATTTGTTGCATCTTCCGGATTGGAAGCAAAAGATGGTTTTACCTCATCGTCCAAATCATTCAAAGCCGCATAAACATTGTTAAAATCAGAAGCTACCGTTTTAGGAAGGATCAAGCGTTTTGGTTTAGCGGCCGTGCCGTTTACAATGCGTTTTTTGTAAGATGGATTGAGGATTGCCATTTCCGAAAGTTCGATATTTAAGGCTTTGGATAAATTCCCCAGCGAAACAAATTTATTAACCAACACCGAATCTGTTTTGATAGAAAAATTGCATTCTTCAGGAATGATTTGGTGTTTGCCGTAAAAATTCATCACATAAGCGATGGCAATAAAAGCCGGAACATAACCGCGCGTTTCTGCCGGTAGATAATTTCTAATTGACCAAAAATCATTTCCGCCGGAACGTTGCATAGCGCGGATCACGTTCCCTTTTCCGCAATTGTAGGAAGCAATCGCCAGCAGCCAGTCGCCAAAATCATTGTAGGCATCCCGCAAGTATTTGGCGGTTGCGTAACTGGCCTGGATTGGGTCTTTACGTTCATCCACATAATTATCCATTTTCAAACCGTACAAACGTGCTGTTGCAAACATAAATTGCCAGGGGCCGGTTGCCCCAACCCTGGATACCGCGTTTGGGTTTAAAGCTGATTCTACCACCGACAAAAATTTTAACTCTTCAGGCATATTGGCATCGCGAAAAGCTTTTTCATAAATCGGGAAGTAGTATTTGGCCAGGCCAATGATTTTTGCCATCGAAGCTTTTCGCCGTTGTGCCGTATAAATATCAATATAGCTTTGAACGTACTCATTATAGTCCAACGGAATCTTTTTTTGTATAGAATCCAGGCGGTGTTTGTACACCATGTTTTGGTAAGAAGTCATCAAAAGCTCATCAACAACCGGAACAGGAACCAAAGTATCGCTGCGCAGAATAGTTGGAATAGTTTTTGTGGCCCGGGTAACAGAAGTCAGGTTGACTACCTGTTTAACTTTTAAGTTTATAGTTGTGTCTCTTTGCGGCAGGTTTATTTGCTGTGGGTTATTCTTTTTGCGTTGTGCCTGGGTTAAACCAGCAATCAATACACAACACGTAAGCACTATAAATTTCTTCATCCAAAAAAATTTTTGCGAGGCTTTTATGCCGATGCAAGTTTTAAAAAATATTCCGAAAATTCCAACAACTTGGCTTCAGCAAAAGCGGGAGCAAGTAATTGCAAACCTAACGGCAAATTTTGGGCATTGTTGCCTACAGGTAAAGAAATTGCTGGAATTCCAGCCAAAGATGCCTGGACTGTAAAAATATCTTCCAGGTACATCACAATCGGATCTTTTACAATTTCCCCGATTTTGAACGCTGCGGTTGGTGTTGTCGGCGTGAGGATGAAATCGTATTTGTTTAAAATCTCTTCTGTTTTTTCTTTGATTAAACGCCTCACTTTCTGGGCTTTGGCATAATAAGCATCGTAATAGCCCGAACTCAGCACAAACGTTCCGAGCATGATGCGGCGTTTTACTTCCTCGCCGAAACCTTCTGTCCGTGTTTTGGTGTAAGTGGATTCTGTATCAGTTGCATTTGGGCTGCGGTAACCGTAATGCACACCATCAAAACGGGAAAGGTTGGAAGATGCTTCGGCCGTAGTCAACACATAATATGTTGGAACCACATAATCCAAATACTCAAAAGAAACAGGCTCAACGGTGTGGCCATCAGCTTTTAACTGTGTGATCTTCTGGCGCATCAAATCTTTGATTGCCGGTTCAACGCCTTCATTTTCTAAAATTTCCTCGATGTAGGCAATGCTTCTTTTATCGGTACTTTTTAAGTGTTCGGTATATTTTGGAACGGGATTTAAAGCGGTGGTGCTGTCGTAATCATCGCTTCCGGCCATAATCTCCATCAATAAAGCAGCATCAGCAATGGAACGCGTGATCGGCCCAACCTGATCAAAAGAAGAAGCATAAGCAATAATGCCATGCCGCGAAACACGGCCGTAAGTTGGTTTTAAACCGATGACGCCGCAAAAAGAAGCCGGTTGCCGGACAGAACCGCCGGTATCTGTACCCAAAGCGGCCAGACAAAGATCAGCCTGAACAGCCACAGCCGCGCCGCCGGACGAGCCGCCCGATACTCTTTTTACATCCCTAAAATTTTTAACGGGGCCGAAATACGAAGTTTCGTTCGAGCCGCCCATCGCAAACTCATCGCAATTGCAGCGGCCGATGATGATTGCATCTTCTGCCAATAACCTTTCTAAAACGGTTGCCGAAAAAACGGAAACAAAGCCTTCTATGATGCGGGAAGAAGCGGTAACCTGATGGCCTTTGTAACAAATATTATCTTTGATGGAAATCACCATTCCGGCCAGGCGGCCAGCGGTTTTGCTGACTAATTTTTGGTCGATAAAAGAAGCATTGCGCAAAGCTTCTTCAGCAAAAACCTCATTAAAAGCGTTTAAATCCTGATGCTGGTTTATTCTGTCCAGATAGTATCGAACCAAAGCAACAACCGAGGTTTGGCCGCTGCTTAAATCCTCCTGAACTTCTTTGAGGGAAGCATAAAATTTCATAAGGTGCCAATATAAAAAAACTTACTGTAAATAAACCCAGGCTTATTGACAGTAAGTTAAATACACAGCTTGCGCTTATGCTAAATGTATGATGTTGGAAGAGAAAAAATGAACTACAAGGTAGTTCTCTCGTCCCTGTGTTCTGCGGTAGTTGTTGTTGCAGAAGGATTAACCGTAGTAGTTGTGGTAGATTTGGTTTCAGGTTCGTTGGAAGCGTCTTTAAACTCTTTTACGCCTTTTCCCAAGCCTTTCATCAGTTCAGGGATTTTCTTTCCGCCAAACAACAATAAAACTACTGCTAATATTAAAATGATTTCTGGTGCACCTAATCCACCCATGATATTTATGATTTAATGGTTAATAAACAATTATTTAATTTCGGTAGAAGTTGAATGCGGATGGTTTTCTGAAGGATAGGTTTGATGCGGCGTTATTTCAGGCTGATCAAGCGGCGTAACCTCAGCAACAGAAGTTGAAGTAGCGTTGGAAACAGGTGTATCATGGTTAATCTTCACCTCGTCAAAACTGTTGATCTGGTTGTGGATTTCACGCTTTACACCATCCGAAGCTTCTTTAAACTCACGGATCCCTTTTCCCAGCCCGCGTGCCAGTTCGGGCAATTTGTTACCGCCAAAAAGAAGCAGGGCAACACCCAGGATCAGAATCAATTCGGGCGTACCGATATTCAAAAACAAATACATTGAACTTAACATAACCGTTATTTTTTAATGAACAAATATAAACAATAATTAATATAACAATGCGGAGTTAATTTTCTGCAATCCAGCTTTGCGGGTTTTGCGGCGTAAAGCCTTTCCACAATTCAAAATGCACTTGTGTGTCTCCGCTTTCCGGGTCAACCCCTGCCGCGCCAATGCTTTGTTTCAAACTTACTTTCTGTCCTTTTGATACGCTGGCCGACCTTAAATTCATATAAGCCGTAAAGTACTCGCCGTGCCTGATCACCACCAAATAAGAACCATCTACATTTTCAACCTTGCTCACTTCCCCCGAAAAAACCGATCTGACCGAAGCCCCCGGGTTTGTTTTAATATCAACGCCTGTATTATCGGTTTTGATACCTTGTATAAAAGTTATTCCGAAACGTGCAACAATCGCACCATTTGCAACCGGCCAGGGCAAACGTCCGCGGTTCCCTAAAAAATCATTCGACATTTTTGCCGCTTCCGGTGTTGCCGACAACGCATCCGTTCCTTTTAACACCGGTTTTGCAGCCGCAGTCGGTTTATTTTCAGCCCTGGCTTTTGCCGCTGCAATCCGTGCTTCTTCGGCTGCTTTTCGTCTTTCTTCTTCAATTTCCCGGCGGATAGCTGCTGAAATTGACCTTGAAATTTGTGCAAGCAGTTTTTTCTGTTTTCCAATCTGGCTTTTGGTCAGCTTTTCCTGTTTGCTTAACGTGTTTACAACCTGCGCCTCGTTCTCTTTTTGTTTGCCTAACTTTTCTTTTTCCTTTTCCTGATCGAGCAAAATACTGTGCTTTTCCTGCTTATTGTGGTCAAGCTCCACTATTTTTACATGCAGCTCTTTTTGCGTCCCCTGTATATAATTGGCCTGCCGCTGCCGGTAATCGCCAAACTGCTGCATATATTTCAACCGTTTGTAAGCCTGGTTAAAATTGTTTGCCGCAAAAATAAACATCAACTTATTATAAGAACTCTGGTTACGAAAAGCAAACAAAACCATCGCCGCATACTCTTTTTTTAGCTGGTCTAACTGCGATTGCAAACTACGTACGTTATTACTGTTGTCGGAGATTTGATGATCCAGCAATCTAATTTCAGAATTGGCCGTTTTTATTTTTTCTTCCCGCAGATCAATCTGTGCTTTCAGCAGGCTCAATTGTTTTAACGAAGTCCTTTTGTCCCGCGAAATCCGGTCGTACTCATCGTTCAGCTTGTCCAGTTCGTTGGTAATTTTATCCCTGCGGCGTTTCAGTTCGGCACTGCTTTGTGAAAAACCGTGTATGGCAAAAACCACAAAAAACAAAAGCAGTACAATTTTTTTAAACGGCATAAATGCTTTGAGGTTGGTTTTTAATTGATCAAAGTATAATTTTTTGGCTCTTTAAACGGTGCATCAACCGTTTGGTCGAATTCTGTTTTGATGTAATGCAGATCCGCCTTGAAACTGTTTTGGCCAGCCGCAGAACTGATTGCAATAACCGAAGGCAAAATACGGTTATCAGCCTGAATAAAACTACTGTTGTTTACATCTAACTTTTGCGCAGAACGTTGGTTGCTCAGCCTCAAACTGGCAACTTTTAACTCGGCACTGAAAGTAGTCTGGTAAGCCAGTTCATTCAAAATCCCGGAAATAATGGTATTGTTTCCGTTGGATGAAACTTGGGCATCCGCATTGATAAACTCCGGGACTGCGTTGCCAACCACAATTGCTTCTACCGTCCCGTAATTAATTTGCCGGCCGGTGTACTGATACACGTAGCTGAAAGGTTTTTTCAGATAAACACTTTGCAATTTATTGATGATTTTGATACTGTCCGGCGTGATCAAAGCACGCGCAACTTCAATCCCGGCGATGGCAGTTATCGAAACCCAAATCTGTTTATTTTTTTGGATGCGAATATTCAACGTAACATCGTAACCTTTTCCATCAATTTCTAAACGTGTACGTGCTTTGCCCGAAAACGTTTGAAAATTAATCTGCCTGTTTTGTATCGCCGCCAGTTTTTCAGTCTTGCCATTATCGGTTTTAACTGACGCAGCAACAGCAGAATCTTTAACGGCAGGCGGGTTTACATTTGCCTGCACCAATTGCTTTTTTGCTTTACAACTAAACATTAAAAGCACAATTCCTGCAGCTAATATTTTATTCAGAATACTTCTTTTCATTAATTTTTCTTTCTAAAGCAACCGAATTGCTTCCAAGCTGTTTGGCCGTTTTCCAATATTTAACTGCCGATTCTGTATCATTTAAAAAGTACACAATATCGCCGTAATGTTCGGCCAAACCAGCGCTGTTTTTATTGTGGCTGATGGCTTTCTCAATCCAGGTCTTCGCTTCGGCATACTTCTTTTGCCTGAACAAAACCCAGGCATATGTATCTTCAAAAGAAGCCGTATTTGGTTGCAACTCGTTGCTATGGCGAGACATTTCGGCTGCGCGGTCTAACTTTTCTCCTCTTAACGACAAATAGTACGCATAATTATTCAACGTATACGCGTTATCCGGATTATTGCTGATGGATTGTTCGTAAGCCGCATCCGATTGCTTGTCGTCTTTCAACTGATGGTAACTGTCGCCGATGCCAGAATAAGCCTGGCTCAGCAAATCTTTATTGGTATTGCCGAGGGAAACTGCATTTTTAAAATAACCCAATGCTTCTTTTACCTTGCCTTTTTGGGCGTAAGCAACGCCAACCAGATAATTGGCAACAGCCTGGTTTGGAAAAAGTGAAAGCACTTCTTCGCCGTCTTTGATCACTTGGTCGAACTGGTTTTCGCCCAATTCCAGCCGCATCACCTGCTCCCAAACGGCATAAGTCTGATCATTCAAAGCAAGCGATTTTTTATAAACCGGAATGGCTTGGACATAAGAAGCATTTTGAACGAGCATATCGCCATAAACCGTAAAAGCGCGGGCATCGTCGGGATGTGTAACAGAAATAATCCGGCTTAATTCCAGCGCGCTTGATTTTGCTTCCGGGTCCGGGAACTTGGGAAAGTAGCCCGAAATGATGCGCAGCTTCTCCTCTATTTTAAGCGAAGGAAAAGCAAATGCTGTTTTTAGCTGGTTAAAACAGGCGGCGTAATCTTTTTTGTCGCGGTAAACATCGGCCAAAGCCAAATGGATTAAAGCGTCGTCAGGGTTGTTTTTTCCGGCATTCTCCAAAACTTTCAAAGCTTTATCGTTTTGGTTGTTGGAATTGTACAGTTCGGCCAATTGCAAATACGCGCGTGTTTCCGTCGGGTTTTCGCGGATCATTTGCTCCAAATCTTTTGTTGCCAAATCAAGTTTTCCTTGTTTCAGATAGATTTTTTGCTTGCCCGAAATCGTTTCTTCGTTTTTTCCGAAACGCGTTTCCAACTGATCGTAAGCCGTCAAAGCCTCGTCATATTTTTTTTCCATCGCCAAAGCGCGCGCCTGGTTGCTGTAATATTCCGGCTTTTCGGGGTTGATCCGGATCAGTTCTTTAAAAACGTTTTCCAGCTTCGGGATGTCGTTTATCTTCTCGTAATTCCCGGCCAGCGCCAGCCAGTACCATTCGTTTTCCGGGTCAACGGTTACCGCTTTTTCCAGCAGTTGGCGCGCTTCTTCATCTTTGTTTTCGCTGTTGCGGATGCGCGCCAGTTCGTACATTCCGGCCGTATTTGCGGGATCAATTTCTAAAACCTGGGCAAAAAGCGTGGCAGCATTCTTGCCGTTTTCCATCGTTTTTTCGCGCAAAGCCTGATAAAAAAGTTCGTCCACCACCACACTGTCGCGGCGAGTCAGTGGCTTTCCAACCACCATCACAATACTGTTTTTATCGGTGTTTTTTTTGCGCTGCGCGAAAGTAACCGACGGCAACATCATCCACATCAAAACAAAAAACACACAACTATTTTTCATGATTTTACTGTATGCCTGTATGGCCATAACCACCTGTCCCTCTTAATGTTTCGCTCAAAATCTCTACTTCGTCCCAATCCACTTTTTCGTGCCTGGCAATTACCATTTGCGCAATCCGGTCGCCATTTTGGATAGGAAAATCAACCTCCGAAAAATTAATCAGCAGTACTTTAATTTCACCCCGGTAATCCGCATCCACCGTTCCGGGGGAATTGACAATGCCGATGCCATGTTTAAAAGCCAAGCCGCTTCTCGGCCTGATCTGGGCTTCAAACCCGGTGGGCAATTCGATAAAAATCCCTGTAGGAATCAATTGCCGTTGCATCGGTTTTAAAACTAACGGCGTTTGCAAACTGGCTTTTAAATCCATTCCGGCTGCGTGCGCTGTTTCGTAAGCCGGTAAACTGTTGGTTGATTTGTTGATAATCCGGATCGTCATGATTTTTTTAGCATTAAAAGAAGCTCTTTGCGTTCGGTATATAAAGCGGCAGCGGCAAATAAAACCAACAACAGGTTTCCGATGATCAAATTTCTATGAAAAACCGTGAACGATAAATATACAATCACCGAAGAAGCAACTAAATAGCCCACGTTTTTTTTAAGCTGATACGGAATGGGGTAATGCTTTTGTCCGAGAATGTATGACAAAACCATCATCGTGGCATAAGCAATCAGCGAAATCCAAGCCGAAGCAACGTAACTGTATTTTGGGATGAAAAGAATATTCAGAATAATGGTTAAAATTGCACCAACACCGGAAATGTACAGGCCAAAACGTGTTTGATCGGACAGTTTGTACCAGATAGATAAATTCATGTAAATGCCTAAACTCACATAGCCAAATAAAAGTATCGGTACCACTTGCAGGCCTGACCAGTAAAGGTTTTGAAGAGCGATCGTTCTTCCACGAATAAAATATTTAAGCAATTCAATGTTGGCTGTTAATGCAACAGCTATCAGCGCTACTACGATTATAAAATAATTCATAATCCGCGCATAGGTTTCTTTAGCATTTTTATTTTTTGAACTGCTAAAAAAGAAAGGCTCGGCACCCAACCTAAAAGCCTGAACAAAAAGGCTTAAAAACAAAGCAATTTTAGCACAAGCACTATAAATGCCAACTTCCTGGTTACTAATACTGGGCGGTAGTAATTTATCCAGCATTATTTTATCCAGGTTTTCATTTATAATAAATGAAATGTTAGCTACTAAAATCGGCAGGCTATACAAAGCCATTTCTCCAAACAATTTAAAATCAAACCGAAGTTTCAATTTCAGGATTTCGGGAAGCAGCAAAACTAAGGTTAGCAAACTTGCCAGTAGATTGGACAGAAAAACATACCCTACCCAAAGCGGCCTGTACCAATGGACAATTGATTCTGCACCAAACAGATGATGTTTAATAATGTATGGTGCACCATACAGGAAAAACAAGTTAAGGACAATTACACAAATGATATTTAAAAATTTAATGATCGAATAACGCATTGGCTGCCCATCAGCGCGTATTTTAGCAAATGGGATTGCACATAAAGCATCAACAATTAAAATATAAATAAAGCACTTTACGTAAAAAACGTAATCGCTTGTGTTTTTATCTGTACCTGCATTTAACCAATTTGCAATACCATCAGCAGAAAAAAAAGTAAGCAAAAAAAACAGCAAAGCTGCCGTTGCTACTGTAATAAAAGAATTGCTGTAAACTTTTTCTTTGTTATCTTCCCGCTTATTCAAATAACGAAAAAAAGTGGTTTCCATACCGAAAGAAAGCATCGCATTGAGCAAAGATGCCCAGCTATACATTTTAGTAAACACACCATAAATTTTAGGTGATAAAGCATGAACTAAAATGGGGGTAAGTATAAAATACAGCGATCTGGAAATAATGGTACTTAAACCATAAATAGCCGTTTGGCCGGCAAATTTTTTAATCGTTGACAAATTTTGAAGATGGGTTAAGGCCGAAGCAAACTCCTGAAAAACTTACGACAGCATATTCTTTTTTACGGCTTCAAAATTACGATAGTTTTTCATTTCGCCTTCGCTGCTTTCTACGTTTGCTACGCGGGCTGCATCCGGCCCTTCTTGGCACCATTCTAAAAACTGTTCCAGCATAAAAGCATCGCCTTCGGCTTCAATATAAACCGAACCGTCCGCTTCGTTGGATACGATACCTTTGATGCCTAACTGATCGGCAACGGCCTTGGTCGTTACGCGGTAGGAAACGCCCTGCACTTTGCCCGTAACTTTTATATTGAGGTGTTTTTTGACCATGCTTCTTTTACCCTACTAATTTTACCCTGCTAAAAACAGTAGGCCAAAAATAACAAACCGTTTTTGATTAAGCCAGCTTTCGCACCTTTGATTCGGGCGTGATTTTTAAACGGTCTAAATCTGTAATCAAGTTCAGGCCCGGCGTTTTGCCTTTTTCCAGCGTCCCTTTTTCGTCATCAATCCCCAAAAATTTTGCGCCGTTATTGCTCGCCCAATCTACCATATCTTCCAGCAGCAGGTTTGGAAAATGCTTTTGCATTACCCGCATTTCTTTTAAAATACAAAGCTCGGTGTTGGAAGCTAGGCTATCCGTGCCCAAGGTAATGTTGAAACCATGATTGGTAAAGATGCTGACTTTGGGCAACGTGTTCTCGATGTACAAGTTGGCTTCGGGGCAAAAACACCAGTTTATTTTGCGGTCAAAACGTCGCGTAAAGTAAACGTCCTTCATATTGGTGTAGGTGTTGTGCACCATCAGCACGTTTTGCTGGTTGGTAAGCAAAGGGATAATAGACTGGATAGAGTTGCGCGCCTGCGGTTTAAAAAAGGAAATATCAATGCCTAAACGGTCATAAAAATCCAGGAAACTACCTTGCTTGTACCGGTAAAGTTTGTTTTCCTCGTCGGTTTCCTGGTTGTGTATCGTAAGCACAGCGTTTGTGGTTTCTGCTTCTTTGCGGATCAGTTTAAACAATTCTTTGGAAACCGAATAAGCGGCATGCGGCGTGATGGACGAAGCCAAGGGTTTAAACTGCTCCTTCACCAATAAAGCATTGCTAAAAACAGCATCGGCATTTTTGGGGTCGAAACCATAAACCTCTATAAAGTTGTGGTAATACAGCCTGCTTTTCATTTTTACCGAAGCGGTAACGGCAGTGTTGGAAATATCGCCAACGGCAACAATACCGTTCCGTTCCATTTCTTCGTCGGCTTTGGCGGCCGCTTCTTTCACTTCGCCTTTATCGGCTTTGCGCAGCTTTTGTACGTTGCCAATAAATTCGATCAAACCTTGCCCGGCCGGCACTTTGCCTTTTAAATGCGACAGTTCTAAATGGCAATGTGTGTTGACAAAGCCCGGTGTTAAGGCACCGCTTAATTTTTCGGCTGGCAAATCCCGGTAAAAGGTTTCTTCGGGCGTAAACGGAGGGTTTTCCGGGTTTTCAACTTTCAAGATTTTTCCGTTATCATCAACAATAACGCTTCCGTTTTTGATCGGGCTGCCACAGGCAGTCAAAACATAATCAGCAGTGAACTTTTTCATTTAACAATTTTCGGCTTGGTAAACAACATCAGGATAAGCAGGCAAAAGGTATTCGTAGTAGTGTAATAAAAATCAAAACCTATTTACTACTGTTTTTATAGTAGTATTTTTGTAGGGTGATAGCAACAGATAAAAAAATTGACGTACGCAGCCTGACACTGGAAGTGCTGGAAAAAATTTTCGTCGAATCAGGCGAAAAAGCTTTTCGGGCAAAGCAGGTTTATAGCTGGCTTTGGGAAAAATCAGCTGCTGATTTTGACCAGATGAGCAACATTTCCAAAGAGTTACGCCAGAAGTTGAAAGAACAATTTACGATTAATGCAGTAAAAGTACATAACTCACAGTTTAGTAACGATAAAACCATAAAAAATACTTTTAAATTATATGATAATAATTTAATTGAAGGTGTTTTGATCCCCGCTCCGGAGCGGATGACGGCCTGCGTATCGTCCCAAGTTGGCTGCAGTTTAACCTGCAAATTCTGCGCAACGGGTTATATGGAGCGGAAACGGAACCTGAACCCAGACGAAATTTACGATCAGGTGGTGCTTTTGGACCAGCAATCCAAAGCCAATTACAACCAGCCGTTGACCAACATTGTGTATATGGGCATGGGCGAACCGTTATTGAATTATGCCAACGTTTTAAAATCCATCGAACGGATTACGGCAGAAGATGGCTTAAATATGGCTGCGCGAAGGATTACGGTTTCTACCGCGGGCATCGCCAAAATGATTAAAAAGCTGGGCGATGACCAGGTGAAATTTAACTTGGCCCTTTCGCTTCATGCGGCAAACGATAAAAAGCGCAACGAAATCATGCCGATCAACGAGCAGAATTCGTTAAAAGCGTTGGCCGAAGCGTTGAAATATTACTTCGCCAAAACCAAAAACCCGGTTACTTACGAATATATTTTGTTCGATAACTTTAACGATGGACTCGAAGATGCCGCAGAGCTGGCCTCTTTTTGCAAACATTTGCCTTGCAAAGTAAACATCATCGAATATAACCCAATCTCTTTTGCCGCTTTTACAAACACTGCCGAAGATAAAACCGATGCTTTTGCCGCTTATTTAAGGAAGCAGGGCATCAACGTCAACATCCGCAGAAGCCGCGGCAAAGATATTGATGCGGCTTGCGGACAATTAGCCGTAAAACAGCAGTAAACACCAATTTTAGGCCGATAAAAGAAGCATCAGCAAAATGAATTTACAACATACTTATTTTGCTGATTTTGTTTCGCTCATTTTCCCGGAGCTTTGCCAGGCTTGCGCCAAAAGTTTGTACCGTAACGAGGAGTTGATTTGCGCCGATTGCCTCTACCATTTGCCTTATACCAATTTCCATTTGCAACCGGACAACACCGTTGCTCAACAATTTTGGGGACGTGTTAATTTAGAAGCTGCCGCTGCTTTGTTATATTTTAGTAAAGGCAGCCGTGTGCAAAACCTGATGCACCAGCTTAAATATAAAAACAAACCTGAAATTGGCGTTTATTTAGGCAAACTGGCGGGAAAGCGTTTGCTGGAAAACCAAATTATTTCTTCTGCCGATGTGATCATTCCCGTTCCGTTGCATAAGCAAAAACAGTTAAAACGAGGCTACAACCAAAGTTTAAGCTTTGCAGAAGGGCTTTCAGAAAAATTATCAATTCCGGTTTCAATTAACAATTTAGTTCGAACAACCAGCACAGAAAGCCAGACCAAAAAATCCAGGATTTCCCGTTATGAAAACATGAAGGAAGTTTTCTCCATAAAAAATCCAACACAACTAACCGGAAAGCATATTTTGTTGGTGGATGATATCATCACCACCGGCGCAACTTTAGAAGCTTGTTGTGGTGTTTTGCTGGAAGTTCCCGGTGTCCGCATCAGCATTGCAAGTATTGCTGTTGCAACCTGATGCTTCTTTTAGCACCTTAAATTTAGTGTGGTAAAAACAGCAGTAATACAATCCATATAGAACTTTTATATTTTTGGCTAAAGCCAATTGCTGCTCCCTTTATCCACGGCCTAAAGGCCGTGGCAATGAATAATTGGATTATGTTTGAGCCTGTTTAAATTTCTGTCATAAAAATTTACAATGCTTCTTTTATGCCTATAAATTTGGTTTGCGCGGATATTTTACAGGCACAAAACCACAAAAATACAATGATTTTTATGCGGTAAAAGAAGCATGGCAAATAAGTTTAACAAAATCTAAACAGGCTTTTTGAAGATGAGATATTATCAGCAAGTACAAAAAACTTGTAAATCGAAGTGGTTAAATTGCCACGGCCTTTAGGCCGTGGGATATGTAAATTCGGTTTGGCTTTAGCCAAAATATGATTAGATGAAATTAAAACAAGCTCTCACAAATACAAAGGAAACTTCTTCGTCAGCTCGTGTACCTGCTTTTTAACTTTTTCGATGTGCGCTTCATCTTCGATATTAGTCAGCACAGAATCAATCAGTTCCACAATTTTTTTCATCTGCTTTTCTTTCATGCCACGCGTGGTAACGGCCGGCGTGCCTACACGGATGCCTGAAGTAACAAACGGCGATTTGTCATCAAACGGGACCATATTTTTGTTGACAGTGATGCCCGCTTTATCCAAAGCCGTTTCCGCCGCTTTTCCGGTTACGTTTTTGTTCCGGAGATCAATCAGCATCAAATGGTTATCCGTTCCGCCCGAAATAATTTCATAGCCCAATCCGACGAAAGCTTCGGCCATAGCGGCGGCGTTTTGTTTCACCTGCACAATGTATTTCATGTATTTATCGCTCAACGCTTCGCCGAAGGCAATGGCTTTTGCAGCAATAATATGTTCCAGCGGCCCGCCTTGCGTTCCCGGAAAAACAGCCATATCCAAAACAGACGACATCATGCGTGTTTCGCCTTTTGGTGTTTTCAGGCCGAACGGGTTTTCAAAATCTTTTCCCAGCAAAATCAATCCGCCGCGCGGTCCGCGCAAAGTTTTGTGCGTGGTGGTGGTTACGATGTGGCAATGCGGAAGCGGATCGGCCAGCAAACCTCTGGCAATCAAACCGGAAGGATGGGAAATATCGGCCAAAACCAAAGCGCCAATTTCATCAGCCACTTTTCGGATAAACGCATAATCCCAATCGCGCGAATAAGCCGAAGCGCCGCAAATAATCAACTTCGGTTTTTCGCGGTGTGCAACTTCTTCCAACTGTTCGTAGTTGATCAAACCGGTTTCCTTTTTCACGCCATAAAAAAATGGTTTGTACAATTTCCCCGAAAAATTAACCGGCGAACCGTGCGTTAAATGTCCGCCATGAGATAAATCAAAACCTAAAATTTTATCGCCCGGTTGTAAACAAGCCAGCAAAACAGCAGCATTTGCCTGCGCGCCGGAATGTGGCTGCACGTTTGCCCACTCGGCATTGAACAGTTGTTTGGCACGCTCGATGGCGATGGTTTCAATCTCGTCCACAATTTCGCAGCCGCCGTAATAACGTTTGCCGGGCAAGCCTTCGGCATATTTATTGGTTGCTGCCGATCCTGCCGCTTCCATCACTTGTTTGCTCACAAAATTTTCGGAAGCAATTAATTCGATCCCGTTTTCCTGCCGTTCCTGTTCCTCGTCTAAAAGCCTGAATATTAATTTATCTCTTTTCATGGTTTGATTTATGCACGGCCAAATTTAGCCATATTTTAATCCTATGCATCAAATTTCGGTTCAAAACTTTATGCCGGTAAAAACAGTATTCTGTTTGAAAAAATATTTGTCAAACCTGATGCTTCTTTTACCGGCATATTTTAAGAATTTAGTATTGCCGGTGGTTTTTCTTTATAAGGATGTTTAAATGCTTCAAAGAAAAATTTAAACACTCAAACATAAACCGCCATTGCACGTAGAATCCTTATAATGGTTATTTGAGCAAATAACCTAAATTTGTGTATTGAAAAAAGTTTACCATATAGATGAAAGTACAGGCGGGCAACCTTTTAGAACAGATCAACTACCCTTCTGATTTAAAGAAATTTAATGAAGAAGACCTCACCGAAATTGCCAACCAATTGAGGCAATATATTATTGATATGGTTTCGGTAAACGGCGGCCATTTTGGTGCCAGTTTGGGTGTGGTTGAGCTGACCGTTGCCTTGCAGTATGTTTTAAACACACCTTATGACCAGTTAGTTTGGGATGTTGGCCACCAAGCTTACGGGCATAAAATTTTGACCGGCCGCCGCGAAGTTTTTGATACCAACCGTAACTATAAAGGGATCAGCGGTTTCCCGAAACGTTCGGAGAGCATTTACGATACGTTTGGCGTCGGCCACTCTTCCACTTCCATTTCTGCGGCTTTGGGCATGGCCGTGGCTTCGCACCGAAAAGGCGAGCACGACCGCCAGCATGTTGCCGTAATTGGTGATGGCGCAATGACCGGCGGAATGGCTTTTGAAGCGTTGAACCATGCCGGGATCGAAAACTCCAATTTGCTGGTTATTTTGAACGATAACTGCATGTCTATTGACCCGAATGTGGGCGCATTAAAAGAGTACCTCACCAATATTTCTACCTCGAAGCCTTATAACCGTTTCCGCGATGAAGTGAGCCATATTCTGGCCAAAATTTCTTCTTTCGGTCCGGATGCTTTTCAAATTGCCAAAAAATTAGAAAAAAGCATTAAAGGCACCTTGCTCAAAAACAGCAATTTGTTTGAGTCTTTGCAGTTCCGGTATTTTGGCCCGGTTGACGGCCACAATGTAAAGCAATTGGTCAAGGTTTTAAAGGATTTGAAAGATATTCCCGGCCCGAAACTGCTGCATTGCATCACCGTAAAAGGCAAAGGCTATGCTTTGGCGGAGAAAGACCAAACGATATGGCATGCGCCCGGCCTTTTTGATAAAATTACCGGGGAGATAAAAAAACCGGTTTACGATAAACCCAAACCGCCAAAATATCAGGATGTTTTTGGGTTGACAATTATCGAGCTTGCCGAAAACAACCCTAAAATAATGGGCATTACACCTGCCATGCCTTCCGGTTCTTCCATGAATTTGATGATGAAGGCCATGCCCGAACGCGCTTTTGATGTGGGCATTGCCGAGCAGCACGCGGTAACTTTTTCGGCAGGCTTGGCAACGCAAGGCATGGTGCCGTTTTGTAATATTTATTCCAGCTTTATGCAGCGCGGCTACGATCAGGTAGTTCACGATGTGGCGATACAAAAACTCAACGTTGTTTTTTGCTTAGATCGTGCCGGTTTGGCTGGTGCCGATGGGCCGACGCATCACGGCGCTTACGATCTGGCTTTTATGCGCTGCGTCCCGAATATGATTGTTTCGGCACCGATGAACGAAGAAGAACTGCGCAACCTGATGTTTACGGCGCAGCAGGAAAATATGGGTCCGTTTTCTATCCGCTACCCGCGCGGCAACGGCGTGATGGTGAACTGGCAAAAACCAATGAAAGCCTTGCCGGTTGGTAAAGGCCGAAGGATTTGCGATGGCGAAGAAGTAGCCATTTTAACCATCGGAACCATTGGAAATGAGGCGGTAAAAGCAGTACAAACTTTAAACAACGAAGGCATTTATCCGGCGCATTACGACCTGCGTTTTGTAAAACCGATAGATGAAGAAATGCTGCACGAAGTTTTCCAGAAATACGACAACATAGTTACGGTAGAAGACGGCTGCCTGCAAGGCGGAATGGGCAGTGCCGTAATTGAGTTTATGGCCGATCATGGTTATGCGGCAAAAGTCATCCGTCTCGGTATCCCCGACCGTTTTATTGAACACGGCGAGCAGCCCGAACTTTGGGCCGAATGCGGTTACGATGCAGCTTGGATATCCACCCAGGTAAAAAAACTAACGGTAAAAAGAGCAACGCAGACGATTGCTTCGTGATGCTTCTTTTAGGGCATAAAAATTAGTGAACCTGGAATTTATCTGTTTTATTTCCGTGTTTAGGGGGTGTTTAATTTTTGTTCAAATTACTTCATATACTTCTTTTATCACCTAAAAAATGGTAAGCATTTGGTTTTTGATTGCGTTAAATTGATACCAGCATCAATTTTTATAGGGTAAAAGAAGCATCATGATTAATCCAATCTTGGACATATTGAAGGGTCTTGTGTATTGTTGCTGTTTGGTACTCCATATAATTTAAGCGAACCTAAAAGCCGTAGAGCTTTGCTGCTCAATTTACCTTTTGCATTTTGATAACCATCTTTTGATTACCCAACATTCCTGAAAGAACCCGGATGTTATTAGGTTCACCGGGGCTTATTTTAGCAATAAGCGTATCCTGTACGGTTAGCGGGTATCGCCATACCCCTTTGACCTGCCCGCTTTGATTGTTATAAGTATAGCTTCCAATAAACCTATTACGGTAAGTGCCAAAATCAAAAACAATATCATTACCGTCAAAAAAAACTTTCGTTAACGTATCGCCCGGGCAGGAATCCGCTTTCGGAAACAGGTTTCGCGTGCTGCTTTTAACCTCATACTTTCCGTTCAGCATCGTGTTAGTTATAGGAAAATGGTAGCAAGCCATAAGTATTAATGGAATGACCAGAGCGGAAAAACGGACTATATTTTTTGTGGCATTTTTTTGAAAATTAAATACAGGAAGGTTACTTTTTGTGATAAAGAAAAACTCCTTTAACCGTTGGTATTCTGTCAGTAAAAGATAAACGGCAGCACAGGTGAGTAAGGTAATGTACAAGTTTACCACCAGGCCTAAATCATAAAACCAGTCCAGTAAAAATATATTGAAAAGAATAGGCAAAAGTAAGATGATGGCAAAAAGCCTTGTCCTGCTAAAAAGCAACAGCACCGCACTTGCAATTTGCAAACTGGCTATGATTAAAGTAAAAGCATAGAATTTTCCATAAAACGCCCAGATCAAGTCCTCACCGCTTAAACTGCTGAACGGGTCATCGAGCCTGGCCATTGGGATAGCAAACTGAAGATGAAAAACCTTTTGCAAGGCAAACATAATCATATCCATTGCGAGGAAATACCGGGTAATACCTTGCCAGAAAGCAAAAGTAGCTTCTGAATCAATCTGCGAGCGTACAGCCTTTCTTTTCCAGATAAAAATAAAAATAACTACCCCGGTCAAATAAATAATGGCCAAAGCGATCAGCAAAACATAGGGTACTACCGGTACAAACCTTTTTCCTATCCGTAAAGCAACAATCGAACTGGTAATGCCGGCAACGATACATGCGAGTGCATTTTTGAATGGAAATTTTTGTGTCATCGTGTTTTAAATTATGACACAATAGTATGGAGGCGAGAAACAATGGTCGTCCGGTTTTATCCAACCGAACATGTTTTAAAGGTATAGGTTTACCTTTTTACAGTTGTTACCTGCGAAGAATCAGCTTTTAACGTCTGTATAAACTGCGTTGGCGACAAGCCAGTTTCTTTTTTAAAGGCCGTATTAAAAGTGGTTTTTGAATTAAATCCGGCACTATACGCAATACCCAGCATGTTAAGCTGCTTGTACTGGCCGGAAAGCATTAGCTGTTTTACTTCTGTAATGCGGTAGGAATTTACAAACCCGAAAAAACTTAACCCAAAGCCTTCGTTTAACACGAACGATAGGTCATGTGTGGAAATATCCATCAGTTTTGCAAGGTCCGGCAGGCTCAGTTCATTGTCGAGGTATGGTTTGTCAGTGGTCATCAGTTGCCCCAATTGGGTTTTCAACTGATCTAACTTGTCTTTTGGAAACCTTACCGTTTTGGTTCCGGCATTGTTGGTTGGACGGATGATCTCACTAATTTCTTCCAATTCGGGTTGTTCAAAAGGGTAAACTTCCTTTTGAGCAATTAGAAAGTATCCTGTTATAAGAACGCCTGCAAGGTAAAATATAGGGCTGTAAAACGCTATCCATCCCGGCTTAAACACTGATCCTGCAATCGATATGATAAGCATTAGTGCTATACCATAAAGCAGGTATTGCAGCCATTTTAAATTGATCTCATTAGTTGCCGCATTGATTAATCTGATGTTTTTTTGGTGTTGTTTTAGATTATTATAAGCCATAGCCCAATAACACAATAATTGAAAATTAAGAGTTGCCGGGAGTAGAAATGGCCACCATAACTTTATGAAACCAGGTAGATAGCCGCTAGTATTGCTTAAATTATAATTTGTTACAATTAGGTAAGGCAACATGTAAATTAAGAACAGTAAAAACGGAATAAAATGCAGATAGTCTAGTGCTTTCAGTCCTTTATCAGGCGAGGTAAAATGCCTCACGCTCAGGAATAGTGCGGGCGCAATTAAAAATCTGGACAATTCATTAAAAGCGATCAGTTCCTTATAGTTTGCTTCCGCCCCTGCCTGGTAAATAAATGCGTTCAGCATCATACATCCTGCAGAAAAGGAGAACAGGCCGAACCAGTTGTTTGCAACAGGGTTAACCTTTCCGGGATTAAAGTATGCAATTAGTGCCAACTGGAAAAAGCTGATGCAGGTAACACTGGTTAAAATATTTGAAACTACCATCGAAATGTTTGTTATTGATGGCAATTTAAGGACTTTATTGGTAAGTAAAAGCTATAAATCAGTTCTTGTAAATTTGAAGGAGCTATAACTGATCTCAATTGCAAATTTCACTGGTAGAATAAATCTACCTATATTAACTTGTACTCTTAATACTTGAATTAAAATATTTTTTAAGGAAATATACCTAATTAACATAACCCTAATCATAAGGCAACTCTTTTAAACTTCAAAGTATTAAACCGATTCCGATTTTTATTAAAAAAGATGAAATTAATTTAGACAAACGAAAGTCCAAATATTCTGTTTTCTAAACTTTGACAAAGTTATTGGCAGTACCGAAAACCCTACTTGCGAGAGATAACCGCATTAAATAAACCGGTTCACACTTGCTTTTTTTACCTTTGAAGCGATGATCACTGTTGTAAAAAAACTTCCGGTTGCTACTTACGTGTTGGATACCTACTGGAAGTTGGCAGCAGAACGCCAGGAAATCTTCTTTAACCGGATTGCAGGGAAAACGGTGCTGACGAATGACCCGACATTGCTTAAATATAAATTCACAAACGCTTATCGTGCTGCCGATCGTGTAAGTCAATACTTAATAAGTAGGGTCATTTATCATGGCGATCAAAGCCCTGAGGAGGTTCTGTTCCGCATTTTACTGTTTAAGTTGTTTAATAAAATAGAAACATGGGAAATGTTGCTCCACGAATTGGGCGCGTTAACCTGGGAAAGCTATTCCTTTAAATCCTACAACCAAATTTTACATCAGGTGCTGCAAGCAGGTGAGGCCATTTATTCGGGCGCGTATATGATGGCATCCGGAAGAAGCTCTTTTGGCTTCAACAGAAAACACGAGAACCACCTGAAATTGATTGAACAAATGATGCACGGCCATTTAGCGGAAAGGGTTCAGGAAGCAGCCTCGCTTGAGGCCGTTTACCGGCTATTGTTAAGTTTCCCCTTGCTGGGGCCGTTTTTAGCCTACCAATACGCCATTGATATCAACTACAGCAACCTTACCAATTTTAGTGAAATGGATTTTGTGGTGCCGGGCCCTGGTGCAAAAGACGGTATCCGAAAATGCTTTAAAAGTTTAGGCGGTTATACCGAAGCTGATATAATCAGGTATGTAACCGAACGGCAGGAACAGGAATTTGAGCGCCTGGGTATCAATTTTAAGGATTTATGGGGCAGGCCACTTCAGTTAATTGATTGCCAGAACCTGTTTTGTGAAACGGACAAGTATGCAAGGGTAGCCCACCCCGAGGTGGGCGGACTTTCTGGCAGAACAAGGATCAAACAGCTTTACGCAAGTAATCAGCGTGCTATTGACTATTTCTTTCCGCCCAAATGGGGCTTGAATGATCTACTTCGCAGAAGCACCGGATAACCGGCTTATCTCTGATTTGTTATTAGTTCAGGGCTTATGTTAAATTTCTCTTGTAGTAGTTTGGCCACTTTGCCTTCAGGATTGATAGGGTGTACTTTTCCTGGTTTCACCTTGCGGTAAGTAATGGATACCCTTCTTTCCCTATGCTGTACATTTCCATCTACAACATCTTTCTTTCTGGGCGGTATGCCATGCTTCCACTTCTTCCGGGCATCATCCTGCATCACATACATAGAACGCCTCGGGATTTCCACATCAATCACCTCCAGGTTCTTCCCTTTAATGAAACGCATGATGCAACTGCTTCCCAAATTTACACCGCAAATCTGGTTTTCGTAATAAGCCCTGTCCTTATGCGGTTTGATGCCTTCTCCCGGAACATACTCGTTAATGATAACCTGGTCGGGTTGGTTGATTAAAATTTTTTGCCCCACAATTTCCTGTGATAACTGGTAGATCAAGGGAGGCATAGCAACCGGAAATTCGATCAGGTCATAAGGCTCGTCCAGCTCATTGCGGTAACCATAATATTGCAGCCTTCTTGCATAATCAACCACCCAAATTTGATTGTCAATTTCGTTTAACAACTGCTCCTCACGCGTTTCATTAATAAAATCAGGATAGAGTAACAAACCTGGTAATGCTGTTTCCATTTTCAAATAATTAAAATTGCTTTTGGTATAAAATTAAAAGCAAAAGATTTTTCAAAGGGTAACAATTTGCGTTTGGTTAAGTTTAAGATGTTCAATAACATTTTTTTAGAATGCAGTTACGATGCGGCTTCCATCTCCAACCAAGTAAAAAACTAACGGTAAAAAGAGCAACGCAAACGATTGATCCTTGATGCTTCTTTTATGGGGTAAAAGTTAGTGAAACTGGAATTTGTCTGTTTTATTTCTGCGCTTAGGGCTGTTCAAATTATTTTCGATACTTCTTTTATCACCTAAAAAATGGTAAGCGTTTGGTTTTTGATGGGGTTAAATTGATGCATACACCAATTTTTATAGGGTAAAAGAAGCATTGTTGTTAATTCAATCATTACAATTAAACCCCCTAAAAACTATGCTCAGTGTAATGCAATTCGTGCAAGAGTTTTATGTAATGGTTAAAGAGTAAAAAAACCGGGTTTTAACCGGCAAATTCTGATGACACGAAAACATTCGTTTGAATGTAATAAGGAAACATTTCTTTTAAAGAAAAAGTAAGTTATAACTTAACGTTTAGTATTAAATACTTTAATCGCGGCAACCATCTGGCTTTATTCTATTAAATGCTCATGATTTTATTATTTAAAATAAAATTTGCAAAGTCAAATATTTCTCTTTTACTTTGAATTACAAAGTACTTTACATCAATGGAAGATAAAGACCTATTAGCAGACATCAGTTCGATCAAGAACATCATGGAGCGATCTACCCGGTTTATTTCCCTGAGCGGCCTGTCAGGAGTGATGGCTGGTATATACGCTTTAGTTGGTGCCGGGCTGGCTTATAAACAGATTTATATGAACGATGGAGCAGGAGTGTACTCAGATCACGACCAGAACTTGCCTAGAAAACTTTTCTTCATTGCTTCCGCTGTACTGGTGCTGTCTATTGCAACAGGTATCTGGCTTACTTTTCGTAAAGCGGCAAAAAATGGGCAGCGTGTTTGGAGCCAAAGCAGCAAATCTCTGATGATTAGCGGCGCACTGCCACTGCTAACCGGCGGGTGTTTTGTACTGATACTTTTTTCCCAGGGAAGCTATGGCATCATTGCTGCTGGATGCCTTATTTTTTACGGACTAGCCCTGGTTGCTGCGAGCCAGTACACATATGGTGATGTGAAGTGGCTGGGCATTTGTGAAATAGGATTAGGCTTACTGTCAACACTTCTTCCCAGCTTTGGCATTTACTTCTGGGCAACAGGTTTTGGCTTGCTGCATATTTTATATGGTACGATCATGCACTTTAAATACGACCGTGAAAGTAGCACTAACTAATTTTGATAAAGCTTTTGAGAACCGCGTGCGTCTGCAGGCCATGAGCGTGTTGGTAGCCAACGAAAGTTACGATTTTAACTCGCTCAAAGACTTACTGGAGGTGACCGATGGAAACCTGGCCTCACATCTGAAAGCACTCGAAAAAGAAGAATACATTACCGTAAGTAAATCTTTTTTAGGCAGGAAACCCAATACGCGTTACCAGGCATCCGCTACCGGGATCACCGCATTCAAAAAACACCTCGTAGCACTTGAAAATTTAATCAAACAACAGAAAACATAATTTTTTTATCTCTTAACTTTGAAATACAAAGTACTTTTAAATGACGAATCTAAATAGAAAATAAAAGAATTAATTTATAAATCTTTAACATCATAATGGACATGCAACAAACCGAACAAGACCGTGCTGCCAAAAACTGGCTCGGCGAATCAGCCTTAATCAAACTAACCGTAATTACAGTTTAACGTTGCTACCGCTTATTCATGATGTTTCTTTCAGCCAGGATCGATTGGAACAAGGAATCATCCGCAGAATTGGCTGTTTAGCTTATCTTTTAACCGGGGAGGAAATACCTTTATGTGCTACTTCCTTAATACCGAAATCTTTTCTAAAGTAAATCAACAACATGTTCAGTTTTCATAAGAATTACTTCGTTTTAACCATTCTACTTCTGTTTATCGAGGTGCTAATCGGCGTTTATATGCACGATGCCCTAATTCGTCCCTATGGGGGTGACTTTTTAGTAGTTATCCTGCTGTATTGCCTGATTAAAAGTTTTTCTAACCTTCGGGTCTGGACTGCTGCAATTGGGGTGCTGCTATTTTCCTACCTGGTCGAGACCCTGCAGTTTTTCCATATCGTCAACCTCCTGGGGTTTGAAAAATCAAGGATCGCCTGTATCATTATCGGAACCTCCTTTACCTGGAGCGATCTTGTTGCCTATACGCTGGGCATCTTGGTCGTACTGGCTGCTGAGGGGATGTTTAACGAAAGGGTGAACGATGCAAAAAACAACACTATTTATAGTTAAAAACCAATAGCAATATCTGAATGCCGGATAGCCAGAATATATTCTTTTAATCGTAATAGGGTATGGTAACTTGAAAGCGATTTGAGCCGTAATGATACTAAAATTACATCGTGCTATATTCTCGCAACAAGGTTGCGCTTTCACACCTTACAAGCTTATTTGAATAAGCTGCAGCAAAACAAAAAGCGAATTGTGCACTCCGTATTGCTAGTTTTTTGACAATACAAAAAAGCGCAATAAGCATTAGGGTCTGAACAGAATTAGTTATTGAAGTGTGTGCCGAAATAGCTTAAGTTAAAGATGCCCTCAATTCAAGAGATATAAAGAGCATCGCAATATATTTAAATGGATAATAATATGTTATTTTTTATTTTAATTCTGATTGGAGCAACTATTGTAATAGTATTTAAAGGAAAGAAAAATATTATAGAATTTTTATTAATTCTTATTAATTTGATTTTTAACCTTACATTTTATACTGAATTGTCATTCACGCATAACTTATCATATGAGCAGGTAATTATTTATGGAGAAAATAATGAAATAGGATGTTACAGTCCGTTTGCATATCAATATGAATTAACCCTATCGTTATTTTTATTCGCATTTCATTTCAGCATTTTAAGTGTTTGGGCATGTAAAAAATCTCTTTCACCCATATCATTGTCTTTGTCCCTGATCTTTATACTAATCGGACTGACAATTAATATTTTTATCGTCTTACAATTATCACAACATGATATTGGAATTCTAAGTGATTATAATACAAAGCATATTGGTATATCTGCATTGATTCCACTATTTAACATTTTAATAGGTCTATGGTTTATCTATAGAGGAATTACACAAGAAATCGACAAGACTTTTAACAGAAGTTACAATAACAAATTTCTGGATTATTTAAACAGTTTTTTGGCTAAAAGGGGTAGAAACCCTTTATGGTTAATTCTTTTAAGTCTACCTGTTTTTTTTATTTTTACGTTGATTTTAATTTTATTCGGCCAGGAAACTACATCCATCGTTAAAGTATTTACTGAGACAGCGACATGGCGGTTTTCACAACATTCTTTTCCTCATCCAATTCCTGCTGTACCTAGTAGTGGTGGTCATTATTTATGTACTGTTGCAGTAGCAGGAGATCCTAAACTTGTCAAACCATTAAGATTTGGAAAGCGGCACGGTAAAATCATAGTCGTTAATAGGCAATTATTAATTGCAAATGCCTTTGAAGAATTGCTACAGGATTTTTCACCCAAACTTCATTTTATCATTCGGAAAAATTATGATAAATATGGATTTAACATTTCAAAAAAGATAAATTCTGCATTCTGGTCAAATACGGTGTACCTTTTAATGAAGCCTATAGAATGGTTTTTTCTAATAATTCTATATTTATTTTGTACTAAGCCAGAAGACAAAATTAACGCTCAATATACTTTATGAAAGCACTAAAAAAAGAAGTGGAACGATGTGATCGAACTGTCGGGGGTGGAAAAAATCAATGGCTTATAACGGCAAATTTGTGCAAAGATGGCTTACGTTAGAGCAAGGTTATAAACCTCTTACTTAACATAAAGGTAATTATAGGAAATCACCTACAAGCAACAAAAGAGAAAAGATACTTTATATCATAAAATCTATCATGCTTCTTTTATGCCTATAAATTTGGTGTGCCAGGATATTTACAGCTACAAAAACCACAAAAAGACAATGGTTTTTATACGGTAAAAGAAGCATAGCAAATAAGTTAAATAAATTTTAAACGGGCTTTTACTGTTTTTAGTTATTTTCTTCACCCTCAAAAATCATAATACAAGTTCCTGAAACTGCTGCGCAGGCCGAAAGTAAACATGGCTGTATTGCTGATCGTTTGTGCATTGGCCTCGTGCCGAAGGATGCCGCCAACTTCTAAACGCAAATTGTATTTTGGGTTTAAGATGTACGAAACCCGGCCTTCGCCATAATATAAATTGGTGGTCAGCCCTTGGCCGGTATAGTTGCCGGTAGGATTTGTGCCCTGGTCGTAAGGTTTAAAAATATCCTTGCCGTAATTATCGCTCAATGTGGCATCCAAACCATAATGCCCAAATTCGCCTTGCCCGTAAAAGTTAAAACGGCCGATCGCATAATTTAAAATCCCGACAACCTCACGAAAATTGGCACCAAAAGGGTGCGCCAAAGGTTCGGTGTTTTGCGAATAATTGATGATCTGAACAACTTCGGAATAAGTATAAGGCTTGGCATTGTTAAATTCCAGCAGGTAATTCAATCGTTTCACACCTAACAAATCTGCACCGCGTGTGCCCAACTGCCAGGCATATTTATTTCGGATACTGCCGGTGTTGGAAAAAAAATCTTTCGCCACAAACTCATCCAAAGCAAACTGGCCATAAACAGCAGCTTTATCTACAAACTTATATTTTCCGGTAAAACCGATCAAGGCATTATCGCCGGAACCATTGTTGGCTTCGAGCGGGCGCAGGAAAATAAGTGGGTTACCGTAGTTAAAATCAAAGCCGCGCTTGTTGCCCGCTTCGTCTTTATCGCCCCAAATAATAGAATCAAAAAAGCCTAAAGAAACTTTATTGCTGACGTTCCAATCCAAATAATGGAAAACGCCCCACTTGCGCCGGTAATCGTCCTGGTAAGAAAATTTTGGCGCCGTTGGGTCTTGCATGTACGCCCACATCGCCATATAGCGCACGTTTCCTAACGTGCCGGTCAACTTTAAAAAAGGATAATTAGAGGCAAAATCCGACAATAAAACCGAACGGTAACCATCGCCGATAAAGGTTTTGTCCTGGCCTAAAGCAATGTTTAAATACTTAACAGGCGTGTAAGACAATAAGGCCGTTGAGTAAGACCAATCACGAATCCTTTTTCCAAAACTCCTGTCGTAAGCTTGCCCTGGGACAATGTAAATCACGCTGTTTGCCGTCCGGTTGATGTATTTATCCACATAATCTGCAAACACGGCCTGGTTTTCGTAACCACTGGTGTAAAAGGAAAATTTGCTGCCGATGGTGCCGCCAACCTGGTAACCACGCGTATTTAACCAGGTGGTTTTACTGTTGGAAAAATCCCGGCCTAAAGTCAGGTCGGGCAGATAATCTACATAAGCGGTGAACCCTTTTTCTTTGATGTCAACCAAATGCTCGTTAAATATTTTGCGGTGCAGCCAGCTTCTTTTACTTATAGAATCTACACCGGCATTCATTAAAGATTGGTATTGCCGGCTGATTAAAGTATCATCAACCAAAAAAGGCTTCATGGAACTGTGAAACCTGGATTTGTTGGAGTAAACGCTCGAATCTAACTTTTGGTAAAACTGGTAAGCATAAGGCAGGTAATTGGACTGTGCCTGCGCATTTATATGGCATAAAAACAGTATGATAACTATACCAAGTAATTTTCTTTTCATAAAATAAAGTGGTTGGAATAAAGCTGAAAGAAACAAACAGATTTTGATGGCGCAACAAAATCCGGCAAGGTTGGCAGCATATGGTTTTTTATGTGGTAAAAACAGTATCGGCAAAAAATGATTGCAAAAGGCATTGCCTCAACTTAAATCAATATTTGCATTTTCATTTATACGGTGCAAATATTAAAATAATTACAGAAAAGAAAATTTATTATCTGTTTACTTTAAAGCGGCCGCTTTTTCTTCAAGTTCGCTGTACCAATCCGCGCCGTATTTTCGAATCAGCGGATCCTTCAAAAACTGGTAAACGCTCACTTTCAGCTCGTTTCCGAAAGCGCAGGCCGGGCTGCAAATGCTCCAACGGTCGTAATACAAAACCTCAAACTCCGGGTATTTGGTTAGGCGGATGGGGTACAAATGGCAGGAAATAGGCTTTTTCCAATCGGTTGCGCCTGCTTCGTATGCTTTTTCTATGGCACATTTGGTGATGCCGTTTTCCCAGGTTACGTAAGCGCATTCTTTATTGCCATCCACACAAGGAGTGGTGTAATCACCTTCAAAATCAACAACCGAAGTCCCAACCTGTTCAATAGTTTCGATGCCTTTGGCTGTCATATAAGGTTTTACGGCCGGATAGATTTTTTCCAGCACGTTCAGCTCGTCCAGGTTTAGCGGCGCGCCCGAATCCCCTTCCACACAACAAGCGCCTTTACAACGGTTTAAGTTACAAACAAAGTTCTCCGCAACCACATCCTCGTGTACCAGCGTATTTTTAACTTCAATCATTTTTTTTGTTTTATTCCTGAGGGATGCCTCCCAAAGGAAATTTTAAATTTTTTGCACCTGAGATTTCCAGCGTAACCGTGCCCACCAAAATTTCTACCTGTGCTTTGATCGGAATGCGGTTACCGTCGTTTGTAATCCACAAATACAATTTGCTGTCTTTTCTGAAAATACGGCCGGCAATAATAGAAGGGGAAAATTTCAGACAGTTAAAAGTCCCTAATGCGCAGGTGATGGTTTCTTTTCCCAGATAAGTGATGCCCAAATTTTCTACTTTATTTTCCGAAAAATATTGCAAGGTCAGCTCCTCGCCTACTTTAACTTTTGAAAGATCCAGTTCCCGCGCAAAATAATAAGCTGAAGGCAAATCAAATAGCTGGCCTTTAAAAGGGTAAGTCCCGCTTTGGGCCGTAATTTTTTTTGCATCATGATCAAAAGCAACTTTATCCATACGGCGGTATTTTCCTTCGCGGCGGTTTTCAGTATAATAATAAGGCGTTAAAGTGTTGCGGTCAATAAAGCTTTCGTAACGGTTGCGCACTTTAAAAAAAACATCAAAACTCCCGGACGTCCGGCCGTCAATTACAATATGGTAAGTTGGTTTATTGTTAAACTTAATGCCGCTTTCTTCAATCCTTAAATTGGCTTCGGCACCGGTAAAAATGCCGTATTTTAAACGATAACTCAACTGCTCGCCGTCTTTAAATGCCAAATTACTTTTTTTGGCCAGTTCCTGGGCAGATACAAAATGATGAAATAAAAAGGTCAGCGCGACAAATACCCATAATTTTTTAGCCATAAGCGGGAAGACAGGATTTATTGTTTATACAACCTCTTTACGTTTGTAAACAGGAACAGTTGAGCAAGGTTCGCCATAAAGAATACTTTTTACGATGGGCGTAAGGCGAAAAGTTAAACTGACATAAGCGGACTGCGGCACGGCAACATCGCCGCAACCTTTGATCACCACGCGCTGGTCCCGAAACTTTTCCAAATCCAGGTTGCTGATTGCTTCTTCAAATAAAACGGTTTCCAATGTGTTCAAATCCCCAAAAACAACTTTATTGGCGATGGAAGAAAGTTTATTGGCCAACAACATATAAGCCCAGGTTGGCACAATCGCATCAACCGAGCAGGTAAGAGCCAGGTATTTTTCCTGGTATTGCGCCCAGTCGTGCTGTTTGATAAACTCCCTGAAATCTTTTTCGCGCAGCATCAAACCCATAAAAAGGTTGTCTTTGATATCGTACAAAACCCGCTCGCCTGTTGGATAAAGGCTGGCCGGGTCAAAAGTAACCAAACCACTTTGCGCAACTTTATTGATTATGTTTTCCTGAATCTCCATGTTGATAAAATAACCTGTTTAAACTTTATTTCCGGCCTTCGTTTTTTGGTTGATGCTTCTTTTACCACCTAAAAAATCTTGACCCTTTGGTTGTTAAACGCTACACACCAATTTTTACCTGGTAAAAGAAGCATTGTAAATTTTCGTGATAGCAATTGGTTTATCAAAATACACACACCAATTTTTACCCGGTAAAAGAAGCATTGTGAATTTTCGTGATAGAAAATAAACAAAGCCCTAAAAAGTTTAAACTGCCCCAAATAAAAAAATCCGGAAACAAGATACTTATTTCCGGATGCAAATTTAGGTTAAAGCTTTGTTTAAAAGAACTTTGCCCTGTAATCTTTTACGTTCGCTTTGTCTTTTAACACATTAAATACGTCGGTATCCAAACGTTGCAGCACCGCTTGTGCAATTTGCTGGCGGTCTTTTAAAGCATTGTTTAAAGCCGGCGGATTATTAAAACTATCTACTTCAAAAACATAAACGCCGTTTTGGCCTTCAATTGGTTTTGAAACTTTGTGCAGCGCCGAACCGAAAACTGCGCCAACCACTTTGTTTTCCTGCGCAATGCCCGGGATGATCGGGTTTGCAAAAACAATATTTTGTACCGGCACAACTTTGCCGCCCACTTGTGCCGCAACTTTGTCCAGTCCGGCTGCCCCTTTTAAGGCATTGTTTAATTTTTCTTCCAGTTGTTTTGCTTTCACCTGGTTGCGCACGGCCGGTTCGATTTGTTTTTTAACCATATCCAATGTCAAAATCCCTTTTGGTTTGATGGCTTCCAGTTGGGCAACCACATACTGGTTCCCTAATTCAAAAACCTGGTTTGACACATCGCCTTTTTTAGCGCCGTAAGCCCATTTTACCACATCGCGTGCGTTTTCCAAACCGGTTACGGCTGATGCACTTGCCGTTACATCGTCTGCCGTTTGTTTTTGCAGCTTATCTGCTTTTATGGCATCTGCAAAAGAACCTCCGGAAACTTTGCTTAAAAACGATTGTGCTTTGGCATAAGCTGCAGATTGTGTTTTACTGCTTGGCGTTAATGGCTTATCAACCACGGCAACTTTAACCACTTTGGATGACCCTTTTTGGTCTTCAATTTCGATCAAATGGACACCAAACTGGGAAGTAACAATTTTCAGGTCGCCTTTTTTGCCATTAAAAACAGCATCTTCAAAGACAGGCACCATCGAGCCACGCGCAAAAGTGCCCAACTCGCCGCCTTTTGCAGCAGAACCATCAATAGAATAGGTTTTTGCCAGATCAGCAAAAGATTTTCCGCCCTGGATCAGTTTTCGCAAAGAATCTGCCTTGGCCAAAGCTTTGTCTACGCCGCCTGCCGTTGCCGGGTTAATTAAAATATGACGTGCTTGTACCGAATCCGGCCCAACTTCTGTGTTGATTAGTTTTGCAATTTTATAAGCGCCGTTCGAGAAATAAGGGCCATAAACGAAGCCCGTCGCAGCATTAAACATCACCGAATCCAACGTTGGCTCTAATTGTCCTTTTTTCTGATAAACCAAAGGCGCAGGCGTAGCGGCATTAATGGCCACAAAAAGCGAATCGTTTTTGCTGGTTTTAAACCCGTCAAGCAGTTTATTGATCTGCTCTTTTACCGCAGCGGTATCGGCTTTGGATGGCGCCGCATTAAAAACCACGTAATCAAAAGCACGCGTCTCTTCCGGGTTTTTAAACTCGTTTTTGTGTTCGTTGTAATAGGAATTGTAATCGTCGTCGGTCAGTTTTACCTGGTTGTCAGGCACCGAAGCATAATCCAAGGTTACATAACTAAAATTGGCAATTTTGTTGCGCGCTTCGTAATCGTCTTTTGCTTCCAGCGAGTTTACATAAAGCCCGTTGCGCACCAACGACAAGTATTTTTCTGATTTTTTGCCTTCGATAATCTGGTTCACAAAAGTTGCCCACTGGTCGCGTGTTGCAGGGTCGGCTTTTGAAGAACTGATGTTGCTCAAAAAACCCATCAATTGTTGGCGGTCAAACTGCCCGGTTTCGCGGTTGGTAAATGCCTGCACAATTTGCGGGCTTGGGTTGTTTCCCTGGATCAACGCTTTGCTTTCGTTATCGCCAACAGCAATGCCCAGTTTGCTGATTTGCTTTTGCAGGATGATCTGGCTGATGGCCTGGTTCCAGGTAGTTTGCTGCACATAACTGGCCATCTGCGGGTTTAAGTTGGCCTGGTTGGATTGCTGCTTAAAATTCCGGATGTTTTGTTCCAGCTTGTTGTTAAAGTCATCGTAATTAATTTTTTCGCCTGCCACTTCACCAATTGTGGTACGGTCGCCGTTCATAAAAGAACTTCCGTAATGCACCACTTCCCCAATAATAAACGCAAAAAGCGCCAAACCGATCACCACAACCATAATCACACCCAACCGGTTCCGCAAAAAACTCATTATTCCCATAAAAAATCAATCTATTTAAATGCTTAAAAAAGAGGGCGCAAGATACAAATTTTGATAAAAAGCCGATACATGAAATTGCGCAATTTGTTTTTACTTTTTTTGAGAGGTTTATTTGAATTTTTCCTGATAAAGCTTTATGCTTCTTTTACCACCTAAAAATTGGTAAGCTTTTTGTTTTGTCATGCCGAAATTTTTTCGGCATCCCATCAGAAAGACTATTATCTTGCAAGAGGGATCCTGAAACAAGTTCAGGATGACAGGTCAATGCTTCTTTTATCGCCTAAAAATCAGTGTTGTTTTTAATTTATTTAAACCAGTACCTACACCAATTTTTATAGGGTAAAAGAAGCATTGCATAAAATCCTGCCCTTGTTTAAAAATTAGATAGAAGTTTAACCAGGCCTATGGGTTTAATCCCTCTTTTACATTTACAATTCCGGTAGCTTGGTTGAACTCCGGTTCGGTTAAATCTTCGTTACACCTGAAAGTGCTGCCACTGATCACGTTGCCATCCATCGTTTTTAAAGTAGAAAACTGGTTGGAGTAAAACCTTTTGCCGGCCTGGTCCCAAATCAATTCTTCGGATTTAAACGTATCGCCTTTATCGTTCACCACCACCACGTTTCTATGTAGTTCAATAATTTTGTTGAGGTTTTTGGTGATGGCATATTCTGCTGTAACCGTGCTGGTCAGCTTCAGCTTCGGGTCGTAAAAATCAATATGCACGCCTTTTGGCATCTCGTAATAAGACTTTTCGGCTTTGGCTGAGGTATGGTTAAGCATTACCGGCGCCGTCATCCGGGCTTTTACTTTGGCCGAATCACTGTAGATCACATCAACGCCAATGGTGGTTTCAACCGGGTTGTTTACTTCCTTGCTGGAGATTTGCCTTACTTTTTTCAGGTCGTTTTCGCAAGACCAAAAAAACACCGGTAAAAGAAGCATCAGCCATTTTAACGCAGGTTTTTTTTGGGGAAACGGCCGCTGCATGTTTTTAATCAAACTTATACTTCCTGAACCAGGTATCGTTCAGCAAAAAACCCAGCCTGAAATTGACATAGTTTTCTTTCACCAAATTATTTTGAAGCGTGCCTCTCCTGCCAACTTCTGCCGATAAGTTTACTTTGTAAAAAACAAGACGGCTTTGCGAACGGATGGGCAAACCTACGCCAAACGAAACCGCAGATTCATTGATATCGGTGCCGGAAGTATGCACATAAGTTTTGTTCAACTGATAGCCCAGGCGGTAATCCATCGCAGCCAAATAACTGTTCAGCGCGTTTATATTTGGGGTGATCTGCCCGCCGATGTGGTAAGACTGCGTGTTTTTAAGCCCCTGGTTTACGCCGTCAATAACTAAAGCCGACCAGTTTCCCGTGCTGTAATCCGCCCCGATCAAATAATGGTTCAGCTTTTGGTACGAGATGCCAAAATGCTGCTCCATCGGCAGGTTGATTTTTGTATTGCTGCCTGTGCGCGAATAAGTAGTGTCTCTTGCAAGGTCAACCTCTCCGGTTGTCGGGTCGGTAAGGTATTGGGTAGAAATGTATTTGCTGGTCGAATTTAAGGTTGATTTTAAAGTCCCCGAATAACCCAAAACAATGCTGGACGTTGTGGACAGATCAAATTGGTACTGCAAACCATAATCATAACTTAAACCCTTAATACTCTGGCTGTTTTCAATTTGGGTATTAAAAGAAGAAGCCACATAATTAGGTATTTCAACCGAACTGGTTTTGCGCAGGTTCCCAAAAATATAGCCTACGTTGAAACCTAAATTTAAATGTTTGAACAGGTTGAAGCCATAACCGATATAAGCTTTTGACAAACCGCCATCGCCCGCGTAAATACTGTTGACCGTATTGGTATCAATTTTGGTAACCTGTTTAAAGTTGTAGCCCAGATCGCTGTAAGGCAGCAGGCCAAAACTGAAAGCAGAAGTTCCTCGGGTAATCGGGATGGCAAAAGCAATGTGGTTCAGCCTGAAATCAGAGCCAGTTTGCTTATCCGAACTGTTGCTTAACGTGTTAATTGTGCCGTAAGCGCCAACATCAATGGTAGTTAACGTAATGGCCGAATACGAAGCTGGGTTCAGCATATTGATGTTGTTGTAGCCGCCAGCAGTACGCACACCGGCAGCAATGCCGCCCATGCCCATGTTTTGCGGCAAAGTTTGCTCCTGTAAAAGACCCAAACCATACTTGGAATATGGCGAACTGGTAGTAGCCTGGCCGGAAACCTTGTATGCCGAAAATATAGAAAAAAGTATAAGTAAAATTTGGGTACGATTAATCATTCTTGCTGATGTATAACTGCGTTTAATCCTTTCAGAACTAAATAAGGTTCGGGCTTAACGTAAGCGGCAAAGATGCTACTTTTCAAGTGAGTATCAAAAAAATTAAGGTCGCCGCCGGTTAGCAGGATATTGGTTTGTGGGTCTTGTTCTGTTTGTTTTTTTATAAAGCCTTCTGCTTCAAAACGCAACCCGTTTTGCACGCCCGAAATAATTGCTTCTTTAGTATTGCTGCCCGAAACCTGGTCAAATCCTGTTTCTGCTTCAATTAAAGGCAGTTTTTTGGTGAAATGCTTCAACGCTTTAAACCTCATTTTTAATCCCGGCGAAATACTGCCGCCGTAATAATTCCCTTCGGCATCAACTAAATCGTAAGTAACGCAAGTGCCGGCATCAATCACCAGGTTACTGTTTTTAGGGTATAAAAAATGGGCACCAACTACGGCAGCCAGTCGGTCTAAACCTAATTTTTCGGGATTTTGATAATGGTTTTTGATGGATTTTGCCATTTGATGATGAAACCGAAACGTTTTTAACTGCTGCTCCAGCATCGTTTCCCACAAAAAAATTTTGTTTTGCACCGAAGAAATAATGGCCGTTGCCGGTTTAAATTTTACGAGGATTTGTTGGAGCAGTTTTTCGGTGATTTGCCGGTAACGTTCCGTCCACAAAATATGTTGTTCCTCAAAAACAGCAACTTTAGAAAAAGTATTGCCGATATCAAAAACCAGGCTGACCATCAAGCGTTGGCAACCGATAAAATGGATTCAAAGATAGCCAGCCCGTCCTGGTTGGCCAGCAAGCTGTCGGCGGCACGCTCCGGGTGCGGCATCAAACCAAAAACATTTCGCGCTTTATTGCACACGCCGGCAATGTTTTGGATAGAACCGTTTGCGTTGGCTTCATCCGTATAGTTTCCGGCGGCATCACAATAGCGGAACAGGATTTGGTCGTTCTGCTTCAACTCTTCAATACTGTTTTTATCGGCATAAAAATTGCCTTCGCCATGCGCAACCGGAATTTTTAATGCTTTGTTCAGGTCAACCTGTGAAGTGAGCAGCGAATTATTGGTTTGTGCTTTGATGTACGTATTTCGGCAGATGAATTTTCGGTTTTTGTTGTGTAGCAAGGCTCCGGGAACCAAACCGGCTTCGGTTAAAATTTGAAACCCATTGCAGATGCCCAAAACATAACCGCCTTGCCCGGCAAAACGAATCACTTCCTGCATAATCGGAGAAAAACGCGCAATGGCACCGGAACGCAAATAATCGCCGAAGGAAAAACCGCCCGGCAAAACGATAAAATCTACGCCCTGCAAATCGTGGTCTTTGTGCCACAAACGAACCACCTGCTGCCCCATAATTTTTTCAAGCACGTAAATGATGTCTTCATCACAGTTGGAACCAGGGAAAATAACGACGCCGAATTTCATTCTACAAAACTAACAGAACTGTTTAAAAACCATTGTACCTAAAAGTTAAAAATTGTTAAACTGAAAATACACGATGCCAAACAGCAGCAGTAAATACAAACTTTCGTAAAACCATTTTTTGGTGGCGTATAAAAAGTAATAAGCCGAAAGCGCGGCAATTGGCACTGCGCCGAGCAAAAAATGATTAAAGTTGAAGTCGGTTTTTATGAAACTTGCGGCGGCAACCAGCAGGATGATAAAAAGCAGCGATTGAAAGGTTTTTCGCACCATCACCATACTCTTCAAAAAATTGTTTTGCAGCCGGAAAAGTGCCAGGATAAAAATGAAAACCAGCGGAACCAACACTAAATAATGATAAGGATGGCTGACATCAAACTTAGGGATTTGGGCATCAAAAGAAAGCGCCAGGTTGTGGAAAGCAAACGTATGATCGGTACAATAATAATAAACCGACAGGAAGAAAAGTACGGTTAAAAAACCCATCAAACCCGACATCCATTCGTGCCAGTTGAACGGGCGAAAAATGAGCAAGCCGATCCAAATTATCAAAAAAAGTGCAATAAACGGGAAATAGATTAAGGTGCCGATGCCAACAATCAAACCCAAATCATAAGCGGTTGACGTTGCTTCTTCCGTTTTATAGAGTTCAAACAGTTTTTGCAATACCCAAATCATCAAAAAATTACAGATCAGCGGCGCGCTTAACGTGTAAAACGATGTGAACAAACCGGAAACGGTAACGAAAAGCAAAGCCGGCAAAAACGAAGGCTTGCCCAGCAAGTTATGGTTGTTGACGATGTAATTGAACCAAAGTGCCTGTATCAAAATGATGATGCTGGCATAAAAAACATTTCCGCCAGGCGTAAAAGTTTTGGTTGGAAAAGCAACCAGCAACCTTGAAAAAAGGCCGGTAAAAGAAGCATCCAAATTTTGCGGCAGATGAAAGACCAGGCCCATCCGCAGCAAAAACAAAAGCACCACAAGCCAGAAAATGTTGATGGGGTTGTGCGACCGAAAAATCTGGATCATGTAGGACTCTTTTGCGCAATATTAGCAGAAAAACAGAACAAGCCGAAACTTAACGCGCTTTGCCGTACCGGGAAACGATTTCGGAAACGATCTGCGCGGTTTTATCAGGGAAATCAACTTCGATTTTTGAGTTTGATGAAAGCCATTTTTTTAAATGCTCAACAAAATTTCCATCAATCTTTCCGATAACCGGAACACCTAATTTTGCCGCTGCAATGGCGTTGCATTGCTGCTCGTACTGGCCTTTCATTGGTATCATCATCACTTTTTTGCCCATAAACAAAGCTTCGGCCGGGCCTTCAAAACCGCCGCCGGTAAGCAAACCGGCACTGCTGGCCAGGCTTTGGTTAAAAGCTTTGTTTTGAATGGGCTTTACCTGGACGTTTCCTTCAAAATATTCTTTTGTAGTGTGTTTTGAAAAAATATGCCACGATACTTCTTTTACCTGCCTAAAATATTGCAGCAAAAGCTGGTCATCATAAGCAGGAAGGTAAACGGTGTAATGCCCCAGGTTTTGCGTTTCCATTTGCCGAATTTCACTTCGGATAACCGGCGTGTGGATAAAACCGGCGTAACGTTCAAAATGAAACCCGACGTGATGCGTGGTTGGCGCGTAATGTTTAAACAACAACTCGGCATAGTTCCAGTTTTTAGGCCGAGGCGTGTTTGGGGAGATGAACGAACATTGATGGCTTAAAGCAACAGATTCCAGCTTTTGCAATTTGCAGGACCAAGCCGAGACCGGTTCAAAATCGTTCACAATCAAATCGTATTGTTTTAACGGAAGCGAACGCACATCGCGCAGCAATTGGCGCAAATTCATGGTTTTGTAGGTTTTCCAGTAATCTACGCCGCCTTTTTTTCCGAAAATAAAACTGAAACCGTGCAACCGATAAGTTAAAGACTGCGAAAGGGAAACATCGGCCTGTGTGCCGCTGACCAGCAAATCCAGTTCACCGTATTGTTGCAGCAAAGGCACAATTTCGCGGGCGCGGCTGATGTGGCCGTTGCCAGTCCCTTGTATGGCAAATAATATTTTCATGCGGTAAACAAGGGCGCAAATTAAGGAAAACCGTTTTGAAAAAACCTTTGTTGTATTTGCTACAATTTCAAAAAAGGATTAACGCAGGCTGAGGCTGCTGATTTTTTGCCGGTAAAAGAAGCTTACTCGTCGTCCTCGTCGTCGTTCACGCTCAATTCAAACGGGCTGAGGTAAAACAGGAACAACAGCAAAAACAAAATGCTCCATGCAAGCAAATGATAGTACTCAAAATCCATAACTATTTTATCAATTGCAAGTTCTGACTGCAAAGTGAACTGAAAGTTACGCGAACGTTAAAAAAATAATATAGTTGCCATACTGTTTTTATGCCTATAAAAACAGCATCAGCTCATTCAAATGATGGATTTGCACCGGCACGTTTTCAGGTTTTTCGGTTTTGTTTGGGTTGAAATAAATGGCATCCATACCAAAATTTAGCGCACCGTAAACATCGGCTTCCAAACTATCGCCAATCATCAAACTTTCCGGTTTTTGTGCATTCGCGATTTCTAAAGCGTGTTTAAAAATTGCAGGATCAGGTTTGTTAACGCCGATCACTTCTGAAATAAAAACGTGCTCAAAGTATTGTTGGAGATTACACAAGCAGATTTTCATTTCCGTAGATTCTTTAAACCCGTTGGAAATTACGTACAATCTATATTTGGATTGCAGATATTGCAGCGCTTCATGCGCATAGGGAGAAAGGTTGGTTTTAGTTGGGCAAAGCTGCACGTAAGCATCTTCAAAACCCGCCGGAATAACGGTTTCGTCCAAACCCAATTCTAAAAAAGTGTGTTTGAAACGGGCTTCGCGCAAAACTTCTTTGCTGATCTTTCCCAAATGGTATTCGGCCCAAAGGCGGTGGTTGTTGCGGGTATAAGTTTCGATAAAAATATCTGGCGCGGCCAAACCTAAATCTTGTAGTTTATGCAGGATGAAAAGTTCGTGCAGTGCTTCTTCGGCATTTTTATCAAAATCCCAAATGGTATGGTCAAGGTCGAAGAAGAGGTGTTGGTATGGCATTTTCGTTGTCAGTTTCGTGTTGTCAATTGTCGTTTTAGGTTGAAGCATTCGGGAAAGATGCTTCTTTTATGCCGATAAAAACAGCATCAAATCTTTTCCCCAAAACTCAAATCCCCGGCATCGCCCAAACCCGGAATAATATAGGAATAATTGTTCATTTCCTGATCGACCGAACCAACCCAAATATACGCTTCGGGCAAATTTTCCTGCACATATTTTAAACCCGCAGTGCTGGCGATAACGGCGGCAATATGCAGTTCTTTTAACTGGTATTTTTCCTGCAAACGCTTGCAAACCTGTACGATACTTTGCCCGCTGGCCAGCATTGTATCGCATAGAATGACGGTTTGTCCGTCTAAATTCGGACTTGAAATATGTTCTACCTGAATGGTAAAATCGTGGTTTTCGTCCGTCTTTCGGTAAGCCGTAATAAATGCCGAAGCGGACCGGTCAAAAAAGTTTAAAAATCCCTGGTGAAAAGGCAAACCGGCACGTAAAATAGTGGCCAAAACAGGTTGTTCTTTGGCGAGGTTTATTTTGGCAATTCCCAACGGCGTTTTCACTTCGGTTTCCTGATAATCTAAGTTTTTGCTGATCTCGTAGGCCAAAATTTCGCCCAAACGCGTTTGGTTATGCCGGAAACGCTGCGGGTTTTGCTGCGTGTGTACATTGCGCATTTCGGCAATAAAGCGGTTGGCTACCGAGTTGGTTTGATCGAGCTGGAAAATCATGCAGCGAAAATAGGTCTTTTTTTATGGGATAAAATTTAGGGTGATAAAAGAAGTATGCGTTATTATGAGTAGCGGGTTATGATAATTTTTGGTAAATTGTTATATTTTGTGATAAATTATTACATTTGCCTAAAGCTCTGTAGCTCACGAACGCCTAAGTTCCACTTGGGAAATTGATGTAGTGAGAATGGAGCTTTTTTTGTGGGATAAATTCATCAATTATTTTCTCTTTTATGCGTTCTTTTTGCTTGATCAAAAAGAACCAAAAAATCAAGAATGCCGGATCGCCTCCGGGCGGCATTCAACCCCTCGCGCCTGGATGGCTACCTTTCTAACGGCCTTTCCAACGTGATAATAATTACAGAATTCAACATAAAAATTCCTGACAAAAAACAAACATCCCAAAGCTATATTCCTTAGCATTTCAAAACACAAAATCCGTACTTTTATCTTCTCAATGGATTTTAAATTAACCTCACAATACAAGCCGTCCGGCGACCAGCCGGAAGCCATCCGCCAGTTGGTGCAAGGCGTAGAAAGCGGCGAAAATTACCAGACTTTACTTGGTGTAACCGGCTCCGGTAAAACGTTTAGTATTGCAAATGTGATCCAGCAAACGCAAAAACCAACGTTGGTTTTAAGCCATAATAAAACCCTGGCGGCACAGCTTTACGGCGAATTCAAGCAGTTTTTTCCGGAAAATGCAGTCAACTATTTTGTTTCCTATTACGATTATTACCAGCCGGAAGCGTTCATTCCTTCCTCCAATACCTACATTGAAAAGGATTTGCAGATTAACGAAGAAATCGAAAAATTGCGTTTACGCACTACTTCTGCTTTGATGTCGGGCCGCCGAGATGTCATCGTCGTTTCGTCCATTTCCTGCATTTATGGGATGGGCAACCCGGAAGATTTTTCGAACTCTGTTTTCCGTTTTGCGGTTGGAACACGCATTACCCGAAATGCTTTTTTACATCGTTTGGTGGAGATTTTATATGCCCGAACGACGGCCGATTTTAAACGCGGGACTTTCCGTGTAAAAGGCGATGTGGTGGAAATTTATCCGGCTTATCTGGATTACGCATACCGCATCAATTTCTACGGTGATGACATTGAAGAGTTGAGCACTTTTGATGTAACGAACGGAAAAACAATCGAAAAAATGGAGAACATGGTTGTTTTTCCGGCCAATTTATATGTGGCGCCGCGCGAGCGTTTTCAGCAATCGGTTTGGGCAATCCAGGAAGAACTGGAAACGCGGAAAACGCAATTTATCAGCGAAGGTCGTTTTTTGGAAGCCAAACGTTTGGAAGAAAGGGTGAATTACGATCTGGAAATGATCCGCGAGTTGGGTTATTGCTCGGGCATCGAGAACTATTCGCGCTTCTTTGACGGTCGGAAACCGGGAATGCGCCCGTTCTGCCTGCTCGATTATTTCCCAAAAGATTATTTAATGGTGATTGATGAAAGCCACGTTACCGTTCCGCAAATCCGGGCGATGTATGGCGGCGACCGTTCCCGCAAAATATCTTTGGTAGAATATGGTTTTCGTTTGCCTGCGGCGATGGATAACCGTCCGCTTAACTTCCAGGAATTTGAACGTTTAGCGCCGCAAACCATTTATGTAAGCGCCACTCCGGGCGATTTTGAACTGGAAAAATCGGAAGGCGTGGTGATTGAGCAGGTGATCCGGCCAACAGGTTTGCTGGATCCGGTGATTGAAGTTAGGCCTGTTATTAACCAGGTGGATGATTTGCTGGAAGAAGTTGACCAAACCATTAAAAAAGGCGACCGGATTTTGGTTACCACTTTAACCAAACGCATGGCCGAAGAACTGGCCAAATACATGGACCGCCTCAACATTAAATGCCGTTACATTCACTCCGAAGTAAAAACATTAGATCGCGTAGAGATTTTGCGCGGTTTGCGTTTGGGCGAATTTGATGTTTTGATTGGTATCAATCTTTTAAGGGAAGGTTTGGATTTGCCCGAAGTTTCGCTGGTTGCGATTTTGGATGCCGATAAAGAAGGTTTTTTACGCTCAGAACGTTCTTTGATCCAAACCATTGGCCGTGCTGCGCGGAATGATCGTGGGCGTGTCATTATGTATGCCGATAAAATTACAGATTCGATGCAGATCACAATGGACGAAACCAACCGCCGCCGCGACAAGCAAATCCAGTATAATTTAGAGCACGGCATTGTACCGAAAACAATCGGCAAAACACGCGAAGCGATAATTGAACAAACATCAGTGATGGATTTTAAAGGCGGCGTGCAGCAGGCTTATGTGGAACAGGATGTTGCCGATAACATTGCTGCCGACCCAATTGTGCAGTACATGAGCAAACCGGAACTGAAAAAAGCCATCGAAAATACCAAAAAAGAGATGCTAAAAGCAGCAAAGGATATGGATTTCCTTGGCGCGGCCAAACTGCGTGATGAAATGTTTGCCTTAGAAAAAATGATGACGGAGAAATTTTAAGGTGGTAAAAGAAGTATGATGCTTCTTTTACCACCCTAAATTTTACCAAATTCGTTCTATTTCATACTGATCAAACCATTCATCCGAACTTACAATTGGTATTTGTTCGATAGTAGCTTGGGCAATTAGTAATCGGTCAAAAGGGTCGCGATGATGAAGTGGAAGTTGCTGGGTTTGGTAGATATGAAGTAAGGAAATGGAGTTGCTACATTTGAATGGACATTGAGTTAAGGGAAAGACTTAACTTTATGAATATGTCAAAAATCAGAAAACAGTATGACCGGGAGTTCAAGGTGATGGCTGTAGAATTAAGCAAGGGCCGTTCGGATCTGAGCGTG
>NZ_JBGCVY010000065.1:0-104116 GCF_041088075.1 Mucilaginibacter sp. | reverse complement strand
CGCTTGGATGGACGGCTTTAAGGGATTGGTTATCAGATATGAAGTCCTATCCAGGAACTGGATGGCGATGCACTGGATGGCATTCTGCGTATTTTTCCTCAGAAGAATTAACAAAAAAATAAAAGTTTAAACAACTTCAATTTAAAAAACACACCCCTACCCCTCTCAAGAGGGGAAAGCTGCACGAACGACACCAGAAAGACAAAACACTCCCTAACCCTACCAAAAGGGGAAAGCGCACAAACGACACCAGAAAGATAGACGCTATACTTCCCCTCTCGAGAGGGGTTAGGGGTGTGTCCTTTTTTAATCATTTATTTTATTGTTAAACCCATCTGCATAAATTTCTAACGTCCTTAAAACATTAAACATATCTGTTTGCACTTCCTGTTCTGTAAACCTTAATATCGTTAGTTGCTGTTGTTCTAATTCTTCCGTTCGCTTTAAATCTTTATCTGTAATTTCCTCATGGTATCTTCCGTCAATTTCAATCACTAAATTTAGTTCTGCGCAGTAAAAATCTACAACATAATTTAACAACGGTTTTTGACGATGAAAATCATATCCTAAAAACTGTTTCGCCTTTAATTCCTGCCAAAGCCTGATTTCTCCCGGTGTGCTGTTGTTTCGGAGATTTCGTGCCAGTTCTTTTAGTTTTGGGTTGTAGGGAATGATTTTTCTTGGCATACATTGAACATTAAAGCTAATCGAAAAACACACCCCTGCCCCCTCTCGAGAGGGGAATGCAGGGTGTAAACCTACCTAAATTAACCCTTGCAAAACTATCATACTTCTTTTATGCCCTAAAAAACTATAAACTTTCTTTGATCTTTTGGATGATATTGGTGCTCGAACTGTTGTTCAAATAATTGATCAACTCTACTTTTCCGCCATGGCTGATTACCCAATCTGCACCGGCAATATCTTCTACGCGGTAATCGCCGCCTTTTACCAACACATCGGGGCTGACTGCCCGGATCAGTTTTTCGGGCGTGTCTTCATCAAAAATAATCACCGCATCAATAAAGTGCATGGATGCCAGCAGCAAAGCGCGGCCTTCTTCATTTTGTACCGGCCGGTTGGCGCCTTTTAACCTTTTTGTGGAAGCATCCGAATTTACACCGACAATTAAACGGTTGCCAAAAGAAGCAGCACCAGCCAAACTGATGACGTGGCCAGGATGCAAAATATCAAAACAACCGTTGGTGAAAACAATCTTTTGCGACATGAGCCGCCAGGTAACCAACGCGTTTTGCAACTGATCCAGGTTCAGTACCTTTTTTTTGATAACGGCTAATTTGTCCAGCATTTTCTAAATCAATTTATTATCGGCATCCGGGAAAACCAGGATCGGCTCGTAAACTTTCGCTTCTTCCATCGGCAAAAAACCGTACGACATGATGATTACAATATCGCCTATCTGCGCCAAACGCGCCGTTGCACCGTTCAAACATACCATGCCCGATCCACGTGCCCCTTTTATCGCATAAGTTTCAAAACGCGCACCGTTGTTGTTGTTCACAATTTGCACACGCTCGTTGGCAATAATGTTGGCCGCATCCATCAAATCTTCATCAATGGTAATGCTGCCCACGTAGTTCAGTTCGGCCTGCGTTATTTTAACCCGATGGATTTTCGATTTTAATAGCTGAATAACCATAGCACAAAGGTAGTATTGATTTATGATTTATGGCGAATGCTGATTTTCAACCTAAAATCATATTATCAATCAGCCGCGTTTGGCCAACTTTGGCCGCAACCAAGGCGATTGTTCCTTTTTCTGGATGGCTTAAATCTTCGCTCAGATCATCGGCATTTACTATTTCCAGGTATTCCAGTTCTACGCCGGGTTCGGCTTTTATCATTTCCACAGCTTCTTTTAAAATGATTTGTGCCGATGCTTCTTTTACCGGTACATTTTTAAGATGGTTTAAAGCGCGCGATAAAACCAAAGCATGTTGCCGTTCTTCCGCAGTTAAATGAATGTTGCGCGAACTCATTGCCAGCCCGTCTGCTTCCCGGATAATCGGACACATGACCAATTTTACAGGCAGTTTTTTCAGTTCTGCCATCTTCTCAATCACCCGGAACTGCTGAAAATCTTTTTGCCCAAAAAAAGCCAGGTCAGGTTTTACAGCCACAAAAAGCTTGTAAACAATCTGCATCACGCCCTGATAATGGCCCGGCCGAAATTTGCCTTCCAAACGGTGCTCAACCTCGCCGATATCCAAATGCCAATGCTCTTTTTGCGGGTACATTTCTGTTGTTTCGGGCATAAACAAAACATCGCATTCGGCTTGTTCCAGCTTTATAATATCGGTTTCTATCGGCCGCGGGTATTTTTCGAGATCAAGCGCGTTGGTAAATTGGGTCGGGTTCACAAAAATACTGCAAACCACAATAGCTGTTTGCGCTTTGGCCAGGGCAATTAACGACAGATGGCCTTGGTGCAAAGCGCCCATTGTTGGCACTAAACCAATTGTTTTTTTGTTTTGCTGTTGCAGGTATTTTTGCAGCGCGGCAATGGTTTTCAGGATTTTCAAGGCCGTAAAAGTTCTGATAATTTTTAAAGGATCAAACTGTTTCCGGTTCAAAATTGCGCATTTGGTTAAAATAAGCTGCTACTGGCTTGTACAATTGATTGATAAATCATAAGATAATCCTATCTTTGTAGCCTTAATTGTAAATTCCTTTACATATAATTAACAACAATAAAAGATGAGTAAATCGAAACTTTTGTTTATTACACAAGAAATGTCGCCTTTTCTTGAACTTTCTAAAATTTCCGAAATCACCCGTCAGCTCCCGCAGGCCATGCAGGAAAAAGGGTTCGAGATCAGGATACTGATGCCGAGGTTTGGAAATATTAATGAACGAAGGAACCGTTTACACGAAGTGATCCGCCTATCGGGCATGAACATCATTATTGATGACAACGATAACCCATTAATCATTAAAGTAGCTTCAATTCCTGCGGCACGGATGCAGGTTTACTTTCTCGACAACGAAGAATACTTTCAGCGCAAATACGTTTTCCGGGATAAAGAGGACAAATTTTATGCCGATAACGACGAACGCATGATTTTCTTTTGCAAAGGCGCTTTGGAAACCGTAAAAAAATTAGGCTGGGCACCGGATATTATTCATTGCCACGGCTGGTTGACTTCGCTGGTTCCGGCTTATGTAAAAACCAGCTACAAAGACGACCCGACGTTTAAAAACTCCAAAGTGATATACTCTTTTTACGACCATAATTTCAGTGAAAACCTAAATGCCGGTTTCACCCAAAAAGCGGTGATGAACGGCATGGCCGAAAAACAGATCGAAGCTTATAAAGAAGGCAATAGTTTGGCTTTGGACAATGGTGCTTTGCAATATGCCGATGGTTTGGTTTTGGGCAGCCAGGAGCTTAGCCCGGAACTGTTAAATAATGTTAAAAAGAGCGGCAAACCGGTTCTGGAGTACGATTTAACACTTGATCCGGAAAATTTTTACAACTTTTACGAAGAAATTACCAGTGATGAATTGGTACATGTTGCATAAGATTTGATCCGAATATGAAATTTTCTAAATTAGGCTTATTAACGCTGTTGATAAGCCTTTTTATTTTAAACAGTTGCAAAAAGCCCGATACCGTTGGCCTGGCTGTTGACCCTTCCGAAGTGATTAACGGCACTTTGCTGGACACCGTTTCCATCAACACCACTACTTTGCGGGACGACAGCATTGTTACCACCAACCTAACTGCCAGCCAAGCCGGTGCTTCTGTTGCGGTTTTTCCTTTGGCTTATTATAAAGACCCAATATTTGGCGTTACAGAAGCAAACGCCGCCCTCTCTTTGGGCACGCCTGCCGGTGCTTTTACCAGGCCAACCGGAACCGTTACCGTAGATTCTGCTGTTTTGGTATTGCGCTATGGCAGGAATTTTTATGGCGATACTACGGCAACCAATTATAAACTAAACGTTTACCAGTTGAACGAGCAGCCCTTAAACCAGGCTTACTACAACACCAAAACATGGGCATATAACCCCACTTTAATTGGCACACGCAGTTTTCATGCCCGCCCCAATGACAGCGTTAAAGTATTGCAAATAGTTACAGGCGCAAAAGACACCATTAAAAAATTACAGCCGCAAATCAGGATACCTGTTAATACGGCTTTTGTTAAGAACAATATTTTATTGACCGATTCTTCCAAACTGATCGGGACAGAAGCTTTTAAAAGATATTTTAAAGGCTTGTACTTAACGTTCGACAAAGCACAAACAACCGGAGGCCCGGGCGGTAATTTTTATATGTTAACAGATTCCTGTGCTTTAAATATTTATTACAAAAACACCAGCAGCACCGGCACTATTGATACGGTGATGGCTTCTTTCCCGGCCTCGGGAAATTATGCCGCCCAGATCAAACATGATTATACCGGGACAACAATCCCGGCTGCTTTAAGCAATACAAAATCATCAGGGACTGTTTACCTGCAAGGTTTGGCTGGTTTGCGTGCCAAAATAGCTTTTCCTTCATTGGCCACCAATGTTAAAAAATTGATTGGCAACGCTGCTTTAAACCGCGCCGAACTGATCATCACACCGGTTGCAGGCACACAGATTTATCCTTTTTTGCCTGCGCCAAGGCTTACCATGTACCGCTACAATGTAGCCAAACAACGTACTTTAATACCTGATGCCAATAGTAATGACCCCCGTTTTATAAGCCTGCTTTCTTATGGTTTTGGCGGCCTTTATAACCCATATAAAAACGAATACCATTTTGTGATTACGGGCTACATCCAGGATTTACTTTCCGGGAAAACAATTGATTACGGAACCTTTTTAGCACCTGCAAATTACTACAACACAACATCTGTTGAATATAGTACCGGTTCTGCCTTCAGTGCCGCAAGATTGGTTGCCGGGGGCGATAAAACTTCTGCTTATAAAATGAAATTAAACATCATTTATACACCGGCTTTGGTGAAGTAACTATCAACTTTTTTAAGGTTGAACCCGTAAAAGTTACCATACTTCTTTTACCACTATAAAATTGGTGGTTCATTTTTTTCCATTAAAGAAGCTGAATGGTTTTTATGCCATAAAAGAAGCATGGAACATTCGATAAAAATTTCAGCAAGATTAAATATAAAAACACTCAATAGCTTTTATATTTGATCTTGCTTTGTAAAACTGCTGCCTTGTTATGTGTGGAATTGTAGGATATATTGGCTTTCGGGATGCCTACCCGATTGTAATAAAAGGTTTGCACCGCTTGGAATACCGCGGTTACGACAGTGCCGGTGTTGCCTTGCTTGACCAGGAAGTTAAGGTTTACAAAAAAGCCGGCAAGGTTAGCGACCTGGAAAATTTTGTAAAAGACATTCCCATGAAAGGCACCGCCGGGATGGGCCATACGCGTTGGGCCACGCATGGCGCGCCAAGCGACCGCAACTCGCACCCGCATTCTTCCGGCAACCGCGAGTTAACCATCATCCACAACGGCATCATCGAGAATTATGCAACGATAAAAGAAGCATTGATCGAAAAGGGCCACGAGTTTAAAAGTGATACCGATACGGAAGTCCTGATCCATTTGATCGAAAATATCCAGGACGAAACCCAACTCGGTTTGCAGGAAGCTGTCCGCATTGCTTTAAACCAGGTTATCGGCGCTTATGCCATCGTAATTATGAGCAACAATGAGCCAGACCAGTTAATTGCCGCGCGAAAAGGAAGCCCGATGGTAATTGGCGTAGGCAAAGGCGAATATTTTATTGCTTCGGATGCCACGCCGATTGTAGAATATACACGCAATGTGATCTACCTGAACGATAATGAAATTGCTTATATCAGCCGGGAGAATCTGTTGATTAAAAGTATTGACAATGTTGTCCAAATCCCCTACATTCAGGAACTGGAACTGAAACTCGAAATGCTGGAAAAAGGCGGTTTCGACCATTTTATGCTGAAGGAAATTTACGAGCAGCCACGTTCGGTACGCGACTGTATGCGTGGCCGAATTTATCCGCAACAAGGAAGGGTGCAACTGGGCGGCCTGACAGAATACGCCGAAAAACTGAAAAATATTGACCGCATTATCATTGTTGCCTGCGGAACGTCTTGGCACGCTGGTTTGGTGGGCGAATATTTGATTGAAGAATATGGCCGCGTTTCGGTTGAAGTAGAATATGCTTCCGAATTCAGATACCGCAACCCGATCATTTCTGAAAAAGATTTGGTGATTGCCATTTCCCAATCCGGAGAAACCGCCGATACGATGGCTGCTTTGGATTTGGCAAAAGAAAAAGGTGCCACCATTTTTGGCATTTGCAATGTGGTTGGCGCTTCCATTCCGCGCATTACGGATGCCGGCGTTTACACCCATGCCGGCCCGGAAATCGGCGTCGCTTCCACCAAAGCTTTTACCGCGCAGGTAACGGTTTTAACGCTGATCGCTTTTTATATTGCCCAAGTCCGCGGCACGTTATCGCAAAGCAAACTCATCAGCTTGTTAACCGAACTGAACGAAATCCCGCAACTAATTGAGCAAACGCTGCTGACCAACGATAAGATCAAAACGATTGCCGCGAGGTTCAAAGATTCGCCAAACTGTTTGTTTTTGGGCCGGGGAAGTGCTTTTCCGGTTGCTTTGGAAGGCGCGTTAAAACTAAAAGAAATTTCCTACATCCATGCAGAAGGTTATCCGGCGGCGGAAATGAAACACGGGCCGATTGCTTTGATTGATGAAGCGATGCCGGTGATTTTTATCGCCACCAAACATTCTTCTTATGAAAAAGTCATCAGCAACATTCAGGAAGTAAAAGCACGCGGCGGAAAACTGATTGCCATTGTTTCTGAAGGCGATACCGAAGTGAAAAAAATGGCGGATTACGTGATCGAGATCCCGCAAACAGACGAAGCATTTTTACCTTTACTGGCCACTATCCCGCTCCAGTTATTAGCCTATCACATTGCGTTGATGCGTGGTTGTAATGTTGACCAGCCGCGTAATTTGGCCAAATCGGTAACGGTGGAATGAAGGAAAGTTGATAGTCAATTGTTGATGGTTCATGGGTAATTGCCGAAACCTCTTACCAATTTTTAGGTGGTAAAAGAAGCATCAACCTGAAATGACAAACAAAAAGCGCACCGGTATAAAAGCTGGTACTGTTTTTACACCATGACCCATTAACTATGAACCTTTTCAAAAGTATAAAACCCGATACTGTTTTTACCGGCATAAAATCAGCCATCAATTCCGCAATACAATCTTACCGAACTGGGCCGAATCATCCATTTTTCTGATTGCCTTTTCTGCTTCGGCCATCGGGAAAACTTCATCCACAACCGGTACAATTTGGTGTTGGTTGATGAGTTCGAGCATCGCTTTAAAATCTTCTTGTGTGCCCATCGTCGTTCCTAAAATGCTGATTTGTTTCCAAAAAATAACGCGCGCATTTAAAGCGGGCAAATTTCCGGCTGTTCCGCCAAAAAACACAATCCGCGCACCGGGATTACACAGATCAAGCAGCGGTGCAAACCCTTCGCCCAAAGCACTGTCAATAATCACATCAAAACCACCGGCCAAATGCTTTAACTGGTCGGCCCAATCCTGCGCTTTGTAATTGACACCGGCAGCAGCGCCTAATTTTTTTGCCGCATCAATTTTTTCTCCCGAACCGGAAGTTACAAAAACCTGGCAACCGGCGGCAACGGCAAACTGCAAGGCAAAAGAACCCGTCCCCGCACCTACGCCAACGATCAATACCTTATCGCCCTTTTTAGCTTTTCCTTTGGTAAACAAAGCACGGTAAGCCGTTAAACCAGCCAGCGGAATGGCAGCCGCCTGCTCCCAGGTTAAATGCGAAGGTTTCGGGTACAAATATTCGGCACCGGTTTTTACAAATTCTGCAAAAGCCCCGTCATCCGGCAAACCTAAAATTTTAAATTCTTTTTGCTGAAACTCCGGATGATCGCCCCAATTGTTTCCCGGGTTGATGATCACTTCTTTCCCGATCCAAGTTTGATCAACATCCGGCCCAACTTCGGCAACAATCCCCGAACCATCAGAACCTAAAATTGAGGGATATTTAATGCCGGCGTATTGTCCTTTGGTAATCCACCAGTCGCGGCGGTTTAAAGCGGCGGCTTTAATTTGCACCAAAACTTCGCCAGCTTGCAGCGTTGGCTTTTCAATATCTTTCCAAACCAGCGGCTGATCGGCGGCTTCTAAAACAATTGCTTTCATAATTGATAAAATAAAAAACCGGCCGGATGTTTATCCAAGCCGGTTTCACTGATTTTTATGCGATAAAAAAAGTATTAAGCCATTGCTTTTTTATACAATTCGTTCACCTGGTTCCAGTTTACTACGTTCCAAAAAGCGGCTATGTAATCCGGCCTTCTGTTCTGATATTTCAGGTAGTAAGCGTGTTCCCAAACATCCATTCCTAAAATTGGCGTGCCTTTCACTTCAGCAATATCCATTAACGGATTATCCTGGTTTGGTGTAGAACTAATTTGCAGTTTTTTATCCGCACCAACAGTTAACCAAGCCCAGCCAGAACCAAAACGGGTTGCACCGGCTTCGGCAAATTTGGTTTTAAAATCGGCAAAAGAACCGAAAGCAGAATTAATGGCAGTTGCTAATTCTCCGCTTGGCTCGCCGCCGCCGTTTGGCGAAAGCCAAGTCCAGAACATCGTGTGGTTGTAATGGCCGCCGCCATTGTTGCGCACCGCAGGCGGAAATTTAGAAATGTTTTTGATGATATCTTCAATCGGACTGTTTGCTTCCGGTTTGCCTTCCAAAGCTTTGTTCAGGTTGGTTACGTAAGCCTGGTGATGTTTGCCGTGGTGGATTTCCATCGTCATTTTATCAATGTGCGGTTCTAATGCGTCGGTGGCGTAAGGTAACGCCGGTAATACAAATGCCATATCGGTTAATTTAAGGGTGAAAGAATCTGATTGGTACAAACCTAAATAATTTTTTTGCCGGTACTGTTTTTACTGGCAATAAAATGAATTTGAGGTGAGATTGACAACCTGAAATACAAAGCGGCAAGGCACGGATTTGTTCTGTTGCTGCTTAATTTTTAATCCGTTTTTGTTTGAAAAACGACCGCACCAGTTCCGAACATTCATTTTCCAAAATGCCGCCGGTAACTACAGTTTTTGGGTGCGTAATTTTTTGGTTGATACGGCCAAAACCACGCTGAGGATCGTAAGCGCCAAAAACAATTTTTCCGATCTGGAACCAATATGTGGCACCGGCACACATCACGCAAGGTTCCATCGTAACGTAAAGCGTGCAGTTTTGCAGGTATTTGCCACCCATTGCGTTTGCGGCTGCCGTCAGCGCCTGCATTTCGGCATGGGCAGAAACATCGTTCAAACGCTCGGTTAAATTGTGTCCGCGGCCAATGACCTGTCCTTCACAAACCACAATGGCACCGATCGGGATTTCATCTTCTTTTAAAGCTGCTTTAGCTTCCTGCAAAGCCAGTTGCATATAAAAATCATCCGGCGAAACCACGGGGTCATCGGTAAAACTATAATATCTCATCTTGATTTTTGGGTGGTAAAAACAGTATTTTAAAGCGAATCTAAAGGTTTATTAAAATTTTAAAGGCGTTTTGTTTTATCTTTAAGTATTAAATTTAAAGCAATGAAAACGTTAAAGGTTAGCATTCCCGAAAAAGAAGTACAAAATTTATCTCTCAGGGAATTGCTTTTAAATAACTTCATAGTAGGTTTCGGCTAAAGCCGTTTTTCGTCCCTTTGCTACCGTCCCATAAATGGGACGGCAATGAATACCTTTAGCCGTCCTAAACTGGCTCAATCCTTAACTCATTCATTGCCGTTGGCTTCAGCCAACGGTTAAATAGGCAGCAGCAGGCCAGGCTTCAGCCAAAAAATTTGCGCAAATTTTTAAAAGCGATTTACCTGGCCTTTCTCCTTTCCACCCTTCACCTTTCACCTTCAAACCCTACCTTTGCCCTTCCATGAACGAAGTATTTTTAAAAAAAGGCAAAGAAAAAGCAGTATTGCAACGCCATCCCTGGGTTTTTTCGGGCGCGGTTGAACGCGTAAAAGGCAAACCGGAAAACGGCGAAATTGTAAGGTTATCAGACAGCAAAGGCAGTTTCCTGGCTTATGGCTTTTACAACAACCAATCGCGCGTGGCGGTGCGTTTGCTGGAGTGGAACGATGCTGTTTTTATCAATGAAAATTGGTGGAGAAAACGTATTGCAAACGCTGTTAATAACCGAAAAACTATTTTAAACGAACAAACCAATACCTGCCGTTTAATTTTTAGCGAAGCCGATTTTTTGCCGGGCTTAATTGTGGATAAATATGCCGATCATCTTTCGGTCCAAATCCTTACCTCCGGGATGGAAAAAGTAAAGGAAATTTGGATTGATGAACTGCAAAAACAGCTTCAGCCAAAAAGTATTTTCGACCGCAGCGATGCCACTTCGCGCTCGCACGAAGGTTTGGCAGCTTCTTTTGGTTTGCTTTACGGAGAAAACCCTCCGGATTTTGTGGAAGTTGTAGAGAATGGAATTAAGTATGAAATAAGCATCGCAGAAGGGCAAAAATCCGGCTTTTACTGCGACCAGCGAGATAACCGGCGTTTGGTTGCGGCACATGCTTCGGGAAAAAAAGTGCTTGATTGCTTTAGTTACACCGGCGGTTTCAGTTTAAATTGTTTGCAGCAGGGTGCGGATTTAGTTACCGGCGTGGACAGTTCTGCTTTGGCGATTGAGACTTTACAGAAAAACATCAAACTCAATAATTTTGATGCTAAAAGAAGCATTGCCATACAATCCGATGTGAACAAGCAGTTGCGCAAGTTTCGGGAAGAAGATGAAAAGTTTGATTTGATCATCCTCGACCCGCCAAAGTATGCGCCTTCGCGTTCGGCTTTGGACCGTGCTTCGCGTGCTTATAAAGATTTAAACCGGTTGGCGATGTTGCTGCTGAACAAAGGCGGGCTGTTGGCCACCTATTCCTGTTCCGGCGCGATGGACATGCCAACTTTTAAACAAATTTTGGCCTGGGCCGCGCTGGATGCCGGCAAAGAAGTGCAGTTTATCGGCCAGTTGGTGCAGCCGGAAGACCATCCGATCCGTTCTTCTTTCCCCGAAGGAGAATATTTAAAAGGGCTGCTTTGCCGGGTGAGTTAAGTTTTGGTTTTTGTCATGCCGAACTTGTTTCGGCATCCCACAAGCAAGGTTTGTTAATTTCATGAGAGATCCTGAAACAAGTTCAGGATGACAAATACTTCTTTTACACTACTTTTTCCAGTTTTTTCTTTTTCGATTTCGAGCGTAGCCGTAAATTTAGCATCTCTACCAAAATAGAAAAACCCATGGCAAAATACAGGTAGCCTTTCGGGATGTGCTGGTCAAAACCTTCGGCCAGCAAGGAGAAACCGATCAACAATAAAAACGACAAGGCCAGCATTTTTACGGTTGGGTGCGTATTGACAAAATTTCCCACACTGCCTGATGCCCACATCATGATTCCAACGGAAATGACCACGGCAGCAATCATCACTTCGATATGGCTGGCAATACCAACGGCGGTGATGACAGAATCCAGCGAAAAAACAATGTCCAGCAGCACAATCTGCACAATGGTTGACCAAAAAGGTTTCGGTTTTACGTTGTCTTCGTCGTCCTCATCGCCTTCAAATTTTTCATGGATCTCGCTGGTGCTTTTATAGATCAGGAACAAGCCGCCCACGATCAAAATTAAATCATGGCCGGAAATAGCGAGTTTTTCTACCCAATCCGGATCAGTGATCCCAAAAACGCCGGAAAGGTTGAACAGCGGTTTGGTCAGGCTCATGATCCAGGTGAGCGAAAGCAGCAGCAAAATCCGCGTAAACATCGCCAAAAACAAACCCAGCCTGCGGCCTTTGTTTTGCTGCTCGGCCGGCAGTTTCCCGGAAAGGATAGAGATAAAAATGATATTGTCAATCCCTAAAACAATTTCTAAAATGGTTAGCGTAATCAGCGATATCCAGGCTTCGGGTTGGGTCAAAAATTCCATATTGCAAAAATGCTTCTTTTACCGGCATAAAATCAACAAAGAAATTCGTTATTATTTTGCCGCAACTATACCTTAATGTTTGTTTTAAACGTTTAAAAACCAGTTTGCTAATTGTTACAGATGCCATCCACCCTGCTTTACGCACCAGTTTCGGTTTGCCAGGCTGCGTGCTTTATACTGTTTTTGCCGGCATAAAAGAAGCATGGCGTAATGATTTGGTTTACAGGCTTTGGCTTAAAAACAATTCATTGTAATATTGTTATCATTAACACAGACAGCCGTTTTGACTGTCTTTTTTTTGTTTTAAATTAGCAAACTGTATTTACCAAATAGACGAATGCCTGCTGGAGAATTTAATTTAATGCGTATAAAAAACATGTTCAAAAAGTTATATATGATGGCTATCCTGGGCGCTTCGGTTGCCTGCCACGCCACGCCCGGAACGCCGATAAAAGTAGCAGGCTCTAAAAACATAGAGCCCGACGAACAACAGGCCATTGTTTGTAAGGAAGTAACCGAAATGATTACCAATTACAACTACAAAAAAATCAAGCTGAACGATTCGATCTCAACTGTGATCTACAACCGCTACCTGAAAGCGCTGGACGAAAACCACAATTATTTGCTGGCTTCGGATGTGAAGGATTTTGACCAGTATAAAACGCAATTGGACGATGATTTGCAGAACGGCGAATTGAACCACGTGTTCTACATCTTTAATGTTTATCAAAAACGGTACAACGAAAGGATTAAATATTCGCTGGCACAATTGGGCAAAAACTACGATTTTAACCAGCAGGAAAGCTTTACGTTTGACCGCGAAAACCTGCCCTGGTTTTCGACGGCAAGCGACCTGAACAAGTTTTGGGACAAGCGTGTGAAATACGATCTGCTGAACCTGAATTTGGCCACGCCGGATATCAACAAAGACAAAGAAATCTTAAAAAAGCGTTACGAAAACCTGATCACACAATCGGACAAGCTGAACAACCAGGACGTTTTCCAGATTTTTATGGATGCCTTTACCGAATCCATTGACCCGCATACCAACTATTTTAACCCTTCCAATGCGGCACAGTTTAACATTCAAATGTCTAAAACTTTGGAAGGCATCGGGGCATCGTTGCAATTTGAAAACGAGTACATCACCATTAAAGCCATTGTAAAAGGCGGCCCGGCCGAACGCAGCAAACAGTTGATGGTTGATGACCGCATTATTGGTGTGGCGCAAGGCAAAACCGGCGAGTTCCAGGATATTATTGGTTGGAGGATTGACAATGCGATTAATTTGATCCGCGGGCCAAAAGGAACTGTTGTCCGCTTAAAAATCCTTTCTAAAGGAAAAACCGCCACTAACGCAAAAATTGTTGAAATGGTGCGCGAAAAAATTGTGGTGGAAGACCAATTGGCGAGCAAAGAAATAAGGACTTACGACCAAAACGGCAAAAAACTGAAGATCGGGATCATTACCGTTCCGGGATTTTATTTAGACTACAAAGCTTACCAGGCCGGCGACAAAAACTACCGCAGCGTAAGCCGGGACGTTAAAGTAATTTTAGACAGCCTGAAAGCGCAAAAAGTAGATGGCGTAGTGCTTGACCTTCGCCAAAACGGCGGTGGTTCTTTGCCCGAAGCGATACAATTAACCGGTCTGTTTATCAAAACCGGCCCGGTTGTACAGGTTCGGGACATTAAAAACCGGATTGAGCAGGATACAGACGACGACCCTTCCATCGCCTGGACTGGCCCTATGGCCGTACTGGTTGACCGTTTCAGCGCTTCGGCTTCCGAAATTTTTGCCGCTGCCATTCAGGATTACGGCCGCGGTTTAATTGTTGGAACACAAACTTATGGCAAAGGCACCGTACAATCCGCCATTGATTTAGACCGGGTTATTGGTAATTCTTTCTCCAAATTACTGGCCAATGTAAAAGGAAAGTCAGAAAGTTTAAAAACAGACGGACAACCCGTTGGTTATGGTCAAATCAACCTCACCATTGCCAAATTTTACCGCATCAATGGTAGTTCTACCCAGCATAAAGGTGTAGTGCCGGATATCCAGTTTCCGTCGGCCATTCCATTGGATAAATACGGTGAAGATACCGAGCCTTCTGCCCTGCCTTTTGATATGATCCAAAAAAGCAGTTATACCACCTACGGAAGTTTTACGTCCGTAATCCCGCAGTTGAAAACGCAGCACGATACACGGATGCAAAGCAACGTAAACTACAAAAACCTGCTGGAAGATATTGCCGAATACAAAAAACGCGATGCCGAAAAAACAGTTACGCTAAACGAACCAGCGTTGAAAAAGCAACACGAAGAAGACGATGCAAAATCATTGGCACATGATAACGCACGCAGAGCGGCACTTGGCTTAAAACCTTTGGCCAAAGGCGAAAAACAGGCGAAAGACAAGGATGCCGACTTCCTAAAAATAGAAGCCGGGCAAATCCTGACAGATTACATCGGGTTAAAAAAACCATAATTTTTACCAAAACCTCCGGCCAAAACCCGGAGGTTTTTTGTTTCAAACCAAATTAGGGCTTGTTTAAATTTATGTCAAAAAAATTTACAATGCTTCTTTTATGGCTATAAAATTGGTGCCTGAATTATATACCAATGCAAAAAGCATGGAGGTTTGATGTTTTTTAAGGTGGTAAAAGAAGCATAGAAATTAAATCGAACAAAATTTAAACAGGCTCTTACGGCTTTGCTGCTTATCTTTGGATATGGCAAAGCAGCTCCTCCAGTTTACCGATAACGGTATTTTTTGTGCTCAAGGCAATTTCTACATTGACCCGTGGCGGCCTGTTGATGATGCCGTGCTTACCCATGCCCACGCCGACCATGCCCGAACCGGAAGCAAAAGATACCTGGCGCACGAGCTTTCCCATGAAATTTTAAAATACCGTTTAGGCGCTGATATTTCTTTGCAAACCATTCCTTATGGCGAAACAGTTTATAAAAACGGCGTGCAGATTTCGCTTTTTCCGGCCGGGCATATCATTGGTTCGGCGCAGGTTCGGGTAGAATATCAGGGCGAAGTTTGGGTGGTTTCGGGAGATTACAAAGTGGAAGATGACGGTATCTCCACACCTTTTGAACCGGTGAAATGCCACCATTTTATTTCAGAATGCACTTTTGGGATGCCGGTTTACCAGTGGAAACCGCAGCAATTGATTTTTAACGAAATCAACCGTTGGTGGGAAAAGAATATTGAAGAAGGCAAGGCAACCATCATCGCCGGCTATTCGCTGGGTAAAGCGCAGCGTATTTTATGCAACCTTGACCTTTCGCTCGGTACTGTTTTTACCCATGGCGTGATCGAAAACACCAATGACGCTTTGCGCCACAACGGAATTGATTTGCCAAAAACAGTACGCATCACACCGGAAATCCCGAAGGAAGAAATAAAAAAAGGCATAGTTTTGCTGCCGCCTTCCGCAGTTGGCAGCAACTGGATGCGCAAACTGGCACCTTTTGAATTTGGTTTTTGTTCCGGCTGGATGAATGTGCGCGGCGCCAAAAAACGCCGTGCCGCCGATCGTGGTTTTGTACTTTCTGACCATGCTGATTGGGACGGTTTGATTGCTGCCATTGATGCAACCGGCTGCGAATCGGTGTACCTCACCCACGGTTATACGGCTTCTTTTTCCAGGTATTTACGGGAAATTGGTTTTGATGCGCACGAAGTCCACACCTTGTACGGCGATGATGAAAGTGAGGGCGAAGTTCCGTCTGAAGATTTAGGAGCGGGGAGCGGGGAAAATGAGAGCGGAAAAGCCGGGAGCGCAAAAGGATCAGACACCAAAAAAACAGGTGTAAAAGAAGCATCCGCAGAAAACGAAACTATTGCAACATTTGGTGAAGCCGAAGCCAATCAACCCGAATCCTTATGAAACATTTTGCCGCCTTGTTCGCCGCCCTCGACGAAACCAACAAAACCAACGAAAAGGTAAATGCCATTAAAGCTTACTTTTTAACCGTAAGCGATGCCGACAAAATGCACATGCTGGCTTTGTTTAGTGGCCGAAAACCCAAGCGGCAGATCAACTCGACTTTGGTAAAAAACTGGGCGATTGAACTGGCCAACATTCCGGTCTGGCTGTTTGAGGAAAGTTACCAAGTGGTTGGCGATCTGGCCGAAACCATTTCGCTGCTGCTGCCCGAAAGCAACAATACTTCCAACAAAAGCCTGACCGAATGGATTGCCGAAATCAACGCTTTAAACAAGCTGGACGAAGCCGAACGCAAGTTGTGGCTCACCGAATCTTGGGCTTCGTTAACGCGGCAGGAACGCTTTGTTTTTAATAAATTATTGACCAGCAGTTTCCGAGTTGGTGTTTCGCAAAGCCTGGTGGTCAAAGCGCTGGCCGATATTTCCAAGCTCGATGCCGCAACTTTAACGCACCGCATTATGGGCAACTGGGACCCTGAAGTTTATACTTTTGCGCAATTGATGGAAGAACAAGGCGCGCTGGACGATCTGTCGCGCCCGTATCCATTTTTTCTGGCTTACCCGATCCAGGAAACTTCCGAAAAACAGAAATCGCCGGAGGAAATGCAAACCGCCTTGGGCAACGCCGGCGAGTGGCAGGCCGAGTGGAAATGGGACGGCATCCGCGCGCAATTGATCCACCGAAAAAGCGAGATTTTTATCTGGAGCCGCGGCGAAGATTTGGCAACGGAGAAGTTCCCGGAACTGCATCCGTTCATTCAAGCTTTACCAGACGGAACGGTTTTAGACGGCGAATTGCTTACTTTCCGTGATGAGCAACCGCTTCCGTTTAATCTGCTGCAAACTCGCATCGGACGGAAAAACCTCACCAAAAAAATCCTGGAAGAAAACCCGGTTGCTTTTATTGCTTATGATTGTTTGGAAGTTGGCGGCGAAGATATCCGTACCAAAACACAAACCGAGCGCCGGGAAATTTTGGATCAATTGCAGCGCAATACTTCTTTTAGCACTATATTTCGGGTCTCGCCTTTGATCAGTTTCGGTTCCTGGGAAGAATTGGCGGAGATCCGAAAAAATTCTCGCGAAATGGTTGCCGAAGGAATTATGCTGAAACGGAAAAACGCCATGTACCAGGTTGGCCGCAAACGCGGCGACTGGTGGAAATGGAAAATTGACCCGCTTTCGGTGGATGCCGTGATGATTTACGCCCAAAAAGGCCACGGCCGCCGCGCTGATCTTTATACGGATTACACCTTCGCCGTTTGGGACGGCGATCGTTTAGTGCCTTTTGCCAAAGCTTATTCCGGTTTAACCGACCAGGAAATTGGCAAAGTGGATGCTTTTGTAAAACGCAACACGCTCGAAAAATTTGGTCCCGTGCGCACCGTAAAACCCGAACTGGTTTTTGAAATCGGTTTTGAAGGCATCAACCAGTCTTCGCGGCATAAATCGGGCATTGCCTTGCGTTTCCCTCGTATTTTGCGCTGGCGGCATGATAAGAAAAAAGAGGAAGCGGATACGCTGGAAAGTTTGAGGAGTTTGTTGTGATGAAGGTTGGGCTGATGCTTCTTTTATCGGTGTTTTTTTAAGTACCAACAACTATTAAAACTGGGAAATAGCTTTTTTAAAAAATTAGTTTGTCTTTATCAAAATAATTTTTATAATTTTATTGTAACAATTATTATACTTAATAACGCTTTTCTGATTTCCTAAAATTACCAAAAGCCACCTGCTACTTCTAACGTATAAAATTTTCTTTTTGTTGTTGCTCATAGTTTTATAAAAAATGCTTATGAAAACACTGCCTTACCTGTTTAAGAAACCGCTTAAAACGCTTTCCTTATTTTCTTTACTATGCTTTCTGCTTTTTACAAACATGAAATGCAAAAAGTATTTCCCCGAACCCGGCCCGGAAACCCTTCCTGCCGAAACTCAAACTGGTACCCGTACATTTGGCTGCTTGGTTGATGGAAAAGTTTGGTTGCCTAAAGGGAATTTTCCTTACTCTTCACTAAGTACAACGATTCAATATGACATATTGAATCTACAAGCTAGAAGAGGTAATGAAGGTATCAATATATCAATAAGCAAATTGACTTCAACGGGAGATTATGATTTAACACAGAGCAAGAATTTTATTGTGTATGCGGTAAATGATGTTCTTTATCAATGTACCCAAGGTTCTTTAACGATCACCAGATACGATAAGACAAACAAAATTCTTTCGGGCCGTTTTTCATTTATCGGGCAAGATACTGTTAGTAAAAAAACTGTGTCTGTAACAGATGGCAGGCTTGATGTAACTTTTACAAATTAATCTTGCTTATTAACTTAACAACTTTTATGAAAAAACTACTACTTTTTTCCCTGCTTGGATTGTTATTCAACAGGAATTTACAGGCACAGGAAACACCGGATGATTTTTCTAACCGCGTGAAAAGCATTTTCCAATATGTAAATACAAGCCCGGTCAATACAGGTATTTTGTTGGACTGCGGTGTGGATTTTTTAAACTTGGATAATTTTAACGGTACTACACTTGTAGACAGCAACTTTGTAAGTATGCGGGAATGGCGCAGTATTTACGGCAGCCTGTTGACTTCACAGTTTAACAACCAGGTAAGCTTTACTTCGTTTCCAGCTTTTAACAGTACGCTGAATAGCTATGTTGGCAGTACACAGCCAACGCCTTTTGCCTTTTTGTATTATAACTACCAGGTACTAAGGAGTGATGCCATAAATGCCGGGCTGATGTATGCCAGCAACGATCAGTTGTATGATGTGGCCAACCGTAGTCAAAGTCCTTATGTAACCAAAACAGCATTTGCCATAGCCCCTCAAAAAGATTATTTTACTGCAGTTGGCGGATCGGTAAGCTTTGTTTTCCCTACTGCCCTGATGTTTGGCAATACCGGTAAAAGTATAAGTCAGCTTAAAATTAATTTAGATGATGGAAATGGCTTGAGAAATGTAGCCATCGGTTCCGCATTTACAGCTACATACAGCACCGGGGGCTTAAAAAACGTAACTTACGAAGTTACATTCAACGACTATACCGTTCTAACTTCGCATAGTAAAATTTATATTGAAAAAGTAGCTGAGGATTATTACGCACCTGGTGGAGGTGATTATTCCGAGCAATTTCATGCCAGGACTAATGTTGATTTAGTGGCAAATACTTCAAACGGAACTAAACGGGCTACATTACAAATACGACTAAGTAATAACCATGCAAACGATGACATTTTAAAACCTTTAATCGTAGTAGAAGGAATAGATTTTTGGAGAATTACCGGTAGCCCTGATTTTACGGTTAATCAATTTCTATTAAATTTGGCTGTTAATCAATTTCCAAACAACGATCTCTTAAGCAACCAGATAGATATTGCAGGTTACGACATCATCTTTGTAAATTTTGATGAAGGTACTGCTGCCCTTGAAGATAACGCACAATTGGTGCAGCAGGCCATAACTTGGGTAAACAACAATAAAACCGGCACAACCCAAAATGTGGTGATGGGCTTGAGTATGGGCTGTGTCCTATCCCGGTATGTTTTGCGCACAATGGAAATAAATGGGATACCTCATAACACGAGGTTGTTTGTTAGTATGGACGGCCCGCATCAGGGTGGCAATTTTCCGCTAAGCCTGCAAGCATTAGTTAAAAATATTAATACTGCCAGTTTAAGTATCTTTCAAGGTGCTTTTTCTCTTCAGCTAAGGGATATGTTCCCGGAAGTGGCCATTGCTAATAGTATTTTAAATACGCCTGCAGCAAAACAATTGTTAATTTACAGAATTGGCGATGGCAATAATTTGCCTATTGATAATACAATACACGATAATTTTTACAGTACTTACCATGCACTCGGTATGCCGTCCTGCCGTAACATTGCTATAAGTAACGGTTCTGAATGCGGAACAACCCAAAACTATCCGCCTTTGACCACTTTGTTTGAGATGAAAATGGAAAAGCAAGCTCCAGGAGGTTTAGCAAATATCTTTGATTTTTTTACTACAGCTTATCAAGTTGCGTTTGGACTTTTTACGAATAGGCCTTTAATAGGATTGGGTTCACTGCTGGGAACCTTTTCGACAAAGACAAGTTTTGTAGTAGATTTCCAGGCCAAAGCACTGCCCGATCATTCCACTCAACAGATTTATAAAGGTTTTGTAGGAGTAAAAAGAAAAATTTTGTTCCTATTTACTGTTAATTCATCCATTACAAACCGAACTGTAAATGCACAGTCATATATGCTTCCTTTGGATACTGCTCCTGGTGGCTTGGCAAGTTTCGCTGGAGGTGGTGGTATTGGTTTGCCATCAGGGTTATCAGATATTATTAAAGTAAGCAGCGTTTGTTTTGTGCCTACAGTAAGCGCATTGGACATTGGTTCGGGTAATTCAACCATTAATACATCGCAACTGAATAGTGCTTATAGTATCGACAGTCCGCCTGCCAATCCTTACAATACCCCTTTTAACAATTTTGTTACCGCTGTACGTTATAATGAAGAACACTTGACTTTTGGGCCACGAAATGGAGATTTTATATTGAAAGAGTTAAATAGCACTACAACCGGTTTTGGTAGTTGTGCTTTGTTCTGTAATACAAATTTAATTACAGGTTCGCCAAGTATATGTTCTACCGCTAATTACTATATTAACAGTCTACCTGCAAATGCATCCGTTAGTTGGACAGCAAGCCCATCAAATGCTGTAAGCATTACCCAATCTAATAATGTTGCAACAGTAACACCGCAAGGCAATGCGTCAATTACCCTTACTGCTTTGGTAAAAAGCGCTTGTGGTGATATCCCAATTGTAAAACCAGTTGTTGTTTCGTCTTCTCCAACCATAACATCTATAAACTACTATCAAAGTGGTTCTTGCTACAATGGCTCTCAAACCTGGTATTTACAAGCTACACCAAGTTCTGCTGGCGCAACCAATTGGCATTGGTATGTAGATAACCCTTCATCCGGAACTTTTTATATTCAAAGTCCAAATTCTCAAAGTACCTATATAACTGTGCGTGGCGGCGGAGGTGTTTCTGTAACTTATACAGATCAATGTGGCAATACTTCAACCAGAAGTGGAGTAACAATTTACAGCCCTTGCGGTACAGGAAGCAGTATAGCATCTTATCCAAACCCGGCAGACCAGGAAATGACGGTTAGTTACCAAACTACATCCAGTCCCAATCAGGCTGCAACATCTGATGCCGACACGCAAAGCAAACCAATAAATAGTTTTAGTGTAGAACTGTACAACGATAAAGGCAAGGTTTTAAAATCAGGCAAAAGCAGTAACGGCAAAGGCGTGGTTTTAAATACGGCCGACATCCAAAACGGCAATTACTTTTTGCATGTAAAGGATGGCAAAGAGGTAATCAAAAAGCAAGTGGTAATCCATCATCCGTAAACCTATACCAAATTATAGGTGGTAAAAGAAGCATGCTGTTTTTACCACCTATAAACTGTTGGCCGGAACAGAAACCACAGCCGTGTTGGATGGATAGCTTTCGTTCTTCAACCGGTCTAAAGCGGTAACTACGTACTGGTAATTTTTACCGGCTTCCACAGTCGGGTCGTCAAAAGTGCGCTGCTGGGTGTATGCAATGTTCAAAATATGCTTCGGATCGGCCAGGTTGATGGCTTCATGCTGGTCGAAACGGTAAACCACATAACCATAAGCCGTGTTACCATCACTGGCGGTCAAAGGCAGTTGCCATTGCAGGTTGATTGTTTTTCCGGTTATTTTGGCTACGAGTTCGCGCGGGATATTTGGCGAAACGGCATCGCGCCAAAGCATCACTGGCGGCAAAGCCGGGTAACGGTAAAAATCAGTTTTCAGACTGTCGGTAAAACCCAGCAGGTTGCGCTGCAAAGATTTGGAACTGAAATAAACGCTGCCCTGCACGCGCGGGTTTTCCCGGTCGTAACGGAGCTGCCGCGGCATTTGCGTGCTTTCTTTCCAACTGGCGCTCATCCGTTCGTTGATCCGATAGGCGGCCATTCCGATATACAAATGCCGGCCGTAGGTGTTGTTGCTCCACCAGTCCACCAGTTTTTCGTAGGCGGCAGCGCGGTTGTTAAAAGGCCAGTAAAGTTGCGGGTTGATGTAGTCCAGCCATCCTTGTTTAATCCATTTGCGCGAATCGGCAAACTGCTCGTAATAAGACGAACCGCCGCCAGTTTCGGAACCTTCAGGGTTTTGGCGCACATTTGCCCAGATACCAAACGGACTGATGCCAAATTTCACAAAGTTTTTATGGTGATGGATACTGTCGCTCAGGGCATGGATCAACGTATCCACATTGTGTCGGCGCCAATCTTTAATATCGGTAAAACCATCGGCATGGTCGGCAAAAGTTTGGGCATCGTCAATAGACTGCCCGGAAATTGGGTACGGATAAAAGTAATCGTCCAGATGCACACCGTCAATGTCGTAGTTGTCCACCACATCCAAAATCACTTTGATAATGTATTCGCGTACTTCGGGCAAACCGGGGTTAAACAATTTCCGGCCGGCATAAGTAAAAAACCATTCGGGCTTTTGCTTGGTGATGTGGTCATCGCTGATGCCTTTTGGACTGGCCGAAAAAGTAGCCCGGTAAGGGTTAAACCAGGCGTGCAGTTCCATGCCGCGCTGGTGCGCTTCGGTGATGGCAAATTCTAAAGGGTCGTAAATGGGGTTGGGCGCTTTGCCTTGTTTCCCGGTCAGCCATTGCGACCACGGCTCGCGGCTTTTGGCGTACAAAGCATCGGCAGCAGGCCGCACCTGAAACATCACGGCGTTGATGCCGGTTTGATGATGGGCGCTTAAAATATCCAGCAGTTCCTGTTTTTGCTGCTGCGAAGTGGCTTTGCTGTTGCTTGGCCAGTCAATATTGGCAACGGTAGCAACCCAAACGCCCCGAAATTCCCTTTTGGGCTGCGGCAATACTTGCGCCTGCACATATCCAACCGCCATCAGCAACAGCAATACTGTTTTTATACCTCTAAACATCAAACTAATATTAAAAATGGCAAAGATAGTTAAACTCGGTACAAAGCATTTTATTGGCACAAAAAATTTAATTTGGATAAAAATGCAGCGTTTGCTTAAAAATTACTTTACAGGTTTCAATGCTTCTTTTACCCTATAAAATTTGGCAACCGCTTGGTTTTGGTTTATTTAAATTGATCAGGCCACCTAATTTTATAGGGTAAAAGAAGCATCGGCATTTCGTGTATAAATTTTAACAGGCCATTACCAACAAGCTTAAAAAAACCTGTCCCGGTTTATTTTACGTACTTTTTTTTACCGATTAAAACGTGAATATCCTATCTTCGGTTGTGTATTTTTTTGTTAGAGATACAATATACCATCAGAAATGATAGTTTTAACCCATACAAAAGTTACAGCAAACAGCAATTTTAACCAATATTACCATTAAAAACCGAACCTAAAAAACGTATTCACCTATTTAAACCTTAAACATGGACAATCAAAACCCACAAACGCCTGCCAACAAATCCAACTTAGTTTACTTTCTGATCGTTGTTGTGCTGGCGTTGCTTGGCACCAATGCTTACCTGTATTTTCAGAAAAATAAATCGGAAGAAAGATTGATCACCCAAAGTGTGGACGACAACAAAGTTTTGGTAAGTACACAAACCCGTTTAAAATCGTCTTTAGACAGTTTAACCACGCAGCTTGACTCTGCCAACAGCGGAAAACACCGCATTTCGCAGGCATTGCAGGCAAAAGACGAGCAGTTGAAAGCCAAGATCACGCAATTGAGAAAAGCTTTGGCCAGCGGGCAATTGACTGTGGCCCAGTTAAATTCGGCCAAAGAAGACATTAAACAACTGCGCTATTTTGTTACCAAATACACCGCTGATATTGAAGAGTTGAAACAGCAAAACGTGGCTTTAACCACCGAGCGCGATACCTTAAAAACCAACCTCGCTACGGTTAACCAAAAAGCGACCACGCTGCAACAGCAAAACCAGGATTTAAGCACGAAAGTAAAAACGGCGGCTGCGATCAAAACATCTTCTGTAGCAATTACGGCTTATAAAATTAAACACAGCGGAAAAGAAGTGGACGTAACGCGTGCTTCTACGGCCAAAAAAATCAAGATCAATTTTACGGTTACCACCAATGAACTTGCAGAAAAAGGTTTCCATGATATTTACTTGCGGGTGATTGACCCGACCGGAAACTTAGTTACTACGCCGGAATCAAACACTTTTAACATTAATGGGCAAGACCTGCAATACACTTACAAAAGCGCTATTGATTTTAAAAACGATGGCAGCGGCTACGCGATTGACTGGGTAAACCCGGCGGAGTTTCAAAAAGGGACGTATTCCGTTGTGCTGTATGCCGATGGCTATCAAATGGGAAAATCTTCTTTTAGTTTAAGATAAACTTAACCGACAAATAATTAAAAAAAGGGAATTTAGTTTCCCTTTTTTTATGCCATAAAAGAAGCATTGTGTTTGACGGGAACTTGTTAATTAAATTTTTATGGTGTTTAAACTTTTAACTGCCATCATGCTATTATTTGTTTGCTTTGATAAAAGGACACACCCCTTGCCCCTCTCAAGAGGGGAACCTGCAAACGCTGCCTTTCTAAACGTTAAAAAGGTAGGCGCCATATTTCCCCTCTCGAGAGGGGTTAGGGGTGTGTTTCGGATTTATAGTTGATCTTTCATTGGGATCAGGAATAATAACAATACTTCTTTTACCACATAAAATTTTGTATTTGCAACAGGATTTTCTAAAAAAACGCAGAAAGCTTTACTGTTTTTTAGGTGATAAAAGAAGCATGGTAAATAAACCGGCCTAAATTTAAACCGTTGGCAAAGAGGCCGATGGAAAAAGCAGGTGAAATGTTGTGCCGACATTGATCTCGGTTTCAAACCAAATTTTGCCGCCCGTATTTTCGATGGCGCTTTTGATAAAAGCCAAACCCAAACCTGTGCCAGAGCTTTTGGTGGTAAAATTAGGCTGAAAAATATTGTCGCGGATTTTTTCGGGGATGCCGCTGCCGTTGTCTTTTACATCAATCAGGATATGCTCTTTGGTGGTTTGATAAGTAATGGCGATGATGCCCGGCTGGCCGTCTGACATCGCTTCGATACCGTTTTTAAGCAGGTTGTTAAAGCAGCGCAGCAATTGGTCTTTATCTACACGCACCAGGTACAAATCCGGCGAAGGCGTATAATCAATGCGGAGGTTATCACTTTGGTTAAAAACGTTGACCGCCCTGGAAATAATATCAAAAATATTGACCACTTCGGGCTTGGTATCGGGCAGTTTTGCAAAATCTGAAAACTCGGTTGCAATGCGCGACAAACTTTCAATCTGCTCGATAAAAGAAAGGCTGAACCGCTGGAACTTGACATCGAACTTCGGGTCTTTGTCTTTCCAGGCTTTGCTGAGCAATTGCAAGCCCAGTTTTAAAGGGGTAAGCGGGTTTTTGATTTCGTGCGCTACCTGTTTGGCCATTTCGCGCCAGGCATTTTCCCGTTCGGATTTGGCCAGCCGGTTTGCGCTCAGCTCCAAAGAAGCAATCATTTTGTTGTATTCTTTGATCAATGAACCAATTTCGTCGTTCCTTTTCCAGTTGATCGGTTCGGTTTTTCGGCCATACATCGTGTTGCTTAAGCCCTGCTGGATCAAAGTAAGCGGGTTGGTAATTTTTTTGGCGATAAAAACAGCAAACAAACCAATGGCCACCAGCACTAAAGCATAGGCATTGATCATGGAGTTAACAAAATAACCGATACGGTTTTTATACTCTACCTCGTTGTCAAAATAAGGCAGTTGCAAAAAATTGACCACATTGTTTTCCGAGTTACGGATGGGCATATAAGCAGATTTGAACTTGAATTTGCCGATCTCTTCTTCGTTCAAAAACTCTGATTTTTGCAAGCGCTTCATGTTGATGTAGGCAACGGCATTCATCCGCCGGCCCAGCAGGCCATAATCGTACAACTGCGGCCGGGTGTACAAAACGGGCACGCCGCAGGTATCATAAATCATCATATCAGCCGAATAAGTTTCGGCAAAAGCATTGAAACGCATTTCCAGGTCTTCGCGGTCTTTGGTGTTGCCGTCCATCATCTGGCTTTCGTAATCATTGGCAATACGCTTTATTTTTTCGTGGTTGATGTCGTCCTGCTGTTTTTGGTACTGCTTGCTAAAAGTGACCATGGTAACCAAACCAATAATCAACAAGGTAAAAACAACCGAAGTAACCATGGATATCTGGATCCGCGTTTTATAAAGCAGGTTGTTGGCGGCCACATTCAAACTCCACCACAAATGGTTGAAGTTGAAGCCTTGAATTTTGCTGAAAAACCAGTACAAGGCCACCACAATAAGCGAAAACACCAGAAAGACCACAAAGAAAAATATAAAAGTAGACAGGCTATTGCTCCAGGTTGTGTCTTCCAGGCTTACCACAACCAGTTTTCGCTCGGTAGGCTGATAAATTAAATGATTGTAATGGCTGTAGTCCTCGCTGGTAGTTTCCAAGGTGGTATAACTTTTCAGCCTACCTTTAAACTGTGTATTGTGCAGGTTGTACTCAAACTTCCCGTTCTGGCTCACCAATTTATTATCGTTGTAAAAAGCGTACGAATAATTTTTATAATCGTTTTGCTGCTTCAACTTTTCATCAACCAGCAAAGGCGGAAAAGAAGCACCGCTTTCTAAAACTTTGGATTTTAAATCAACCACCAGCGTCCCAAAAACTTCGTGGCTGGCTTTGATGGGGATAAGCGCAAAATATCTCCGCTCGCCAAAAGCATCTGCAGCGCGATAAAAGTAATTGGTGTTATCTACTTTCAACGAACCAAAAAACACCTGGCTTTTAAAAACATCCAATTCGTAATCCTGCTGGCCTGAAATGTTATGGCTTTGATGATCGTACGCATACATTTTGAAGTTGTATTTGGAAAGATAATCGTCGAAATAAAGTTTTCGTAATTGGTTTTTCAGATAAACCTCGTTTCGGTTGGGGTTGGTTACATAACGCAACAAATCAGGGTCGTTAACAAGCCTGCTTTCGATATTTCTGAAAATGTATTCGGCATTGGAATCAACAGAATTGACCAACTGGTGTACTACGGCTTTGCGCTGGTCTCGTTCCAGCTTTTCCTGTATCCGCGAAAGCTGATTGGTGGCCACAACTGATGAAACAGCCAGGACCAGGATAAAAGCGATGGCAGGCATTTCGCCATTTTCATAAAAAACATTGTAAGCACGCCAGGCAACAGCAGCGGCCCACAACAAATAATACCAGGTAAAATATTGATAATGCCACCAATGCCAGCCGGTAGCCAGCAAAATTATACCGATAAAAACAGCAAGTTTATCGCGGTCGGTAATGTTAAGTTTTGCACAAATGCTGATACAGGTTTCGCTGATTAGGTAAAAAATAAGATAAGACAGGCACAACATCACGGTGCCAATAAAATTATAAGCGGTCAGGTTTAACAGGTTATCAATATCAAACTGGATTTGGGAATCAATGGTAATCCCATAAAACAAATTGGAAAAAGTGACGGACAAACCTACCAGCAGCAGGCCCATCAGCACTAAAATCAGGTAACTTTTGACTTTGTTGACAACGGGTTTTGCCAGTAGGCCACGATGATTGGACAAAAAAATGGCAAACCAGGTAGCAAACAGGATCAAAAACGCAATATTTTTAATAGAATAGAACGAACGATAGCTTTTTTGAAACTGTACCAGCGAAACCCGGGAACCCGATGGCAAAGTTTCCAGTACATGCAAAAAGAAGATGGCGCCGGTACACAGCACCACAAATAAAAGCGCCAGCAAAACAGCCGTTTTACGATAACCTTTATCCGCAATGTAACCGCACAAATTGTAAACCAGCACAAAAAGCACCGTGATGCTCAACAGCCATAAAATACCTTCGGCAGAAGCAAAATTGCCTGAAGCAGGACGGCCGGGCTTAAGCTTGACGGCAAACAAAGGCACATTGTGCAAACTGTTTATTTTGAACGCCTGCTTATCCTGCAAAGATGCAAGGGCAAGGTAATCATTGTTTAAAAGCTGGGGCGAGAAATGGTCAACCAGGTATTGGTTTTGATAACTGTATGCTGTTTTTACCGGTATAAAAAAGAGCACCGAAAAATTGCCTTCTGTTTTTTTGACCAATTCATAATAGCCGTTTTTTTCGCTGATAAAAGAAGTACCGTTTTGATAGGCCGAAGAATTATCCGGAACGATGCGGATGCTGCTCCAAAAATCAAGCTTGTTGTTTTTATAAGTGCAGAAGTAGATTTTTTTTGTAGCCGATAAATTCTTGATCAGTTTTAAAGCTTCCTTTTCATCCTGATTAATGTTTTTAAGGCTGGCAAAGTTGGCCGGGCTGTTTAAAAAATCTTCAACAAAAGCTTCGTTTTCGTTGAGGTTTTTTTGCAGCGTAAGGGCCGAACTTTTAAGCAGATTGTCTGCATTGTAAGAGGTTTTTACGGTCAAAGCCGTAAAAAAAAGGCTTATGCACAGCACAACCAACAACAAGCGCACTTTAACAGATGTATCCAAAGCAATGATTAAACCTGTATAAAAGTAGTATTAATTTTAGCCAGGTTAAAAAAATTTATATCCAGGCATGTGCTGTTGCCGCATTGCGGTCAACCTTTTTAACTAAGCCTTGCAAAACATTTCCCGGCCCGGTTTCTATAAACTGGGTAGCACCATCTTGGATCATTCGTTGCATGGTTTGCGTCCAGCGCACGGCACCGGTCAACTGTTTGTTTAAGTTGATTCTGATCGTATCCGGATATGTGGTTGGTTGGGCGTTTACGTTTTGATAAACCGGGCAAACAGGCACTTTAATCGTTGTGTTTAAAATAGCGGCTTCCAATTCTACGCGTGCCAGTTCCATCAACGGAGAATGAAATGCGCCGCCCACATTTAACGGCAAAACGCGCTTTGCTCCTGCTGCTTTTAATTTTTCACTGGCTTCCTGCACACCTTCTATTGTACCGGAAATAACCAATTGGCCTGGACAGTTATAATTAGCCGGGACAACTACGCGCGTTACCTGGTGGCAAATATCTTCCACCGTAAAATCATCCAAACCCAAAACTGCCGCCATGGTTGATGGTTGCAGTTCGCAGGCGTGTTGCATGGCATTGGCACGCGCCGCAACCAAACGTAATCCGTCTTCAAAATCAATCGCCCCTGCTGCAACCAAAGCCGAAAATTCGCCCAAAGAATGGCCGGCAACCATTTTCGGTTCAAAAGTACTGCCCAAAGTTTTGGCCAGGATAACCGAATGTAAAAAGATAGCCGGTTGCGTAACTTTGGTTTGTTTCAAATCTTCTTCCGTCCCGTTAAACATGATGTCCGTAATGCGGAAACCTAAAATTTCGTTGGCGCGTTCAAATAATTCCCGGGCTTCTTCGTGCTTTTCGTACAAACCGGTTGCCATTCCGGTAAACTGTGCGCCCTGGCCCGGAAATAAATATGCTTTCATAAATTCAAAAAATTTGCAGCCTTAGCTTAATTTAGAGGAGATTAACTGTAAAAACTCCAATCTGGTTTTTTCATTCAAAAATGCACCGGTAAAAGCAGAAGTGGTGGTAACCGAATTTTGCTTCTGAATGCCGCGCATGCTCATACATAAATGTCGGCATTCAATCACTACGCCAACACCAATCGGGTTTAAAGTTTGCTGGATGCAATCGCGGATTTCGTTCGTCAAACGTTCCTGTACCTGCAAGCGACGGGCAAAAGCATCAACCACACGCGGCAGTTTGCTTAAACCAACAATATGCCCGTTTGGAATATAAGCGATGTGTGCTTTGCCAAAAAACGGCAGCATGTGATGTTCGCACATCGAGTAAACTTCAATATCTTTTACCAGTACCATCTGGCTGTATTCTTCTTTAAACATAGCCGATTTTAAAATATCGGTCGGGTTTAAATCGTAGCCGTGCGTGAGATAAGTTAAGGCTTTGGCCACGCGTTCCGGGGTTTTTAACAAGCCTTCGCGGTTTGGGTTTTCGCCCAATTGGGTTAAAATATCTTCGTAATGACCGGCAATCTTGCTGATCATTTCCGGGTTGTAGCGGTCTATTTTAACATAGCCATCCAAATCTTCATCCAAATCATGGCTGTGGTTTTCGTTGCTCATTTTATTTGTTTTTGTTCAGGGCAATGCTTCTTTTACCACCTAAAAATTAGTGTTTCAAAAAGAACAATAAAACTTTATTTAATACTTCTTTTTACCCGCCAAAATATTCGGCCGAGTTGTTTTCGGTTTCAAACAGTTTTACCGAATGCAGCAAAACGCCCTGGTGTTGTTCTATCGGCTTCTTCAACTGGTTAAAAATCTCAATCGTCAATAATTCTGTGGAAGCCATTTTGCCTTTCATAAAATCAACATCCAAATTGATGTTTTTATGGTCCAATTTCTCGATCACATAATTATTGATGATCACTTTCAGGTCTTTCAAATCCATCAAATAACCGGTTTCCTGCGTAACTTCGCCTTTAATCGTAACAAACAGATTGTAATTGTGGCCGTGCCAGTTGGGGTTGGCGCATTTGCCAAACACTTCCTGGTTTTGTTCGGCACTCCATTCGTCGCGGTACATCCGGTGCGCCGCGTTAAAATGTTCTTTCCGTGTAATGTAGATCATCATAAATAAACTGCCGCAAATATATCAAAACAAAAGGAGCCAGCTATTTTTAACCTTACCTTTGACAAACCGCTTATGAATATCCTCTTGGTAGCCGCCACCCACGCCGAAATACAGCCGTTGTTAACGCATTCTGAAGGAGAAAAACCTTTTGATGTGCTGATTACCGGCGTTGGCATGGTGGCAACTGCTTTTGCTTTAGGGCAACAATTTGCGCAAAAAAAATACGATTTAGCCATCAATCTCGGCATTGCCGGAAGCTTTGACCGCAATATTGCTTTAGGCGAAGTGGTTGAAGTTACCGAAGATATTTTGGCCGAATTTAGTGCCGAAGACGACAACCAGTTTTTAACGATGGAAGAATTAGGTTTTGGAAAAAGCAGGTTTTTGGCCAGCCATCAACTCGATGCAATGTTTCTTTTACCGGCAAAAAAAGTGTGTGCAATCACGGTAAACACGGTTCATGGCGAAGAAACTTCCATCCAAAAAATAACAGAACGGTTGCGGCCACAACTGGAAAGTATGGAAGGCGCAGCCTTTTTTTATGCCTGTAAAAGAAGCATGGTGCCTTCGCTGCAAATCAGGTCGGTGTCAAATTATGTAGAGAAGCGCAACCGCGAAAACTGGAAAATTGGATTGGCTGTTAAGCATTTGAATGATTTTGCTGTTGAATTATTAGAAAAGCTGTGAGTTGTCATTCTGAACTTGTTTCAGAATCCCTCTTGAATGGTTTTAAACTTTTATAATGAGATGCCGAAACAAGTTCGGCATGACAAAGCAAAACCTCATATCTAAAACCCCCATACCTCAAAACCCCCATGAAACTTACCCTCGGCTTTTCGCCTTGCCCAAACGATACGTTTATTTTTGATGCTTTGATCCACCATAAAATTGATACTCAAGGTTTGGAGTTTGAGGTTTTTTTTGATGATGTGGAAACACTCAACCAAAAAGCTTTCCGCGGAGAACTGGACGTTACGAAGTTGAGTTACCATGCTTTTGCTTACGTAACCCATCAATATGTTCTGCTGGATGCCGGCAGCGCTTTGGGTTTTGGCGTTGGGCCGATGTTGATTTGCAAAAATGAAAAGTTTTTAGACCAGGAATATCTGAAAGCCCATATTTCCAACTTAAAAATTGCCATTCCCGGAAAATATACGACGGCAAACTTTTTGTTGAGCCTGGCTTTCCCCGAAGGGAAAAACAAAAATGAAGTGCTTTTTTCGGAGATTGAAAACCAGTTGCTGCGCGGCGAAACGGATTTGGGTTTGATCATCCACGAAAACCGTTTTACCTATCAACAAAAAGGCTTGCATAAAATCATGGATCTGGGCGATTTTTGGGAACAGCAAACCGGTTGCGCCATTCCGCTTGGCGGTATTGTGGCCAACCGAAATTTGCCCGAAGAAATTCAATATAAACTCAACCGTGTTTTAAAAAAATCGGTGGAGTTTGCTTTTGAAAACCCAAAATCAGGCTTGGAATTTATCCGCCAGCACGCGCAGGAAATGAGCGAAGAAGTGATGTACAAACACATTGATCTATACGTGAATAAATATTCGGTTGACCTGGGCGAAGAAGGCCGCAAAGCAATCAAAATCCTGTTTGACAAAGCTTTAGCTTTGGGCGTGATACCAAAAATCGAAAAAGATTTATTTTTAACAAAGTAATTTCCCCCTATAATTTAAAAGAAAAAAATTTGAATCAATAATAGATGCGCGTCCGTAAAAACAACCTGCAAAACCGGACAAATTTATCGGCATAAAAACAGTATGAATTATTTTACCGAAACGATCAACCTGTTAGAAAACTCTAACTTTTACTATGTTATCATTGCCGGGATGGACAGCAATTACAGCTATGTAAACACACGTTATGCCGATGCCTTTGGTTACATTGCCCAAAATATGGTGGGCAAGCCGTACCACATTACTATGCACCCGGACGATACAAAAGTTTGTGCAGAAGTAGCGGCCAAATGTTTTCAAAACCCAGGGAAATCGTTTCCGGCAACCATCCGAAAGCACGATGGCAAAGGCGGCTACATTATCACGCAGTGGGAATACCGCGCTATTTTTGATGCCCAAAACCAGCCCGACGGCGTTTTTTGTATGGGCTATGATATTACCGAATACGAAAAAGCCAGCCAGCAATTGGAAGTTGCCAAAACAGAAATCGAAGAGAAAAAAAGCATTTTAGAACAGATAGGCTGGGAACAATCGCACGTGATCCGCAGGCCGGTGGCCAATATTATTGGCTTGGTCAATATTTTAAACAAGATGGAAATTGACCAAAACCTGAGCAATATTTGCGGGATGCTAAGCGACAGTGCCGAACAATTGGACAAAGCGATAAGCAGCATCGTTAAAAAAACAGATTAGGCATACTGTTTTTAGCCACTAATTTTTGGGGTGAAATTTTTTCTTCACTGATTTTTAGGGGGTAAAAGAAGCATCGGCCAAAGACTATTTATCGGTGAGCATTAAGGGCGCGCCTTTGCTGTTGCCCATAATTATCACTTTGGTATTTGGCGATAACGCAACCGCTTTTTGCGCCAAAATAGATTCGTACTGCAACTGTTTATCGCTCAAATTGGTAGAAATAATGCGCTGATAATCGGCAATCCCCTGTGCCTGGATGCGTTTCTGCTCGGCTTCCTGGCGCTCTTTCTGCAACACAAACTGCATTTTTTGCGCGTCCTGCTCGGCATTGATTTTTGATTCGATGGTTGTCCGTACAGATTGCGGCAAGGTAATGTTCCGCACCAAAAGCTGTTGCAGCTCGATGCCCCTTTTAGCAAAACTTTCGCTGATGGTTTTGTAGATTTTATCCTGAAACTCCTGCCTTTTGGTAGAATACAAAGCAACGGCTTCATAATAAACCGCATTATCGCGAATGGCCGTGCGCGAAACCGGACGAACGATTTTATCTACGTAATCGGCACCAATATTTTGCAGCACAAAAGGCGCCTGGTCTGCTTTCAAACGAAAAAGCACCGACAAATCAATGGTTACTTCCAACCCGTCTGCCGATAAAATACGGATGGCATCGTCGCCTTCTTTCTGCCCTTCTGTGGTAACGCCGCTCATCGTATAGTTTTGGGTTTTTACGTCGAAAGTAGTAACATCAACCAAAGGGTTTATCAGATGCAATCCGCTCGGCAACACATCGTTGTCAACTTTGCCGAACAACGTTTTAACGCCTACTTTGCCAGGGTCTATCACTTTAAAAACCGAAAAACTTAGCCCTAAAAGAAGCATGGCAACGCCCACAATAGAAATAACCGGGCTATAGGCCGGGTTAACGGAAGGCGTGCGTTTAAAAACACCGGCCACGATGAGCAGGATAACACCCAGGATAATTAACAGCATGTATATAAAATTAAGGAATTTACTTTTTTTGAAGCGCGCGTACTTCTTTTGCCAGCCTGATTTTCAGAAAAATGGTAATGGCGATGATAAAAACGCCTGCCGCAGTCCAGTCGTAACGCACATGTTTTACGCTCCAGTAAATCAATACAACGCACAATATAATGGCTACATTATACAGGATATTTAAAAAAAGTTTGGCGGCCATTTTAGTAAACCTGCATTTCCGGGTCAATCTCTTCGGCCCAAGCCAGCATCCCGCCTTTTAAGTTATACAAATCTTTAAAACCCTGCTGCTCCAATTGCATTATTGCTGCAGCACTGCGTTTGCCGCTGCGGCACATCACTACTACAGGTTTATCTTTTTTGATTTTGCCGGATTCGATCATAATCCCGCTCAACGGAATCAATTCTCCGCCCAAGTTAGACATTTCGTATTCAAAATCTTCGCGCACATCTATCAGTTGGAAATCTTCGCCTGCGTCCATTTTTTCTTTTAGTTCCTGTACCGTTATTTCTTTCATTTTTGTAAATATTATACCCCAAAGTTAAGTGTTTAATTGATTAAAATAAGCGTGTAACAATCGGTAGATAATTTATTCTTAAACAAGTTCGTTCTTTGTAACACATACTGTTTTTATCGGGTAAAAAAAGCATTGCGCTTATGGGTATCTGATGAAAAATGAGGCAATTAAGCCTTAGATATGTATTTTTGAAAATTATGAAACAAGTAAACCGTTTTTTCTGGTTCTGTTCCGGTGTGCATCTGGATACCTTGAAAAAGTATCCGATCGAAATGAACAAATATGTAGGCATCGGCGCAACTATATTTTTTACCGCTTTGTTTGCTTCCTTGTCTGGCGGTTATGCCATGTATTTTGTTTTCAGCGGAAACCCTGGCGCACCGTTTTTTGCCATCTTGTTTGGTTTGATTTGGGGTGCGGCCATCTTTAACATGGACCGCTACATTGTGGGCAGCATCAACAAAAGAGGTTCTACCAACCAACAGATTTTGCAGGCCACACCGCGTATTTTGTTGGCCATCATGATCGGGATTGTGATTTCCCGTCCGCTGGAACTAAAGATTTTTGACAAAGAGATCCGCTCGAAACTAAAAAACGCTTACTTAAAAGGCCAACGTTCTAAAATTGATACCATGAACATTACGTTCAACAAAAAGTACGGCATGGATTTGGCAAAAGCGGCCGACGTTAAAGCAGAAAGGGATTCGTTGGAAAAAGACATCAACCGTTCGCGCTACCAGTTGAACCAGGAAATTTTTGGTGATAAAACCAACCAGACTTCGGGCAAAACCGGTTTCGGCACTTACGCCAAACAAAAAGACGAGGTTTTGAAGGAGAAAGAATCCCGCTTAAATACCGTGCGGCAAGACCAGGCCAAATTGGAACAGTACATTGCCACACGAAAAGATGTGGAAGGCGTAACCGATACAAAACTGTTTAACGACCGGCAGTTGGACAGCTTGAGCAACGTAGCAGGTTTTGCCGACCGGAACTGGGCGCTTGGCCAGCTTTCTTACAATCCCAACGGCACGCGCGAACTGGACACTTATCTGGCGCAATCGTTCATCAGTTACTTGTTTATTTTGTTTGAATGTTTGCCGGTTTTGGTTAAGCTGATGTCGCCAAAAGGCCCGTATGATGTGGCTTTGGGCAAAACCGAAGAAGCCAACATCCATTTTGCCGAGAAAGACATGGAGCAGGACATGACCGTTACCGATGCCGTGCAGGATTACCGCATTAACACCAATATCAACCTCACCAAAAACAATATTTCCAAACGCGCCGAACGGAAGTTGATGCGCGAAGATTTGAAAACGTAATGCTTCTTTTATCGTGCTTTTTTTGTTGTACCCTCGCTTTTAGCCATTAAACTTTTTATGAAATTAAACCGGATACTGTTTTTACCTGCCTTTTTTTGTTGCCAAACCTTCGCCCAAAAACCCGAACAACTGATTGTTAAAGCCAATGTGGAGCGCGTGATCAAAACGCTTTCGGCAGATGACATGCAAGGCCGGGCAACGTTTACGCCGGGCATCGAAAAAGCAGCGCGTTTTATCGAAAGCGAATATAAAAACATCGGTTTGCTGCCATTAAGCGGGAATAAAGATTACCGCCAAAACTTTAGCATGTACAAAAGCACGCCGGTAAGTGTTTCGGTTTCCATCAGCAATAATATTGTACCGAAAGAAAATATAATTGCCATCAGCGGCGCGGCTTCTTTTAACTGGAACAACGATGCCGATGTTGAAATCGTAAAAATTGATGCCGAAAAGAATTTTAGGACAGAATATTCTAAAATCATCAGCAGTAATAAAAAAATACTGGTACTGGTTGACCCGCAATTTGAAGCTTTGTTTAAACGCATTGCAGCACGCAACAACAGCGGCAACATCAGCAAAGAAGTAAACACCAACCAACAATTGGTTTTTGTTTTGGGCGATTTTGCCGATGTTAAATCTTACGCCGTAAAATATACCGGCAAAGTAGAAAAACTGCCTTTGTTTAACCTAACCGGCATGATCCCCGGAAAAACAAAAAAGGAAGAATACGTTGTTTTTTCCGGCCATTACGATCATTTAGGAATTATCAAACCGGTTGGACAAGATTCTATTGCCAATGGTGCAGATGACGATGCCAGCGGGACAACAGCCGTAATCGAACTGGCCAAATACTACAAAAAACCGAACAACAATGTGCGCACGCTGATTTTTGTAGCTTTTACAGCAGAAGAAATCGGCGAATATGGATCGGCATATTTTGCCACACAAATCAATCCTGAGAAAACAATAGCTATGTTTAACATCGAAATGATTGGCAAAGCTTCTAAGTTCGGGCCAAACACTGCTTTTATCACCGGTTTTGAGCGTTCTGATTTCGGTATGATTTTGCAGAAAAACCTGGAAGGAACGAGCTTTAAATTTTACCCTGACCCGTATCCGGAGCAAAACTTATTTTATAGAAGCGATAATGCTTCGCTGGCCAAAGTTGGCGTTCCGGCGCATACCATTTCCACCGATCAGATTGATTCGGACAAATTGTACCACAGCGTAAAAGATGAATACAGTTCGTTGGATGTGAACAATATTACGGCAACCATCCGTGCCATTGCTTTAAGTTCGAGAAGTATTGTGGATGGAAAGGATACACCGAAACGGATTCCGAAGTTGGAGGAATAAGGGCTTTAACAGTTTGTTTTCTATCCGATATTACACCAAAAATTGTCCCTGTTTTTTTCAGCAACAATAACTTTGAAATCTATCTATGTATTTTGAAAAATTAGATCAGAGCAAAACGCAGCTTGTCAAGCTTGACAAATCTTTGGAGAAACTAAGAGGTAAAAACTTATTTTCTATAAAGCTTGCAAAGGCGAATGAAGTAATTGCAAGGGTTGGACTTCCAAAGAAATAAAATTACGCACAACAAGCGTATTGCCAATAGCAGGGGCTTGACTTTGGAGCAGTGGCCGGATCTGTAACAGCCAATAATCAAACTCACACCTCCTTCTGCATCACAAAATCCGTAAGCAAATATTCGCCCAATGGCCGATCTACTTCTTTTACCATCTTAAAATTTAGCTTTTCATAAAAGTTCCGGGCTTTGTTTTGCCGGTGGACGTACAATTGCAAAATGCTTTTCCCGGCCTCGCGTGCTTTGGTTTCAACGGTTTGGATGAGCAATTTGCCGTAGCCTTTGCCCTGCATTTCGGGCAGGCAGTAAATTTTTTCCAGCGTCATCAATTGTGGGTTTTCTTGATCCGCAGAAAAAGCGGCGAAACTTATGGGAATGTTGTTTTCAGATAAAATCAAAAACGTTTGTTCGCCGCTTGTTATTTGCTGCCGAAGTTTTTCTTCATCATAAATCACATCCAGCATAAACCTGATTTGTTCTTTGCTGAGGATTTCCTGATACGTTGGCCACCATATTTTTTCTGCCAATAAACGAAGCATGGGCGCATCGTCGGCAGTTGCGTATCGCAATTCTGTTTCCATCTAAACTAAACCGCAAAATAGCTTTCCAGTTCGGCCAATGTGTTTACATCGGTGTGGATATCTTTGATGATCCGGCCTTTTTCCATCAGCAAAATGCGCTGGCAAATATCGGTTACGTGGTTTAAATCATGACTGGAAACAATGGTGGTCATGCTGTTTTTATCACCTAAATTTTTGAGCAGGTTTTTCAACCGGATTTGTGTGGTTGGGTCAATGTTGGCAAAAGGCTCATCCAGCATCAAAAGTTCGGGGTTTTGGAGAAGGCAAGCCGCAACGCCAACTTTGCACTGGTTTCCTTTTGAAAGATCGCGGATGTATTTGCCCTTCTGTAGAATCTCGCCGTTAAAAAAATCAGTCAGCATGGCCAGCTTTTCATCTACATAAACCTTGTTTTCGTTGTGTAAACTGCCGATGAAATAAAAATATTCTTCGGGCGTGAGGTAATCAATCAAGAAACCTTCATCCAGGTACGAAGCAGTGTAATTTTTCCAGGTTTCATCGTGCATTACATTTTTTCCGTTGGATAAAACCTCGCCGCTTTCCGGCCTGATCAAATCCAGAATCATCCTGAAAAGCGTTGTTTTACCGGCACCGTTATTGCCCACCAAACCAATCGTTTCGCCTTTTTGGATATGCAGTTCAGGAATATCCACCACCGTAACGCCAGCGTAAATTTTGGTTAAGTTTTTAATTTCGATCATAGAAATTGTTTAATTTTTTTGTCCCTCTTTTTTCAGGTTGATGCTTCTTTTACCGGGTAAAATTTGGACATTGATTTTCAAGTCTGATCTAATGCAGACACCAATTTTTACCTGGTAAAAGAAGCATGGCATATTTTTATGGTATAAAAAATTCAGGCCGCTTCATCATTATTTGTTTCTGAAACCTTCGGCAATGGTATATTTTTTTTCGTAAAAATCAGCTTCTAATTGTTTAACCCAATAGCTGCGCGTTAGTACAAACAGGATTCCGGTCAGCCCGATCAAAATCAAACCAAAATCCGGATGCCCTAACCACTTGCAGGGCAAATAAATGATGTACGGGCATAAAATTAACGGCAAACCCAGCAGCAATTGCGTGGCGCCAACACCTTCCCAATTAAAAGATGCGCCTTTGGAAAGGTCAATGCGCCTGTAATTCCGGTTGGCAAAAAAAAGTACGATCACGGTGTTTACGCCAATGTTCCACAAATACATCATAAAATGGATGAAAATAACGTGCCAGCCAAAATAAACGTAAGGCAACGTGAGCAGAAAAGCCAGCGTAGAAACGGCGGTAAAAAGCAACAATTTGGCTTTCAGGAAATCCGTAAAACTAATTTTGCTGATCAAAATGCCATCAAATTGCGAGGCTTGCCAGCTAAACATAAACTGCCCGTAATTGATGATGAAAAGGCCGGTCATAAAAATTGCCGGAAACAGTTTCATACTGTCGCTATAGCTTTTATTGGTGTAAAACAGGATGCCGTAAAACAGGAAACCGCCTGTCATCACGATGGAGGAACGGCTTCTTTTATTTCTTAAAATGAGTTTGATCTCGTTGGAAACCAAGTCGCCAACTTTACCAAAACGGCTGAAGAACGGAATATCGGTACTGCTTTTATAGGTAGTTTTTTTGGAACCGAGTTCCTCCAAATACAAATTATTTTTTAAGTAGCTAAAATTGATGTAGTACATCAGCGCAGCCAAAACAACCGGCAGCAAAACGTAATACGGATGCCGGATCAAGCCGTTAAAAAAAGCAAACGACACGGTACGGATAGAATACCAATGCCAGGAAAAATCGGCCAAACCCAACAACACCAAAAACAGCGCAAAGCCAACATAAACCCAGCCGTTTAGGTTTGCTTTCCGTTTGATAAACAGGCTGAAATAATTGTTTAAAACCGTAAAACCAATGATGGCAACAATAAAAAGTAAAGCGGTTATGTGGCCGGCATCCACCCAAATCACCTTAAAAATGAAGGGTAAAAACAGTATGACCGGCCACAAATTGAAAAAGGAAAGCAGCGAGGCGAACGACAAATACCGCACAATGGTGTTTTTTTTGATGGGCAAATGCAGGTAAGGCTGCACCTGCAAAGTTGGCAGCTCCTGTAGTTGGAAACGCCAAAGCAAATCAATCATGAAATAATATAATATGATTTTGCAAAAGGAAACAACCAAATCTTCATTCGGGAAAACGGCTTCCAAAATTCTGTCCATAAAAAAAGCAAGTGCCAAAACGTTGAGCAGCAGGTATAAAATCAAAATACCCATTACCACTTTTACGGCGATGCTTTTGCCCGCGCCAACGGTACGCAGAAAAGATTTGATTTCGTGTTGGATAAAAATGCTGGTCATAGGCGAAGGGATTTCGGCAAGTAATTTACAATTTTAAAAAGTGGAAGCAAGAAAATTAATAGCAGGATTTAAGGTTTCTGTAATCAATATCTTTCATCAGATTTCTAATGCAAAGATTGATTTTATTGTTTCTAATAGCTCTTGCATTTTTGCTATGTCATCAACCTTGGAAATCCTTTTAATAATTAAATCACCTTCTATTACCAATATCTTTTTGCAATAAGCATATTGAGAGTTATGCGGAGGCTTAAAAGCAATAGAAACATGGTTGTTGTTTATTTCAACAGCTAAAGTTCTGTCTTTTATATTTTGAGTAGTTAGTTGTATTATAATTACATCTTTTGATATTTGGTTTACCAATGAATTAGAAACCACAATTCCCGGCCTAACTTTTGACCCTTGTTGATCAGTAAATGGAAAAGGCAGCAATACAATATCGCCTTGCTTAAATTGCATTATTGGTTAGTTTTCAAGATAAGAGTTCCAATAACTATCATCTTCTTTGTCCCATAATCCTGCCAACGATTGCTCAGATGCTTGCATAGAAAATAAAGTCATTTCTTTTTCTTCGGTTGCAGAAACAGAATTGTTTGTTTCCAATGTTTCTGTTGAAAAACCATCCAGTTCTTTAAAAGAAAAATTTAGCGCATCGGCCATTTCTTTTAAAAGTTCAATATGTTCCTCATTAAAGTTTTCTAAAATTAATCTCATCATAATTTAATGCTTTTACACAAATCTACCTATAAATTAACAATTGCCCATTTATAAACTACGCTGTCTCTAATACCCATACTTCCCTTTCCACAAACCCTTCAACCGCTCTTTAAATTTCGCTTCCGCCGGATTGTTGCCCGGCTCGTACAACTTTGTTCCGCTGATTTGTTCGGGCAAATATTCCTGATCGGCAAAATTATTTTCAAAAGCATGAGCATATTGGTATTCTTTACCGTAGCCGATATTTTTCATCAGCTTAGTTGGCGCGTTGCGCAAATGCAAAGGCACGGGCAGATCGCCGGTTTGCGTTACCAATTGCTGTGCTTTGCCGATCGCTTCGTAACTGGCATTGCTTTTTGGGGAATTGGCCAGATAAACAACGGTTTGCGAAAGGATAATGCGCGATTCGGGCCAGCCGATAACGTTAACCGCCTGGAAACAATTATTGGCTAAAAGCAGCGCGTTTGGGTTAGCGTTGCCCACATCTTCCGAAGCCAGGATCAACAATCTTCGGGCGATAAACAAAGCATCTTCGCCGCCGGCAATCATTCGCGCCAACCAATAAACGGCGGCATTTGGGTCGCTGCCACGGATGGATTTGATAAAGGCCGAAATAATATCGTAATGCTGCTCGCCGGCTTTGTCGTACAAAGCCATGTTTTGCTGCACATTATCCAACACCAATTTGTTGGTGATGGTAATTTCGTCGCTGTCCAACGCATTTACCAAAAGCTCAAAAATGTTCAACAACTTACGTGCATCACCGCCGGAAAGCCGGATCAAAGCTTCATATTCTTCGATTGTTATTTTTTTAGTGCTAAAAACAGTATCGGTTTCGATGGCCTTTTGCAGCAAACCGATGAGTTCCTGCTCGGTCAGATTCTTTAAAATATAAACCTGACAGCGCGAAAGCAAAGCCGAAATAACTTCAAAAGACGGGTTTTCCGTAGTGGCGCCAATCAGTGTGATAATTCCTTTTTCAACCGCGCCAAGCAAAGAATCTTGTTGCGATTTGGAGAAACGATGGATTTCATCAATAAATAAAATAGGTTGCGGTTGTCCGCCTTTTTTTAAGAGTGAAGCTTTTTCAATTACTTCGCGCACTTCTTTTACCCCTGAATTTATCGCGCTTAAAGCAAAAAACGGCCGGTTTAAAGATTGGGAAACGATACCCGCCAACGTAGTTTTGCCAACGCCTGGCGGCCCCCACAAAATCAGGGAAGGCATGTTGCCCGATTCGATCGCTTTACGCAAAACCGCGCCCGGCCCAACCAAATGCTGCTGACCGGCATAATCGTCCAGGCTTTTTGGCCGCATCCGTTCGGCTAAAGGAGGTAGGTTGTTCATCGGAATAAAATTCGAGATTATAAGACCGAAATCCTAATCCAAAAAACTATTAACAGAACGCACACATAAATTTACCCGATAAAAGAAGCATCAATATAACTCACGGCATCACCTCAAACAGCAAAAACTGCGTTTTCTCCGTCTTCGCAAAGTTATTATCGGCCACAAAGATGATCGTTTGATGTCCGTTTGGCAAAGTCGGGCCAAAGGTTGCGCCTTCTACGTTATCAATGTAAATTTTCAAGTCGTCCATGTTTAACAGTAGTTTTTTGCGGATCAAATGTTGCGGCGGGTTTTTGATGAATGAAGGGTTTGAAATCACATTATCAGCATTACTTAAATCAGCCAAAAAAACACGGATCACGCAGCCTTCGCGGCCGTCAGAAAAAGAACGCTCGGTAACCAGCAACTGGTTTTTGTTGATGGAAAGAATATCCGGGATACCATTTATTTTAAACCCATTTTCCGGCTTCGCGGGATAAGCAACAGGCTCCAGTTTGTAGGCATACTGCGCCGTGTTTTGCTTCGTTTTCCAATTAAATTTATAAATACGGATGAGCGCATTGTTTGGCGTTACATCGGCACGTGGCCCGTCCTGGTACAATGGTTCTTCCAGGTTTACGTAAAGCGTTTGGTAGTTATCGGCAAAAGTTAAACCTTCTAAAACGCCGTTTCTGCGCGGCCCGGTTTCCTGCGCGTGCATTTTTAAATTTGCTGGTAAAGGAAGTGTGCTAATCAATTTCCCGGAAGTAGAAATGATATTCACCGCAGGATCAATCAAAACCGCATCTCCTTGTTTTACAATTCGTTCGCCTTCACTGCTCCAAATTAACTGATTGGTTTTAGGGTTATAACGGATGGCTTCCGGGTCAACGGTTTCTTTGGTGTGATGCTTCAAATCCGGGTAAGGCTGACCGTTTTGCTGCTTTAAAGTATTTACGGCAACCAGTTTTACGCTGTTGATTTCCTTTCCAATTAAACTAATTTTGGCCGTATAAAATCGCGAAGGATTGATCTCCGAACGGTCATCGCTAATGATATAATACACATCGTTTTTCGCGTCGTAATCAATCCCGGACAAACCGCCGACCGTTGTGTTTTGATATTGCAGGTTGTACGGCAAATCGTACTCGTCCAGAAACTTTAAACTGCTGATGGTTGTCGATACTTCTTTTACCGGTACTTTTTTGAGGGAAGAGCAAGCGGAAACGCACCAAAAAAACAGTGCTAAAAACAGTATGGGTTGAAGGCGGTTGAATCGAAAAATATGATGGTTCATGAACTTATTTTGATTAAGACAATAATGCAAATATCAAACTCCTTTTCTGTTTTATGTGGAGTATTTTGGGTTAATAAAAACTCAATTTAAAAAAGTTATTTATATTCAAAACCGTTTTATCAATTGCGAACGCAATGCGTTCGCAATGTTGCATCTTTCAATTGCGAATACACTGTATTAGCAATTGGTCGCGCGAGTCTATTTTGTTTAATATTTTCTAATGATCACTTCCTTCACCCAACAAAACCTAAACCAGCTTTGCAATGAAATGGCCAGCCGCGATGCTTCTTTTACCGGCATAATTTCAGTGTACGGTTACCCGCCTTTTTGGAGCAGGCCAAATACGTTTGAATCCTTGGTGCATATCATTTTAGAACAACAGGTTTCGTTGGCTTCGGCTTTATCGGCACTGCAAAAACTGAAAGAAAGGATTGGGGAAATTTCCGCAGAAAACCTGCTGGCTTTAACGGATGAAGAACTGAAAGCCTGTTATTTTAGCCGGCAAAAAACAGTTTATGCCAGAGATTTAGCAGTAAATATTTTAAACGGAAATTTAGATTTAGAAGAATTGCCCTTGTTGCCAGATGATGAAGTCCGGACAAAACTGACCGCGATAAAAGGCATCGGCAACTGGACGAGTGAAATTTACCTCATCTTTATTTTGCACCGCACGGATGTTTTCCCAATTGGCGATTTGGCCGTTGTACAAGCCATCAAAAGGGTGAAAAACCTGACGCCCGAAACTTCAAAAGAAAGGCTTCTGCAAATTGCAGAAGCCTGGAAACCTTGTAGAACCATCGCAACACTGCTTTTATGGCACGAATATTTGAGCCGAAGGAAAGTTAAATAGTTTTTCCTGCCCGTTCTTTTTCCTGAAATTTTTGCACCATTTCAATTGCATTGTCCACCACATCGCTCAAGGCTACAATAAAAGCGCCTGGCTTTGCCATCCGGATAGCATGTTCAATCACGTCCATTTCCTTGGGCGCAATTTCGTACGCTGTCTTTTTTTCTGCCGATAAAACGCCTTCTTCCATTAACCGCAGCAATTCTTCCTTTTTGCGGCCGCGCAAATGGTTTTCCTGCCGGAGAATGATATGATCAAACATTTCTGCTGCGATACGCCCGATTTCGCGGATGTCTTCGTCTCGGCGGTCGCCGGTTGCGGCAATCAAACCGATTTTTTGCGGAGAATCAATGGTTTGCAAAAATTGTTTGATGCCATTAAAACCATCCGGGTTGTGGGCAAAATCAACCATGATTTTAAAATCTTTAAACGGAAAAATATTCATCCGGCCGGGCGTTTGCGCTGCCGAAGGGATAAAAGTTTCGAGCGAAGTTTTTATATCTTCGGTACGGAAACCCCAAACAAAAGCCGTAAGCGTGGCCGCCAAAACATTTTGGATCATAAAACTTACCGTTCCGCCAAAAGTGAGCGGGATTTGTGCCGCTTTTTGCACGCGTATTTTCCAGCCGCCTTTTTTTATCGTGATGTAGCCGTTTTCGTAAACGCAGGAAATATTGCCCAGGTTGGATTGTTGTACGATAATTGGGTTGTTTTCGTCCATACTGAAATAAACCACATGGCAACCGGCCCTTTTTCCGATTTTCACGCAGTATTCATTGTCCGCATTGATAACCGCCCAGCCGCTTTTTTTTACCGAATTGATCACTACTTCTTTTACCCTTGCTAAATCATCAAGCGTGTGGATATCGTTCAAGCCCAGATGGTCTTCCTGGATATTGGTCAAAACGCCGATATCGCATTGGCCGAAACCCAAACCCGACCGTAAAATTCCGCCGCGTGCCGTTTCCAGCACGGCAAATTCGACCGTTGGGTCTTTTAAAATGAATTCTGCACTTACCGGTCCGGTGGTATCGCCTTTTAACATCAATGTATTTTGAACGTAAATGCCATCCGAAGTGGTAAAACCAACCCGGTAGCCGTTATTTTTTACTAAATGAGCAATCAAACGCGTGGTGGTGGTTTTACCGTTCGTGCCGGTGATGGCAATGATCGGGATGCGGGCCGATTTACCGTAAGGGTACAACATATCAATCACCGGCGCCGCTACATTTCGGGGCAAACCTTCGCTTGGCGCCAAATGCATCCGGAAACCGGGCGCGGCATTTACTTCCAGCACTACGCCGCCATTTTCGGTTAATGGCTGGGTAAGGTTTTCGGCCATGATGTCAATCCCACAAATATCCAAACCAATGATACGCGCAATACGTTCGCAGAAGAAAATATTTTGCGGATGCACCATGTCGGTAACATCAACCGAAGTTCCGCCGGTACTTAAATTAGCGGTGGATTTCAGGAAAACCTGTTCGCCTACTGTTGGGATACTTTCTAAAGTATAGCTTCTTTTATCGAGCAAATCTAAGAGGTCGCGGTCAATGTTGATTTCGGTCAGCACGTTTTCGTGGCCATAACCACGCCGCGGATCGCTGTTGGCCAAATCAATTAACTGTTGAACGGTTGATTTTCCATCGCCAATTACATTTGCCGGAACGCGTAGTGCCGCGGCCATCATTTTGTAATCAATCACCAAAACCCGAAAATCGTAACCGGTAATAAAACGCTCTACAATTACTTTGCGGGAAACCTTTGCGGCGTGTTCAAAAGCATCCAAAGCTTCCTGTTCGGTTTTTACGTTGATGGTTGCGCCGCGACCGTGGTTACCATCCAACGGCTTGAAAACCAAAGGGAAACCAACTTTTCGGATGGCTTCGTGAACGCCTTCAACAGAAGTGATGGTGATGCCTTTAGCCACCGGAATGGCCTGTTCTTCCAGTAAACGTTTGGTTTCTTCTTTATTTCCGGCCAAATCAACGGCAATGCTGCTGGTGCGCTCGGTCATGGTGGCACGGATGCGCACCTGGTTTTTGCCGTAGCCCAATTGCACCAACGATTGGTTATTGAGCCTGATCCAGGGAATATCATGGGCAATTACCTCTTCTACCAAAGAACCTGTACTTGGCCCCAAACGCGTTTGCTCGCGGATTTTTTTAAGTTGTTGAATGTCTTCCTCCAAATCATAAGGCAAATTATTGATCAGTGCTTCAGCAATTCTAACGGCCGCTTCGGCTGCGTAAACGCCTACTTTTTCTTCTTCATAATTAAAAACCACATGATAAACGCCTTTGGTATGGGTTTCGCGCGTGCGGCCGTAACCGGTATCCATCCCGGCCAGGGTTTGGATTTCGAGGGCGATATGTTCAATCACATGCCCCATCCAAGTCCCTTCTTTTACCCTGGCAAAAAACCCTCCGGGCACGCCTGGCGAACAGCGATGGCTGTACAACGAAGGCATAAAAGCTTCCAGCCGTTCGTAAAAACCGGTAATTGTATTAGTTGGCTGTTCTTCCAATTCCTCCAGGTCCAGGCGCATTTGTATCAACTTTTTCCGGTAAGTGCTCCAAATATTTGGCCCTTTCAGTACCTGAATCTTTTCAATCTTCATAAATTTTATCCTGCTAATACTGTTTTTACACCTGTTTTTTTGTTAAAACACCTGCAATTAAATAAGTTTTTGAATATTAAATGCAATTATCATTCACTTTTTAGCGCTGCGTGCCGTTATCTTTGGAAAAATACCTTTAATTTTTCATTGATGAGCATACCAACAGGCAAATTAGTAATTATAGGCGGTGCCGTTGACTTAGGTACAAACATCAGTGCCTTGGAAAACATCAAACAGCCAGACCATCTCCGGTTTTTTGAGCACGGAATTTTAAAACGGATCATTACAGAATCTGCCACAGAAAATCCTGTTGTTGAAGTGGTTACCACGGCTTCCCAAATCCCGGAACTGGTGGGCACCGAATACATCAAAGCTTTCAGCCAGCTTGATGTGGAGAACGTAAACGTGCTGGACATCCGCAGCCGCGAAGATGCCGCCAACCCTGATTATTTAGCGCGCATCAAAAAAGCAGATGTGGTGATGTTTACTGGCGGCGACCAGCTTCGTTTAAGCTCTATTTTTGGCGGAACCGAGTTTTTGTTTATCCTGAAAGACCGTTACCTGCACGACCATTTGCTTGTGGCCGGAACTTCCGCCGGTGCGGCCGCTGCTTCTGCCAACATGATTTACCGCGGCCAAAGCAACGAAGCGATGATCAAAGGCGAAGTGCAAATTACGGCTGGTTTGGGTTTTATTGATTCTGTAATTATAGACACCCATTTTGTGCAGCGCGGGCGCATCGGCCGTTTGTTTTATGCTGTGGCCAGCAACCCTGGCATTTTAGGCATTGGTTTGGGCGAAGATGCCGGGCTTTTGATCACCGAAGGCAAAACAATGGAAGCTATTGGCTCCGGCTTAACGATTGTAGTTGAAGGCCGCGACATCATCGAAACCAATATTTATAATGTAGAAATGGGGACGCCGGTTTCTGTTGAAAACTTGAAAGTACATGTAATGTCTATTTATGATAAATTTGACTTGCAGCAGCACAAGTTGTTTATCAACAAAACGGCCAAGGTTTTAAACAACCATGCCCTGAACATTCCAGACAACAATTATTGATATGAAACTGATTATACACGGCGGGTTTTTTAGCGAATCTGGCACCAACCAGGAAATTAAAAAAGCCAAACAGGAAGCTTTGGCCATTATTGCCGAGGCCAGTTATGTTTTTTTAAAAACACATTCGGCGGTGCAAACTGCTGTTTTTGCCGTGTCATTGTTGGAAGACAGCGAACTGTTCAACGCCGGTTACGGTTCACAAATCCAAAGTGATGGCAAAATCAGGATGAGCGCGGCTTTGATGGACGGCGGCACGGAACGTTTTTCGGGCGTGATCAATATAGAAGATGTAAAAAACCCGATCCGGATAGCCGAAAAATTATTGCCGCTGCAAGACCGTGTTTTAAGCGGAAGCGGTGCCAAAGATTTTGCCCGCGAACATGATTTCCCATACTTCAACCCGCAATCACCGCAGCGCAAACACGAATACGAGCAGAAACTGCAAAACTCGGTACGCTTAGGCACGGTTGGCTGCGTAGTGTTGGATGAATTTAACAACCTTGCCGCAGCTACCTCAACCGGCGGAAAAGGCTTTGAAATACCTTGCCGTGTAAGCGATTCGGCCACGGTTGCCGGCAATTACGCCAACCGTTTTGCAGCAGTTTCGTGCACCGGCGTTGGCGAGGATATTATGAGCGGTGCCGTGGCCGCCAAAATTGTAACCCGCGTAACCGATGGTTTCAAACTGGGCGATGCCTGCGAAAAAACATTGACCGAACTAAGCGGGTTTGATGGTTTTGCAGGCGTGATCGGCATAAAATCAACCGGCGAGATTTATCATGCCGATACACATCCGTATATGGTTTGGGCAAGCTACGATGACGGGCTGGAAGTTTTTAGTTAAGCACAACACTTTTAAGCTTTGGCCGTTAATTAATTGATTTGTTTTTCTATAACAATCAGCGTTTTATGAAAATAGTATATACTCTTTTTATCGGCCTTTTTTCATTGCAGGCTTCGGCACAGCTTTATGTTAAAATGCCCTGGCAAAAAAAACACGAACGCTTTCCGTCATTAGGTTTAGTGAAGGAGAAAACGCCGCCACCAGCACTTATCTACAATACTTCTTTTAGCACCTTTAAAACCGATTTAGGCCGAAGCCGCTACAGCATTGATGCCGAAGAAGCCTTGTGTATGCGCAATTTGCGCCACAGCATGCGTTACGGGCAGGCAGCCATGCGCATTCAGTTTGATAGTTTGGCCAATTTTTATTTTCGGCAAAACCGTTTTTCGGAAGCCAAATGGTACGTGCTGCGCAGCAATGCCATTTCGCGCCAGCAAAAAAATTATGAAGGCATTATCGGTTCGCTGGTGGTTTTGGCGGATGTAAAATCAAACCTGGGCGATTTTAAACAGGCCGGCGAAGATTTAACGGAAGCTAAAAACATTGCTGCCTTGCACAGTTTAACGCCCAACCTGCTGCTGATAGAACAGCACACAAAACAGATCAAGCTAAACAAAGACGGCGGCATTAAAGTAGAAAACCATTACGCCGAGCTGCTGTAGCAAACCTGTTTCAATATTTATTTTTGACAGGAATATTAAAACCGGCATGCTTCTTTTACCACATAAAAATTGGTGTTGTTGCTATGAAAAAGTATTATTTAAGATCATGGCTTTTAAATATTCAAAATAATATTCAAGGTTAAAACGGCATTTGTGTTATTTGATATAAACAAATTGTATTTTTACGAGTTAAAGTAAAACAATTATTAAAAATCTAAATCATGGCAAAAGCTAAAAAAGAAGAAACTGAAGGCGGAATAACAGCTTATTCTGTTAAAACAAAAACCAAAAATGTCCCGATGGTTGACCCTGTTATCAATTGCAAATCGGGCAGGTATATTGCGGTGGGAAAAGATGCTGATGGGAACAATATGGCTGCCATTTTAGGAAAAGACAAAGCAGAAGAACACATCAAGAACGGAAACGCCAAAAAAGGCGAAGGCTGGGAATAGAAATTGTTGTTTTTTATAAACTACAATTTTTTGTCAGTTTCCGCTATTTTATAAACCGGCATTGCCTGGTTTATAACTAATTAAAGCTATAAGGCCGGCCAGCAGTAAACTGTTGCCGGCTATTTTTTTGCAACAGGTTTTGGGGCTAGTTTGAATTTATGCCATAAAAAACGCCATGCTTCTTTTACCGTCTAAAAATCGGTATGTGCATCAATTTAAACAAACCGAAACCGGGCAAGGCCAATTTTTAGGCGGTAAAAGAAGCATCGGAAATAAATTTTTAAACGCTCCCTTAGCCTTTTACGGTTCAAAGTTTAATTTTGCCTGATTAATATCCGTCTATGAAAACTATTAAATATTTATTGTTGGTGCTGGGCATAGTTGCTTTTCATCAAACCAAAGCCCAAGCCGTTAATGCTGTTTTTAGCCCTGTTTTACACGGGTATTTAAGTGTAGAAAAAGCCCTGGTTGATGACGATGGCAAAGCGGCAAACCAGCAGGCCGCCGAAATGGTAAAAGCCGTGCAGCAACTCAACACCGATAAACTGGAACCTGCACAAAAAGCAGCATGGACAAATTACAGCGAAAAATTGCGGTACAACGCGCAGCACATTAGCGAGTCTACAAGCATCGAACACCAGCGCGAACATTTTGCCGCGCTTTCTGATGCTGTTTTTAGCCTGCTGAAAAAATTTAAGCCCGATGTTACCGTTTACCGGCAATATTGCCCGATGAAAAAGCAGTACTGGATAAACGCTTCTGCCGAAATCCAAAACCCTTATTACGGAAAGAAAATGCAAAATTGCGGCAAAGTAACGGCAACGATTAAAGGCACTGCCTTGTAGCACCGTAAGAAAAAACGGCAAATTGCCCTGTTTTCGCAACCAAAGCCCCGGAAAAATGTATAAATTGCCCATATAAGACGATCAAAATTAAATGGATACAGACAATTCTTTAGGTTTTAATTTTTCCGGCGAATCGCATGAGCTTGATTTCCACTTGCTAAAACTTGCCGTTGATGCTTTTGTTGCAGGCATTATTATTACCGATTACCGCCAGCCCGACCATCCTATTGTTTATTGCAACAAAGCTTTCGAAAAAATTTCAGGTTATCAAAGAAGTGAAATCATTGGCCGCAATTGCCGCTTTTTGCAGGGCGACGACCGCGAACAGCCTGCCCGCTATCTTTTAAAAGAAGCGATTAAAAACGGGGAAACCGCCACAGTAGAATTGCGCAACTATCGTAAAAACGGGGATTTGTTTTGGAACGAGCTGTATTTATCGCCGATAAAAGATGCAAACGGAAACGTAACGAATTTTATGGGCGTGCAAAACGACATTACCAAACGGAAAAATGCCGAGCAGCAATTGCAAAAGGAGCGCGACGAAATGGAACGTCGTGTGATCGAGCGTACCAGATTGTTAAAAGAGAACGAAGAATATCTGTCGAGTATTTTGCAAACGGTACGTGAATCGTTACTGGTTTTAGGGCCGGATTTACGCGTCCTTAGCGTCAACAGGCATTTTTTAAGGACTTTTAAAGTATCGGAAGCTGAAACCATCGGTATAAAACTATATGACCTGGGTGATGACCAATGGAATATTCCGCAATTAAAAGAATTATTAGAAACCATTTTGCCAAGCAACAACCCAGTTTTGGATTTTGAGGTAAGCTACGAGTTCCCGCAAATTGGTAAAAAAATAATGCTGCTGAATGCGCACCAGATTGAACTGGACGGCGAGTACAAACAGCACATCCTGCTTTCTTTTGAAGATATTACGGAACGCAGGGAAAGTGAACAACGCAAAGACGATTTTATTTCCATCGCCAGCCACGAACTGCGCTCACCTTTAACAACGGTAAAAGGCTACATCCAGCTTTTAGAAAGGATGCTCCCGAAAGATAACGACAAGGTTACGCAAGCTATCGCAAAAACCAATGATTACCTAAACCGGATGAACGAGTTGATTACCAATTTGCTGGACACTTCCAGAATCCAAAACGGCAAAATAGAACTGCACAAAGAGGTTTTTGATTTTGACCAGATGGTGAAAGAAGCCGTAGAAAACGTACAGGGAAGCTACAACTCGCATAGGATTGTAATCACCGGCAGCACCAAACTCAGTTACGCCGGAGACCAGCACCGTTTAGAACAAGTGGTTATCAATTTGCTTACCAACGCCATCAAATACTCACCCGAAGCCAGCGAAATAGCAGTTTACCTGTCGCGTGTAAGCGGGTTTATAAAAGTAGCGGTAACAGATTACGGCCTGGGCATTGGCCGCGAAGACCAGAAAAAAGTGTTCGAGCGGTTTTTCAGGGCGAACAGCATCCAAAAGAAATTTCCTGGCATGGGAATTGGCCTGTACGTATGCGACCAAATTATTAAAAACCATAAGGGCACTTTGTGGGTTGATAGTGAAGCAGAGAAAGGCGCTACCTTTAGTTTTACCTTGCCGATAGAATTGTGATGATAAACAAAACAGTACTTGTATGTGATGACGACCAGGGTATTCTCGAAATGCTTGTACTTGTACTGGAAAGTTATGGCTATCAGGCAGTTGCAGAAAGCAACAGCCCGAATATGTTTAAAACGATCGAGCAAGTGCACCCCGGCCTGGTAATTATTGATTTGTGGATGCCGGAAATGACGGGCGACGAAGTGGTTAAACAACTGCGCAAAAAACCCGAAACGCAGGATTTGCCTGTGATTGTAATTTCGGCCAGTATGGATGGAAAACAGATGGCAGACAACGCCGGTGCAACACATTTCATCAGCAAACCTTTTGATATTTTTAATTTGATTGATAAAGTAGAAGAATACTACGCTTAAAAGCGACACCAATTTTTAGGGCATAAAAGAAGCATCGGCAAAAAACGGCGATGCTTTTTTTATGCCTTGTTTTTTTTGCCTGCCAGCAATTAAGCTTGCCGAAACCCCTTTTTTATCTTTACCACGCCTTCTTTTTATTTAAATTAATTCTAAATAATTTTCTGCCGAAAAGATTAAAAATTATATTTGCCGCTAATTAGAATTAATCTAAATAAACGCATGGCTGACTTTATACACTACTTTCAAAAAACAATTACCCTTTCTTTCCTACTGATAATTATAACAACAGGTGTTGATGCCCAATTAATTATGGGTAAAATTTCAGGAAAAATAAAAACAACCGACGGCAAAACCGAAGCCCACGTAACCGTAATGGTTAAAGAACTAAACCGTGTAACCACGACCAAAGACGATGGCAGCTATATGTTTGGCAACATCAAACCAGGGGTTTATACCATCAGGATTTCCTGCATCGGCTGTGCCAACAAAGAAACCGCGGTAACCGCTTTGGCAGGCAAAACCACGGTGGCAGATTTTACTTTGTCCGAAAGTTCTTCCCAATTATCCGAAATAAATATTAATGCCCGTAAAAACAGCAACAATAAACCGGTTACGTTGGGCAAAGCCAATATCAGCCTGTTGGATTTGCCGCAAAGCAGCGGCGTGGTAAGCAGCCAGGTAATTAAAGACCAGCAAGTTAACCGTTTGGGCGATGCCTTGCGAAACGTAAGCGGTGTTTCGCTGACCCAAACCCGCGGCGGCGTTTCCGAATCTTTTTCGGCACGCGGTTATACCATTGGCGTTTCCGGCGGTGCGGGAAGCATTTTCCGAAATGGCGTTTTAACCAATTCTGCCGGTTTCCCGGATGCAAGCACGCTGGAATCAATTGAAGTTTTGAAAGGAAGTGCAGCCTTGCTTTACGGCAATGTTTCGGGCGGGCTGATCATCAATTTGGTTACCAAAAAACCAAAGTTTGATTTTGGCGAGGAAGTTGCCCTACGTTACGGCAGCTACAACGATTACAAACCGATGGTTGATGTTTACGGCCCGATAAGTAAAAACGTAGCTTTCCGCGTGATTGGAACTTATGAAAACAGCGACAGTTACCGCGATCAGGTTAAAACAAAAATAACCAATTTAAGTCCATCTTTACTTTTCAACCTAAATAAAAAAACAACTTTATTAGTTGAAGGAAATTATTTGAAATCAGATTTGACACCAGATTATGGCGTTGGAACTTCAAACAATGGCCGCTTTATTCCTGATGTCCCGCGTTCGAAATTTATCAATACCAATTGGGCATACAGCAGTTTGGAACAGGGAACAGGTTCGGTTACGTTGAACCATCGTTTTAACAACAACTGGAGCTTGAATGCCATCGGTTCTTTGCAAGGCACAAGCGTTAACTCTTTCGGCTCGAGTTTGCCAAACAATGTTGATGCGAATGGAACCTGGAACCGGGGTTTGGCCCGCGCCAAAACTTACGAAGGCGATTATACCGGGCAGATTAACCTGAATGGAAAGTTTAAAACAGGTTCCATCGGTCACCAGCTTTTGGCAGGAACAGATTTTGCAGAAGTGCTAAACGTAACCCGGAACTTTGCCATCAGCGGGATAACAGCAACCAATACGGTTTACGATAAAATCAATATTGTTGATCTGGATGAGTTTACGCCGCGCACTGATATGCCAAATTCCACAGATACTTTACGCACCAAATCGCCTTCTTACCGCTTTGGGTATTATGCGCAAGATTTAATCAGCCTGACCGATAAATTTAAAGTGCTGGCCGGTTTGCGTTACTCCATCCAAAAAACAGAACAAACTTATATTGAGAATTTAAAAACTGGTGTTGATAGCCGCGGCACTGCTTCGACCAAGTTTGACAAAGCTTTTTCGCCCAAACTGGCTTTGATTTATCAGCCTGTCAAAACCACTTCGGTTTACGCCAGCTACAGCAACAACTTCATCACCAATTCTTCTTACACAGATATTTACGGCGCAACTTTAAAACCCTCTACCGTAAACCAATACGAGGCAGGCGTTAAAAACGATCTGTTTAACGGAAAGCTAACCGCCAATTTAAGTGTTTACCGGATTGTGAACAGTGATTTGGCTGTGCAGGCACAACTGGACCGTAACGGAAAACCGAACGCCATTTCTACCATCCGGGAATTTAGCGGGGAAACGACCAGCGACGGTTTTGATTTGGACATCAACGGAACGATTTCTAAAAACTTTTATTTCATCACCGGCTACGGCCACAACTACATCCGCTACACCAAAACCGGCAACACAACAGGTTCTTACACCGTTGGCGAACGTTTGGTGAACAGCCCGGCCAATACTTTTAACGGAAGTTTGTTTTACACGTTTGACCTTAATGCTTTGCGCGGGTTAAGATTAGGCGCATCGGCTTTTTATACCGGCTCTCGTTTTGGCGGCTACAACAACACGGTTAACCAACCCCAAAAATACAGCCGTTTAATCCCGTTAAGCGGTTTTACCACGGTTGACCTTTCTGCCGGGTACGCCTACAAACGCTTCTCTTTGTTGGGCAAAGTTTCCAACATCGGCAATACGTTAAATTATTTAATCCACGATAATTACAGTATCACGCCGATTGCGCCGAGGCAGTTTTTAACCACGCTTTCGTATAAATTTTAATCTTCAACACCACACCAATTTTATACCGGTAAAAACAGTATCCATGAAAACCGTCTTCCGCAGCATTCATCTTTACCTCAGTCTGGCCGCAGGTATCATCATTTTTTGTTCGTGTTTAACTGGTACGATGCTGGTTTTTGAAGATGAAACAGAACACGCCCTGCACCACGAACGTTATTTTGCGGAGCCGCAAAAGCAACGCCTGCCCACGGAACAATTGATTTTTAGTGCGATAAAAACAGTATCAAAAGCCAAATTAGGCAGCGTAAAAGTTTATGTCGATGCCGAAAGAACGGTTGAAGTTGGATTGATCGTTCCGGAAAAAGGCAAAAGCGAAGAACAAAGAAAAAGTCAGGAACATCGGCCCAAAAACACGGAAGCAAAAGAAAAAAAACAGGAAGGCGCAAGGCCAAACCTGACTGTTTTTGTAAACCCTTACACCGGCCAGGTTACCGGTCAGTTGAACCGCCGCCAGTCGTTTTTCTTTACGGTAGAAATGCTGCACCGCTTTTTGCTGGCCGGAAAAGACAGCGTGGGCAACAAAATAGTCGCCTTTTCTACCTTGTTTTTTCTGTTTATTTTGATAACCGGCGTGGTTTTATGGTGGCCGAAAAACAAAAAAATCATGCGCCAGCGGCTGCGCTACAAATGGGACGGCAGCCGGAAACGCCTGGTCCACGACTTGCATATTGTAACCGGATTTTACACTTCTGCCTTTTTACTGGTGATTGTTTTTACGGGATTGATCATGACTTTTTCCTGGGCAAACAAACTGCTGTATGCCATTGCCGGTTCTAAACCTGTTTCTGAGCAGCCAAAACCGCCAACTTCTGTTTTTCAGGCAGGAATAAAACCGCTGCCAATCGGCGAAATTTTGGCTTTGCAGGAAGAATTGGACAAGTCAGCATCGTACACCATCCGTCCGCCGCGCGATTCTGCCGGCACTTATACCTTAAATGTTTTGCAAAAAGGAGCCGCCGTAGAAACAGCAAACGATACTTATTTTATTGACCAATATTCGGGGAAAGTGATCGGCACACAAAAGTTTGCCGATAAAAGTGCCGGGCAACGTGCGCGGGCGTTTGTAAAACCCATCCATACCGGTTCCATCTATGGCTTGAAAACCAAAATTATCAGTTTCATCGTGTGTTTGCTGTCACTGGTTTTCCCGGTTACCGGCGTGCTAATGTGGCTGAACCGAATCAAAAAAAAGACTGGTAAAAGAAGCACCGGCCAAGTTGTTGTGAATTGAGCTATAATACCGGTTATATTTTCAAAGCCTGTTTAAATTCCATCTTAAAAAACTATCATGCTTCTTTTATCCACTAAAAATTGGTGCCTGTATTTACCCCATTGATACGAGGTTTAAAAAAAGCACCAATTTTTAGGTGGTAAAAGAAGCATCAGAAATAACCGGACGAAATTGAGGCAAGGCTTTAATTGATTACCTTAAAACATCGCCTTCTTTGATTTCATCCGTTCCCAGCAATACAATTTTTTCGTTGGCTTTCAGGCTACCAAAAACTTCAGTAGAATCGTGGCTGGCCAAACCTTCTTTTACATCAACCAAAGCTGCTTTTCCGTTACGAACGGCCACAACGTATTTACGCTCGGTAGAACGGACGATGGCACTGCTCGGGACCAGCAAAGATTTAGAGCCGGAAAGCATCGGGATTTGCACTTCTGCATACATGCCCGGTTTTAGCTGCCCGTTTGTGTTGATGACATCTATTTCAATCGCTTCCTGGCGCATACTGCCCAATGCGTTGGCCGAACGGCTGATTTTAGCTTTGAAAGGCTGGCCAGGCATGGCGTTAAAGGTAAATTGCACCGGATTTTTTAAATCAACCTTATCTACATAATCTTCGGGAATGTCCACCTGCAAACGCAACTTTCGGGTATCCTGTAAAATCAGCATGGGCTGGTCGGTTGATTTACCAGGGGCAACCAACGCACCGGGCGAGATGTTACGTTGCACGATCATCCCATCAAAAGGCGCATAAATATTAAGGTAGCCCAACATGGTACGGACAGAAGCCACGTTGGAACGTTCGGAATTAGCAATCGCTGCATCGGCCTTCATCCGCGACAAAGCATTGTCCAAATCAAGCGGCGAAACAGAGCCGGGTTCCAGCGATGCTTCTTTTAGCCGCTGATATTTTTCTTTACTGGCTGTGGCCGTTTCCTGCGCTTGCAAAAAACGCGAATTGGCCGATTGTACTTGTGACTGCATTTCCGGTGCTTCCAAAGTAACCAGCAACTGTCCTTTTTTTACCATCGAACCGCGGTCAACATAAACCTGTTTAACAAAGCCGTTCACTTTCGGAAACAAATTCACTTCGTTAAAAGGTTTTAACTGGCCTGGCAAACGGGCCGATGATGACAATGATTTTTCGGCCACAGTAGCCAATTCGTGCTGTCCTGCTGATTTACTTTTTACATCGGCCGTTAAATCAACCGGTTTTTGGTTGCCCGAGCAGGCATATAACAAACAGCAAATAGCTGCCGGTAAAATGGTTTTATAGTTCATGGTGGTTATGCGTTAATTGGTTCGGGTTTAATTTGAGCTTTTGTTTCTGATTCGGTTTCATTTTCAGGCATCAAGGCAGGCGAATCGTAAGTAGTTTTGTTTTGTACCCAGGCAAATACTTGCGGCAGGATAAATAAAGCCGCCAGTGTTGAAGCGAATAAACCGCCGATTACAGCGCGGCCGAGCGGTGCTGATTGTTCGCCTGCTTCCCCCATTCCGGAAGCCATCGGGATCATCCCTGCAATCATGGCCAAGCTCGTCATCAATATTGGCCGCAAACGGATGGAAGCACTCGTGATGGCAGCTTTGGTGGCATCGCGGTATTCCAATCGCAGGTTTTCGGCGTTGGTTACGATCAGGATGGCATTGGCAACCGATACACCAACCGACATGATCATGCCCATATAAGATTGCAGGTTGAGTGTGGAGCCGGTAATCAGCAACATCAGCAAAGAACCCAATACCACAGCGGGAACTGTAGAAAGCACCGTTAAAGAAACTTTGAACGATTGGTAATTGGCTGCCAGCAACAGGAAAATAACCAGGATGGCAAACAGCAATCCGTTTTGCAAACTGGACAAAGTATCAACCAGCAAGCCAGACATGCCGCCGATCGTAGCTAACAAACCTTTGGGCGGCGTGCCTAATGATGCTACGGCTTTTTTAACATCAGATGTGGCTGTGGCCAAATCTTTTTTATAGATATTGGCACTGACGGTAAGAAAACGGCGCGGCCCACTGCGGTCGTATTCGCCCGGAACATAGGTGGTTTTAAAAGTGGCAATATCGCCCAGGATCGGGCTGCTTTGCCCTTTAACCAATGGGATTTCTTTCAACTGATCCATCGTGTTCATCACATACTCCGGCACTTGTACCTGAACCTGATAAGTGTAAGCGCCTTTTTCATCCAGCCACAAATTCTTCTCGGTAAAACGGCTGGAAGAAGTACTGGCTGTAACCGACCGGGCAATATCTTTAACATTCAAGCCCAATTGTGCCGCTTTTAATCGGTCAAGTGTAATGGCGATGACCGGAAATTTTAATGGCTGCACAATCTGCACGTCCCGCAGGTAATTGATTTTTTTAAGCTGACCGACCACTTTATTGGCGTAACCTTCAATTTGCGCCATGTCTTTTCCGGCAACCTGCACTTCAATTGGTGTTGATGCTCCCTGGCTCATGATCTTTTCCGTCATGTCAATCGGCTCAAAAGTGATCTGCAGTTCGGGCAGTTCATGCGCGATATTTTTGCGCAATGCATCCTTCAGCTCATCCATGTTCACCTTGTACTTTTCGTCGAGGTTTACCTGCAAAACGGCTTCGTGCGTACCTGTATTGAAAATGTACAGGTTGCTGCTGCCATAACTGCTTGGGATCAACCCGATATAACCGGAAGTAATCTCCACATGGTTGTTTACCGTTTTGTTGATGATCTGTAATACCTGTTTAAACTTGTCCTCCGTTCGTTCCAACCGTGTGCCTTCCGGTTCTTTAATGCGCATTTGGAACTGTCCGTTGTTTATTTTCGGCATCATATCTTTTCCTATGTAAAAGAAGCACAGGCCCGCCAGCAGCACGACAGTTACCAGGTAAAAAGGCACAATCAGCCGTTTGTTCGGCATCCAGTGGGCAAGGATATTGGTAAACTTTCCTTTTATCTTTTCAAAAAAATCATTTTCTCCCGGCTCATTTATTTCGGCAGAACGATGATCGTTCACCTGGATCTCTTCGCGGCGGTCTAATGCTTCACCAGCATGTGCATGAATATGTCCGTGTTGCCCATGCTGGTAACGGTCTGCTTTAATCAGCCAGTTACTTAAAATCGGAACAACAGTTTGTGCCAATACATAAGAAACGATCATGGTCAATCCGATGGACATCGAAAGCGGCAGGAACATTGCTTTTGGGATGCCGTTCATTAAAAAAGAGGGTGCAAAAACAGCAAGGATACAAAGCAGGATCAGCAACAACGGAAAGGCGATTTCTTCGCAGGCATCATAAATTGCCAACCGCTTGGATTTGCCCATTTCTAAATGCTGATGGATATTTTCAATCGTTACCGTCGCCTGGTCAACCAAAATACCAATAGCTAAAGCTAATCCGCTTAAAGTCATGATATTGATGGTTTGCCCGAAAAGGCTCAGTAACAATACACCGATCAGTATAGAAACCGGGATTGTGATCACCACAATTAAACTGCTTCGCCAATCGCGCAGAAAAAGCAAAACCATCAAGCCGGTTAGCAAAGCACCCAGCCCGCCTTCGGTCATTAAGCTTTTTACGGCATTCACCACAAATATGGATTGGTCAAATTCGTAGGACAATTTGACATCATCCGGCAGCAAAGACTGCATTTCGGGCAGCTTGCTTTTCAGGTTTTGTACCACCGTCCAGGTAGAAGCATCTGCTGTTTTTACCACCGGAATATAGACGGACCGCTTGCCATTGATCAAAGCATAATCCACCGTGATGTCTGCTGCATCTGCTACCCGCGCCACATCTTTTACAAAAATAGGTACGCCGTTTTGTGTTTTAACAGGGATGTTGCCAAAGTTTTCCGAATTCTTAATCAGCGAGTTCATGGTCGTCAAGTAAATGGTATTATCCAACCTAAGGTTTCCTGAAGGCGACATGGTATTAAACTTTGAAAGGGCATCCACCACTTCGTCCGGTGTTAAATTATAACTGCGCAATTTATCAGGATCAACATTGATGGTGATCGTTCGTGCGTTGGCGCCAAACGGCGGAGGTGCAGAAAGGCCGGGAATGGTAGAAAACATTGGCCGGATGCGCGTGGCAGCCAGATCGTAAATATCTTTTAAACTGCGGGAAGGGCTCGAAAAAACCAACTGCCCAACCGGCAAAGAAGAGGCATCAAAACGGATAACCTGCGGCGGCAAAGCACCTGGCGGAAAAAAGCTGGTTGCCCGGTTTACCTGCAAAGCTACCTGCGCTGAAGCTTCGGCCATGTTGGTGCTTTCGTAAAACTCCAGTTTAATCATGGTTAAGCCTTGTATATTTTTACTGGTGATGTTTTTGATCCCGTTGATGTACAAAAACTGGTTTTGCAAACCGGTGGAGAAAAAACCTTCCATTTGCTGCGGCGACATGCCGCCGTAAGATTCAATCACATAAATGGTAGGCAGGTTTAGCTGCGGGAAAATATCAATCGGGATTTTTATTGCGGCAAGCACTGCAAAAATTAAAAGACTCATGGTGATGACCATCGTGGTGATCGGCCTTTTGAGTGCGGAGGTAACCATTGACATATGCTTGTTATTTTAATAGGTTAAGTAATGAACCAACTTGGTTTTGGGCGAGGGATTTTTGGAACAAGGCCCGGCAGTAGGCATTTTGGGCATTGGTATAATCCGTTTCGGCACGAAAAAGGATATTTAATGCGGCATCCAGTTCTACAATATTGGTAAGGCCATTTTTATAGAGTGAAAAATTACGCCGGTAAGCCGCTTCGGCTGCCTGCAACTGAATGGGTATTTCGCGAAGCCTTTCTTGTGCGGTAAACAATTCTGCATTGGCCTGGCCCGAACTTAACACCAAAGCATTTTGCTGTTCCTGCAAGGTTTTTAAAGAATAGTTGGTTTCTGCTTTTTGAACCCCAAGCCGAAGCTGCCTTCTTTTCAGGTCAAAAACATTATAGCTGATGCCTACACCAACCAGATAATTGCTCCGCTGAAAGCCCCAACCATCAGAAAGAGCGTTAAAATGATCGCTGTTGTCAACACTTGCACCGCGCCCCCAAGCGGCGCCTTCCAATAATATTTTAGGGTTATAGCTTTTTTTAACTAATAATTCTCGTTGCCGACTGGTTTCGTAAAGTGATTGGTAATAGTTGATAAGCGGATGGTTTACCGTATCTGCCCCCGGCAAAGCCGCAACAGGCGCAGAAGAGATCAACTGAGGGATTGCATTGGTATCGGCAACCATTTGCACGGCAGGGATACCGCTGATGGCGGCAAGCTGCAACTGCACCTGTTTGGATTGGTTGGCCAGTTCGATATAATTTAACCGTGCTTTAGAAAGTTCTGCCGTTGCAATAGAAGTATCTACGCCGGCCCGAACGCCGCTACGGGCAAGCGACAAAATAGAACGCCGGATCTCTTCGTTCCGTTGAATGTTTTTCTGCTGGATCAAAAGCAAGCCTTGCAGGCGCAGCAGTTCCAAATAATTACTGATGGCGTAACCCTGCAACTGAAATTTGGAACGAAGGAACAAGTTTTGCTCGGTATTGACTTCGGAGGCCGCCACTTTATTTTGGGCACCGTAAGCGCCAAAATTGTAAATTTCCCAATCAAAAGAAGCAATGCCCAGATTGGTTAAAGCTGCATCTGTATTGCTGGTAGCGCGCCTGCCGCCAGAATTGGACGGGATAATGCCGAAGCCAAAATAACCACCGGCCGTATTGTTATTTGTGCCGATATCCGCCTGGTAATTTAACCTAAGGTTGGGCAGCCAGTTATACCGCGTTTCCTTTGCTTCTGCCTGGCGGGTTTTGATGGCAGCAGAATCTGTTATTAACGAAGGCGCATTTTGGTTGATGCGGTTGAGCAAAGTATTTAGGTTGATTTGTGCCGGTTGTTGCTGTGCGTAAAGCTGATTTTTAATTAAAAAAAACAGGAACAGTAAACCGGCCTTTTTAAGGCTAAGCATAAGTTGTTGTTAAATTTTCTGAAAAAATAACGAGGGCTGGTGCAAGCGGAACGGCTTGCCCAATTCAAAAACAGCCGGAGAGGTTTAGGCTGAAATTTTTCAGAAAAATCAAATGCTTAGTTTGCCAACCAGCAAAAAATGCCAGTCTGCGGGAACAATCTTAAAAAAGGTATTTTTTAACCCAAAGGTGGTTTTGCGGACGGAAGCCCAAAACCCGAAACCCAAAAAAAGGGCGATAAAAGAAGCATAACGCAGTAACAGTTTAAAAACAGGAGCGGCAAATTTTTGCTCAACAGAACTTATTTCTGCCACAACATCTTCCGTATATTCCCCTTCTTTTCTTTTTCTGATCAGCCTGGATAACAAAAAACGGTTGGGCTGATTCTCTGTATTTAAAACCCTTTTGTACATATTAAATGCAACCAACGGTTTTGCAACGAGCAAAAGCGCAAGGATGAAAATTAATATTTTTACAGCTTTCAAAGGGTGCATCAGCAATTATGGCTACTGTTATCGAAACACAAATTTGAACATAATGTTACTGATTAAACACTGGTAACGCAATTGTTGCAATAGCAGAATGTAAATTTATTCCAACCTAAGCTGTTGGATTTCATGCTACTTTAAGCACATCGCCCAGATTTATCGTCCCGCCGTTCAATATCCGCGCCGTAATCCCGCCATGTCCACGGACGGCATTGTACCCGCCTTCGCCCAAAATTTCTTCCATCCGCGAACAGGGATGGCATTCGCCCGTGTATTCCAGCAAAACTTCGCCTACCCAAAACGTTTTATCTTTTAAGGCCAGCAAGTTGATGCCTTGGATTACCAAGTTCCGTCTCAGCATTTCGGGCAATACTTCTTTTACCTGCATAAAAATGAAGGACACACCCCTGGCCCCTCTCGAGAGGGGAACCTGCAAACGTCGCCTTTCTAAACGTTAGAAAGGTAGGCGTCATATTTCCCCTCTCGAGAGGGGTTAGGGGTGTGTCCTTTAATAAATAGCTGTACATAACGATGTAATGAATAATAAAAGTTTAAACAAGTTCGATAACAGCGTTTATAGGTTTGCCAATTTTTACCCGGTAAAAGAAGCATTTAAGTTTTAGGCTGATTAAAAACCGGCATAAAACCCAGGTGCAAAAATCAAACAAAAAAAGCTTCGTTTGTTTCCTAACTACATTTTTTAAAGAGCAGGACAAACACAGTGCAAACGTTTTTTAACAAGGCGAAACAAGCGGTTTACATCAGGATAGAACTTCAGCCAGCGCAGGAAGGAATGATCGAAGCAAGCACTTTGGCCAAAATACTAAATGCACTGGAAACTTCTTTTGTAAACCTGGCAGAAGCCGAAATCCAAAACCGGTACAGTGGGCAAACTTCGGCCTTAAAAAAAGAAACCAAACTGTTTTTGGCGGCAACAAAATTAATGGTGGTTGATTTTGATTTCGCCCGGATGACTTTTGCCCTTGCGCCCGACCTTTCGCCCGCCGATTATCCGTTTAAAGTGCTTACCAATTTTATGGCGATAAAAGAAGCATGTTTTAAACTTTGGGTTGATACTGTTTTTACCGATGCTTTTTTTAGTGCCGATGTTGTTGAAAAGATGGCCGAAAAATACAGCGCAAAACAACGGATCGGTATTTTTAAACCGGTTTATGACGAACTGATCAACCAGGAAGGTTTTACAATTTATTTTGGGAACGACGCGACATCAACCTCAAAAAAATGGCTTAAAACAGATGACCAGGCATTGCTGACCAAACTGATGCCCGAAGCTGTAAAAAAAGCCAAAGAAGCCGTAGAAACGTATTACCAATTGGTTAAAACGGGCGAAGAGAATGACCTTTTTGGCAAAAGATCAACTTATAAAAAAGTTTTGGTTACAGAAACTGCCCGGCAGGATGTTTATCCTTACCAGGTTAAAAAAGTCAAGGTTGATCAAAAAGTTGTTTTTTTGAGCAGGCAACTTTCGGCAGAAGTGCAGGTGAAAGACGGCTTTTACCAGATCAGTTTGCCCGAACTTCAAATCAGCGTAACAGAAAAACAACGGGCCGACGCAGAAAAAGCTTTTGATGCCGCGCTGGCCCAACTAATTGACCGTTTTAACAAAGGCAACTTGAACAGCACAAATCAAAAATCAAGAACAGTATTTTTGAAACTAAAGGAATTGTTAACCGAGCATTAAGAATTTGATTAGATTTTGTTTGTCATCCTGAATTTATTTCAGGATCCCTCTTTTCGGTCAGAACCTTGCTTGTGGGATGCCGAAACAAGTTCGGCATGACAAAACACAACCGGCCTTAATTCTCGTGATGCTTCTTTTAGCGGCTAATTTACGTTGTGAAACTTTTCAAAATCTTTTCCGCTCAGCTCTACCCAAATTTGCGTCCCGGATATCCCGGACGCCATTTGCAACGGTTCTTGTATAATATTGTAATAATTTTGAAATGGCTGCGGCAGCTTGCCCAGGTTCGGGTGCTTTTTTACAGGCTTTAAAGTAATACCCGTGTAGGCATCTTGTTTATCAATACAGGTGATTTGCGAAAGGCAATATTTGTACCCTCGTTTGATCAAAAAACCCAGCAAACGTTTGGTCAATTCCGTTTTCATAGCTTTTGGTTAAATAAAATAAATGTAGGTAAATGCTGTTTCAAAATAACCCGTATAAATACCTGAAATGAAAATATTTTTACCTGTTTTTTTATCCAATACCAATCAAGATATAAACCAGAACCGGGAAAAGATAAAGTGCTTATTTCTTTTTAGGAGCAAAACGGTCAATCTCAAATGCTTCTTTTAGCACCCTTTTTTTTGGTGTTAGTTTTTTTGGAAATTGAAAGGATCTGTTCACTAATTTTTGACTGGTAAAAGAAGCATTTGAAATTTGCCGGATAAAACCGATCTTGCAAAAAAACCTGGCCGCCTAAACCAAATATCCTAATAAAATTGAAAAACCTAAACCTCATATTCCTTGCTTTTTTCCTGCTGATTGAAGGAAACATCTTATTTGCCCAACAAAAAAAGGCGGCAACAACATCCGGAAACCCGGTTTTCCCTGGTTGGTATGCCGATCCGGAAGCGATTGTTTTTGATGATACGTATTGGATCTATCCAACTTATTCTGATGATTACGGCAAACCTTCGCCCCAGCCCAAACTCTCGCCGCTGCAATTAAAAACGCAGCAAAACACCATCAACAAACAATATTTAAAGCAAACTTTTTTGGATGCTTTCTCTTCCAAAGACCTTATGTACTGGAAAAAACACCCGAAAGTTTTAACCATTGAAAATGTAAAATGGGCGGCTTACTCGATCTGGGCGCCTTCCATCACCCGGAAAGACGGAAAATATTACCTGTTTTTTGGCGCGAACGATATCCAGAACGACAACCAGCCCGGCGGCATCGGCGTTGCTGTTTCTGATAAGCCCGGCGGCCCTTTTATAGATTATTTGGGCAAACCTTTGGTGGATAAGTTTTACAACCATGCGCAACCGATTGACCAATTTGTTTTTAAAGATGTAAACGGCGAATATTACCTCATTTACGGCGGCTGGCAGCATTGCAACATCGGCAAACTGAATGCTGATTTTACCGGTTTTGTCCCTTTTGCAGATGGTGAAATTTTTAAATCCATCACGCCGGAGCATTATGTAGAAGGCCCTTACATGATTGTTCGGAATGGAAAATATTATTTGATGTGGTCGGAAGGCGGTTGGACCGGGCCGGATTACAGTGTGGCTTACGCCATGAGCGATTCGCCTTTGGGCCCTTTCAAACGCATCGGAAAAATTTTGCAGCAAGACCCGACCATTGCAACCGGCGCAGGCCATCATTCGGTTATCCATATTCCTAAAACGGATGATTGGTACATTGTTTACCACCGGCGACCTTTAACTACCACCAATGGCAACCACCGCGAAACTTGCATTGACCACATGTACTTTGATGAAAACGGGTTGATTAAGCCGGTAAAAATCACCAAAGAAGGCGTTGAAAAAAGGGTTTTGGGGAAATGATTTTCTAAGCGGAAACCGTCAATTTCTCACCTCGCCCCAACAAAAACAGCTTGTGTTTCTTTATCTGTTATCAAAGTTAAAGCAACACCAATTTTTGTATGATAAAAACAGTATTCATTGCCAGCACCGAAGCCTACAGCGGAAAATCCATCATTTCCATCGGGCTGGTAAATATGCTTTTGGGCAAAGCGCAAAAAATCGGTTTTTTTAAGCCGATCATCAGCCAGCATTTCCCGGAAAAGAAAGACGACCATATTGATACAATCCTCACGCATTTTGACCTTCCGATAGCTTACGAAGACACCAACGCTTTTACCTGGCAGGAAGCGATGCGCCAGATGGAAACCGAAAGCGAAGGCGAAATGATTGACACGATCATCCGTAAGTTTAAAAACCTGGAAGATAAATACGATTTTACGGTTGTCGAAGGCACGGATTACCAGGGCGAAGGCGCGGCTTTTGAGTTTGAGATCAACGTGCAAATCGCCAAAAACCTGCGCGCGCCGGTTATTATTGTGGTTTCGGGGGAAGGAAAAACGACGGCGCAAGTAGTAAACGGCGCGCTGGCGGCCATCCATAATTTTGATGCACGGGAAATACAGGTTCTGGCGATTGTGGCCAACAAAGTAAAGCAGCAGAGTTTGCAGGATGTGGAAGATCTATTGAAGCAGCAATTGTCTTCCGGTATTTTAATCGCGGTGATCCCTGAAGATAAAACGCTGCAAAATCCATCGGTAAAAGAAGTATATGAAAAACTGAACGGCAAGCTGCTTTTCGGCAAAGAACATTTATCAAACCAGGTTGATCATTTTATTACCGGAGCGATGAACGTGCCCAACTTCCTGAATTACTTGAAAGAAAACGTGTTGATTGTTACGCCCGGCGACCGCGGCGATATTATCATCAGCGCGTTGCAGGCCAATATTTCCACCAGTTATCCAAAAGTTGCGGGTATTGTTTTATCCGCCGGTTACGAGCCGGAAGAACCGATTTTAAGATTGATACAAGGTTCTGAAACGGTTGTGCCGATCATCGCTGTAAAAACCGGCACGTTTGAAACGACGAATACGGTCGGTGCTATCCGCTCAAAAATTACGCCGGGCGATACCAAAAAAATCCAATTGGCGATTGATACGTTTAACAAGTACATCAACATGCCGGAATTGGACAAGCGCATCATCACGCTAAAACCTTCGGGCATTACGCCGCGGATGTTCCAGTACCAAATTACCAGTTGGGCAAAAAGCAACAAAAAACACATCGTTTTGCCCGAAGGAACCGACGAACGGATTTTGAAAGCTGCCGCAAGGTTAATCAGCCAGGATATTGTAAATCTGACGCTGCTTGGCGATCAGGAACAAATTGCAGCGATCATCAACAAGCTCGACATCAACCTCGATTTGAGCAAGGTAAAAATAGTAAACCCGGCCAGCGATGCGCATTACGATGATTACGTGAACACGCTTTACGAGCTGCGCAAAAACAAAAACGTGAACCTGGAAATGGCGCGCGATATGATGACCGACGTTTCCTATTTCGGCACGATGATGGTTTACAAAGGCCACGCGGATGGCATGGTTTCGGGCGCGGTGCATACCACGCAGCACACCATCCGGCCGGCTTTGCAGTTTTTAAAAACCAGGCCGGGCATTTCGGTGGTTTCTTCGGTTTTCTTTATGTGTTTGCCCGATCGGGTTTCTGTTTTTGGTGATTGCGCCGTAAACCCAAACCCAACGGCAGAACAACTGGCCGAAATTGCCATTTCCTCCGCAGAAAGCAGCTTGCGTTTTGGGATAGAACCGCGCGTTGCGATGCTATCCTACTCTTCCGGCACATCGGGCGAAGGCGAAGATGTAGAAAAAGTGCGCCGTGCGACAGAAATCGTGAAAGCAAAACGGCCGAGTTTAAAAATTGAAGGCCCAATTCAATACGATGCCGCCGTAGATTTGGTGGTTGGCAGCAGCAAAATGCCGGGATCGGAAGTGGCAGGAAGGGCAAGCGTTTTGATCTTTCCCGACCTCAACACCGGAAACAACACGTACAAAGCTGTGCAACGCGAAACCGGCGCTTTGGCCATCGGCCCGATGCTGCAAGGTTTAAACAAACCGGTAAACGATTTGAGCCGCGGCTGTACGGTGGATGATGTTTTTAACACGGTAATTATTACGGCTATTCAATGTCAGGATGTTTAATTTTGATGCTTCTTTTATCGCCTAAAAATTGGGGTAATTATATTTTGTCATGCCGAACTTGTTTCGGCATCTCATCAGAAAGGCTGTTACTTTTCACGAGGGATCCTGAAATAAGTTCAGGATGACAATTCAATGCTTCTTTTAGACCTATAAATTAAATGTTTCCACCGATTAGAGGTTATAGACACCCACCAATTTTTACCCGATAAAAGAAGCATCAGCAACTAAAATCAATATGAACATTTTTGTCATCAACTCGGGCAGTAGCTCCATCAAATACCAGTTGTTTAAAATGCCTTCTTCTGCGCCGGTTTGTATTGGTTTGGTGGAAAGGATTGGCTTGGAAAACGCCGTGATCACCTATAAAACCACCATCAACGGACAGGACTTTAGCATCAGCCAAACGCTTGAAATACCCGACCACAAAACGGCTTTAAAAGAAGTAAACCGCTTGCTGACGGACCGGGAAACCGGCGTGATCCAAAACCCAAACGATATTGAAATTGTGGGCCACCGCATTGTTCACGGTGGCGAAGATTTTACCACCACCACCATCATCACACCGGAAGTAAAAAAAAAGCTGAAAAATACTTTTCAATTGGCGCCTTTGCACAATCCTTCGGCTTACCGGGGGATTGAAGTGGCCGAAAAAATCTTTGCCAAAGCCACGCACATTGCTGTTTTTGATACGGCTTTTTTCCAGACTTTGCCTGCCGAAGCTTTTCGTTACGCCATCCCCAAATCGTATTACACCGATTACAATATCCGCGTTTATGGTTTCCATGGAACGAGCCACAAGTATGTTTCCAATGAAACCAATAAATATTTAAATAAACCGGACGCAAAACACATCACCATTCACTTAGGCAACGGCTGCAGTATGAGTGCGATCAAAGCAGGTAAAGCGATTGATACGAGCATGGGTTTTGGGCCGTTGGATGGTTTGATAATGGGCACGCGTTCCGGAAATATTGATCCCACCGTTATTTTTTATTTGGTTAACCAGTTGGGTTTTGATGTTAACCAAATCAGCAATTTACTAAACAAACAAAGCGGCATGTTGGGCCTGACCGGTTTCAGCGATATGCGCGATATTACCAAAGCTTTGAACGAAGGAAATGCAGATGCAAAATTGGCTTACCAAATGTATGCTTACCGCATTAAAAAATACATTGGCGCTTATGCCGCCGCGTTGAATGGTTTGGATGCTATCGTTTTCACCGCCGGTGTTGGAGAAAATGATGCGTTAATTAGAAAAATGGTTTGTGCCGAAATGGATTACCTCAACATCAAACTGAACGAAGAAGCGAACCAAAAACGCGAAAAAGGCATTCGGGATTTGAGCGCTACCGAATCCAAAGTAAAAATTTTGGTTGTGCCAACGAATGAAGAATTGGAGATTGCCAAGCAATGTTTTGATTTGGTGGAACGGGGAAGGATAACGAGTTAAACCAATGCTTCTTTTATCGGTATAAATTTAATAAGTCAAGCAAAAACCGGCATACTTAAATTAGTGGCATAAAAGAAGCATAATAAAAGTGGTTGACAATGAAGGTTTGGACAATATTAAAATGGTAAAGCTAAAAGTAAACGGAAGGTGGAACGGGGTTAACAAATTTTAGCTACTAAAAGAAGCATGGCGATAGTTGGGAAATTGGGAGAATTAGGTATTGATTAAAAATGATTATCAGAAATACTAATTACTTTAGTAAATTTACAGAAATGATTTTATGATGAATCAATTTGGTGGCAATTGGACGGAAGCGAAGATGAAAATAGTAGTTGATTATGCAAAAGCATACTTAACTATTATGAATAAACAATCTTGGGCAAAAACATTATATTTTGATGGCTTCGCCGGTTCTGGTTTAATTGAAGTTGATGAATATAACGAAGCTGTAAAAGGTACGGCATTAAGAATTTTAGATATTGAACAGCCAGAACCATTTGATATTTATTACTTTGTTGAGAAAGAAGATGAGTATTTCGAAGCACTTAAACAAAACATAAAAATCAACTATCCCAATAAAGACAATGCTTTTGTAGTAAAAGGTGATTGCAATACAAAGTTGTTTGATATGGCTAACTTTTTAAAAAGAGATATTAATTACAGGGCACTTGCTTTTATTGATCCGTACGGAATGTCTGTTAACTGGAACTCCATTGAGTCTTTAAAAGGTTTAGGGGTAGATTTATGGATATTAGTGCCAACGGGGTTAGGAGTAAACAGGTTGTTAAAAACTGATGGTAATATTTCTGATGCCTGGTTAAATAAATTAGAGCAATTTTTAGGTTTGCCAAGAAGTGAAATAATTAATCATTTTTATTCTAAGACAACTGTTAATACTTTATTTGGAAACGAAACTTTTGTGAATAAAGAAAAAAGCGCTATTCAAAAAGCTGGTGTTTTATACACGCAAAGATTAAAAACAGTTTTTGAATTTGTTTCACAATCATTTGTGATGCGCAATAGTAATAATTCAATTATGTATCACTTTATGATGGCAACTAATAATACAGCAGCTTTAAAGATTGCCAATGATGTCATCAAACCAAATTATAAATTATAATGGCACAATCAAATATAGAATGGACAGAACTAACATGGAACCCGGTAACAGGTTGCAATAAAATTAGTCCGGGTTGCAAATTTTGCTATGCAGAAGTAATGTCCAGGCGGTTAAAAGCGATGGGCATTGAAAAGTACAAAGATGGCTTTAACATTCGTACACATACCAATGCTTTGAATATTCCTTTCACCTGGAAAAAACCAAAAGTAGTTTTTGTTAATTCCATGAGCGATCTTTTTCATCCTGAAGTTCCGGTTGAATTTATCAAAGCTGTCTTTGCCGTAATGAACAAAACACCTCAACATATTTATCAAATATTGACCAAACGATCTGAAAGGTTATTGGAATTATCAACTGAATTAAATTGGACAAGTAATATCTGGATGGGCGTTTCCGTAGAAAGTGAAGATTATACTTTTCGGATAAACGACTTATCTAAAACTAACGCTGCAATTAAATTCCTCTCCATAGAACCTTTAATTGCACCGGTTAAAAGTTTGGATCTAGAAAAAATTAACTGGGTAATAGTTGGCGGGGAATCCGGCCACAAAGCAAGGCCCGTTCAAAAAGACTGGATTGATTTTGTAAAAGCCGAATGCGGAAAAAAAGGTGTGGCATTCTTTTTTAAACAGTGGGGAAAACCTAAGTTTAATGTAAATCCACAGGATCCAACTATTTTGGCTGACCATCCTCATCATGCTAAAGGTGGTTGTGAATTGGATGGAAAAATATACCGGGAAATGCCAGAAAAAGCTGCCTAATAAACAGCAGCTTTTTACCATTCAGCAAATGCTTCTTTTACCCTAATTTTTTCGGGCAAAATCAGCCGTAAACTTTTTAATTTGGGCCGTAGAAATGCTGTTCTTCCCTTCCTCAACCACAATTCGGTAACGAAAAGTAACCGATTGCCCTTTTTTTAACTGCAAATTTTTTGCGCTTTTGCCGTTGGTAAAAACCTTTTCGCCAAGCGGGTTTGCGGCAAACAAGCCATAGCCGCGCGCATGCCAAAAGGTTGGATAGTTGGGGTTTTGCGGATGATCAATGATGACTACACTTACCGAATCCGCTCCCATTTTGCCGTAAACTTTGCACCAGTTGCCGCGCGTGCTCCAGGCATCGTTTCCGGTTTTGCCTTCGCTGGTGAGGTAGTTTCCTGTGGCCACGTTGTCCGTTCCGCCTTTTACTACGGTTACATTTCCTTTATCGTCTGTAAATTTTTGGTCTTCTTTGGTCGGCATTTGCAGTTGATGTGCCAGCCGCATCCCCAACAAACCATCTTTGGCATCGGTAAAATTAACATCGGTGTTGGCCTTTAAGGTAGTTGTCCGGTCAATCAGGCGATTATGGCCAACTTGTGTAAATTCAAACCGGGTTGTTTCTTCCAGTAAAATCGAATTTTGTTGGTTCACCCAGTTGGCATGGTACGCCAATATACCTTTTGCACCGCTTTTTAGGTCGAGGATTTTATCGGTTTTGATCCAGCCATACTGGCTTTTTTTCTCCTTTGGGATGGCGTAAGAATTGTTCCAGAAATCCAGCCCGTTCACATTCTCAAAATTAAACCAAATACCAATGTGATGCGGATGGTCGGTTGGGTCGCCAGACTTGGGGTTTAAAGGAAAACCGCGGGTTACATCCGTTCCTTCAGCCGTAAAAACCGGGTACAAAACCGGCTTTTCCAATGTATCCGGGTACAAAAAGCTGGTAAAAGGTTTGTTGCCGATAAACACATCAATTTTATTTTTATTGGCCTCTTTCAGCACCTTCACCATTTCATTGGATTGGGCAAAAGCAGCCGAAAAAAACGACGTGCCGATGGCGCAAACCGCTAAGTATTTCAAATATTTTTTCATTGCCGATGCTTCTTTTATCCTTAATATTTAAATGCTTTGCCGCCAGCCATTACTTCCTGCGTCCGTTCGTCAAACGTAACTTTTTGGCCGGTGTGCACGGCGGCGTTCGTCATGATGGTAGCGATAGAATGGCTGTAGCCTGCTTCAACCGGCGCGTGGGGCTGTTTGCGGCTGCGGATACATTCCATCCAGTTGCGCACATGGTTGGAAGTCAGCACATCACCGCCGGTATTGGCAGAAGACACTACTTTTTCGGTGTTGGACAAACTTAGTTCGGGCAATAAATTGGGCTGCATGCCCATTGCCGCTGCAAAGTTTTTGGTTAAGCCGCCTGTGGGCGAAACTTTGTTGGTGTTGAGGTTAAGCTCGCCGCCGTTGGAATAATAAATTTCGGCCGGGTTGTCATCGCCGTTGTGCATCCGCGAAGAAAAAGTAACCTGGAAACCATTTGCAGGATCAGCCATTGGGCCATAATCAAAAACCGCGGAAATCGTGTCCCAGTTTTTGCGGCCGTCTTTCCAGGCATAAATCCCGCCGTTGGCCACTACGCTGCGCGGATGCTGCAAACCGGTAAACCAATGCACGGTATCAATTTGGTGGCTCATCCATTGGCCGGGCAAACCGGATGAATATGGCCAGAACAAACGGAACTCTAAGTATTTTCTCGGGTCGAAAGTATCATGCGGACGGTTCATCAAAAAGCGTTTCCAGTCGGTGTCTTCTTCTTTCAGCAAAGGCACTTCTTTTGGCCGTCGCCATCTTCCCGGCTGGTTTACGTTCCAGGTAAGTTCTACCATCGTGATCGGCCCAAACTTCCCGGAACGGATAAACTCGTTGGCTGCCTGATAATTGCTGCCGCTCCTGCGTTGCGAACCAATCTGCACAATCCGGTCTGTTGCTTTAATGGCTTTTAATGCATTCCGGTTGTCTTCCATGGTTTCTGCAAAAGGCTTTTCGCAATACACATCGCAACCGGCTTTTACCGCTTCCATGGCGTGTAAAGCATGTTGGAAATCGGCTGTGCCTACAAAAACAGCGTCCACCAGTTTTTTATCGTACATTTCTTCGTTGTTGCGGCAGGCGGCCACATCATGCCCCATTTTTTCTTTCCACATGGCCGCGCCGGTTTCCCTTCTTTTGTTCCAAATGTCGGATACGGCCACAAAATCAAAGTTCAGTTCTTTGTAGTGGTTCATAAAACAAGGCATGTGCGTGCTTCTGTGCCTGTCGGAAAACCCAACTGCGCCAACCCGAACCCGGTCATTGGCACCAATAATCCGGTTGTAGCTTTGCGCGCTCCAGCCAACTTTAGAAACCATAACACCGGCACCGGCCAGGGCAGCTTGTTTGATAAACTGACGACGAGAATTTTCCATACTTCTTTTATCGGGTAAAAATTAGTGTAACTCTTTGATTTTGATACTGCGGAAGGAAACCTGGTTGCCATGGTCTTGCAGCAGCAAATGGCCGGCCTTGGCCTCGCCAAAATTGGGCCAGATATGGTACTTGCTGAGGCTGACCAAATGTTCAAACTCTTTGGAGCCGCGGTCGTATTCCAAAACTTTCAACCCGTTAAGGTAATGTTCCACGTGGTTGTTGGGGTAAACCACCACGCGGCCGGTATTCCAGGCGCCAATCGGATGGATGAAACGCGCTTGCTTTTTAGCCGTTATTAAATCGTACAAAGAAGCCAGCGTGCGGTCGCCGTCGCGGCCCAGTTTTGCGTCCGGGTGCAACTCATCGTCCAAAACCTGGTATTCCAGCCCGATGGCCGAACCTTCTGTTTTTTCCTTCAGCGTTACAAAATATTTCAGGCCGCTGTTGGCGCCAGGCGTGAGTTTAAAATCAAAAGAAACATCAAATGCGCTGTACAAACCGGTGGTAACAATATCCCCGCCGTTGGCCGCTTCTTTTCCCGCAGAATTTAAAACGGTCATCAACCCGTCTTCAATTTTCCAGCCTTTTGCCGGGAAGGTTTCTGCCGTCGCGCTTCTCCAGCCTTCCGAATTTTTTCCGTTGAACAGCAGTTTCCAGCCGTGCGTTTTTTCGTAACCGTTGATGAAGTTGGGCACGTTGTTTACCACATAAATATCCGCCGGAAAAGCACTTGGTTTTAAGTTGGATGTTTGGATGCGGATATTTTTAAAATACACTTTTTTGCCGGCCTGCGCTGCGGTGGTAACGGCATGTACCTGCAGACCGATAAAGCCTTCGCGGTCAATGGTATCAACCACATAAGCAACCGGAATATTGTTGATCCAGGTTTTGGTTTCGTTGCCGATACATTCAATTTTGATATGGTTGTATTGGCCAACTTTAAAAGCGGTTTTTGCTTTGGCGTTTAAATCTACCGGGTACAGCCATTGGCGCCGGTCTTCATCGTAAACACCGCCCGACCAGGCACGTGCCGAAGGATCAATTTCTACCTGACGGCCGTAAACTTTTCCGTTGTGGCCTTCGGTATTGTAGTGGCTCCTGATCTGGACTCCGGAGTTGCTTTCGGCGCTTTCGATCTTCGCATCCAAATTAAGTACAAAATCACGGTATGCTGCTTTTGTTACCAAAAAACTGTTGCCCGAATTGATGACCGTTGTGCCTACAATTTCGCCGTTTTCGGCTTTATAGTCTGCAGTCCCGGCCTTACGCTCCCAGCCGTTTAAAGTTTTGCCATCAAAAAGATTGGTGGTTTGTGCCTGCACTAAATTTTGTGCCATAAAAACAGCACTGATCAGTAACGCAATGATTAGTCCGAATTTTCTCATCGTTATAAAATAATGTTTGTTTTGTTCGTCAATCTCCAGCAAATATTTACACCGGATTTAATGAAAGCCAAACAAAACGGTTAAAGCAAATGGTGGTTCACTTTTGGGTTTGATAAATTGGTTTGTAAAAAACGACAAAGCAATGCTAATCAATTTTATTGCTTATACAAAACGGAACGTTGTAATATTTTTGATCCTTTTTTGACGGAGGTCAATATTTTATCCGAAACCTATTCAATATAAAGTGGAGCAGCCAGATGGGGCCGATCAGCAGGAATTTCAGATCATCCAAAAAGGATGGTTTTTTGCCTTCGATTTTATGCCCGATGATTTGGCCGATCCAGGAAAACACAAAAACAACAAGGCAGGATTGCCATAAATGCGGGCCGCCGGCTTCCTGCCATTTAATCAATAAAGAGATGAGGTAACAAAACAGCATCACAACCATCAGCATAAAATAGGAAAGTACCGGTGATAATTTGTAGTAATAATAAATAGCAAAAGCGATGAGAAAAGAGGCCCAGTTGAACATGCCGTTAAAGCTGCCCAAAAACCGTATGTACGGAAACGGGATGGCCCAAACCAGGCCCAACAAACTAAACGCAATCAGCGGGACGCAGACCCAATGAATGCGTTCGTTGCTTGGGTTTTGGTGGCTTTCGGCGTATTTTTTAAAGTATTCGTCCACCAATCGGAGCTTTGGTTTTGCAGCAGTTTTCATCAGGGTTTAACTGGTTGATGGTGCGAATGTAAGCTTATTTACGGGGAATGGAACGGCGTTTTCGGCACGGAAATACTGCTTGTATAATTTTTTTTGTTTGGCTTGATGCTTCTTTTAGGGCATAAAATTTAGTGTCCGGCGCTTTTGATTTTTTTGGCTAAAGCCCCTGGCCTGCTTCTGTTATCCCCGGCCTGAAGGCCGGGGCAATGAAACACCTGAAAATTTGTAAAGCAACATCGTTCAATTGCCGCTGTTATTTTCTGCTATTCTATTTGCCGCTATTCATTGCCCCGGCCTTAAGGCCGGGGTTTAAAACGCCCGATTATTGGCTTTAGCCAAAACCACCCTTCAAACTTTCCCCATAAAAAACCCTTGTAAAAGAAGCATTTACAAGGGTTAATATTTTTAAAAGAATTACCTGTTATTGAACTGGTGGCGCATCGGTATTTGGTGCAAGCCTTGATTTTGCATTGGTAAAAATAGCATGGTTCCTCGGGCCAAAAGTAGTTTTGACTTCGCTCGATGCCTCGTCCACTTTATGCGGCGTTTCGTTGCCGTTGGTAGATTGATACGTTTCGGTTTTCTTGTACTTGGTACTTAAACTGCCCGAAGCAAAATGGTAAGTAATGGTTAATGCGCCAAACAAATTTCCGTTGATGGTATTTTTAAAGGTCTCTGTACTGATCAACTTAGCGCCGTTAATGGGCACGGTATATAAGTTATAAAGCCCTGCCGTACCTTTAAACTCAACATTGGCTTTTTGGATGCCCACATGCACGGCTCCATAACTGCTGGCCGCATAAGTCGCTTTTACATCGCCGTTAACAACCATGGTATTAGCAATTGCGGCATTAAAAACACCGCCTGGATGCGCGCGGTTGTAATCGCGGTCCCACTCGCCATTGCCTGTTTGCCCGTTGCCCCCCGCCGAAATGGTTTTGTTTTTGATACCGGTATTGTTGGTTTCGCCGGTATATTCCAAATCTACGGTCAGGTGTGAACCCCGGCCTTCGGCAATTTTGCCCAGCCCGAAGTTGATTACGTGGGCCAAGCCGGTATAACGGTAATAAGTCATCCCCTGGGAAAGGTCAAAAAATCTTTCGTATGGGTTGACGCGTTCGCCGGTGGTTAAATAGGTGGCGTCTGTGGCCACCAAAAACGGCCCAACGCTTAAGCCCACATGTCCGCCCCAGTTAAAGTAATTGCTTTTGTATTGCGGCACAGCGCCCAAAGGCCCGGGCGTAGTGCTGTTGTCATCACCAACACTGCGCTGCCCATAACCTACAAGCACGCCAAACTCCGGGTAGATAACCGGTTTAACACCTTTTTCTATAAGGTTAATCATATTTGAAAAGTAAATATCAGAGCCTAAGCGCATTTCCAAACCGTTTTGCGTAACACGCGAACCTTTTTGGTTGATGTTATTGCCGTTTAAAAACTCAGGGACGAAATCAACGGCATCAAAAGCAGCACGGTATTCGGTATGGCGGCTGCCCAAACTGATCGTCGGGTTAAACAAAACCGCATTTTTTGTTTCCCGGGTTTCGGTGGAAGCATAATAATTGACAATGCCGACACCAACCTGCTGCAAGGTTAAATAAGCTTTTGGCCGAACAATAACCGGCACATCCGGAGAAGCGACGGCAACCAAAACCAAATCAGAGTTCGTCATGTCGTTGGTTTTGCTTTTTCCAAAACCTAAAGATTTTAATTGTTCGGTTCCATGGTTGGCCAGTTCGCCCAAACGTTTTGGCGTAAACTCGGTGGTTTGCCTGGCCGGGATAGCACCTTTGCCTTCCACCAAACTTTTCAACAGTTTTACGGCATCGCGCTCGCCATAATGCAAAGCGGTCAGCGTCATCAGTTCCATCGCTTTGTCGTGGGCGCGGGCTTGTATTTTATTTGCGTTGATGACAGAATCTTCCGTTAACAAAACTGGCCCTTGCGTTCCGGGTACGTTCGCATCAAAAAAGTTGTTGTTTTTCAGCGCATTCACCACATTGCTGCTTTGGCCTTTTTTCAAATCATTGGTCAAAACATCCACAAAGTTTCGGGTTGCCGGATGCCGGGTGATATCGCCCTGCTGCAAATCAATCAACTGGAAAAGCGCGCGCCGGTAGTTCTCGTTGGCGTTTTCTTTGGAGATTTTTCCGGGGAAAGTATGCTCGCGAAAATCTAATACGGCTGCTTTTTCTGCCTCATATTTGTTTTTCCCTTTCGACTGGTTATTGGTCAAAATCTGCTTCAGCGTAATTTCTTTTCCATCATAATCAATAATTGATAATCCCGGTGTTTCGCGCATTTCGCGCGTAGCAGAAGTGATGGTGATGGTGTTACTTAGTTTGGTGGCATAATCCCGTGCCATATAAGCCAGAAAGATGTTTTCTTTCCATTGAGACTCATTGTTGGAAAAAGAGCCCGGCTTGGCCGCAACAGTTGCCCGAAGATTGCTCAATACCAATGGGTTAGTGCTGGAGGTTACATCCGCTTCGTTCTCTGTCCTGAAATTAATGCTTTCGCCTTTGGGCAAATGTTTGTTCACCAAATCAAACAACACCACAACGCCGTTTGCGCCTTGTTTCACCACGTATTGCAGGTCATCATTGCTGAACAACTGCTGGATGGGAACGCCTTTTTTCGTGTCGTATTTAGTAGTATCTGCCAGCATTTCGGCCGCTTTTACCGCCGCGCCAACGATGCGCGAATCAGGTTGGTAAGGCTGGGTGGTGGTTTTGAAAGTAGATAATGGATCGTTCGGCGAACGCTTGGTTTTGGCCGTGTCCTGCGGCGCGCGGTATTGCGCACGGACTTGGGCCGACAAAACCAGACAACCACACGAAACAGCAAAACAAAGGGCAAAGCGGTGGTTGAAAAAATTTTTAATAAGGATAGGTTTTTTCATAAATGAATTGATTTATTGCAGTATTGATAGAATCATTAAGTTTATTTTAGGTTTAAATCCGGTACAAAGGCTCAACTTCTGTACCATCGGCATGAGGCTTTAAATTTAGCATTTATTTATTCAATTAAAATTAATTGAGAAATTTGCTCTACAGATTGGGGAATTTATGCACCGGAACCTATTTTCCTGTGCCGTAGCTTATACGCAAAAACTTAATGCAGGTTTTAAACTTAGGGCTGATGGAAATGCAGTTATGCCGATGCTGTTTTTATGGCTATAAATTCAGGATAAGTTTTTAAAAGGTTTTGCCGAAAGGCACAACACGTATTAAAAAAAACATTCGATATTAGGGCCGCCAGGATTATACAACCAATTGATGCTTCTTTTACCGGGTAAAAATTTGTGCCTGCTGATTGCTTTTTAGGAGATTTGAACCACTGATTTTCTATATTAAGTTGTCCAAACTTATTGCTAACTACTTCTTTTATCGTTGTTTAAACTTTTTTTTAGGCTATCTTTTTGGGGTTGATACTTCTTTTACCCGGTAAAAATGTTAGTCATTGGGTTTGTTGATTTATTAAATGCATATTAACACCAATTTTTGCCCGGTAAAAGAAGCATGGAGTTTTTTGGTTGTACAAATAAAAACAGAGCCCTAAAAGTTTAAACAACTTCTTGATTTTATATATCCTCAGTATAATTATTATTGAGTAAAATTTAAATACTTTCTTAATTAGAAAAACTACTTTTGTAACAGATATAATAGTGAGAAGCCCAATTGACCTAATTTTAACAATGAAGAATAAGGTAAAAAAATCATTGTTTCGGTTATACTTGATTGCTTTTGTCCTGATATTATTCTTTCCAGTATTTAGCTGGGCACAAGGCTTAATGTTTTGTTCCAATGATAGCCTGGTGGCCAAAAGAACTTCTTACAATGTATTTTCAAACTATGCTCCCGTCTTTAAAACACATTTATTGATAAGTTTCGACTTATTGCTGTGGGACAAAGACCATTTAGGTTATATTTTTGATATTGCCGGTAAAAACAACTCATACAGTTTAAGCTATCTTAATACTAATGATGCAGCTTACTTTAATTTTAATATAGATAGGGTAAGCAATAAGTTAAAAATCCCGCTACAAAGTATAGATTTAAGAAAGCGGAAATGGATTAAGGTAAAAGCTGATTTTAACCTGGCTAACAATACGGTGAACCTGAGCATCAATAATAAATGTTATAAGGCCACAGATTTAGGGTTTGGAGGTCAATTGCCAACAAAACTGTTTTTTGGCAAAAATCAGTATTATACGGAAGTACCTAACATGGCCATTAAAAATTTGTCTGTCAGCGATAATTCCTCGTCATACTTTTTTCCCCTGGATGAATGGAAGGGCAACAGCACCCACGACATGGGCGGCGAAGCTATTGGTGTAGTTGAAAACCCGGTATGGTTAATTAATGATTCTTATTTCTGGAAACCTGTTTTTAAACATAATTTCACTACGGTTGCAGGAATAAACTTTGATACAGCAGGACAAAAGTTATTCGTTTATAAAAAAGATTCCCTGTTGGTTTATAACACCAGCTCAAATAGTTTGTCGGCGCTTCATTATAAAAATAAACTTCCGGTGCCCATGGTTTTAGGCAAAAGTATATTTAATCCAAAGGAAAATAAATGCTATGTCTATGAAGCATATTATGATGTGCCAAAGGGGAAAACAAGTATAGCTGCCCTGGATTTGAAAACGCAAAGATGGGAAACAGTAGGCAAGGCTGTTTTACAGGAGCAAAGGCACCACCATAATACTTTTTATAATGCCAGGCAGGACAGTATTTATTTGTTTGGTGGCTATGGTTCATTTAAATACTATAATTCGTTTTACAAGTACAACAGTAAAAAAGACCAATGGAAACAGGCTTACTTTAAAGGCGATAAAATAAACCCCCGTTTTTTTTCAGCCACCGGCAGTGCCGATAATAAGGATGAAATATTTTTGTTTGGAGGGTATGGAAACGAATCCGGGAACCAAATTATTGGCGGAAAGCAATTTTATGATTTGTACAGGGTTAATTTAAGGGCCCATACGATAAAAAAATGCTGGAATATAAAACCTAAGGAAAGATTTGTACCCGCTAATAACCTAATTTTATCAGCTGATAAAAAATATTTCTATGTATTGTGTTATCCCCATGAAAGTGCAAAAACGAATTTTAAATTATACAAGTTTGCAGTAAAAGACGGCTCATACGAGGTAGTAAGTGCGCCAATAAATGTAACTTCCGAGAAAATCGAAACAGATATTAACCTCTTTTACGACCATAAAACCGAAATTTTTTATTGTTCGGTTCAGGAATTTACTAACCCGCAAAATTCTTCGATCAGGGTTTATTCGCTTGCAGCACCTCCAGTAAGTGCTGCGCGTTATCTTCAGGCAATTACGCCTAAAAAGAAAACTCTCCCTATGTTTTTGTATGTAGCGATCTCTTCTGCTGCTTTTTCAAGCATAATTATTCTGGTCTTTTTATTTAAAGGCACAAAAAAAAGCGTGCCGCAAAAAATTGAAGAAATTACAGAAGATAATTCTAAATCAATTCCGGGCCACCCTCCTGATATAATTCAAAATAATGCGGTGTACCTGTTGGGTGAGTTTTTAGTATTTGACAAAAATAGCCGTAATATCACTTATCTTTTCAGCCCTAAAATCAAACAACTGTTTTTGTTAATATTGTTGCATAGTAAAAATGGTAAAGGTATCAGCTCAAAAAAGATATCGGTTGCATTGTGGCCTGATAAGGATGTAACTAAAACAAAAAATATCAGGGGCGTTACATTTAACCATTTGCGAAACACTATAGCAAGTTTGGATGGCATCCATTTAGTGTTTACAAATGAGAGCTTCCTTTTTACTATTGATAATAATTTCTTCTGCGACTATTTGGTAATATGTAAGGAAGTAGATAACATCATTACCGGGAACAACAAACAGGTTGATAAATATTATAATTTAATAGCCAGAGGCCCATTATTAACTGAAATGAACGAACCGTGGCTGGACAATATTAAACAAAGCTACGACGAAAGGTTGATAGAAGTTTTATTACCGCAGTTGGAAAAACTCTACAAAGAAAAAAACTTTAAGCAAATTTTAGAATTAGCCAGATTAATACTACATATAGACCCCTTTAATGATACTGCTTTTAAATACGAACTGAAAGTTTTAAAAATGTTGAAAGGTATTGAGTATTCAAAGAAAATCTACGATCAGTTTTCCCGGGAATATTTTAAATCTTTAGGCGAAGATTACCCGCTCAGCTTCGATAAGGCTGTACTTTAAGCAATACCCTGAACGCCCAATTCCCGTTTTTTGCTTTTAATAGTTACGTGTAATGTGTTTTGAGGTTTGTTTTAATATATACAAAGCCTTTCAACAAATCATAGATTAGGGTAAAACCCAATGCTTCTTTTAAGCATATAAATTTAATGTGTGTTTACATTTGAAGTACCGATAACAAATGCGTGGAAACCTGATGCTTCTTTTAGGCATATAAATTTGGTGTGTTTACATGAAGTATCGATAACAAACGCATTGTAAACCTGATGTTTTTAAGGCGATATAAAAGAAGCATTAAAAATATATTGAATAAAATTTAAACAGGTTGTTAACAGGACAACTTTTTTAATTTTAACAAGTAGATGCCCTGATGGGTTAAAAAGGGTTAGGTTAATAAGATTTATACTTCTTTAACCCTTTTTTTAACCCTCTTTTTAAACCGCTTGGTTTAAAATTGCTATCTGAAAGTGCCACTAAACAAGATTTATTTTAAGGCTTCTTGCTTAGCTGACAACTCCAAACCCAATTAACCTAAATAACCACTTTTATGAAAAAAATTTCTACAGGCCATAGTTGGCTTATGGCGTTTTGTTTTACTAAATTAAAAGCAACCCCTCCATAAGCATTGTATTTTTTGTTGGCCTGGCTTTGCTGCCGCAGATAGTTCTGACACAAGTGTCTACCCATATTACAGGTATAGCGTTAGATGAAAAACAGAAACTATGAACGGATAAACCAATTATTAAAACCAAATATAAATCTATGTACAAAAATTTTATTAAATCACTCAAACAGCGATTGAAAATGGGGAGATATTTAACATCTCTGGGGAGCCTTTTAATCATTGCTGAATTGACCATTACCTCTGCCGGGGCAGCTGTAACTAAAGGTACTTATGTTGTACCTACTAATAGCAATAATATTATTCATTTACACCTTCTCTTGCAAAAAACAATAAGCGGTAAAGTAACCGATGAGAAAGGTGGGCCTCTTCCGGGTGTGAGCGTTATGCTGAAAAACTCCACGACCGGTACGGTTACCGATCAAAATGGTAATTATTCACTTAACGTTCCTGAAGACAATGGGATACTTGTCTTTACTTACATTGGCTTCATTACACAAGAAGTCCCGATTAAGGGGATTAGCACCATAAGTATTCAGCTACAAGGAAAGCCATCGACATTAAATGAGGTGGTGGTAGTGGGCTACGGTACGCAGAAAAAGGTAACCGTTACAGGTTCAATAGCATCGGTAAGCAGTAGGGACATTGTGACTACCAAAAACGAGAACGTGTTGAACACGCTTACCGGTAAAGTTGCAGGTTTGCGTATTGTACAAAACAGTGCTGAACCGGGCAATTTTGACAACTCAATTGATATCCGTGGTTTTGGCAACCCACTTGTGGTTATTGATGGCGTGCCCCGGGATAATATTACGCGCCTTGACCCTAACGATATAGAAAGTGTATCCGTGTTAAAAGATGGTTCGGCTGCAATTTATGGTGTGCGTGCTGCAAACGGTGTGATTTTGGTTACCACTAAAAAAGGTAAAAAAGGAGCGCCTGAACTTAATTATTCGGGCACATTTGGTTTCGAAGTCCCGTCTGGCCTTCCTAAAGCGGTAGGGGCAGCAGATTTTATGATGCTGGTAAATGAAAACCAATTGCACAATGTAAATGGCGGCCAAATCAAATATACTGATGCTCAAATTGCTGAATATGCAAACGGAACCAGGCAAAGTACAGACTGGTATTCACAGGTTATTAAAAACAAAGTACCGCAATCGCAACATACCTTAAATGCAAGCGGCGGTAACGATAACACCAATTACTTTATCAGTTTTGGTCTTACAGACCAGGCAGGTTTCCTTCTCAGCAACGATCTTAACTATAAAAGATACAACATGCGCTCAAATATAAGCAGTAAAATAACCAAAAACCTTACTGTTGATTTGAATATTAATGGTACAATAGATCAAAAAAACCAGCCCTATCAGGATGCATGGTGGATCATCAGATCGTTTTGGCGATCAATCCCTACCCAATCGGTATATGCCAACAATAACCCTGCATATTTGCAAAATGGCCAAGTTGATGGAACTAACCCTGTAGCTCTTTCTGATGCCAATGTTGATGGCTACAAAATTTTAAACAACAAGTGGTTCCAGTCATCGGTATCTGCCACCTACCAGGCACCTTTTGTACCTGGTTTAAGTGCAAAAGGGCTGTACAGTTATGACTACTATATGTCAAGCAATAAAATTTACCAAAAATCATACAACCAGTATAATTATGATGCCGCTTCAGATACCTACGCTCCTATACCTAATCAAACACCTGCTACTATACAGAGGCAATTTTTTGAAAAACCAAGTACATTAACGCAGTTGTCTCTTAATTATAACCATTCTTTTAAAGGCGGCCATAATGTAACTGCGTTATTGCTTTATGAAGAAAGCGAAAGAAAAGGCGATAATATTAATGCACAGCGAGAATTATCATTACCGGTTGATCAACTTATTGCAGGCAACAGCCTTAACCAGATTGGAAGTACTGACGGCGGCGTACTTTATGACCTTGTAAATAAATCAGAGGTTGGTCGTATAAACTACGATTATAACTCGAAATATCTTGTTGAATTTAGTTTTAGGAGGGATGGTTCATCATACTTTTCTCCGGTTAAACAATATGGTTTCTTCCCGGGCGGATCTATCGGATGGAGAGTATCACAGGAAAACTTTTGGAAAAACACTTCGGCACTTTCCTTTATTAACGATCTGAAGTTCCGCGCATCGTATGCTCAGGTTGGTGATGATAGTGCAAATAATTACCAATATCTTACCGGATATTATTACCCGGCAGGTGGTTCAAATAACCAATTGCCTCCGGGATATGTGTTTAACGGTACTTTTGTTAATGGTGTTCAAAACAGAGGTATTGCAAACCCTAATTTAACATGGCAAAATGCTAAACTATATAACATTGGTGTTGACCTGCAAGCTTGGAAAGGACTATTAGGTTTAACTTTTGACGTTTACAGACGTGATAAAACTGGTGAGTACGCAACAAGAGCCCTTAGTTTACCAGGAGTAGTAGGAGCTCTTTTGCCTCAGGAAAACCTAAACAGCAGCCGTGTACAAGGGTTTGATTTTGAATTAAACCACAGAAACAATATAGGCAACGTAAATTATTTTGCAAAAGCTACTTTTGCCTATAACCGTTTTACCCGTTTACATAATGAAGCATCGCCATACGGTAACTCTCAGGAAAACTACATTAACAACCAGAACAACCGTTACCAGGGTATTCAGTACGGGCTGGGTTCAAACGGGCAATATACATCATACCAGGATATATTGAACAGCCCGGTATTTGTAAGCCGCAGTACTGTAGTTGGAGATTATAAATACCAGGACTGGAATGGCGACGGACAGATAAATGGCCAGGACGCTCATCCAATTTCTTATAACGGCTCACCGCTTATCAGCTTTGGTTTAACCCTCGGTGCGTCATATAAAGGATTTGATTTTAATACATTATGGCAAGGGGCAGCGGATGTTGATGTTTCATACTTTGAGCAATTGAACACACCACTATTTGGTGGAGGCAGCGCACTTAGCCAGTTTTTAGACAGGTATCACCCGGCAGATCCTAAAGCCGATCCATATAATCCTAACACGGTTTGGATACCAGGCCACTTTGCTTATACCGGTACTGTAGCAGATCAAAATTCACTGGCCAACATTCAGGATGCATCTTACATCAGGCTAAAAACAGTGGAGTTAGGTTACAGCTTAACCTCAAGTTTTGCTAAAAAGATAGGTATTAAAGGCGCAAGGGTATTTGTAAACGGATATAATGCATTAACCATTACCAAATTGAGATATCTTGATCCGGAACACCCCTCAAGCACTTATGGTTATTTGTACCCACTAAACAAGATATTTTCTTTAGGTGTAACTGTTAAATTATAAAAAGGCTTAAAATCATGAAAAAATATACATACGTCATATTGTCCATTTTTCTCTGCTGGGCATCAGCATGTAAGAAGCTGGATGTTGCTCCTTTAAATATTATACAAGACAAAGACGTTTTTACCAGCACAGGTGGCATACAGGCATATATGTCCAGAATATACAGTCAGTTGCCCATCGAAGATTTCAGGTATTCCCCACAAAGAGGCTTAAATTTTTTCTGGATCATCAGCCCCTTTCCGGCTGTTACCGGTGAGGCATTAAGCCGCGACCAGAATGGCGCCATGCAGGAAAATACGGGACTGAACCCCTCAACCTGGAATGTTTGCTATAGCCTGATCCGCGATGCCAACTACTTTATAGAAACCATGCCTAAATATGCCGGTTCTTATTCACCTGCACAGGTAAGTTCATGGTTAGGCGAAGCCCGATTCATACGTGCTGCTACCTATTTCGCTTTGGTAAAACGCTATGGCGGTGTACCAATTGTTGATAAGGTTTTAAACTATCCTGAGCAAAGCATCGAGGAATTGAGAATCCCGCGTTCATCAGAAGAAAAAGTTTATGACTTTATAGCCGCCGACCTTGATTATGCTTATGCCAACTTAGGTGAACCTAATCAAACAGGCAGGGCCAATAAATATGTAGCTGCAGGTTTTAAATCAAGGGCCATGCTTTATGCAGGTTGCATAGCTAAATACAACCAGATAACCCTTGTTGATGGCAGTGGCAACAGGTTGTGCGGCTTGCCGGTAAGCAAAGCAGTTACTTATTTTAAAGCAGCTTATGATGCTGCAGTATTATTAGAAAATCATTATTCCCTGTACAAAAATGCCTGGGCAGCAGGTGATAAGCAGGCGCAGTATCAAAACTATGTTAACTTGTTTTTTGATGCCAAAAGCGCAGAGAATGTATTTGTACGGCAGTACCACTATCCAGAGTCTGTACATGGTTATGACGCTTACAATGTACCGCGCCAATTAATGGGTGCCAATGGCTATTCATCTGAAGTTAACCCAACATTAAATTATGTTGAACTTTTTGACGGTATTCCTAAAAATGCAGATGGTACAATAAAAACTCAAACTACCGGTAAATATGACCTCTACACTAACACTATGGACCTTTTTGCCAATGCTGAACCAAGGTTAAGGGCAACTGTGATTTTACCAGGCGATGTATTTAAAAACCAAAGTATTGAAATCAGACGGGGAATTTATACCGGTAGTTCTGCTGGTGGTATCAGTCCGCTGTTGCCTGCAGGTTCAACCTCAAACTACCCAACAACTAATATTGTACAATCATCAAATGCTTCACAAACTCCTTATAAACTACCAGACGGAACAACCATGAACCCTGCCGGTTTAAGTGGTATTTTTACAGGCGATCAAACAGATGCAATTTCCGGGTTCTCGGTTCGTAAATTTTTAGTGCCCGATAAACCAACATCAGAAGTTTTAGAGAACCGTTCAGACCAAACTTGGATTGAAATGCGTTATGCTGAAGTTTTATTAAACCGTGCTGAAGCAGCTTATGAGTTAAATGCACTGGGTTCAGTTGATAAAAACTATCTACAGGATGCATTTACAGCTATCAATCAGATACGTGAAAGAGCAGGTGCAAATCTGTTAGTAAGTCCTGCAAACTTAAACAGTGTTGATATCGTTCGTAACGAGCGCAGAAAAGAGTTGGGTTTTGAAAACAAGATATGGTGGGATATGCGTAGGTGGAGAACTGCCGATAAAGAGCAGAATTCAACTATTTACAGAGTATTGATGCCATTCTTCTCGGCCAATGATAAAAAATACTTCTTTGACGCCAGGACCGACGAAAGAAATGTTCGTTACACTTTTGATGTGCGTTGGTACTACGAGCAAATACCACAAGGCCAGATTGCAACAAGTCCGAATTTAATTCAAAACCCTGGTTATTAATATCCAAGAAAATGAAAAAAATACTATATATTATAGCAATAAGCATAATTGCTGTAGCTGCCGGTTCATGTAAAAAGATAGATAACTATGCGGCACCCACAGAAACTTTAACAGGCAGTGTAGTTGATGCCGGTACTGGTAAAACCGTGCAAACTGAAGTTGGGGGCAACGGAACAAGGGTAAAACTATTAGAAATAAGCTGGAGCAGTAACCCAACTCCCTTTTACTTTAACTCTATGCAGGACGGTACTTTTAATTATACCAAATTATTTGCCGGAACGGACAAAGTAAGTGTCGAAGGCCCGTTTGTGCCGCTGGTGCAAACCGATGCTACAGGCAAAACAATAGTTGACCAAAGCCAAACTGTTGATATAAAAGGAGTAACTACCCTTAAGTTTTCGGTTGAACCTTTTTTAAGGGTTGAATGGATAAACGAACCGGTTTATAATACCAGCACTGGTACTATAACGGCTACCTGTAAATTTACACGCGGCACCAACAATCCTAATTTTCAGCAAAACGTAACTGATGTTTTCCTGTTTGTAAACTCAAACGGTTATGTTGGTAACAATAATTATGACAACAGGTATTCGCAGCGTATAGTTTATAGCGGCACCAACGGAAATAGTCAAATTGGCCAAACCATAACCTTAACTACCAATAGCGGTTCGCTGCCAGGTAAAAGGCAATACTTTTTAAGGGTAGGTGCCAGGGTGGCGTATGGCCTTAACTATTACAACTACACTGATGTTAAAACTGTAACGGTACCTTAAGAAACCGTATAAACGCCTGTTTCAAAATCTTTTTATCAATGAAGCTGTTTAAACTTTTTTCCGGCCCTCTTTTTTTGGGCCAATGCTTCTTTTACCCTATAAAAATTGGTGCCTGTACTGGCCCGAACAAATTAAAAATCAGGCAATGCCGATTTTTAGGCGGTAAAAGAAGCATAGTGTAAAGCACAAAAGAATAAGTTTAAACAAGTTCAATACCAAAAATTGGCAATGCTTCTTTTAGCCCTATAAATTTTGTGTCTTTACAAAATGGATTGATATAAGATTTTAGGCGATAAAAGAAGCATGGAAAATAAACCAGACGAAGTTTAAACAGCTTCTAAACAAAGATAAACTTATATGAAAAATATTCTTCTTTCTTGCGGAACGATAGCCATTTCTTTTGCTTGCTTCGGGCAAAATGCACAAAATCCTACATCCAATCCAAAGGAAAAAACCGCCTTCCAAACCAGCAGTCCCTGGAGGCCTGAAATTGATGTACGCTCTGATATTGCGATTGTTTATGGTACAAACGACCGTCCGGGAATGACCTTTGAAGAACGCGTAAAAACTTGGCGCGACCACGGCTATCAGGTAAATTTTATGACTGGCATTGCCTGGGGCGAGTATTTTGATTACTTTTTGGGCAAGTTGGATGGAAAAAACCACCTCGGCGTGGGCCAGGTAACCATCAAAGGCGATACCATCATGCACGGCAAAAACATGCCTTACGTTGTCCCGGTACAATCGTTTATTGATTATATGAAAACGGCCGTTGTCAAAAGGGTAATTGATGCCGGCATCGGCACTATTTTTTTGGAAGAGCCGGAGTTTTGGGCGCGGGCAGGCTACAGTGCGCCATTTAAAGAAGAATGGCAAAAATATTACGGCTTTCCCTGGAAACCGCAGGATGCCTCCGCCGAAAACACTTACCTCTCAAGCAAACTAAAATACCATTTGTATTTTGATGCCATAAAACAAGTATCCATTTACGCCAAAGCTTATGGCAAAAGCAAAGGAATGAATATCAAGGTTTTTATACCCACGCACTCGCTTGTTAACTACTCTTCCTGGCAAATTGTAAGCCCGGAGGCAAGCTTGGCTTCGTTGCCAAGTATTGATGGTTACATCGCCCAGGTTTGGACGGGCACCTCGCGCGAACCAACGTATTTTGACGGTAAAGAAAAAGAGCGGGTTTTTGAAAATGCCTTCCTTGAATACGGATCGGTCGTTTCCATGACCGCGCCAACCAAACGCAAAGTATTTCTCCTGACCGACCCAATTGAAGACCGTGTGCACGACTGGAGCGATTACAAACGCAACTACCAGGCTACTTTTACCGCCAAACTTTTGTACCCCATGGTGGCCGATTATGAAGTAATGCCCTGGCCGGAACGCATCTACACCCATCCCTACCCTGTGGTTGGCAGCAATGAAAAAACGTTGATCCCAAAATTTTATTCAACCCAAATGCAGGTTATGGTCAATGCCTTGAACAGTATGCCAAAGTCAGACAACCGCGTATCGGGCGTAAACGGTATTGGCGTATTGATGAGCAATACGTTGATGTTCCAACGTTTTCCAACTCATGCCGGATATGAAGACCCGCAGTTTTCTAATTTTTACGGACAAACCTTGCCTTTGTTAAAACGAGGCGTGCCTGTGCAAACCGTGCACATGGAAAACCTGGGCTACGCTGCTTCTTTAAAAGATATTAAGGTTTTGGTGATGAGCTATTCAAACATGAAACCAGTATCTGCCGAAGTGCATACCCAACTGGCCAACTGGGTAAAACAGGGCGGCATATTGATTTATTGCGGTAAAGATGATGACCCTTACCAATCGGTAATGGAATGGTGGGACACAAACGGAAACAAATTCACCGCGCCATCGCAGCACTTGTTCAAATTATTGGGCGTCAACCCAACAAAAGACAACCAAAAATTTAAAGTTGGCAAAGGTGCGGTTTATGTGTTACGCCAAAACCCAAAGGAATTTGTAATGCAGGCAAATAACGACGGTACATTTGTGGACTTGGTGAAGCAGGGTTATGAGAATGATGCCAAAGCAGGAAAATTATTGTTTAAAAACAGCTTGTACCTGGAGCGCGGGCCTTATGATGTAGTTGCCGTATTGGATGAAAACGCCGACAGTAAGCCATACACGGTAAAAGGGCCGGTTATAGATCTGTTCGATCCGCAACTGCCGGTGCTTACCCAAAAAACCGTAAACCCCGGCGAGCAATCGTTATTATATGTGGTAAACCGTGTTCCCGATAAAACAAAGCCCCAGGTTTTGGCTTCGGCATCCAGGATTTATGGTGAGGTCAGGGCTTCCAACAAGTATAGTTTTACCTGTAAAAGCCCGATAAATACCGTCAACAGTATGCGTGTGCTGTTGCCCGCGCATCCAAAAAACGTTTCCGTTGCCAACAGTAAAGGCGAGAAAATTAATGCGGTAAAAACAGCATGGGACGCCTCTTCAAAAACCTGCTATCTTGGTTTTGACAATAGCCCTGATGGGATTAAGGTTGATATTTCCTGGTAATGCCTGTCTAAAACCCGCCAATCATTTTTTAAAAATGCCGATGCTTCTTTTACCGCATAAAAATCCATCTTGCCGCAAGCTTCTCCATAAGAAAACCTAAAACGAACACCAATTTTTTAGTGCTAAAAGAAGCATTGCTATTTTTGATTTTAACAAATCCTTATCTACCTAAATGAAACTCAAACCCTTAATCTCTTTGATGCTGTTTTTACCGGGCAAAATTTTGTTTGCGCAGGAAACGGATTTGGTAAAATATGTAAACACTTTGCAAGGCACCAATTCTAAACAGGAACTGACCCACGGCAACACTTATCCAACCACTGCTTTGCCTTTTGCCATGCACACCTGGACACCGCAAACCGGCAAAAACGGCGACGGCTGGAAATACCAGTATTTTAAAGACCATATCCGCGGGTTTCAGCAAGCGCACCAATGCAGTTCGTGGACACGGGACTACGCCGTTTTTTCTTTAATGCCCGAAAGCGGTGATTTAGTGGTGAACGAAAACGACCGGGAAGCTAAATTCAGCCATTCAAACGAGATTGCGAAACCAAATTACTACAAAGTAAAGTTTGATAACCAGATCACGACGGAAATTTCCCCTTCAGAACGTGGCGCGCACCTGCGTTTTACTTATCCCAAAGGAAAAAAAAGCTACCTGGTTTTAGATGGTTATACGAGGATCAGCGGCGTAAAAATCTATCCGAAAGAAAACAAAATTACCGGCTATGTAAACAATGGCGAAGGTTTTAAAGCCGGTTGGAAAAGCTTTTTTGTGCTGAAGTTTGACCAGCCGATCAAAGCTTTCGGAACCTGGGAAAACAAAAAAAATACGGTTCATGCAGATTCTACGGCAGCAGAAGGTTTGGGCAAAGGCGCTTACATCCAATTTAAAGACGGTGAAAAAGTGCAGGTAAAAACAGCATCGTCCTACATCAGCCCGGAGCAGGCCGAATTAAATTTAGAAAGAGAACTGGGCGCAGACAAAACGCTGGAGCAAACCAAGGCAAAAGCGGCTGCAGTTTGGAACAAATCATTAGGAAAGGTTTTGGTGGAAGGCGGCAGCGAAGAAGACAAAGCCACTTTTTATTCCTGCTTTTTTAGGGCGAGTTTATTTTCGAGGAAGTTTTATGAAGTTGGCCAAGATGGCAAGCCTTATTATTTTAGCCCTTACGATGGCAAAATCCATCCCGGCTATATGTTTACCGATACTGGTTTTTGGGATACTTTTCGCGCGCAATTCCCGCTAAATACGCTTTTACAGCCCGAAATGCACGGCCGGTATATGCAGGCATTGTTGGCGGCTTACGAACAATGCGGCTGGCTGCCTTCCTGGTCTTTCCCAAGTGAAGCTGGCAGCATGATCGGCAACCACGCCATTTCTTTGCTGACCGATGCCTGGGCAAAAGGCATCCGTACGTTTGATCCGCAGGAAGCCTTGAAAGCCTATTTCCACGAAGCAACCAACAAAGGCCCCTGGGGGCCGGCAAATGGCCGCGATGGTTGGAAAGAATATTATGAATTGGGCTACGTGCCATACACGCAATACCGGGAGGCAACCGCAAAAACGCTGGAATATGCGTATGATGATTTTTGCGGGTACAAGCTGGCCAAAATGACCGGCAATGATTTTTATGCTGGGATATTTGCCAGGCAGCTGTTCAATTACAAAAACGTTTACGACCCTTCAACCCGGTTTATGCGGGGAAAAGACAATACCGGTAAATGGAGGCCAAACTTTGACCCGGCTGAGTGGGGCGGCCCGTTTACAGAAGGAAATGCCTGGCACTGGCAATGGTCGGTTTTCCATGACATTCAGGGTTTGATCAATTTGATGGGCGGCAACCAAAACTTTACGGCCAAACTGGATTCGGTATTCTCAGAACCGAACCGTGTAAATGTAGGCAGTTACGGCGGCATGATCCACGAAATGACAGAAATGGTGATGGCCAACATGGGGCAATACGCGCATGGAAACCAACCGATCCAGCACATGATTTATTTGTACAATTATACAGGCCAGCCCTGGAAAGCCCAGTTTCATGCCAGGGATGTGATGTATAAATTGTACAATTCAACAGAAAACGGCTATCCCGGCGATGAAGACCAGGGGCAAACTTCTTCCTGGTATGTGCTGAGTGCTTTGGGATTTTACAGCGTTACGCCTGGAACTGATGAGTATGTAATGGGCAGCCCAATGTTCAAAAAAACCACGATCACTTTGGAAAACGGCAAAAAATTTATCATTGAGGCACCGGCAAATTCCAAAGAAAACGTGTACATCAAAACGGCCAGTTTAAACGGAAAACCTTTTGACAGGGATTTTTTAACACACAGCGAAATAACCAACGGCGGCGTTTTAAAACTCGAAATGGACAACAAACCGGCTACCAACCGTGGCATTGCTCAGGAAGACAAGCCTTTTTCGGTAAGCCGGAAATGAAACAAACGAAATTAGAATAATGGCTAATGCTTCTTTTATCACCTAAAAATCAGTGTTATTTTAACTATTTTTCCAAGCGTTAATTTTACAACTAGCTGCTATTTTACAACCACAAACATTCCAAATTTAATCCTTGACATGGAGAACCTAAAAATTGCAACGGCACAATTTGAAAACAAAAGCGGGGACAAGGCCTATAACCTTTCCGTTATCGAAAAGTTGGCCGAAAAAGCCGCGCAGCAAGGTGCCGATGCCATTTCTTTTCATGAATGTTCGGTTACCGGTTATACTTTTGCCAGGCATCTTTCCAAAACACAAATGCTGGAGCTGGCCGAATTTATACCCGGCGGGCCAAGTGTGCTGCAATTAACCGAATTTGCCAAAGCCTTTAACATTGCCATATTGGCCGGGCTGTTTGAAAAAGATGCGGAGGGCAACATTTTCAAGGCTTATGTATGCGTGGACAAAAACGGTTTGGTTGCGAAACACCGAAAACTCCATCCTTTTATCAACCCCCATATTTCTCCCGGAAACAGCTATACTTTGTTTGATTTAAGCGGCTGGAAATGCGGGATTTTGATTTGTTACGACAATAACATCATCGAAAATGTAAGGGCAACAACATTATTAGGCGCGCAGGTTATCTTTATGCCCCACGTTACGATGTGTACGCCTTCAACCCGGCCGGGGGCAGGTTTTGTTGATGCTGATTTATGGAAAGATAAAAAAGCAAACGCGGAGTTGCTGCGTAAAGAATTTGACGGGCCGAAAGGAAGGGAATGGCTGATGAAATGGCTGCCTTCGCGCGCTTATGATAATGGCATCTACGCTGTTTTTTCAAATCCTATTGGCATGGACGATGACCAGTTAAAAAATGGCTGCTCCATGATCATTGACCCTTTTGGCAATATCATAGCAGAATGCCTAACGCTGAACGATGAAATTGCCATTGCCGAAGCAACGCCGGATAAATTAACGATGGCCGGAGGATATCGTTACATCAAAGCCAGAAAACCTGAATTGTATGGTGAAATTATAGCAAAAGGCCACCACAGCGAACAAAAAGTTGTTTGGCTGGATGAGAAAATTTGAAGCGGATTTGCAGTAATATCCCTCACCAATTTTTTACCCCTAAAAGAAGTATTGTATTATTTTGGATGTAACTTAAAATTAAACCTCAAAAACTTATCTTAGCCCCCACTAACTAATTCATCAACCTGAGCAATATCAACGGTTTAAAATTTGTTGCTACCGTAATACCCGTAGCTTTTTTTAAATAAGGTGATTGTTTTAAATTGGCTTCCCGATATGAGAAAAACCGCTTTGTTAAGCATGCTGTTCTTATTTGCCCTGCTCCCATTTTCAAGCCTTAAAGCGCAGGACATTACCCGTAAAAATGGCTATACGCTTACTTTTGAAAGTAATTTTGCAGCACTCGACCCGACTTTGAAAAAACGCCTGACCGAAACCTTTTTTACCGTTTACCCAAAACTGGCCAAAGAATACAACCCGGAAACTTCAAAAAAAGTTACGTTTTTTGTTGATACCGCTTACAAAGGCGTTGCCGCAACTTCAAACGACAGGGTTGTTTTCAGTCCCGCTTACATGAGCAAACATCCTCAAGACGTGGATGTGGTTACGCATGAAGTGATGCACATTGTACAAAATTATGGCAACAGTGCTGGCCCGGGCTGGCTGACGGAAGGCATTGCCGATTATGTACGCTACAAATTCGGTGTGGACAATGCCGGTGCCAAATGGACTTTGCCGGACGTAAAACCAACGCAAAGCTATAAAAACAGCTACCGCATTACGGCCAGGTTTTTTGCCTGGATGGGAGCCAAAGTAAAACCGGGCATCATCAAAACCGTAGATAAAAGCCTTCGCGACCATACTTATACAGACGATCTCTGGAAAAAGCTGACCGGAAAAAACTTAGACGAACTTTGGTCCGATTATCTAAAAAATCCGGCACTAACATAAACCTCAATGAAAAAACTACTTATTGCACTATTTAGCTTTAGCGCGGCAGCATCTTCTGCACAAATGGTAACTAAAGTTACCGACCCGGTCGAATGGATCAACCCGTTGATGGGTTCTGCTTCAAAACCAAGCTTATCAAACGGAAACACGTACCCAGCAATTGCCCTGCCCTGGGGGATGAACACCTGGATACCGCAAACCGGCAGAATGGGCGACGGCTGGGCCTATACTTATGATGCCGACAAAATCCGCGGGTTTAAACAAACGCACCAGCCATCGCCCTGGATGAACGATTACGGTGCTTTTGCCATTATGCCCGTTACCGGGAAATTGAAATTTACAGACGATGACCGTGCAAGTTGGTTCAGCCACAAAGCAGAAGTATCAAAACCTTATTATTACAGCGTTTTTTTAGCGGATGCGGATGTAACCACCGAAATCACGCCAACAGAAAGGGCAGCCCAGTTCCGCTTCACGTTCCCTAAATCCGACAGTTCTTTTGTGGTTATTGATGCTTTGGACAAAGGTTCTTACATCAAGATCATGCCAAAAGAAAGAAAAGTGATCGGTTATACCACCAAATACGCCCGCGGGCCGATCCCCAAAAACTTTAAAAACTACTTTGTTATTTACTTCGACAAAGACTTCAGTTTGGCAAAAACCTGGTCGGGCAACAAACTGAACAACCAGGACCTGGAACTGCAAAGCGACCGTACCGGTGCCGTCATTGGTTTCAAAACCACCAAGGGCGAAAAAATAGGGCTAAAAACAGCATCGTCTTTTATCAGTTTTGAGCAGGCAGACCTCAATTTAAAAAGAGAACTGGCCAACGATTCTTTTGATGCAACCAAGGCAAAAGCAAAAGCGGTGTGGAACAAAACATTAAGCAGGATTTCGGTAGAAGGCGGAACGGTAGACCAGATGCGCACTTTTTATTCCTGCGTGTACCGCACCTTGTTCTTTCCGAATAAAATGTACGAGATCAATGCCAGCAACAAAATTGTGCACTGGAGCCCGTACAACGGGGAAATTTTGCCGGGCTACATGTTTGCCGGTACGGGTTTTTGGGATACTTTCCGAGCGTTGTATCCATTCCTGAACTTAGTTTACCCTTCCATCAACAAAGAAATGCAGCAGGGTTTGATCAACGATTACAAAGAAGGCGGCTGGCTGCCCGAGTGGAGCAGCCCGGGTTATGCCAACATTATGGTGGGCAACAATTCGGCTTCTGTTGTTTCTGATGCTTACATTAAAGGAGGTCGTGGTTACGATATCAACATACTTTGGGAAGCTTTAAAACATGGTGCCAACAACCAAGGCCCGATTGAAGCGGTTGGCCGGAACGGAGTTGAGTATTACAACAAGCTGGGCTATGTGCCGTATGATGTAAAAATAAGTGAAAATGCGGCTAAAACTTTAGAGTATTCTTACGATGACTTTACCATTTACCAGTTGGGCCGTGCTTTGGGCAAACCAGCTTCTGAAATAGACATTTACAAAAAAAGGGCGATGAACTACAAAAACCTTTTTGATCCTTCATCCGGTTTGATGCGCGGTAAAAATGCCGACGGAAGTTTTCAAAGCCCTTTCAACCCATTCAGGTGGGGCGGTGCTTTTACAGAAGGGAACAGTTGGCATTATACCTGGTCAGTTTTCCAAGATGTGGATGGCTTGGCAAAAATGATGGGCGGCCATGAAAAATTTGTAACCAAACTGGATTCCGTTTTTTCTATGCCCCCTGTTTTTGATGACAGTGCTTATGGCGGTGTAATCCACGAGATCCGCGAAATGCAGATCGCAGACATGGGCCAGTATGCACATGGCAACCAGCCCATCCAGCACATGATCTACTTGTACAATTTTGGCGGTGCCCCTTACAAAGCGCAATATTGGGTGCGCGAAACCATGAACAGGATGTACAGGGCCACACCCGATGGCTATTGCGGCGACGAAGACAACGGGCAAACTTCTGCCTGGTATGTTTTCTCGGCCTTAGGTTTTTATCCGGTAACGCCTGCAACAGACCAATATGTTTTGGGCGCGCCTTTGTTTAAAAAGATAACTTTAAATTTAGAAAACGGAAAAACCGTAACCATCAACGCCCCTGCCAACAGTGCCGAAAATTGCTACGTGCAATCGCTGCAAATGGACGGAAAGCCGTATTCTAAAAACTGGATTAGTCATAGCAGTTTGCAGAAGGGAGCGGTTCTGGATTTTAATATGTCAGCTACACCAAATAAACAAAGAGGATCAAACCCGGCCGATTTTCCTTACTCTTTATCAACCGAAAAATAATTAATTTGGAAAGGCTAAGGATACTTAATGCTGGGAAAATGGAGTTATTATCAAAAGCTGGTTAAACTTTATTAAGAATATTTTTTAGATGCTTCTTTTATCGCATAAAAATCAGTGTACTAAAAGCAAAAGATTTATAGGCATAAAAGAAGCATTATAAATTGTTTTCAGATGAAAGGCTGTAAGAAAAATATCCTATCTTTAGCCATCAAAACCATTAAACCAATACATTAAAAATTATTTTTTAAAAGGAACACGATGCTTCTTTTACCGGGTAAAAATTAACCTTGTTGCCGTGTTTTTGATAGCTAATTGCTGAAAGCTGACAACGACTATTAACCAATTTCTATTTCATTTTTATGAGTGATTTTCAAATCAAAAAATCAGGTACCACTTATGATGCTGTAATTGTTGGCTCGGGCGCCGGCGGCGGTATGGCCGGTTATGTTTTGGCACATGCAGGCTTAAAAGTATTGATGCTGGAGGCCGGCGCATATTTTGACCCGGCCAAAGATTCCCAGCAATTGAAATTTCCATACGAATCACCAAGAAGAGGGGCTGCCACAACACGCCCTTTTGGCGATTTTGACGCGGCTTACGGCGGTTGGGAACTGGATGGCGAACCTTATACCACTAAAGATAAAACAGAATTCAACTGGTTTCGGGCAAGGATGCTAGGCGGCCGCACCAACCACTGGGGCCGCATTTCGTTGCGGATGGGTCCGAACGATTTTAAAAGCCATCATTTGGATGGTTTGACCGATGATTGGCCGATTACTTATGCGGATGTAAAACCTTTTTATGATAAAGTTGACCGGCTGATCGGCGTGTACGGCACTGTCGAAGGGCTGGAAAACGAACCGGACGGCATCTTTTTGCCTCCGCCAAAACCTCGCCTTAACGAATTGTTTATTAAACAAGGCGCGACCAAGGCCGGCGTAAAAGTAATCCCGGGCAGAGGTTCGGTTTTGACAGAAGCTTTGCCCAACAACAAAGACCGCGGCTCGTGCTTTTACTGCGGGCAATGCGGCCGTAGCTGCAAGGTTTATGCCGATTTTTCTTCTTCCTCTTGTTTGGTTATCCCGGCCGTAAAAACCGGCAATTTAAAGGTGATCACCAACGCTATGGTGCGCGAAGTCCTTACCGGGCACGATGGCCAGGCCACCGGCGTTTCTTATGTGGACAAGAAAGATCTGCAGGAGTACCAGGTGAACGCCAAAATTGTGATTTTGGGCGCCAGTGCCGGAGAAACGGCGCGTTTGCTGCTTAATTCCGTCTCGGCCAATCACCCCGGCGGGCTGGCAAACAGCAGCGGCATTGTGGGCAAATACATCCATGATTCTACCGGCGCAAGTTTGGGCGGATTTTTACCGCAGTTGATGGACCGCAAACGCTACAATGAAGACGGCGTAGGCAGCGTGCATATTTATACGCCGTGGTGGCTGGACAATAAAAAACTGGATTTTCCGCGCGGTTACCATATTGAATATGGCGGTGGCCTGCACATGCCTTCTTATGGTTTTTCGGGCGGCATTCAAGGTTTTAACGGATTGGTGCCGGGGCGCGATGGCAAAAAGAAAGAAGCCGGCGGTTTTGGTGTTTCCTTAAAAGATGATTACCGCCGTTTTTATGGTACACAGGTTGGCATGGCAGGCCGTGGAACCGCTATCGCAAGGGAAGACAATTATTGCGAAATAGACCCTAACGTGGTGGACAAATACGGTATCCCTGTTTTAAGGTTTCACTATAAATGGACGGATGCCGAAATTAAACAGGCAAAACACATGCAGGAAACCTTTCAATCTATCATGCATGAAATGGGCGCCATTATTACTTCGGATATCCCAGGCCCTGAAACTAATTACGGTCTCGAGACGCCGGGCAAAATTATCCATGAAGTTGGCACGGTAAGAATGGGCGACGACCCTAAAAAATCAGCCTTGAACAAATGGTGCCAGGCCCATGATTGCAAAAACCTGTTTGTGGTGGATGCCTCCCCTTTTGTGCAGCAAGGCGATAAAAACGCTACCTGGACAATCCTGGCCTTGTCTATGCGCACCAGCGAATACATTTTGGAGCAAAGAAAAAAATTGAACGTTTAACAGCTATTTTCAATATTACTATAATGAACAGACGCGATTCCTTAAAAGCATTAGGCTTAGCCACCCTTTCAACAGCCGTATTACTGGATGCCTGTAAACAGGATACGAACAAAACAGCAGAAGTTGCGGCAAACCCCGCAGGGGATGAAGCTGGCCGACAGCCTTACGAAATAGACCGGGACAAGAAATTAAAGGCCGAAACATTTTTTACCAAGCAGGAAATGGCAACGATAACGGTTTTGGGCGATATCATTATCCCAAAAGATGCGCACTCCGGAAGCGCATCGGATGCCAAAGTGCCGGATTTTATAGAGTTTATCGTAAAAGATATTCCCGAACACCAAACGCCAATGCGAGGTGGCCTACGCTGGCTTGACCTGCAATGTATGAACCGCTATAACCATACTTTTACAGATTGCACGCCGCAACAGCAAATAGAAATGGTTACCGAAATAGCCTACCCGCTAAAGGCCAAACCAGAAATGAAGCCGGGCGTTATGTTTTTTAACCGGATGCGCGACCTTACCGCTTCCGGTTTTTATACCAGCAAAATAGGCATCAAAGATATTGGTTATGTGGGCAACTCGCCAAACCGGTGGACAGGCGTGCCGGAAGATGTGTTGAAGCAATACGGCATGGAGCATGTTTAAAGCTGCTTTATAAAAACTTTGTTCCGGTTATTTTCAATGCTTCTTTTATCACCTAAAAATTGGTGTGCTTTTTCGATGCTTCTTTTATCGGGTAAAATTCAAACACTAAATTTTACCTGATAAAAGAAGCATGATTATTAATTCCCGGCAAATAATAAATCCCGTTCAACCAACAACAAGCTTACAAAACCACTCTTTTGCCGCTTGCTGCCGAGCGTTTTGCCGCATCCAGTATTTCCATCACGATCATGTTGTATTTTAAGGATGAAAGATCATCGGTTCCCGGAAGCTTGTTTCGAAGGACAGCGGTTAGATAAGCAATCGGGGATGCGATCTGTTCAGCCAACGGCCCGGCTTTTTTTGAGCCTTTGATGTTTTCCCTCATCCGGCTGGTGATGTTTTCGCTGTTTAAGGCGTGCAAATAGCCTGTTTCTCCAAAAACCTCTAAATCTTTAATGGAAAACGGCCAGTTCCAGGAACCTTCGATCAGGCCGGTAGCTTCCGGGTATTCTACAAGGATAGTTGCATCGTCATCAACTTTAGGGTAAACAGCAGGTTTGTAGTGCCGCGTAACAGCCGTTACGGCAATGGGTTTTCGCCCTTTCATCAGCCAGGTCATCAAATCGGCACCATAACAGCCAAAATCGTTCAAAGCACCTGCGCCGTTTAATACCGGGTCTGTCAGCCAGCTTAAAAACTCCGGGCTACAGCCAATTTCTTTCGGGCCCTGGTGCCCGTCGTGCACTACCATTTTTCTGATCCGGCCAATGCTGTCTTTTTCAACCGTATTGTAAACATCGGCATACGAAGGGTACCAGGTGGTTTCAAAGTTGGTCAACACTTTGATGTGGTATTTATTTGCCAATGCTTCAATTTGTTTTGCTTGCGCCAAAGTTGCGGCCAAAGGTTTTTCTACCATCACCGGAATTCCTAAGGGCGCGCATATTTCAACCACTTCCAGGTGCTTTCCTACGGCATTGTAGCCCAGCACGGCATCCGGTTTTTTCTGTACCACCAATTGTTTCAGGTCGCTGGCAAACAAGGATTCGGGCAGATGATAAATCTTGCCAAATTTTTGCCACAACTGCTTGTTCGGTTCGGCTATTCCAACAATATCTACTTTGCCTTTGCCATACTGGCTTAAAATCCCATGCACGTGGTCGTGGTTTAAGCCGGCCACCACTACGCGCAAAGGCTGTTGGGCGGCAGCATTTTTGGCCGTGCCGATAACCACCATCACGATGAGCAGCTTTTTAAAGTTGGCCAAAGTTTGTTTTAACTTGCTTTTGTTCATCACCGTAATTAATTAAGGGTTGTTTGTTTTAAATCTGTTTGTTTTTTTGATGCTTCTTTTATCCCCTAAAAATCATAACATAATTTAGGGGGAATGTTTTTGGGTGGTTAAATTTCCTGATTTCTGGTTAGTGTCTCAGTTTGAATTTAATTCTTTTTTATGCTTGACAAAATATCTTTAGCTTCGGATATGGCAAAAAAGGATATTAACCAGTTGGCTAAATTCATAACCGATGTAGCTACTGGAGAAAGCGAAAATATAAAAAAGGAAGATAAGCCCCTAAAAGGCCGTTCTGGTGGCCTTGTTGGCGGTAAAGCACGTGCTGATAAATTAACGCCCGAAAGACGTGTTGAAATAGCTAAAAAAGCGGCTGAGAAAAGATGGGGCAAAGAATAAAATTAATTAATACTTTGCCCTTATCCTTATTAAATAACAACCCTTAATAACTTAGTTTTTACCCTCGGCTTTACACCAAAATAAACATCGTTTAGTTCTTCAAGGTTTATATTAAGAAGGTCGGCCAATCCTTCTTTTGTATATCCCATTTCCTGAATATGTGTATCAATCAGTTCTTTAAGTAAAGAAATATTATCTGGCTCAATATCAACAGGTTCTTTTGTTCTGTAGCCTAAATAACCCATTTGACGTACTAAATAATTATACTGATTGTCTGCAATAAATTTTAGACTTTTTGCCTTGTATAAAATTGCTTGCATAGATACTTTCCAATACTGTTTTAATTCTATTAATTTGTCAATTGTGATTCCATTTGATAGATGAGAAGCAATATCTACCGTTGGAAGTAATAGTTCATTTGCGAAGGT
>NZ_JBGCVY010000064.1:0-38311 GCF_041088075.1 Mucilaginibacter sp. | reverse complement strand
TTTACCACAACTGTTCGTCGTCCGTATCTTTATTCTTGACTGTTGTGATTTGCTTTCATTCTTTGAATTACTGATATTTACCACAACATTGTTGTTGATGGTATAATAGGAAGAGAAAGTTGTGATTTGCTTTCATTCTTTGAATTACTGATATTTACCACAACATATCAGTATGTAGTAGGTTGAATTTCAGTAGTTTAGATCAAAAATCAGGAATTTAAAAACCCGGTTGCTTTAGCTTCCGGGTTTTGTTTTTAAAGCGAATTATTTTTTCTGGGCAGGGGCTACTGTTATTCCTTGATGCTTCTTTTATCGCATTAAAATCATCAAACGTTTTTTATTTAATAAGTTAAGGCAACACGTGGGACACCAGTTTAATAGTGCTAAAAGAAGCATACGGGATTTTTGATTTAAACTGAACCGGCTTTAAAACAGTTCTAATTGCTGCGGCGTGTTGGGTAAGGCTTTTTCTTCTTTTCCGTAAAACAGTTCCATCATGCCAAACTGCTTGTCGGTTATGGTTAAAATACAGATATGGCCTTTAGCCGGCAATGCTTTTTTTACCCGCTTAATATGTACATCGGCATTTTCGCGGCTGCTGCAATGGCGCAGGTAAATCGAAAACTGGAACATAGCAAAACCGTCATTCATAATATCCTTACGAAATTTAGTGTATATCTGCCTTTCCTTTTTGGTTTCTGTTGGCAGGTCAAAAAATACTAAAATCCACAAAATGCGGTATTCATTTAGGCGCATCCATTTAAAAAGGTAAATCTATATCATCAATTGCTGTATTATAATTGCTTTCCGCTTCGGCAGCTTTACTCAAACCATCTTCGCCCCAAGCTTTGTAATTGCGTTTTGCATCGAAGTTTTTGATAAACGGATAAGCAATTTTCCTGGCCGCGCCTTCATAACACCGTGCAAGCGAAGCCGTGGTATTTTGCAGGCCAACCATTAAAGGGCTTCGGCCTTTTTCAAATTCCACGTCAACCGTTGCAATGCTTAACAATTGAGTTTTGATGGAAGTTCCCAATTCTAAAAAGTTCTCGCCGTTATCAATAATCTTTAAAACAATCCGGTCAACATAAGGGCGATAAGGCTCCATAATATCATCGGCCAGGCAATAAGCGTTGTATTTATTACGGTGATGGATGCCGAGGGTAGGGAGCAAGCCGGAGCAAACCAGCCCGCGGGCAACAATAGCCCGCAAGATAGCGTAACCATAATTTAAAAGGTTGTTTGGCGGATCACCTTCCCGGCCACGGAAAAATTCTATTTTTTTGGGAAAAACGTTTTTTCAGTAATAAGCAGCAGCGCGGCCTTCATAATTGTCTGGATCGCCCGATTTTACCGACTTGGCCCAGTGTAGCATATTCTCATAATCAACACCGCGTTCTGCCAATACCGCTGCCTGGTTCAGTATTTTAGCCTGTATGGTTTGCTGCCAAAGCTGCTTTTTCAAAGGCTGCGAAGCATCAATCTGATAGCGGAAACGTTCGCTTTGTATATCATGCCCGTCTATGGGCAGCATCATACCCGTTGGGTGGTGCGTATGATTACAGGTGATGATGGCCGCATTGTTTTCCAGCAAAGCGGCGATACAACCATGCGTAATGGTAATTTGCTGGTGGTCTAACACCACAATCCCAATATCTTCAATGGGTACTGTTTTTACCGACTCTTTTTCGCCCAGTACTTTTAAATGAGGCAGGTCAATTTTTAACTGGCTTTGGTTTAAGCTGAGGTAGGCCGGGTTGCTGAAGTGGAGGGTGCGTTTGATCATTTTAAAACAGATTTAATATTTCCAATTCTATCAACAACTATTTTCCAGCAGATATTTTTAATCATTTGTGGTTTGCCTTTTTCATCATAAAAAACAGGTATGTTCTTAAAATCAAGCATTCGTTCACTTTTATTATTGGTGCCATGTTCGTTGTTGATTATACCTATTGAATAATTATTATGAACAAAATGTCCTTCACTGCCAGTACAACTTACAAACCTATATATACGTCCTGACTGTTTAATGCTTTTAAAATTTAAATTTTGATGATTCTCTAATTCATCTTCATTGGGTATGTAAACTAAATCATTTGGCGACAGGGTGAATAATAATGTCCCTTTTTCTAATTTTGTAGGAATAGGTGAAGATTGTCTTCTATCATCTTTTGATAAACTTGCATCTAATTTTTGATGTACAACAACCTCATTCAAAGGAACGGTTTCAAAACTTCGTTTCCCGTCCTCATCCTGATAAACAGCAAAGAAAAGATTAGTGCCTTTTGCAGCCTCAACAAATTTTGTTTTCTTATTGCCTGCCTGACCTACTGCAAACTTATTTCCTTTGGTTTCATAAGTCCGTACTTTTAAAACAGGTTGATGAAATTTTCCATCGTTTAACACAACAATATTTTTGTTCATTTCCTCAATTCCTTCAGGTGAAAAAGCAATTTCAGGATTATCTTTATTGTTTTCAAGGTGTTTCAATAATATTTTTTGAATGCCAGTATCGGTAATGCTTTCAATTCTTGCTTTATTAAAAGTAATGTCGAGGCTTACTCTGGATGCAACATTATCAGTTTCCCAATAGTAAATGCTAACTTTTGAAGTGTCTTGCCCGTTTAATTGATTGTTGTTTTCTTTAAAATGTTTTATTAATTTCTTTTTGTCAAATCCTTCTATAATAAGTTTTTGTATATATTTTCTTAAAGGCTTGTCAATAATATTTTCAGGTAATTCAAAAGCAGTAGATAAGGAAACTGATTTTGTTTTTCTTAATGAAACCAATCCTGAGACTGTGTCTTTGTGTAGTGGTTTTCTTATAGCCCAGCTCTGTCCTTTTTGCTGTTTAACTTTACCTTTTTCGCCGTCTTTTATAGTATCATATTTATTGACCGTTTTATTGATAATACGAAGGTTTTGTTTAAAGCTTACAACAATTTTTTCCAACTCAAATTTTGCTTCAGGTATAAATCCTGCCCACGGTTGTTTAAATATCCACTGATAATTTTCTGATGAACCGGCGTTGTATTTTTTATCACATAATCTTTTTCTTAAATCATTACGACCTTGCTGTTTTTGTTCTACTGATTTATTTTTTTCTAAAGCATTTTGGTTGTTTAAAAAGTTGATATGGCTGCGCGTAGCACAAGCAATCACCAATGCATCCAGTGCATGGTGTCGGTGGTCTATCCTTTTCTTTTGAAAACCTCTTTGTAAATCTAATGGAACAGTTGGAAGGTATTTTTGATACCTTTCGTTATGAGTAGTAAAATGTGTGGTATTGGTTATTTGATTTAGTCTTTCAAATCTTGGTAAGATCAATTCATTCCAAATAGCATCCATTCCCCAATCCTGTTTAAGCTTAGTAGTAATTTGTCCGTTGCTTGCCAATATATTTTTAGAGTTTGCGCCATCGTCATCTTTGTTTGACCTTACAATATTTGACAAAGCTTGCATAATAAACTTGCTGATGTAACGGGTATCATTCATTTGCCGTTCAATCATTTTTTCAGGAATATCCAATGCTAACAGTTTATTTTTCTTTGTTCGGCTTTTATCGTAATGCTGCTTTACAAACTCTGCATAAGCTTCTTCTGTAAAAACCTTGGTAGTTTTGCCCATGCCTAATTCTACAAGTTGTCCAGGATGATTCTGAATAAATTGTAAAGCGGTATGGCCGCCTTTTAAAGTATTTACAGCAGCTTCGCATATTACTTTGTTGCTAAAACTATCATCAAAATAGCGGCTTTGCGGAATAATATGTTCTATTTCATAAGCTGGAGTAAATAGCTTATTTAGTGGAATGATTTTACCCGTATAAGGCGAACGATATTTTTGTTCCAACCAAAGTTTATAACGTTGCAATTCGGAACTTGTAGGCTGCGGTTGTTTACTGATCTTTTCAATATCATCAGGAATTTCAAAAGCTGCATTTAAAACAAAGTCTTCATATATCTTCAAAATATCCTGCTGAGTAGGTGAATGCGGCCGTACACCCTCAACAGAATTATCGTTTAACATTTCTGCTAACAAAGCTTTAATGCGAAAATTAGTGTTTTCGTTTTTAGTTACTTGTTCTGTAATTCGTTTTCGTTCAGCGGCAGGATTTTTCATATCACGGCCTAATTCAATGTGGATTTCATCAAAAAAGCTCTCAGTGCCATTTCCATAACGTTGCCAAATATCTTTTACTGTTCTCAGCGTTTCGGTTATTACCTGTTCCACTATTGGGTTTTTTAAAGAATGTTGCCTAAACGATTTTAAATATTCTTCTAAGTCTTGAACTGTTTTCCATCTCCCTAAATCGCCTTTTTCAGAATGGCGATCATACACCACATACTTAGCCAGCCATTCTGGTAGTCCTTGAAAATGTTCTATTTGGGTTAAAGTTTTAGCTTTTTCTCTAACTCTTTCTTCTATCGTTTCATCTACTTCCGCATTGATGATTTTTGTAATCCTGTCTTTTGTTTTTTCGTCTATATTTTCCTCATTCCAATATTTTCCGGTACGCATTAGTGGCAATAATTTCTTTATTGCCTTTGCAGAGTAAGAACCATAGTTGCTTGGAAACGGAGGGAATTTTTTAAATGCATCGTAAAAGCTTTCTCTATCGAGGTTGTTTTTATCTGCAAAAGATTTCAATGCTTTTTCGTATTCAATTTTATCAGTTACAGAATAGATAATATGCCATAATTCTTCTTCCTTTTTTTTATTTAAAAATTCTTGTGATACGTCTTTTACCTTTTCTAACCGACCCAATATCATAGAATGGGTTTCATTACAAGGATATTTTTTATCCTCTACATAGTTCCAGCGATAGTTGCTTTCTTTCAGTTTAAAATGTTGCAGGAATGATTTTTGGTCTATTTCTTTTCGATTATTTAAAAAATTGAATAGTGCAGTCGTGCCGTGACTGGTTTGCAAGTATTTCTCAGTTTCATTAGCATCGTTTTCTCTGTTAAAAATACGCAAGTTGCTAATCCATTGCCACAACCGAAACTCTTGATATAGTGGATGTGATTTTGATATACACTTTAAAGGCTCTATTTTTTTTATACCTTCGAGTATAAATGTTCTAAACTCTAAAGGACAATTACTGATGGAACTTTTCTGACTGCGTAATGGTCTTTGATAGTATAAAATATCCTCAACAAAAAGGTGTAGAAAGTTTTTATTTGATACTGTAGCTTGATGATGTAAATTGTGTGGATATAACTCTTCTACACATTGTTGATATAGATTTATATCTTGTAAAGAATTATGCAATTTAATTTGCTTTTTCAGGATTTGCTCTAACTCAGCTTTGTAAAATTTTCTTTCGATCGTGCGTATAAGTTTACCCTTTATTTTTTGATTTGGGTTTTGTAAAAGTGCATCGTAAATATATTCGCCTACTGTTTTATCAGATTTTTCAATTTCATTTTCAGTCTTCTTCTTAAGTAATTGCCAATCATCTTCTTTTGGTGACCGAAAGCTTCTTTTTTCTTTTCCTTCTTTGTCTTTTTTAATACTGCCATCTTCATTTAAGTCAGTAGTTACAATAAAATCACGCGTTTTATCTTTCCAATCAAATAGTGGTAACTTACTTGCACGGCGATAAATCCAACCATTTTCTAAAATAACATTATACCAGATTTCGCTCTTGCCTTTTTGCGGCTCATCGGCAGTTACCTCAACTACTTTTAACGAATAAAAATTCTCCAATTTATTCGGCTTATCCTCGATCTCTTCGCCACGTAATTGATAATAACCACGCTTTTGGTTAAAATGCAAAAGCAGCCATGCCAATTCTTCTTGTTCTATTTTTTCTGTTAAAGCTTTTTTTCTTAAATAATAAATTGTCCAATCATAAGGTATCTTTGCATCTTCTCCTTTATTGTTTTTTCTGTTTAGTAATTTGGGTTGGTGTCTTCGAAAGTCTGAAAGCATTTCTTCAAAAGATTCCTTGAATATGAAGTTGCTGTTATCATCATAAACCAATCTGGTTTCTGTTTCCGGTAAAAATTGTCCTAAACGTACATCAAAGTCAATTTTATTAGCGTAATGTTGAGGTAGAAACCCAAGTAAATTTAATATTCTATGCAACCTTTCCCTGCGTAATAAATGCCGCTCCCTTAATCTTCTCGTACCCCTTAACCGTGTTCGTTCGGCTGTTTGTGAAATCGAATTACCTCTTTCAAATTCCCCTAAAATATCTTGAGACATTGGAATAATCCTACTTCCCAGACCGAGTATTTCTCCTTCGTTATTTTCAAAATCCAGATTTATAAGTGCCCAGCCGATTGAATTTGTTCCGAGGTCTAATCCAAGTGTTGTTTTCTTCATATAATTTATTTATTATTTTGGTTTTGTAATATAAATCGTTTTTCTTTGAAGTTCAAGAATAAAAGCAAATCACAATAAGGATTATTCCGTTGTGAAAACATTTAAGGCGGGGCAACTCGCCTTTTTTATTTTCCTATTTTTGCCGCAACCAAACCAGTTTAAGTTGACAGATTACACCCGCAAAAAGAAGTACGTCCAGTTCATCCGTCTCTTAAAAAGCCTGAAACACGACAGCATCCTCAAGGCCAAAAGTTACGAGGTTATCCTCACTTGGATTCGTAACAACGTGTCGCGCAGCCAGTTCCTGCTGCTTTCCGGGGTTTTGGTGGGCTTAACTTCTGGTTTGGCGGGCGTGCTGCTCAAAATGCTGGTGCATTACATCGAATACCTCATTCATAACCGTGTGCATTTTGAGGAACAGATTGCATACTATATCATTTTCCCGGTTTTAGGTATTGTGCTGACAACTTTATGTTCGATTACTTTTTTTAGCAAGGAAAAAAGGAAAGGCGTACCGGCCATTTTATACGAGATTGCACAAAACTCCAGTTTGGTTTCTTCCACCAAAATGTACTCGCAAATTGTGCAAAGCGCTTTAACCGTTGGTTTTGGCGGTTCGGCCGGTTTGGAAAGCCCGATTGCTGTTACCGGTGCTGCCATCGGTTCCAACTTCGCCAAAACTTATAAACTGGATTATCGCGAACGTACTTTATTGCTTGCTGCCGGTGCTTCGGCCGGTATTGCCGCGGCTTTTAATGCGCCAATGGCCGGAATTATGTTTGCCTTCGAGGTTTTGCTCACGGGCGTTGTTTTTACCGATTTTGTGCCTTTGGTGGTGGCAGCAGTTTGCGGCAGCTTGCTTTCCAAAATTATTTTGAACGAAGAAACCTTGTTTCAGTTCCGCACACGCCACCCTTTCGATTATAAAAACATCCCTTATTATATTATCCTGGGCATTTTCTGCGGTTTGTATTCACGCTATTATATGGTGGTTTCCCAGCATGTAGAGCATTTTTTTAAGAACTTAAGAAGAAACCGTTTGCAAAAAGCCTTGATTGGCGGGTTGCTGCTTTCTTTACTCTGCGTTTTGTTGCCGCCGCTTTTTGGCGAAGGTTATCAATCTGTAAAAAATTTGGCCAGCGGGCAGGTAGAAACTGTTATTTCGGCCAGTTTTTTAAAATATTTCCCTTATCAGCCCTGGTTTATCCTGCTTTTTTTGGGCTGCGTTTGCATATTCAAAGTTTTTGCCACTTCCATCACACTAAACAGCGGCGGTGTGGGCGGTAACTTTGCGCCTTCGCTGGTTTGCGGCGGCACCTTGGGGTTTTTTCTCGCGTCGGTTTATGTGCAATTGGGTTTCCCAAATGTGCCGATTAATAATTTACTGATTGTGGGCATGGCCGGTGTAATGAGCGGCGTAATGTATGCACCTTTGACCGCCGTTTTTTTGATTGCCGAATCCAGTTCCGGCTATGATTTGTTTATCCCGCTTTTTATCGTTTCGGTGATTTCCTTCGTGATCTCGAAATGGTTTTCGCCAATTTCCCCAGATTTGCAAAAGCTGGCCGACGAAGGGCAGATCTTCACCCATGAACACGACCGCAACTTGCTCACCTTGCTGCACACACCGGATTTGATCGAAACAAACGTCCAAACGATTGATGTTAACGCTTCTTTCCCAGACTTGCTGGAGCTGGTGCGGCAAGGCCACCGCAACTTTATCGCTGTGTTGGAGAATGGCGATAAGCTTGTCGGCATTATTACGCTGGACGATATCCGCCCAATCATGTTTAACCACGAAATGTACGACGAGCTGGACGTAGAAAAAGTAATGAAAGCGCCGCCTGCATTGGTGGATGTGCAGGACGATACACGCACCATCATCCGCAAATTTGATGATACGAATAATTGGAATTTGCCGGTTGTAAACGGCGAAAAGTTTGTTGGTTTTATATCGAAATCAACAATTTTAAACCAGTACCGGGAGTTGTTGAAGGGGTATTCGGCCTGAGGAGCTATCAGCTTTGGGCTATATGCTATTGCCAATCTACCTATGAACCATTAGCTATAAACCATCAACTATCTATGCTTCTTTTATCGGCATAAAATTAGTGTTGGTGAAGTAGGGATTCAACGGACTCAGCTTAACAGTTTTAATATGCCTGCTGTCTTAAATGCTTGTTCAAAAGCCTCACCCTAAATCCCTCTCCAAAAAAGAGGGACTTGAAAACCCGGTGTAGCTAACTCCCTCTCCTCAAGGAGAGGGCCGGGGAGAGGTAAACATTTCCACCAAAATTTAGTTGCTTTGTTATATTTGCTTTCAAATCAAAGCAATTCATAGAACTGGATAAAACTTATGCCCGAAAATACCGACAAACCCGAAAAAGTACACGTACCCGTTGTAACGCCAGAATCGCTTTCTTTTCTGGAAAAATACATCAACAATTCCTCGCCAACCGGTTACGAAGCTGCCGGACAGCAAATGTGGCTGGAATATTTAAAGCCTTATATTGATGCGCAATACGTTGATAATTACGGTACTGCGGTTGGCATCATCAACCCGGAAGCCGAATACCGCGTGGTGATTGAAGCGCACGCCGATGAAATTTCCTGGTACGTCAATTACATCACCAGCGATGGGTTGATCTATGTGATCCGTAACGGCGGCTCCGACCATCAAATTGCGCCTTCCAAACGTGTGAATATTTACACCGAAAAAGGGGTGGTAAAAGCAGTATTCGGCTGGCCGGCCATTCACACGCGCAGCGGCGGCGAAAAAGAAGAAGCGCCAACGTTGAAGAATATTTTTTTGGATTGCGGTTGCACATCGAAAGATGAAGTTGAAAAATTAGGCGTTCACGTTGGTTGTGTGATTACTTATGAAGATGAATTTATGGTGTTGAACGACCGTTATTACGTTGGCCGTGCCTTGGATAACCGCGTGGGTGGTTTTATGATTGCCGAAGTAGCCCGCAAACTGAAAGAAAACAACATCAAGCTGCCTTTTGGTTTGTATATTGTGAATGCCGTGCAGGAAGAAATTGGTTTGGCAGGCGCGGGAATGATTGCCGAATATATCGAGCCGGACGTGGCTATTATCACCGATGTTACGCACGATACGCAAACGCCGATGATCAACAAAAATACGCAAGGCGATTTGGCTTGTGGCCGCGGCCCGGTTATTTCTTATGCGCCTGCCGTTCAGCACAACGTTAATAAATTGCTGGTCGAATCCGCAGAAAAAAACAACATTCCGTTCCAGCGCCAGGCTTCATCCCGTTCTACCGGCACCGATACCGATGCTTTTGCTTATTCCAACCACGGCGTTCCTTCGGCCTTAATTTCGTTGCCGCTGCGCTACATGCACACCACGGTAGAAATGGTGCACAAAGAAGATGTGGACAATGTAATCAGCCTGATTTATCAAAGTTTGCTGAACATCCAGGACGGTCAGGATTTTAAATATTTTAAATAACACAAACTTTTAGGTGGTAAAAACAGTATGATGCTTCTTTTACCACCCTAAAATCATTATTAAAAAATCAACCCAAAAAACAATGAAACCAACCCTTTTAATACTGGCGGCCGGAATGGCCAGCCGTTACGGAAGCATGAAACAAGTGGACGGCTTTGGCCCAAACGGCGAAACCATTATTGATTATTCTATTTACGATGCCATCAAAGCTGGTTTCGGCAAAGTCAGTTTTATCATCCGCGAAGAATTTGTGGACAGTTTTAAGTCGAAATTTGAGCCGAAACTGAACGGTAAAATTGCAACGGAATATGTGTTTCAAACCTTCAACCTAAAACCTTATGGCATTGATAAAGAGATAGAAAGATCAAAACCATGGGGAACGGCACACGCAGTTTTAGAAGCCAGGAACCAAGTTCAGGAACCATTTTGTGTGATCAATGCAGATGATTTTTACGGTGCCGAAGCTTACCAAAAAATGGCTGCTTTTTTAACCAGCGAAGTTACCGATAATCATTTTTCGCTGATGGGCTATCAAATAGATAAAACTTTGTCTGAGAACGGTTCTGTTTCGCGTGGTGTGTGTAAAGTTGACAAAAACAACAATTTGGTGGAGATCAACGAGCGTTTAAAGGTTTATGAAAAAGACGGCGTAATTGTGTACGAAGAAAACGGTGTGGAAACGCCGCTGCATGATGACCCGCGCGCTTCCATGAATTTTTGGGGGTTTTCTCCGGCAATTTATGGTTTGATGGAACCGATGTTTAAGGCTTTTGTAGAAGCTAATTCAGCAGATCCAAAATCCGAATTTTTGTTGCCAAAAGCAGCCGATGAACTGATCAAATCGGGCAAAGCATCTTTCAAAGTGATCCCGACTTCGGCACAATGGTTTGGCGTAACTTATAAAGAAGACAAACCGGTTGTACAGCAAAAAATATCAGAACTGGTGGCCAACGGAACTTATCCAAGCAATTTGTGGGGATAAAACCTCATTTTTAGTCATGCTAAACTTTGGCTTGTCATTCTGAACTTGTTTCAGAATCCTTCAGGACTCTAATTTTAAGCCGGTAAAAGAAGTATCAACGAATGCTTCTTTTACCGGCTCTTTTTTTATCTTCAACCTAAATCTCAATAAAAAGGTGGGACCTTTGAAAGGTCATCGCTATTGCCTCCCTCTCCTTAAGGAGAGGGCCGGGGCGAGGTTATTTCCGCATCACAATCCAGCCGCCAACCAGCGAAAGCAAATCTTCGAAACCGCCCACAACACCATCTTTGGCGTGCAGTTTTTTGTCCACATACTTCCGCAAATAATAGCTGCCAAAAGTTACGGCCAAAGCAGAAGCGCCGCCCAAAACCAAACCTTTGGCAATTCCGGCTCTGTTTGAGCGGAACAAACCCGCGCCAGCCAAAGCACCGGAGGCAACACGTGCTGCCACTTGCGGAAAAACAATGCGGTTCGGCCCGTTTGGTATTTGATCGCCCAAAAATTCGCCAGCCGTCAACACTTTGGTTATCACGCCCGTGATTGGCGATTGCAAAAAGCCCAGTCCTGATTTGGCCAGTGCTTTACTTGGATGTTTGTTTAAAAAATAGCTGAGGACGGTAGGCGCAACCGTGGCCCGCATACCTGCAATGGCACCCAGCCCAATAGCTTTGGCAATTATTTTTTTACTGGTTTTCATATTGATTATTTAGAAGCTTAACAGGCGGCAGGTGTTATAGTTTGTTACCTTTTGGTTGATAGTTAATTGGTCATGGTTCATGGCGAAGCATTGCGGCAACTATACTTTTTGCAATGAGGGGAAATTTTGCTGGCAATCATATTTTACTGTTTTCAAAATCAGGCAAATTTTGAACAGTTTAACAGTCAGTTTTTAGGTTGAGAAAAGAAGCATTAGAAGCTGTTTTTCAGCATAATTGGTTTTGTTGCCGAAAGAAAAGCTTTATTCGGTGCTTTGCAAACCTGTTTTTTCTTGTTTTTCAATTCGTTTGCTTTGTTGTGGTGCAACTTTTGCAAAAGCTTTTACAACTCTCTTTACAAGAAGGTATTTGTTTTATTAAAAAAGATTAGCGCGATGAACATCGAACATAAACAAACACAGCCAATCAGTATCAATATCGTTTTTTTGATCCTTTTTTTAATGATCGTTTTGGGCTTGATCAACAGTTAGAAATTGGAGGATGCTTCTTTTATCAGGCAAAAATTGATAAAGGGAAAATTGTTAAGGATTAAAAACCTTATAGCTTAATTTGCTTTTACCTCAGCTCCAAAAAATTATCCTTTTCGTTCACATCGGCCAATCGGTGCGTTGGGTCTATTTCAATCCACTCCAAATCCGAGAGTTTACCGTCTAACGTTAACGTATAAGTTGGGTCCGTCCATTTCCAGGCTTGTTCTACCACACGCGGAACCAAATTTTCTGCCGGTTTATCTCCAAACATCAAATACATCGGGATGTAATGCAAAGTTTTTTTGCTGTTTTTAAACGTTAACTGCAAATCAATCGGCATCGGCATTTTGCCGTGGTTAACCAACCTGATCTTGGTTTTGCTGCCTTCCTGCCAAACGCTGTCAATACCGTAATCAATGGTTTTGGTGGTGTTGATCCAGTATTCTTTGTACCAATCCAGTTTCATGTTGCTTACCTTTTCGGCTACGCGGATAAAATCATTGGCGTTTGGATGTTTTAGGTGCCACTCGCGGTAATATTGCAGCAAAATCTGGTCGCGCGTTTTTGTTCCGGTAATGTAGCCCAATTGTTCCAAAAACACTTCCCCTTTGGAATAAGAAGAAATGCTGTAAGCGGCATTGGTTTCAAAATGATCGGCGTGCGTGGTCAAAGGTTCCTGCAAGCCCAGCTTCACCAAAGCAAAATAACTTTTGTAAGCCGATTCGTGTGGTTGTGCATTTATAACAGAATCCAAAACAGCCAAACGGGGATCTGCCGGATTGGCCGCCGCCATTTTTTTACGCCTGAAAGCAGTATAATCGCGGGTTACCAGATCTTCGGCGTAGCTGGTAAAACCTTCGTCCATCCAGGGGTATTCGCTTTCGTTTGTGGCCATCATGCCCTGGTACCAACTGTGCATCCATTCGTGAAAAACCGTTCCCAAGCTTGGCCCGTTAATCAAAGTTGCCATCGGATATTCCATGCCGCCATCGCCGCCCTGCACAAACGAATACTGTTTCCAAACATATGGGCCAAACGTTTTTTGAATGTAGGGCATTTCCTGCACCGCAGCATTCAAAACTTCCTGCCAGCGGTCGTTCCAGTTTTTAATATAGTTTTCTACATTTTGGTAAAATTCTTTTTGTGCTGGTTTTAGCGCCTCAAATTCTTGCGCCAGCTTTTTTGGGTCGCGGTTATAAATAACGTTGATGGTTTTTCCATCCGCAGTTTGGGCAGATAAATGTTTAAATTCCGGGTCGGCCGCCCACATAAAGTCATGCACGTTTGGCGCGATAAAATGCCAAGTCAAAGTATTTCCTGCCGGTTGGTTTACCGTTGTTCCTTTTGCTTCATAACCAAAACCAATTTGCTGCGGGTTTTGGAGATAGCCGGTTCCGCCGATCATGTATTTTTTATCAATCGTAATTTTGACATCATAATCACCCCAAACGCCATAAAACTCGCGGGCAACGTAAGGCGTTGGGTGCCAGCCTTCGTAATCGTATTCGCACATTTTCGGGTACCACTGGCTCATTGAATACCGCACACCGGTTTGGGGGTTATCGCGGCCGCTTCTTCGGATTTGCAGCGGAACTTGTGCTTCAAAAACCATATCAAAAACAGCTTTGGCATGTGGCAAAATTGGCTGGTTCAGATCAACCACCAAAATCGTTTCCTCGGTTTTATACTTTTGGGCGATACCGTTCATCTTCAGCGACAACACTTTTTGATAGCCGATTTCTTCGGGTTTTAAATTCAAAATCCGGTCTTTCACACGTGGGTCCCAATCTTGTTTTTTGTTGATGATGGTTTTGCCCAGTTCGCGGCTGCGCGTGTCCATCATGCTGTTGGGCTGGAAAGCGTTCCAGTACAAATGGTAAAAAACGCGTTTCAACGTATCGGGCGAGTTGTTGGTATATTCGAGTTTTTGCGTGCCGGTAAATCGGTTGGTCTGCACGTTCATGTTCACGTCAATGGCGTAGTTTACGTGTTGCTGCCAACGGTCCGATTGTGCCATAGATTTTGTAACGGAAAAAATTAGCAGGAAAAACGTAAACTTATATTTCATTTTATTTAGATGATACTGTTTTTACAGGTATAAAAACAGCATTTGCTAAAGTAGTATTATAGGTTTAAGTACACAAGCCTGAACAGTATTTCTGAAAGTTTTTAATGTAATAAATAAAACCAATTGCCCCGAATTTGTATTGGTTAAGAACGATGAAACATAAATACCTGATTTTAACCGGAATATTGCTTTTAAGTGTAACCACTAAAACCTACAGTCAAACAGGAACAGAATATACTGGCTGGCTTGCGCTTTTTCACAAGCAAAAACTTTCGGGAAATTGGGGTTATATGTTTGATGCCCAATATCGAACTGATAAACAGTTTAGCAACACCAGCACTTACTTTGTGAGGCCGGGAATTACTTATGACGTAAGTAAAAACCAAATAGCAGGAGCCGGTTATGCTTTTTTCGGAAGTTATAAAGATAATGAAAGCAGTCGGATTTATCATGCGGAAAACCGGATCTGGGAGCAGTATCAAATTGATGCAAAAATTGGAAAATCAACGTTATCCAACCGTTTGCGCCTCGAACAGCGTTTTATCAACATGGAGCAGGGTGGATTTTCGCAGCGTTTGCGTTATTATATCCGCAGCCAGATTCCTTTGGTTAAAACGGATACGAGTTTTAACAAAGGTGTTTATTTAGCTTTACAGAACGAGGTTTTTGTAAATGTTCAGCATAAAGAAAGGGCCAACGGCAATTTTTTAGACGAAAACCGTTCCTACGTTTCTTTTGGTTATCGGTTTAGTAAAAAAATAGATGCAGAGTTTGGTTATCAGTTTGTATATTCCAAGGATCGGGTTGGCAATTTGCGGAACAATGTGTTTCAACTGGCTTTTTACACTAATTTTTAGATACTGTTTTTATCGGGTAAGAATTGGTGGGTTGTTATCTTGAACTTGTCTCAGGATTGATGGCACAAAGGTACTTTTCATGTAAGATGCCGAAACAAGTTCGGCATGACAAAATCAAATTCCCAAAACCTGCTTCAACTTAGCATAACCCGCCTTGCTAACCGGAATTTTGGCGCCTGATTTCAAGATCAAAACATGCGTTTCTTTTTCATAAGGATCAATCCGCGTAATCTGCTCGACCCTAACAATGTACGAACGATGCACTCGCGTAAACAAAGCCGGATCCAATATCTGCTCAAAAAAACTCATGGTTTTGTTTTTGAGGAACGCGCCGCCAGCCGTATGAATGTTCACGTAATCATCCGCAGCTTCCAGGTAAATCACGTCCTGAACGGGGATGACTTTAATTTTTGTGCCTGTTTTTACCACAATCCGATCGTGCTGCGCAGGCGAACTGGCCGCAGTTTCCAGCAAAGCCGTGGTTTGTTCCTGTTTTTTAGGCTGATTTTCCAAAAACTTATCAATCGCTTTATTAAAACGTTCTTTGCTGAAAGGCTTCAGCAAATAATCAACCGCGTGCGTTTCGAAAGCTTTGAGCGCATATTCATCAAAAGCCGTGGTAAAAATAACGGCAGGCGCGTGGTCAACCAGTTCCAACATTTCAAAACCGTTGATTTTTGGCATTTGCACGTCCAAAAAAATCAAATCGGGCTTATGCTGCATGATGGCTTTTACGCCTTCAAAACCGTCGCTGCATTCCTGCGCCACCTGCAGTTGCGGGTATTGCTGCAAATATTCCAGCACAATAGAACGTGCAAGTGGCTCATCATCAATAACCAATACTGTTTTTACCGGCATAAATTAAGTGTTTGTTTGAAGTATTTGATTTTGTTCGGTTAACGATTGCGGAATTTTTAGCGTAATGCTGAAAAGGTTGTTTTTGGTTTCGATTTCGATCAAATCGTGCCGGGCAAACAGCAAATACAAACGTCGTTTTACACCGCTTAAACCAAAACCCGTTCCACGGTTTGGGGAAGCAGTTTCCGGATCATAAGGGTTGCTAATCGTGATCTGCAAAGCGCGGTCAACAACCAACGCATCCAGGCTAATGGTTACATCGCCAATGGTATCGTACAAACCAAATTTAATGGCATTTTCTACCAAAGGCTGCAGCAACATCGGCGGGATCAGCATGGCATCTGCCGCATCATTATGCCGCAAAACGGTGGAAAGGCGATGGCCGAAACGCACTTTTTCGATATCCAGATACAGTTGCAAATGCTGCAGTTCGTGCTGCAACGGCACCCATTGCTGTTCTTCTTTCAACGTTCCGCGCAAAAAATCAGAAAGCTGGTGGATCATTTTTCGTGCCTCGTCCGGTTTAAAACCAATCAGCGCGCTGATGGAATTGAGGCTGTTGAACAAAAAATGCGGCTGTAATTGCTGGCGCAGTTTGTACAGTTCGGCATCGCGGGCCAATGTTTCGGCGGCCAGTTGCCGGTTTTCGTTGGCTTTCTGGTCTTTCAACATGTAACGCAAAGCGCTCAGCATCGCCATACAACCAATAATCAGGAACGAAATGGAAAACCGGATGGGCAAGGATTGTATCAGAAAAGCTTTGTAGGCCGGATCGGGGATCAATTGCGGCAACAGCCATTTGCAAGCGATCAGCCAAAATAAACTCAACACCAAACACAGCACCAAAATAAAAACAGAACGGCCTTTTTCGGGCTGATAATAACGCAGGTTGTTGCTGATGAGCAGGCACGCGCCGGCAAGCAAAAGGTTGGTAACGCCGGCATCCGTGGTTGCAATTTTCCAGCTAAAACCAAAATCATTAAGCAGGTAACTTTGCAGCACAAACCAGGTAATTAAACCTGTGCCTACCACGGTGCGAAACTTGTTGAACAAAGAGGCAGGCGTTTCCAAAAATTTATTTATTTGAGGTTGATACTGTTTTTACGGGTATAAAATTGGTGTTAAAAACTTTTAATGTCCACACCGCCAAAAATAGAAATGCCTTTCAAAACCAAAACTTTCCCGCTGGTTGCCACGTCGGCGTGCGGGATGCGTTTATCGTTTACGCCGCCAAAAACCTGGGCAATATCGGCAACTACCTGCCAGTGCGGCGGAACAATCAGTTTTGTGCCACCGAAAAGCTGGACCATATCTACCACAATTTGCCCGTTGATATTAGCGTGGCTGAAATCAATATCCGTTCCGCCAAAAATATTCACAATTTCGCCGCCTTTAAAATTTTTGGAAAACACGTTTTTTTTCGCGCTGCTGAAGATAGAAAAAGTGTTCAAAAAATCTTCGTTTGATTCTGGTTGGGCAAAGGTTTGATCAGCTTCTTTTGCCGGATTGGGTTCCGGGTTTAAAAAATTATCGTTGGCAAATGCTTCTTTTACCATAGTATTTTTGGTGTTGAAATCGTAATTCCGGCGGAAGATCATCCACAAGCCAACTGCAATAATGATGACCGGCCAGCCAAAATGAAAGACATCCACCCCGGAAAATATTTTTTGGAGCAGGAACAGGCCGCCCACCAAAATCAGGATCAGCCAGGATTGGTTGTTCGGGTTGTTGGCGCGTTTTACCAAACCAACGATAATCAAAATCATCGGCCAGCTAAACAGCCAGTTTGGGAAAAAGTAAAAATCAAACTGTTTGAGCAACAAAACCAGGCCAATGCCCATAAGGACAAAACCTGCAATGGCGCGGCCGGATTGTTTTGTATGGTGGAGGTTGTTCATCGTTTTGTTTAAATGCTGGCACAAATGTACCCGAACGGCTTTAACGGCAAAACAGCAAACAGGTTAAGGCTTGTAAATATTCGGTGAACGATGGTGTTTTTCCGGCGGGATTTTTAGGATTGCCGCTCTGGGTTATAAGTTTTCGATTTCGTCTGCTGAAAGCCCGGTTGTTTTAGCAATGATTTCGATTGATATGCCATTTGCTTTTAATGCTTTCGCAATTTCTAATTTTTCCTTTGATCTTCCTTCCATTTCACCTTCCTGTTTTCCTTCCATTTTTCCGTCACCAAAAGCGGTATCTATCACACCTTTCAAATCGCGGTAGGTTTTTAAACTGTTTTCGTAATTGTTTGACACTGTATGCAATCCTGTTACAAGTTTTCAATTTCGTTTACTGAAAGTCCGGTTGATTTAGCAATGATTTCGATTGAAATACCGTTTGCTTTTAATGCTTTCGCAACTTGTAATATGCCTTCAGATATGCCTTCCTGTTTGCCTTCTAATCTTCCGTCACCAAAAGCAGTATCTATCACACCTTTTAAATCGCGGTAGGTTTTTAAACTGTTTTCGTAATTGTCTAAATCCGTATGGTCAAGGTTTGCAAGTTCAGCTTTTTCAAAAGCCTGGCTAAAAATTTCGTCTTTAAATATGGCCGGAATGGTTTGGAAGTCCTCCAGGTTTTGGATAAAATAAAGCCATTGGTCCAACCGCGTTTGCAACTCTTCTTCTGTTTTTTTGAAGTTGGGCATCTCCAGGTAAATGTAGGTCAGTTTATCATAAAACACCTTTCCGTTCTGGTTTTTTAGTTTGATGGTGTGTACAACTTCACTTTTTTCCGGCTCAGTTTCGTAATCATCAAACTTAAAATCGAGGATGCCAATGCAATAAACCGCTTTCAAGTTGTAGTTCCAGTTGCCTTTTTCGGCCTGTTCCCTAATCGGAAAAGTGGAGTAAAAAACAGTTCTTTCCCTAAAGTAGTTTTGTTTTGCTTTTTGCAGTTCTACAATCAGTTTTTCGCCGTTTTCATTCTCGCAGTAAATGTCGTAGATGGCTTTTCGGTCTGAATCGGTTTGCCCAAGCTGTTCCGTATTTTTAAAAGAAAGGTTTGCTATTTTATTGGTTTGAGGCAAAAGCGCATTCAAAAAATCAATCAATAAAGGTTTGCTGGCTTCTTCCCCAAATATCTTTTTAAAACCGAAATCGGTGAAAGGGTTGATGTATTTTGCCTTCATATTGATTTTGAATGAAGGGTAAATATATATGAAATTTTAGATTGAGAAAAGCTGGCCTAACGATCGGCTTATTCTTGCAACAAGCTGTTGATATATCTTCCTTTCGTGAATTAAACATATTGTTAGAAAATCTGGGCACAAACCAAAAAAAGAATTAAATTTTTACCCGATAAAAACAGCATCCAACTTCTGCAGCCAATACTTCTTTTACCACCCAAAATTTACGACGCACTAATAAACAAATGCAACACTTTGTTTTTTCTGTATTAAAAAGAAGTTGCGGCCTTATCGGAAGTTTCTTTTTAATTATTGTTAAGGATTTTTCTTGTCTTTTGTGGTTAAAGTAAAAGTATTCCCGTTTCGTTCTACTTTTTTAACGCCTTCTAAAATATCAAAAAAATCATCTTTAGTGTAAGGGAAAAGTCTTAACAAATTTTTTATGATAAATTCGGGAATAGGGTTAATGTGGTTTTGAAAGATTATTGGGCGAAAGAGATCTGACCGGGAATATTTGCAATGCCCTTTTTCGTTTTTAATAAATTTGCAACCTGCAAGTTCCAAAAATGATTCAAATTGAGATATGGAAATGTTGCTTAACTTTCGGGTGCCCATGTTTTTTTTACAATGCCAGTTCGATGTGGGTTGAACTTTTATTAATCCCCTGCATTGTAATTAAGTTTCTGTAGGTTTCGTTATCAGCTAACAGATCGGCCTCTATGGGTGCGGTAATTTGCTTTTTCTTTTTATTAACCGTCCATCCCAAACGTTCTAATTCATCATAAACTGTACCTTTATTTAAAACATACGTTAAAAATTCATCTATTTGAATGTTGAAGGATTGAAATGCTTCTTCTTGTGTATTGCCATAACCGGTAAGGTCTAAGGCAGGCGCGTAATGAAAGTGTATTCCATTTTCTTCCCATGTAACCGTATCAACAATAACATTTGCCCTCGCTTTATTTGCGCTAAGTTTGGCTTCAACACGATGTTTTCCCATAAAAAAAATATTTTGCTAAACTCTAACTCTAAACCTTAATACAATTATAATAATTTCAAAATTAAGCTTAAAGCTATCAATGTAATAAGTTAAGTTTAAATAATGCAATCGTTTTATAAAACTTTTTGCCTATACTTCTTTTACCACCTCAAAACTCACGGCGTGCTCATCGCCACGGGCAACACTTTTCCGTTAAAAAATTTATGTCCCGTCAAAGCAAAATCAGCAATGTATTTACCCATTTCAAAAGCCATTACCGGCGATTGGTAGCCCGAGAAAGCACGTTCCAGCATTTCGGTTTGTGCCGAACCTAAAGCCAAACAGTTTACTTTTATTTCCTGTTCGGCCAGTTCTTGCGCCAGGCATTCGGTCAAGGTGTGCAACGCGGCTTTGCTGGCCGAATAAGCCGACAAGCCAACAAACTTGGCGCTTCCCTGGAAACCGCCCATGCTGCCAATGTTAACGATGTGCGAATTTTTTGCCAGTAAAAGAAGCATCGCCTGGATCATGCGCACGTGGCCGAGGTAATTGCTTTGCAGCATTTCCACAAAATCGCTTTCGCCCAGTTGGGCAAAAGGTTTGTTGATCAAAGTGCCGGCGTTGTTGATCAGCACATCAATTTTTCCGTCGAAATGCGTTTTGATAAACTGCTGCAGATCGGCATAATCATCGTGCACAATATCAAAAGCCACGGGATATAAAATGCAGTCCGGGTTTAGCGAACGCGAAAGTTCCAACAAGCGGGCCAGCTTTTCTTCGGAACGCGCCAGGGCAATAATTTGGTGGCCGGGTTGATGAATTAATTCAATTACCGCTTCAAATCCTACGCCGCTGCTCGCCCCGGTAATTACAATATTCATAAAATCAATTTAAAGGGTACTGGTATTTGGGTTGGTTGCGGTTTCTTCATGCAGTTCATCTGCCTTGGGCAAACCTTCGTTCAGCCGTTTCGTGTTAAAAACATAATAAACACCGAGCAAAGAATTTACGGCCGAAGTAAGGTAAAACAACAAACTGACCAAAACGGCCAGGCTGGTGTCCATATTAAAATAAGGCGCAAAATTGGTGAAAATATATTCGCGCGCGCCTAAACCACCAACGGTTATTGGCACCACGGCCGACAAAGAAGAAACCAGAAACGTGAACAGGTAAGGCGAAAACTTTCCGTTAAAATGCAAAGCCAAAAGGATGAACAAAACGGTAACCACCTGCAACGATTGCACTACAACCGCTTTAGCGTGTGCTTCCCAAAAAAAGTGCGTGTAATCTTTAAAAAAGCGGTGCGCCACAAAATAATAAACGGCCGTGCCAACCACAAAAACACTAAGCGGAATGCTTAAATGGATATTGATTTGCGGCAGAAAAGCAACCAGCGCAACGATGATCAAACCAATCGCCCACAAACCGCTTAAACGGTCAAAAAATATCGCCCAAAATACTTTTTTTGCAGGCAATTTGTAACTTTTGTTGAGGAGCCAGATTTTGTAGCCGTCGCCGCCAATCCCGCCAGGCAAAAACAAATTGTAAAACAAGCCCAGAAAGTACAAGCGCAAATTGAACAAAAAACCAACTTTTAAATGGATGGATTTGAAAAAGCTGATGAGCCGAGACGAAGCAATGATTTGCGAAACAAAAAAAGTAAGCACGCCCAACATCAAATAAAGCGGGTTGGATTGCGACAACGTTTTTTTAACCATGTTAAAATCCATTTTTCGCAGTACCAAATAAAGCAGCAAACTGGTGAATGCTATTTTTAGAACGGTTTTTACAACATCCCAAAAAACCTGTTTTTGGGTTTTTGGCACGGGTGTTTCTTCGGTTTCGGTCATCTTCGTCAAAAATACTAAAATCAGGAAATTTAAAAAGACAGATTTAGGGTGATAAAAACAGTATTTAAGTTGATGGTTAATAGTTCATGGTTAATAGTTCATGGCTGAAAGCTGATAGCTGACTGCTGATTGCTCACGCAAAAATATTGTGCGGGTTCGGTCTTAATCCTATTTTTACGGCGGTAATTAAAGAAGCTAAAATGTCTAAAGTTAAAGTTGGATTGGTGCAAATGAGTTGCACGGCAGATAAGGAAACAAATTTGCAAAAAGCCATGGCTAAAATACGTGAAGCGGCCGCAAAAGGTGCGCAAATTGTGTGTTTGCAGGAACTTTTTACGTCGTTGTATTTTTGCGATGAAGAGGATTACGATAATTTTAAGCTGGCTGAAGCCATTCCCGGCCCTTCAACCGATGAACTTTCTGTTGTTGCTGCGGAATTAAATGTCGTTATCATTGCTTCTTTGTTTGAAAAACGGGCGCAGGGTTTGTACCACAATACCACGGCTGTTTTGGATGCCGACGGAAAATACCTGGGCAAATACCGCAAAATGCACATCCCGGATGATCCCGGCTTTTACGAAAAATTTTACTTTACGCCCGGCGATTTGGGCTACAAGGTTTTCAAAACCAAGTACGCTAATTTGGGCGTTTTGATTTGCTGGGACCAATGGTACCCGGAAGCTGCCCGCATTACCGCTTTAATGGGCGCCGAAATTTTGTTTTATCCAACGGCAATCGGTTGGGCGCACACCCAGGATTTGCCAACCAACACCGAGCAGTACAATGCCTGGCAAACCATCCAGCGTTCGCATGGCGTGGCCAATGGCGTGCATGTGGTAAGCGTGAACCGGGTAGGCGTTGAGGCCGGGGTGAAGTTTTGGGGCGGATCTTTTGTGGCCAATCCTTTCGGCACGGTTATTTACCAAGCTTCGCACGATGACGAGGAAGTGATTGTGCAGGAACTGGATTTGACGGAAACGGACAGCTATCGTACGCATTGGCCATTTTTGCGAGATCGGAGAATTGATTCTTATCAGCCGATAACTAAAAGATTGATTGATGAAGATTGATGAAGTTAGGAAGATTGGAACCTGAGATTTTAAAAGTATGGGTAAAATTTTCATGCTTCTTTTATCAACCTAAAATCATTGGTTCATTTCTATTTTTGCAACAATACAACAGCTAAACCTCAAGGTTTTCATGTAGAATTTAGTGTTTATAATAACACAAATAAATTTTTTCCTACGTCCAATTTTTCTTTGGTTATTTTAATTTATAATAATAGCCAAAGTCAAATTTTATATCGTATTTAGAAAACGATAAATAAATTATTTCTGCCTTTTAAAAGTATCTTTACACTCATATTTTAATAATAACAATTTTCATGCTCCAAGGCCCTCACATAGCTAATAGTTTCTACACTAAAGTTTATTGTTCAATAATTCTTAGTGTGATTTTTTGTTCGCCTTGTTTGGCTCAATCTTCAACAGTCAGCAAAAAAGAAGCTATTGTTATTGATTCCCTAATGAAAGTTTTTATGTTAAAAAATAGTGTGCCGGGTGCATCGGTGGCTATTGTAAAAAATAAAACTATTGTGTGGGAAAAAGGCTATGGCATGGCCGATATAGAAAAGTCTGTCCCGGCTACAGCTTCAACTGTTTACCGCTTGGCATCGGTATCTAAACCCATTACAGCAGTAGCAGTTATGCAATTGGTAGAACAAGGAAAAATAGCATTGGATTCACCCATTCAAAAATACGTGCCTGCTTTTCCAATAAAAAAGTATCCTATCACAACCCGTGAATTGTTATCTCACATGACTGGTATCCGGCATTATCAGGGCGATGAATTTAATATTACCCGTTCTTATAAAACACTTACCGAAGCATTAGATATTTTTAAGAACGATAGTTTGCTGCAGAAACCAGGGGAACAGCAAATCTACAGTACTTACGGTTATACACTTTTAGGTGTAATTATAGAGGCAGTATCAGGAAAAACATTTATGGATTACCTTAAAGATAATATCTTTAAACCGGCTGGCATGACTCATACTTATGAAGATGAACCATTAAAAATAATACCAAACCGATCAGCGCCTTATGATACAATTAGCAAAGGTGTTGTAGGTAATTCTGCTTACGTTAATACAAGTTATAAAATACCGGGTGGCGGTATAATTTCTGATGTTAATGATATGTCACGCTTTATGATTGCCTTACAACAGGGGAAATTAGTAAAGCCAGCAACCTGGAAACAAATGACAACAGAAGTAAAGACAGCGAAAGGCGGCCCTACCTATTATGGCTTTGGTTGGATAATAGGCTTTCCTCCGGTTCAAGGTTTACCTAATTTACCTTCTGCCGTATGGCATGGTGGCGTTCAGCAAGGTTCAACATCGGCCATTCTGATGCTGTTGGATAAAGGTATTGATGTAGTTATCCTTTCAAATTTGGGAGAGTTAGGTAACGAAATAACAATGACTACCGCACTTATCGCCTCTTCTTTAAGAAATAAAAATTAAGGGTTGTTAATAAGCGGTTAAAATATCTAACACTATTTGCTATACCCCAATTTTATCATTTGCAAATCACAAAACCTTGGGCAATTTAAATTTGAAAGTAGTTTCTTAAGCAATACTATCAATAAAAATGAATGATAATATATCCGATAATCCTTTAAGCTTTCAATCTTCCAGACTTCAGGATTTTCCTGAAAATTATTTTTTTCCGGCCGAATGGGAAAAACACGAAGCAACCTGGCTGAGCTGGCCGCATAAAGAAGCTTCGTGGCCATCGAAAATCGGGATGATTTACCGGCAATATGCGGAGTTTATAAAGATTGTGGCTGAAGGAGAATTGGTGCGCATCAACATGATGGACGAACAAATGGAAGCTTTTGCCAAACAGCAATTGCTGGCTGTTGGCGCGGATTTATCCAAAATCCAGTTTTTTTATTTCTCCACCAATGATGCCTGGTGCCGCGATCATGGCCCGGCGTTTTTGGTCAACCGCAATGCTTCTTTTACCCCTAAAAAATTGGTGTTGGATTGGGGCTACAACGCCTGGGGCGGCAAATACCCGCCGTTCAATTTGGACGATGTGATCCCTACAAAAATTGCGGAACATTTTAATTTGCCGGTTTACCATCCGGGAATTGTGATGGAAGGCGGTTCGGTAGAGTTTAACGGAAAAGGAACGGTGCTGACGACAACTGCCTGTCTCCTCAACCCAAACCGAAACCCGCACCTCAACCAAAACCAAATTGAAGAATACCTGAAAAAATATTACGGCGTACAGCAGGTTTTGTGGCTGGGCGATGGCATTGTGGGCGATGATACCGACGGCCATATTGATGACATCACTAGGTTTGTAAATGAAGATACGGTTGTTACTGTTGTGGAGGAAAATCCCGCAGACGAGAATTACCACCTTTTGCAGGAAAACCTCGAAAAGCTAAAGCAGATGCGTTTGTTGGATGGACGCAAATTGAACATCATCGAATTGCCAATGCCTGCCCCGGTAATTTGGGAAGATACGCGGCTGCCGGCCAGTTACGCCAACTTTTACATTGCAAACAAGGCAGTCATCGTTCCTACTTACCGAGACAAAAACGACGAAAAAGCCTTGCAAATTTTGCAGCAATGTTTCCCTGACCGAAAAGTAGTTGGTATAGATTCTACCGATATTATTTGGGGCTTGGGCAGCTTCCATTGTTTAAGCCAGCAGGAACCGGCGGTGTAATGATAGAATCGCAAACTGTATTTTAATAATTGTGAGCTTTTTTTATAGAAGATATTAATTGATAAAATGAATTCATGAGTATCTTTATGTGATTAAAATCGACTACCGTTTCATCATTATTAATTTTTACTCCATATCTGAAGGTAGTACCTTTTGGGTCAAAATCATTAAAAGCAGTAATCAGATTTTCTACCCAAATTGAAGGAGTGTAATTAAACTCATTTAAAAGATAACTTTTGAGATTTTCAAATAGAATTATTAGGTTATGATTTTCTCTAAACTTTGGTAAGACTGATTTTATCAAAAGTTCTGTTGCATGTCTGTAATTGTATATAATAGGATATATACTTACAACATCCGGTTGTTCTTGCTTTTGTATTAATTCTGAAAGGCTGTCCCCTGCATTTTTATACGCTTCTCCAAGTTCAAATAAGTTTATGTTGTCAAACTCACCACCAATAAGCCAAATGTTTGTGTTTATATCATTATAGTCAAATTCCCTAAATATTGGTGTAATTTCAGTTATTACATTTGAAAATGGTTCTTCAAATTGTTCATTTGAGTTCAAGCCATATTTGATCGATTCAAAGTCAGGATTATCTTCCCAGTAATACAAAATGTAATTTAAGGTACAAATATCCGAAATGATAAAAACTTCTTTTATTCCTTTCTCAGGGTTTACATTTTTGCTTAAATAATCTTTAAAGTGATAAGAACAGGTTTGAATCGTTTTTTCATCTATCTTGAAGATTTTTGAAACGTCGGAAATATTGAAGTTTAAATCATAGTTCATTTTATAGATAAGTTTGTTGTACAAGTAAAATTTTAATCTAAATCTTCTTCCTCCTCCATAAAATCAACCGCCAAACCACTTCTGCAGAAAGCAAAGCGCCGATGGCGAAAACTGCGGGCAGCCAGTTTTTGCCATTGGAATAAAAAGCACCGCCCAAAGCCGTGATGTAAACGCTGAAAGGCAGCAAGGCCATCAAACCCAAACCATAAACGTTAAGCGGGATTTTGAAAGGACGCGGCATATCGGGCAGTTTGATGCGGAAGATGATCAGCGTAACAAACTCCAAAAATAAAGCCGCGCCGTAAAGGGTTACGTCAATGATGAGCAGGTCGGTAAATGTCCACAAAACCATAAAACTGATCACCACAGAACAAACCAAAATGGAAACGTAAGGCGTTTTGTATTTGGGGTGAAGTTTATTGATTTTTTCGGGAAGCAGGCCGTCATCGGCCATTACTTTTGGCACACGCGAAACCGAAAGCAGCACGGCCGAATACAAACCCAACGCGCTGGCCATCCCGCCAAAAGAAAGCAGTGCGCCAAGCCAATGCCCGGCAATGATGGTCCCTACAACCGGGAAGCCTTCTTTTTCCAGCTTTGCGGGATCAACACCTGTTTGCTGTGCCACTAAAACCGCCAGAAAGTACACGGAAAAGATCAGCACAAAAGCAGTAAACACCGAAATGAGGTAAGTGCGCACGGGCTTGTTTACTTCTTCTGCATAAGTGGTTACATTGTCCCAGCCGATGAAATTCCACATGATGGTATAAAGTGCCAAGCCCAAAGGCGCAAAGCCAAGCCCTTTTAGCGATAAATGCGGAAAAGCAAAACTGCCGGCATGATGGGCGAAAGCCATGTAAAAAAGGATGATAAAAGGAGCAAGCACCACAGCGCCCAGAAAAACAGAGATCTTGCCGACTGGCACAATCCCCAAAATATTCAATCCGGCGGAAGACCAGATGATGAACAAACAAACCGGGATTTTATAAGGATGGATTTCGGGGAAAAAGAAAGCGGCATATTCGGTAAATAGTACGGGGTAAATAGCCAGATCCACAAAAGTGTAGAGCCAGGTCCACCAGCCTTCGTACCAGGCCCAGCGCAGGCCCAATGCTTTTTTTACCCACTGATAATAACCGCCCGTAACCGGCATCATGCTGTTCAGTTCCAGCACCGTAAAAATGGTTGGGATATCCCACAAAATGGGTGTGATGATGAGCAGTAGCAGCGCGCCGTTTTTGCCGGCATGGCCCAGTAAAGGCTCCAAACCGTAAGGCCCGCCGGAAACCGTGAGAAAGATAATGGCAATCAAAGGCAGGATGCCTAACTTTTTTAGGTTGGAACGAGGGGCGGGCGATATCATGAAATAAAGCTAAAAAATAAAAGCACAGCTAAAAAAATGAATAATGCTTTCTACGGAAGTTGAAGCTACATGCTTCTTTTATCGGGCAATTTTTTGATAAAGAAATAAGTCTTTTTTAGCCGGTGCCTTTTGAAACCTCTTCTTGTACAGGTCGTATAACTCCAAATTAAAATTCTACCCGCCAAAATTAAAATAAGTGCGTGCCTGCTTTTTTAAAATATTCAACCTGATCTTTTTATGTTAAAACAATTACAATTTTTTATGCTGATGCTGTTTTTGGCAGCAGTTTTTCCGGATAAAGCATTTGCCCAGTTTCCATATAATGAGAGTTTTATGAACTCCACTGCGGCGGGTTTAAACTTTGGGGGTGCGCCTACCGCTGCTTTTCTTACCAGTGGTATGGTAGGTGATGCAGTTGGAAATGGGTATTTACGGTTAACATCAAACGGTGGAGGCCAGAGGGGATATGCTTTCAGTTCAAATAGTTTTCCATCTTCTAAAGGTATTTCGGTAAGCTTTGAATATTTTACCTATAACGGAACAGGTGCGGATGGTATTTCCTTTTTCCTGTTTGATGCTGCGGTAGCTGACGCAAACTTTGTTATTGGTTCTTCGGGTGGAGGTTTAGGATATACAGATATTTCTGGTACCGGGCTTTCGAGAGGTTATTTAGCAGTAGGATTGGATGAGTTTGGAAATTTTTGTACTACAAATGCAGGTGGGCATGGGCCGGTAAGGACGACGAAAGTTCCGAATTCGGTAACTATACGCGGTGCTTATAATGATCCGAACGGCACTTATTATATGCTCACAACTGTTCCGGTTACAACGGCTGATCATGGTTTTAATACAATTGGAAGTGGCGGAACTACCCGTGTTAACCCAGGGAACCCAGGCTATAGAAAGGTTTACATTGATATTTTGCCAGACATTAGTGGTGTTGGTTATGATATTACTGTAAAGATACAGCATGATGCAGTTGCTGCACCTGTCACAATTATCAACAATTATTATTACAATAAAGCTGCCCCTGCAAGCTTGAAATTTGGATATGCTGCCTCTACCGGCGGTTCTACTAATTATCACGAAATTAGGAATGCCAGTGTAACCCTTCCGGCGGGTACTGTTTTAACTACTCCAACCCAAACCAATCAAACATTAACTGCATGTTCTACCGGTTCCGGCAGTGTGAATGTTTCAAGTGGTTTCAATACAACAAATTCTCCTAATGGTGCTATTAACACAGCCAGTATTGATTTGGATCCTGCCACTGCCGGAATCCAAACCACTTATACCGTTGCGAACGGAACATTCACTTCTGACGGAAACGGGAACATTATTTTTACACCCTTAAATATTGCGGTTACCGGTACAGCTTCCTGTAGTTTTACGGCAAGCGATAATTATGGTGCTACTTCAAACCCAGCAACCGTAACGGCAACAATTATTACCGGGCCTGCACTTACAATTACCAATCCTGCTGCGGTTTGTGCGCCTGCAACAATTAACCTTACAGCTTCTGCGGTTACCGCAGGCAGCGATGCCAACTTAACGCTTTCTTATTATACAGATGCGGCAGCAACTGCAACGTTAAGCAACCCATCAGCAGTGGCAAGTTCGGGTACATATTACATCAAAGCAGTAAATACAAACGGATGTTCGGTTATCAGGCCGGTAATTGTTACGATTAACCCGCAGCCTACAACGGCTAACGCAGGTACCAATCAAACGGTCAACGCTGCAATTCCTGCAACGGCAATGTTAAACGGCAATCCGCCTGCAGCAGGAACTGGCAACTGGTCTCAAGTAAGCGGCCCAACTACAGTTACTTTTGCAAATACTGCGCTTTATAATACGGGTGTAAGCAACCTTAATCCCGGTACTTATGTTTTCCGATGGACGATTACTAACAGTTGCGGAACATCAACCAGTGATGTAAATATAACCATAGTGGGTACGCAAACCATCACTTTTGCCGCTTTACCGGCGAAAGCTTATGGCGATGCCGATTTTAATGCAGGCGCAACGGCTTCATCTGGTTTGGCCGTTACTTACGTTAGCAGTAACCCGGCGGTTGCTACGGTTAATTCTGCTGGTTTAATCCATATCGTAACGGTAGGTGCAACTGATATTACAGCTTCGCAACCTGGTAACGGAAGTTATAGTGCTGCAACACCGGTTACACAAACTTTAACGGTAAACAAAGCACCGCAAACCATCACCTTTGCTGCTTTATCGGCAAGCACTTATAATGACCCTGATTTTAATGCCAGTGCAACCGCTTCATCCGGTTTGGCCGTAAATTATGTTAGCAGTAACCCCGCCGTTGCTACGGTTAGTTCTGCCGGTTTGGTCCATATTCTTTCTGCCGGAAGTACCACTGTTACGGCAAGCCAGCCTGGCAACGGCAGTTATAATGCGGCAACTTCTGTTGCCCAAATATTAACGGTAAACAAAGCATTGCCAATAATCACTTTTAATGCTTTACCAGCAAAAACTTATGGCAACGCAGATTTTAACCCGAATGCAACCAGCAGCAACAGCGCAGTCCCGGTTACTTATGCAAGTAACAACACCAGTGTAGCCACTATTGTGAACGGCAATATCCATATTGTTAGGGCAGGTACTGCAGTGATTACGGCTTCGCAAGCGGGAAACAGTAATTACAATGCTGCTGCGCCTGTTCTGCAAACTTTAACCGTAAACCCGGCAGCCTTAACCATTACGGCAAATAACCAAAGCAAAACTTACGGCTCTATGGATCCGGTTTTTACAGCAAGCTACAGTGGTTTTGTTAATGGAGATACCCAGGCCAGTTTAACCACGCCGCCTACGGTTGGCACTACGGCAACAGCAACTTCGGCAGTTGGCAGTTATCCGATAACGGCCTCTGGTGCAGCGTCTGCTAATTATACCATTAGTTATACGAGCGGGACATTTTCCATCTATCCAGGCATCCAAACCATCTCCTTTAATGTGCCGCCTAAAACTTACGGCGATCCTGATTTTACGCTGAGTGCAAGTGCTTCTTCCGGTTTGCCTGTAACTTACAGCAGCAGCAACCCGGCCGTGGCAACTGTGGATGCACAAGGAAACGTGCATATTGTTTCTGCCGGAACTGTTACCATTACCGCTTCGCAGCCTGGCAACGGCAATTACATCGCCACAACCAATATCAACCAGCAATTAACCATTAACAAAGCTGCCCTTGCCATTACTGCGGATAACCAAACCAGTGCTTACGGATCGGCCATTCCTCCGTTAACGGTAAGTTACAGCGGTTTTGTTAATGGTGATACAGAAACCAGTTTGACCACGGCCCCTGCGGCAAGCACAACAGCAACTACGAGTCCTCCAGTGGGGACTTATCCGGTAACTGTAGCAGGCGCTGTAAGTTCAAATTATACCATAACTTATCAGCAGGGCATATTTACGGTTGCACCAAATAACCAGACGATCACATTTGCTTCCATACCTGCCAAAACTTATGGCGATGCAGATTTTAATTTATCCGCCTCTGCATCTTCCGGTTCGGCTGTTACTTATAGCAGCAGCAACCCGACGGTAGCAACGGTTGATGCTGCGGGAAGGGTGCATATCCTTTCGGCCGGGACAGTTATTATCACCGCTTCACAAACCGGAAACAGCAATTACCAGGCGGCGGCAGACGTGCAGCAAACGCTGACGGTAAACCCTGCTGCCTTAATGCTTACAGCAGATAATGAAACGATAACCTATGGTTCTGCCAGCCCTGCGCTGACCATAAGTTATAGCGGTTTTGTTAATGGTGATACACCTGCCAGCTTAAGTACACCTCCTGTAGTTTCTACAACCGCAACAGCTACTGCAGCAGCAGGCACTTACCCAATCACGGTGGCAGGTGCAGCAAGTGTAAATTATGCCATTACTTACCAAGACGGCACGTTTACTGTTTTACCAAGCACACAAAGCATCACTTTTCCTGCCTTAACTGCAAAAAACTACGGAGATGCTGATTTCAATATCAATACAACAAGTACCAACACTTCGCTTCCGGTTACTTATGCCAGCAGCAATCCGGCCGTGGCAACGGTAGATGCAGCGGGAAAGGTGCATATCCTTTCGGCCGGAACAGCAGTTATCACAGCTTCGCAAGTTGCAAACAGCAATTATCAGGCAGCGGCAGACGTACAGCAAACGTTGACTGTAAACCCGGCCGCCTTAACCATTACGGCCGATAACCAAACCAAAACGCCCGGAGCGGCAAACCCTGCATTGACCCTAAGCTACAGCGGTTTTGTAAATGGCGATGATGCAACAAGCCTCACTACACAGCCTATCGTAAGCACTACTGCTTCCGCCACTTCGGCTGCCGGTGTTTATGCCATTACCGTAACTGGTGCGGCATCAGCCAATTATAACATCACTTATGTAGCCGGAACTTTTACCGTAACCAACCCAACCATCAGCAGCGTAAGTTTGGCGCAGGCAACTGTTTTTGAAAACCAGCCATCAGGGACAGCAGCAGGGACACTGAACGCTACTTCCTCCGATCCAAACGCAACTTATACTTATAGTTTGATCACGGGCAACGGTAGCGCCGATAACGCTTCGTTCGCTATACAGGGAAATAAACTGGTTACTGCTAAAAGCCTGGACTTCGAGCAGAAAAGCATTTACAGCATTTTGGTGCGGGCAACCAACCAATATGGTTTGTACTTAGACCAAACCTTTACCATCAATTTAAGTGATGTAAACGAAGCACCAACGCTGGCCGCTATTGCCAATCAGCAAATCTGTTCTACCAATGCTGCACAAACCATTGCTTTAAACGGCATTACCCCGGGGCCGGAAACTGCTCAAAATACTACGCTAAGCGTCAGTTCAGATAATCCAGGGCTGTTTACTAATCTCGCGGTTTCTTCAGTAGCAGGCGGCGCGGCAACTTTGACTTATCAATTAGCCGGAACAGGAACTGCAACCGTTACCGTAACCGTAAAAGACAACGGCGGGACAGCAAACGGCGGGACAGACAGCTTTAGCCAAACATTTACCCTAAAAGCAAACGAACTTCCGGTTGCAATGGTCAATTCTGACAAAGGGATGCAAATCTCCAAAGGCGAAACCGTAACACTAACAGCAACAGGCGGCGGCACATACAGTTGGAACACCTCGCTAAACTTGGGCGGTACAAGCAGTTCGGCGGTAATTAAAGTTCGTCCAGCCCAAACTACAACTTACCAGGTTACGGCAAGCAATGCTTCCGGCTGCAGCAGCACCGCCAGCATTACCATCAACGTAACCGATGATTATTCGCTCCTGCAACCGGCCAATATTTTAACACCAAACGGCGATGGCAAAAACGATACCTGGGTGGTTAAAAACTTGGATTTGTACCCGAACAACACGGTTTCGATTTTTGATAAAGGCGGAAGGCTGCTGAACAAAGCCAGCCATTACAACAACGATTGGGACGGAACTTACAACGGGTCGCCGCTTGCCGAAGGCACATATTATTATGTGATTGACTTTGGCCCGGGCAAGGGACTGATCAAAGGTTTTATCACCATTTTGAGAAATAGATAGAACAAGTTTGAAACCATTTACCCCGACCAAAAAGATAATTGCAAACATGAAAAAATCAACACCAGCCCTGGTTGTAAAACAGGCAAAACATATTTTAAAAGCCACTTTGCTGCTTACTGTTTTTATGCAGGTAAAAACAGTATCAGCGCAGCTTAACCCTTTTTCGTCCATGTACTACCAAAACCAGTACTTAACCAACCCGGCAATGGCCGGGCTGGACAAAGGGCTGAACGTGAACCTGGGCATCCGCCAGCAATGGGCAACCATGCCGGGTAGCCCGCGCACGCAAGTGGCAACTTTGGATGATAACGTCGGCAAAAATGTTGGCCTCGGATTGAACGTGAGCAACGACCAAACCGGTTTGCTGCGCCAAACCCGTGCCCTGGCCACTTATGCTTATCACATAACGTTGGGCAGCAACAACCAGCAATTGAACTTTGGGCTCTCCGGCGGGATAACCAGTGTGCGAATTGATTACAACAGTGTAAACGGCGACCAGGGCGATACGCAGGTTGACCGTTACAACCAGCAGCGCGCTTACCTGGACGGCGATTTTGGCGCATCTTACACCAGCAACAATTTAACGGTTCAGGGCGCCATTCCAAACCTTAACCATTTTTTCAGGAACAATACCGCCATTTTGGGTGTAGACCGTTCTGTTTTTTTTACGGCCGTAAGTTATAAGTTTGGCCTTGAGAATGTATTGGATGGATCCACCATCGAACCCAAAGTTGTGTACCGAAGGGTAGAAGGCTACAAAGATATTTTTGATGCCGGCCTGAACTTTACCTTGAAAAACGACCTGCTGCATTTTTACACCATGTACCATAGCAGCCAAAGCGAAAGTTTTGGTTTTGGTGCCAACATCAGCAAAAATGTACAACTGATGCTTTTTTATACTACCGAAACCTCGCCCTTAAAAACTTATACCAATGGCAGTTTTGAATTGGGGCTGAAACTGCACTTGTACAAAGAAAGATAATATTTTAGGTGGTAAAAGAAGCATCGGCCGTCAGTCATCCTGAAATTTTTTCAGGATCCCTCTTCCAAGATAACAGCCTTTCTGATGGGATGCCGAAAAAAATTTCGGCATGACAAAAACCCAATTTTTAGGTGGTAAAAGAAGCATTGCCGTCAGTCATCCTGAAATTTTTTCAGGATCCCTCTTCCAAGGTCGAAACCTTTCTGGTGGGATGCCGAAAATATTTCGGCATGACAAAAAAAGATCAACGCACTAAATTTTAGGTGGTAAAAGAAGCATGTCAATATTGTCAGGCAAAATTGAACAAGCCATTAAATAGAAGTTGGATAAAAAACCAAAACCAAACCAAAATTGCATCAAACAAAAAAAGAGGCTGTGCAATTAAACACAACCTCTTTTTTTAAAAAGAATATTCTTACTGCTTTTTATTTGGGCAAAGAATATTTGTCCCTTCTGCCTTCTTTGGTTGCTGTCAACAAGCCTCTTGATTTCAGGTTAGAAAGCACGCTTGCAATTTGTTTAAACAATTTATCGCCGTCACTTTGTGGTTCGTATTGAGCCATTGCATTGGCAATGTCCTGCCCGAAACCTTCGCCAATTTCATTCAAAGCAAATGCAATTTTGCCGCCTAAAGATAAGTCCTGGGTATATTCTTTCGGCACTTCCAACGCTTTTGGCGCCTTTGGGGTTTTTGCAGGTTTTGCTTCTTTCTTTTTTGCTGGTTTTGCAGAAGTTTCTTTGTCTTCTGCTTGTTCCATCACCGCATCCAAAATATTGTCTTTGGATTGCTTGGCCGATTTTGAAGGCGAAGCACTGCTGAAAGCATTCAACAAGTCTTCGTACTTTTTAGCCTCTGATTGGATGGTTTTGATCTTATCTTTAAGATAAGCAACGATCTCTTTTTCTGTTACGTTTGCCATGTAAAATTGTATGTGGGTTTATAATCAACAATGATAAACAAATTATCAAACCAAAAACTGACTGATGATAAAATTGTTTTTTTTAGGTCAACATTGATAAACAGGCATTGTTTCAATTTAAACAATTAAAAACTTGTAAATAATTGCAACGTTTACTTGTATGTCTTTTTTTAAGTTTTAAAGTTCTGTTTAAAATTTAGTTGTTAAGGTTCTAATGCTTCTTTTACCACCTAAAAATTGATGGACAACCGGGTTTTTAATTTGCTTGTGCTAGTACAAACACCAATTTTTAGATGGTAAAAGAAGCATCAGCATTTTTTCTTGTACGAATTTTAAAAGGCTCTAATTATGAATCATCATGTTCAAAAGCAAAATTAAAGAACGATGACTTGCAATTTATTCTTTTAATTAAACAGCAAATTAATTGCCTGCCGTTTTTTTGCCGTTCATTTCCACTTCTTTGTCCATTTCCAAAATATCTACCGGTTGCGAAAAATCGCCCAGCAGGTACTTGCAAAAGTAATCGCCTTTTTGCCAGAAAAAATATTCCGTCATATCGCCATAAGCATGGCGCTGGCCGGGCAGCAAAACATAATCAAAACGTTTGTTGGCTTTGATCAAAGCATTAATTAAACGGATGGTGTTTGAAGGGCTTACATTGTTGTCAATATCGCCGGTTGAAAGCAGCAAATGGCCTTTTAAATTTTTGGCCAAATCTTGGTTTTTATCAATGGAATATTGGAAAGTTGTATCGCCTTTTGGCGTGATGGTTTCTTTCAAACCATTGTGTTTTTCGCTCCACCAGCGGTTGTAAATGCTGTTGTCGTGGTTGCCGGATTCGGAAACTGCAACTTTAAAAAAATCAGGATAAACCAACATCGCAGCCGTGCTCATAAAGCCGCCGCCCGAATGCCCGGTGATGCCAACTTTGTTGATGTCAATAAAAGGATAACGGTCGGCCAATTGTTCGGCAGCGGCTTTTTTATCGGCCAAACCAAAATCGCGCAAGTTGCCGTAGCCATAATTGTGGTACCACTTGGAGCGGTTCGGGTTGCCGCCGCGGTTGCCGATGGTGATTACCACAAACCCAAATTGCGCCAACCTTCCGTTCGCGTCCATACTTTTGCTGAAACTTGTATTTACCGCTTCCGTTTGCGGGCCGGGATAAACATATTCAATCAGCGGATACTTCTTTTGTGCATCAAAATCGTATGGCTTGTACATTACACCGTATAAATCGGTAATGCCGTCGTCCGCTTTTAGTTTGATCGGCTCCGGAAACTTGTAACCTGCCGCCATTAAATTGGACAGATCGGCGGTTTCCAAATCCATCAGTTTGTGGCCTGAAACATCATACAAAACCGATTTTGGCGTGGTGTTTACGCGAGAGAAATTATCTACAAAAAACTTGCTGTCATCATTCAAACTTGTGGCATGGTCGTAATCGCCCGGATCCAGCAAATGCAAAAAACTGCCATCCAATTTCACACTGTATAAATGCGAATAATAAGGGTTTTCGTTGGGTTCCCGGCCCGAAGCGGTGAAATATAAAACGCGGTTTTTGGAATCAATGTTCACAATATCATCGCAATGAAAAGAACCGGAAGTGATCTGGTTTTTCAGTTTGCCGTTTTCATCATACAAGTAAAAATGTGCCCAGCCGTCGCGCTCGCTCCATTCCACCAATTCTTTGCCGTTGTTAACCAAACCCGGCCGGTTAATTTCGACATAAGTGTTCAACCTTTCCTGGATCAATAAATTAACTTTTTCGGTTTGGATATCAACGCTGCAAACATCAATCTTTTTCAAATCGCGGCCGGTTCTATAAAAATAAAATTTATTGTTATCGCCAAGCCACAAGTTCGGCTGAAATTCATCATCACGGTTTTTTTGTAAAGTTGGTGCAGGCCACATCGAAAGTTCCTGGTCTTTAAACAAAGCCACGCTAAGTTTTTTTGAGGTTTTGGCCGGAAAATCAAACAGCAGCATTTCTTTCACCGGGTTTTCTTTTTCTCCGGGAAGCTGATACTTATAGGTTTCTAAAGTTGGGCGTGGTTCTGCCACACTATTGATTACCCAAAAATCTTTCAACTTGCGGTTATCAGATTTGATCAAAGCAAAATGCTTGGCATCTGGCGACCACAATACTTGTGTTGGCTTGCGTTTCTTTTTGTTTTTTTCTTCATCAACATTGGTTTCATTCGTAAAACTGCCGCCGTAAGCGTAATCTTTTACGCCATCTTTGGTGAGTTGGTGTTCTACAATCGTGCTGTCGTCTTCATTTTTCAAAGCCTTTTTATAGTTGGCTTTGTCCATCCAAAACAAATTATAATTGCGGGCAAAAACAATGGCCGAACTGTCCGGCGCAATCGAAGCCCAGGTTGGTTTTGGTTTGATCTTTTCATAATTAACCAGTTCTACCAATTTATCGGTTTGTAAATTGTATTGAAAGTAAAAGGTTTTTTTCTCCAAAGAATCGGCCGCTTTTTTGTCTTTGCGGTCTTTTTTAACCACATCCAACGAGCTTTTTAAATCAAACTGAATGCTTTTTTCATCCTTGGTAAACTTCAAATTTTCGATGGGCAAATGTTGTGCGTCAAAAGGGTCTTTTACAATCAAAGTAACGGCGGCCGCAATTTTGGCATTGTCAAACAACAGCTTTTTGGTGCGTGTTGCAGGATCAACCAAATACCATTTTTTGCCCGCGCTCGTTTCAAACATATACCAAAACTTGTTGGAAGTTTTAAGCCAGTGCGCATCCACCGAAGTTGAAAAAACCATTTTCTGTATTTTTTTGGGCGAGAAACGCGCCGCCAGCAAATAATTGGCTTTGGGCGGGTTTGGGTTTGGATTGTAGTTTTGCGCTTGTGATTGCAAGCAAACAAACAGCAACAAAAGGATAAAGTAAAACTTTTTCATGCAATATTAATTAATGCCGAAAAGTATTCAATTGAAATGAAAAATTTGGAGAAAATTTGCAGAAAGGTAAATTTGGCTTGTAATATTTTGAATACCTTTTGCCGCCACCAAAAAAGTAGTGCTAAAAGAAGCATTGCCGGTAAAACCTAAATAACTCAAGTTGCTAATAAAAAGATAAAGGAGTAAGCATCAAAAAAGGGAACTTTGGTTTACCACAACTAAAGAACTAATGATGATGCTTACCAAGGATAAAATTATAGGAATATTTTGTTTTATAGATGATTTACTAAAAACAAGTAAACATTATGAAGATA
>NZ_JBGCVY010000063.1:0-88376 GCF_041088075.1 Mucilaginibacter sp. | reverse complement strand
TAAAAGAAGCATTGTCGCTTTGTCATCCTGAACTTGTTTCAAGATCCCTCTTCCACGATTACCTTTCTTATGGGATGCCGAAAAAATTTCGGCATGACAAAACGTTTAACACAATGATTTTATGCCGGTAAAAGAAGCATTGCCGCTTTGTCATCCTGAACTTGTTTCAGGATTCCTTCTTCAAAATAACCTTTCCTGTGAGATGCCGAAAAAATTTCGGCATGACAAAACGTTTAACACAATGATTTTATGTTGGTAAAAAAAGCATTGTCGCTTTGTCATCCTGAACTTGTTTCAGGATTGCTCTTTCAAAATAACCTTTCCTGTGAGATGCCGAAAAAATTTCGGCATGACAAAACGTTTAACACAATGATTTTATGCCGGTAAAAGAAGCATTGCCGCTTTGTCATCCTGAACTTGTTTCAGGATTCCTCTTTCAAAATAACCTTTCCTGTGAGATGCCGAAAAAATTTCGGCATGACAAAACGTTTAACACAATGATTTTATGCCGGTAAAAGAAGCATTGCCGCTTTGTCATCCTGAATTTGTTTCAGGATTCCTCTTCCACGATTACCTTTATTATGGGATGCCGAAAAAATTTCGGTATGACAAAACGCTTAGCACAATGATTTTATGCCGGTAAAAGAAGCATTGTCGCTTTGTCATCCTGAACTTGTTTCAAGATCCCTCTTCCACGATTACCTTTCTTATGGGATGCCGAAAAAATTTCGGCATGACAAAACGTTTAACACAATGATTTTATGCCGGTAAAAGAAGCATCAATAACGGATGTTCAAATCCGATGCTGCCCACTTTTTAAAAGCGCCCAAAGCTTCGTCCCGAAGCAATTGTACCGCCGGAAGTTTCCGTTCGGCTAACGGCAGGTCAATCTCATCATAAATAAACTGATCGTCAAATTCAATTGCGGCTGCATCCGCTTTGGTATTGGCATAATAAATGGCATCCAAATGCGCCCAGTAAATTGCGCCCAAGCACATGGGGCAAGGTTCGCAACTGGTATAAATCACGCAGCCTTCCAAATTGTGCGTGTCCAACTCTTTGCAGGCCAAACGGATAGCCGAAACTTCGGCATGTGCCGTTGGGTCTTTTTGCGGAACAACCTTGTTGGCACTTCGCGCAACCACCATCCCGTCTTTTACAATCACTGCCCCAAACGGCCCGCCTTGCCGCTGTTCTACGTTTTGTTCGGAAAGCTGTATGGCCATCCGCATAAACTTTTCATGGTTTTGTTGTTCGTCCAATTTTTTACAACATTAAAAAACCCCGGTTTGGCCGGGGTTTTAGTGCTCAGGTTTTTTTGATTGGTATAGTTACTTTTTGTCTTTCTTGTAGTTCTCGTTCAATAATTTTACTACATCGTTGGTAACGTTTAAACTTTCATCTCCAAATAAAACAGTTGGGTTAGCTTTAGAATAAGTTAAAATCATTTTGTAACCTTTTTCTTTGGCGTAGCCTTTTAAAAAGTCGGCAATTTTATCATACAATTTTGCATTTTCTGCGGCTTGTTCCTGCTGGATTTGTGCACTTGCATTCTGGTTATACGTTTGCAGTTCCTGTTGTTTGCGGGCTAAACGCTGTTCGGTTGCGGCACGTTGGTCGGCACTTAAAGTAGCTGCGCCTTTTTGGTATTCGGCCACTTCGCGCTGAAAAGCCTGCCCTTTGGAAGAAACATCAACCTGCGCTTTTTTGCCTTTGTCTTCCAAGCGGTTGCTCATGTCTTTAAAGTAATCGTATTTGTTCAGCAAAGAATCAGAGTTTACATACACAATCTCTTGTTTTGCAGATGAAACCGAAGCTGTGTTTTTATCGGCGGAAACCGTACTTGTGCTGCTTTTTGGCGTTTGGTTACAGGCTGCTGCCATTGCGGATACTGCTATTCCTAATATCAACCGGGGTACCGTTATTTTCATGTTTTTTTCAAAAATTTTGACAAAGATAAACTTTCGCCGCAAGTATCCTAATCTTTTGGAAACCGGGTTTCTAAGTACTGCTTTTATTGGTAAAAAGCCAGGTTTTATCAGCTAAAATTCGTACTTTTGAAGGTTAATGTTTGATCCATATTTATGAGTGAAATAAAAGAATTAGTAGAAGACAGATCCAATTATTCGGCAGATAACATCCAGGTTTTGGAAGGTTTGGAAGCAGTAAGGAAACGGCCTTCAATGTATATCGGCGATACCGGCGTAAAAGGTTTGCACCATTTGGTTTACGAGGTGGTGGATAACTCGATTGACGAAGCATTGGCCGGCCATTGCGATACGATAAAAGTAGTGATCCAGGAAGGAAATTCGATTTCCGTAAGTGATAATGGCCGCGGTATCCCAACCGGTTTTCACCAAAAAGAACAACGCTCGGCACTCGAAGTGGTAATGACGGTTTTGCACGCTGGCGGTAAATTTGATAAAGACACTTACAAGGTTTCGGGCGGTTTGCACGGCGTAGGCGTAAGTTGCGTAAATGCACTTTCTACCCATTTAAAGGCATTAATTTATCGTGAAGGAAAAATTTTTACGCAGGATTATGAGCGCGGCAAACCGATGTATGCTGTAAAGGAAATCGGCGAAACGGAGAACCGGGGAACAACAGTTATTTTTACGCCTGATCCTGAAATTTTCACGTTAACAACCGAATATAAATACGAAACCATTGCCGGCCGTTTGCGCGAACTGGCTTATTTGAATAAAGGAATCCGCCTTTCCATTACAGACGAGCGCGAAACAGATGAAACCGGTTTGCACCCGTACGAAGAGTTTTACTCGGAAGGCGGTTTGAAAGAATTTGTAAAGTATCTGGACGGAACGCGGAATTCCATCATCCCCGAACCAATTTATGTAGATGGCAACAAGCAGGGCATTCCGGTTGAGTTGGCGTTGCAATACAATGATACATATTCGGAAAACGTGCATTCTTACGTCAACAATATCAACACGATTGAAGGCGGAACGCACGTTGCCGGTTTCAGGATGGGATTGACCAGGACTTTAAAATCTTATGCGGATAAATCAGGTTTGCTAAAAAATGTCAAAATTGATATTACCGGTGATGATTTTCGGGAAGGGTTAACGGCAGTGATTTCGGTAAAAGTACAGGAACCGCAGTTTGAAGGACAAACCAAAACCAAGTTGGGCAACAACGAAGTGAGCGGTGCGGTGAACCAAGCGGTTGGCGAAATTTTGGGAAATTATTTGGAAGAAAACCCGCGGGAAGCACGCCTGATTGTAAACAAAGTGATCATGGCGGCCACGGCCCGTTCTGCTGCCAGAAAAGCGCGCGAAATGGTGCAGCGCAAAAACGTGATGAGCGGAACCGGTTTGCCTGGAAAGCTGGCCGATTGTGCCGACAGCGATCCTGGAAAATGTGAGTTGTTTTTGGTGGAGGGCGATTCGGCCGGCGGAACAGCTAAGCAAGGCCGCAACCGCGAGTACCAAGCCATACTTCCTTTACGGGGCAAAATCCTGAACGTGGAGAAAGCCATGGAATATAAGATCTACGAAAACGAGGAGATCAAGAACATGTTTACGGCATTGGGCGTAAGCATTGGGACACCGGAAGACGACAAAGCGTTAAACATTGTAAAACTGCGTTACCACAAAATTGTGATCATGACGGATGCCGATGTGGATGGTTCGCATATCACCACGCTGATCCTAACGTTCTTTTTCCGCTACATGAAAGAGCTGGTTGAAGCCGGTTACATTTATATAGCCACGCCGCCCTTGTACCAGGTTAGAAAAGGTAAAGAAGCGCAATACTGCTGGAACGATGCCCAGCGTGATGCGGCAGTCCAACGTTTAAAAGGCAGCGGAAAGGAAGACAGCGTACATATACAACGTTACAAAGGTTTAGGTGAAATGAACGACGTACAATTATGGGATACCACCATGAACCCGGATACACGCACGTTGCGCCAGGTTACCATTGATAATGCCGCCGCCTGCGACCATACATTTTCCATGCTGATGGGCGATGAAGTTGCACCACGTAGGGAATTTATTGAGAAGAATGCGAAGTATGCGAAGATTGATGTGTAAATTATAGGGGTAAAAGAAGTATTGGAAACCCTGTTCGTTTAGCGGACAGGGTTTTTTGTTTTTTGTTGAAATTTGGGTGGTAAAAGAAGTATGCGTTTTACTCCCTTTTCAACGTCAATTTCCCCTTCGTCGCTGGTCGGGATTTGCAATCCCGTCCTTTGAACTTGCAATCTGTGATCGTATTTGCTTAAAAACTACTGTTTTCATAATAGCTTTTTGCTTGTAAAAGAAGCATGTTTAATTGTTTTAGGATTAAAAAATCCTTAGCTCAAAGGACGGGATTGCAAATCCCGACCAGTAAAAATCTTTGAGTTTGCAATTTGGGATCGTATCTTGCCAAACAGTTAAATAAATAAAATATTGCAACTTATTTTATTGTTGAAATTCCAGTTATTAAACTTATCACATGCCTTTTATGATGCCAAATAAAAAACAGCATTTCGCTATTTGTTCTATCTTCTTACTATGTCTATCCTGCTTAAATGTAGCCGCACAGAAAAGCTTGATCTCGTCGCTTAATGAAGCTGTAATACCTTTAAAGACTACAGAGGCTGACAGTAGTTTCAGCGACCTGCAGAAACTCGACAAGATTATAGTTGGAAAAAGAATTGTGGCATTAGGAGAAGCGACGCATGGGACAAAAGAATTTTTCACCACGAAAGAACGGATGATAAAATATCTGGTAACAGTGCAAGGTTTCAAAACAATCATATTTGAAGCAGATTTTGCCGGAACATTTGCAATGAACGATTATGTTCTATACAATAAGGGGACGGTGAAAGATGGACTAAGGAAAATGACCTTGGGAATTTATTACAACAAGGAGTTTCTTGATTTAGTAAAGTGGGTCCGAAATTACAACTTAAACAAACCGATCAAGGACCGAGTGAGGTTTTATGGGTGTGATATGCAGTTTGCTTTCAATTCCGGCGAGATATTGAAGGGAAAGCTAATTGAACTCGGAATATCTTTATCGCCGCAAGCATCAAAAGGACTGGACTTTATATCAAGTTGGGCCTATACCAAACCAGACAAAGAAATTCTCCCTTTACTGGAAAGTTTAAAAACAGAGTTGTCGGCCAGTATTGCTGGGGACATTCCATCTAAGCGTAGTGTTGACCATCAAATTGTAAATGCAGTTATACAAACGATTGACGACGCTAAAGCTGCGCCTTTTCAATATAACATGGACATCGTACGCGACAAGTATATGGCAGATAACATCAGTTGGATTTACGATCACGAAAATCAGAATAAAACAATTGTTTGGGCCCATAATCTACATATAGCTAAAGATAAAACCCTAAACAATAATTTGCCCATGGGCTATTATTTAAATGAAAAATTTGGCACCAGCTATTATGCGATGGGGTTTGGATTTAATTCGGGCTATATGAGTGGGTGGAACAGTCAGCAAAAGAAAACGGTTACTTATACGATTCCAGATGTTACGATAAAGAACTCAAGCGATTTCGTATTCGCACAAGTTTTTGCTCCTAACTTTATTATAGATTTTGGGACTGCATCTTCAAACCCGGTTATTACACAATTCCTAAATACCAAGGTGCATTCCCGCTCTATGGGAGGCTCCTACAATGAAAAGCAGCAGGCTACAGGAAAAGGGTCTTATCAAATGTTAAATAAAATGTATGATGCAATCATCTTTATTAGAAATACAACCGCGTCCACTACAATTAACAACTAATTTTTTCGCTGGTCGGGATTGCAAATTACGAGTGTTAGAAAGAAGTTTTGTCATGCAGAACTTGGTTCGGCATCTCATCATACAAGCTTTAAAACAGGGTGGTTTTTATTGATTTTCACGTGGGATCCCGAAATAAATTCGGGATGACAATGTATAGTTAATATCTTTCGAACAATCGTAATTGCAAATCCCGACCAGTAAATTTCAATCTGCCTGATACTTCTTTTATCACCTCAAATTTGATATTACTCCCTCTTCAAAATCAACTTCCCCTTCTCATAATCAATCACCGCCCCAAATTCTACCAAAACATCGCCGCCTAAAACACCTAAAACCGGGCCAACGGCTAACTTTTCATAAGCAATATTAATGGCCGAAAGGTCTAAAACCGCAACTTCTATTTCGGGGATATGGAATTTGCCGATGTAGAAATCGGTAATCGTAGTCATAAAAGATTCCATGTTGTTGGTGCCTAAACCGGTGGTTAAATGGCCGGAGTTGATCAGCTCGTTTTCGTGTACCAGTTCGAGCAGCAGGGTTTTATCAAAAGCGGTTTTGGATGCGCCGGTATCCAACACCAACTTAAACGGCTTTTTAAACAGCACCACGTTGATGAGTACATGAAACCCGTTTCCGTTTAAATCAACCATTTCCAGAGGAATGCTTTTTTTAGGCATATAAATTTTGTATCTGCCAAAACTAATACTTAGAATTTGATTTGAGGGTTAAACCAATATTGGCAATGCTTCTTTTACCGGCATAAAATTGTACCGTGGCCATTCACCAAAAAAGTACCGATAAAAGAAGCATGGCCAAATTTAATTAGCCATGCTTCTTTTATCGGTATAAAATTCAGTTCAGGTTAAAAAGGATAACCAATGGCCAAGTTAAAAACAGGTTTGTTGGTATTTAAACTGTTGTTGATGGAAGTGTAAGGCCGTAAAACCGGGAAACCCAAATCAGTGCGCAATACCAAAACGCTGGCATCAAACCGTAAACCGAAACCAACATCGGCAGCCAACTGGTTTAGAAAATTTTTGCCAAAACTGCCGCCCGGATAATGCGGTTTTGCGTTCCAAACGTTACCGGCATCGGCAAACAAAGCACCATAAACAATGCTGAACAGTTTTGGCCGGTATTCTAAGTTCCCTTCCAACTTTATATCGCCTGATTGATCTGCTAAAAAGGAATTATTATTGCCTACATTTTTTATATACTGGCCAGGATCAACATTTCCAGGGCCGATGGACCTCGCCCTAAACCCACGCAAACTATTTGGGCCGCCAATAAAAAACTGCTGACTATAAGGCAAAATGGTAGAGTTGCCATAAGGCAAACCCGCACTGGCAATCAGTCGCGCCGCAATCTGGCTGTTTGTGCTTACTTTATGGAAAAACCTGATCTCGTTTTCCAGTTTAATGTACTGGTTGTACGGCGTATTAAATATTCTTTTTAATTTTTTATCTTGTCCTGCCGCCGCTTCCAATGTATCTGCTCCGGTTGCTAAACCAATAATATTTCCTGACCCGCTGATGCGGATGTTGTAATAAACGGTATTGGTACGGTAAGTTTCGGTGGTGTTGGTGTAGGTGTAACTGTAAGACGGGCCGAAAGTAAACTGTGGGTCAATAACGTGCCTCAAAGCTGGGTTGCCCGTAACCGCAATATTGTTGGTATAAGCGGTATCTACGTTGGCCGGTTTTACATAAGTAACTGCAATTAAATTCAACTCGTGCGAGCGGTGTGTATTTTCCCGCCATTGGTAGCCAAAAGAACCATTAAAGGAGTTTAAATTATACAAGCCGCTGCGGTTTACGATGGAGTAGCCCACGGAAAAGTTGGTACGGGGGATATAGGCATTGTCGCTTTTAAAATTGAAAGGGCTGATGAAACGCGGCCAGGACAAAGAGGCCTGAAAACCAACCTGGGACAAGGGATGGCCGCCACCGTATTGCCCGGAAGCCTGCGCATCGGTACTTCCGAAAAGGGTCAGTGTTAGCAGTTCGGCCCCTCTGAAAGTGTTTCTGTTGCGAAAGTTTAAGTTCAATTGTGTACCGTTATAGTTGGCCGATGTGGTACGGGCCAGAACATCAACCGATAAAGATTTGCGTGGAAACTGGGTCAGGAAATAATAAACGTTTAACCTCGGCGAATCTGTGGAGACATCTTCAAACCTGTTTTTTACATATTTAAAAGGGCCTAAATTGATAAAACGGCTTAAAGATTTGTTATGGTCTGTACGGTTGTAAACTCCGCCCGGCAGTAATTGCACGGAATTTTTAAACACAAAAGGCTTAATGGTTGGCCTTTTTTGAATCACGTAATAATTGTTGTATTTAACCGCTTGATCGAGCATCAAAGATGTGTCCCGTAAAGAATAGTTTGGATAAACGTAAATGTTGTTGATTTTATAAATATTGCGCGCTTTGCCCGGTGTAGTGTTGATCACTTTGATTGACATATCCACCTGATGGTTGCCCACATCGGTACTGTCAACAACTGCATGTAAATCTTCCGGGGCAAAATAATAGAAACCCTTTTCTTTCAAATTGGCATCAATTCTTTCCCGCTCGGCTTTGATTACATCCAGGTTATACTTGTCGCCAACTTTTAGTAAAGACTGCTTTGCTATTCCGGCAATGGCAGTATCCAGATTGTCTTTTTCAGTTGGAAAACTAAGGGTTTTGATGGTATAGGCCGGGCCGGTGTTTACGGTATAAACAGCAGTGGTTTTTTTTGCTTTGCTTATGGTATCGCCTGTAGCCTGGGCCTGAAAATAACCTTCGTTCTGTAAACGGTTAACAATAATATTGGTGTTTTTGGTAAGGTTAACCGCACTTGCCAAAACAGGCGGCTCGCCAAATTTTGTGTTTAAATAATGTTTCAGCCCTTTTTTCTTGGTTGTTCTGGTAATATTGTAGATGTAAAGCTTCGGCCTTAAACCCAAGATTGTAGAATTAGGTTTTGGGCGAAGCAAACCTGCCAATTCTTCGGACAAAGCTTTTTTATCATTTTTCTTTAAGTCTTTGTTAGTGATATTGATTTTGCCGCCTACATACAACTTTTGCGCACCGGTTAAGTATTTGGTATTGCTGCAGGCACTTAAAAAAATAGAAATTAACAATAAATATATTAGAGGTCTGGTCATAGGTTTATTTTGAAGTTTGTGCTTTCTTATCCTTCTTGTCCTGTTTTAGCTGGCGGCGCATTTCTTTAAGCTGTTCTGATGTTTTAAAAATATTTTTAAACTTATTGTAATCTACTGTAAAAGAAAAACCAACGCCTGTTTCTACCACTTGCCCTTGTATGACAATGTATTCGTCTCTTCGGTAAGCCCTTAAAGAAAAGCGGCCGTCTTTGGTTAGTTTATAGCCCACATTTACGTTACCGGCGATGGTACTGGCTTTCTGTCCGGGTTGGTTTTGCCCTTCCAAATTGAAATTATTGCCAACAGAAACAGACAGGCGGTCATTGAGAAAGCGTTTGGACAAGGCAACGTTTAAATCGGTACGGTTCTGAGCGGTTCCGGTCGAGTAATCTTCACCTGAAGTTAAACCAAAGTTCAAATCAACACCGGCAATTGAATTTCCTACCAATTTGTTCAACTGATCTGATAACAAACCGCTGACACTGTTCCGCACAATACCTTCCACACCGCTGCTTCCGCCCGAACTTTGCAACGGGTTATCACCAATAAAGTGCCCTAAAACAAGCACGCCCAAAACCTGCTTGTTCAACTCGTTAGGGTCTTGCCTGATTTGTGCCAAACGCGCATCCACGGTATTTACAACATCAGAAGATACGCTGTAACTGCTGTCAGGCAATACAATATCAAAGCTGATGGATGGTTTCATCAACTCATTTTTCAAATTCAGGTTTACATCAAATGGTAACTTTTGTTTGTACATCGTCTCTGTTTCCGAACTTAATTGGTCTGCAACTAAATCAATCGGCGGTACATTGGCCACATAAACTGCTGTCAAGTCAATATTGGCACTAGTCGGGTCGCCCGTCCAGGTAATGGTGCTGCCTTGTTTAAAAGTAAAATTACGCTGTACCGTTGCATAGGACAAATTGTACGAACCCGTATTAACAACATAAGTACCGGTTAAATTGATTTTACCGCTTGGGTCAATGCCTGCATTCAGTTGCGCTGCCCCTTTTATATGCACAATATCACCGTTGCTTTCATCAATAACGATGTTGAAGTTGGCATTTTTATTAATCGTAATATTGGCAGATACATCCATTCCGGTAATGTCCGACTTGCTAACGGAATCGCGTTGTTTGGCCAGCAAAATGGAATCTAATTTTGGGGCATTTTTGTTTACAAACTCAACCACGCCTTTCCGGTCTTCAATTCCCGGGTCGCTTTGCGGCAGTACTATGGTCAGGTTCGTCTGGTCGTTTACCGTTAAATTTGCATCAACTACCGGTTTGCTCATATCGCCGCGTATTTTGATGCGGCTGTTTAAAAAAAGTTTGCCGTAATACAATTGATTGTCTTCGCGGGTAGAATTGATCAGCCTGAAATTATCCGTGTTGATATCGAGGCCAAATTTGAAATCGGTAAATGTTTTGGTGTAAACAGAGCCGTTAATGGTTGCTTTATTTCCGGTAGAATCAACCAAAGTAAAATCATTAAAAGTTATACCATCGCTGTTGAAATTGATCTTTTCATTATTTAAGCTAAAATACGAGTTGAGCATGGCTACATTAAAACCAACCTTATTAAAGTTGATATCGCCGTTTACATTTGGGGCAGAAGGCGAACCGGCAATTTTAACCTGGCCGTTGATAGCACCGGTAGTATTGCGTAAATATCCTAAAGTATAGCCTTCAATACTCTTCATGTTCAGTTTTACAATGTCCAGGTTCAGGTCAATGTTGTTGTCCGGCTGGTTGGTATGGTACAAGCCGGCCAAAGTTACTTCATTGCCTTTTCCGGTAATAGCCACATTTGCAGCATAAGTATTGGCTTGCTGGTTGTTTACTTTGATGGCAATATCGCCCAAGGTATCTGCTTTAAAATTGAAATCGCGGATATTCAAATCAGAAGTAAAAACCGGGCTTTTCTCAAAATTGCTCACCAGCGCATTTCCGTTTATTCTTCCGCCAACTTTCAATGAATCTTTTTCTGCAATTTGGGTCAGCGTTTCTATTTTAAAGTTTTGAAAAGTAATGGCCAACGGGCCGTTCAGTTTTTGGTCTGTGGTGTTTACGCTCAACGTTTGGTTATTACTGGTGATGTTAAAGTTTCGGGCCAAAATACCTTTTCCGCCAAATTGTAGTGCATTACCGGCGTTCACCGTCCATGGGTCATAATCTAGCACCAAACCGTTTTGCAGCAGGCTAAATTCGTACTGGTTCGTCAGCGCTTTCAACACGCCTGCTATGCGGTATTGCTCTTTTAAGCCCTTGTCTTTTATACTTAGATTTACAGACAGCAGGTTGTTTTGTGCGTTGCCGCTGATGCTGGTATTTAACAATTGGATAGAAGATGTTGCAATTTTATCCACACCAAAACTATAGTTCAAAGCATTGTTGCCCGTGTTGATCGCCAGCTTCAAATTGCTGATCTGGTTGGTACCATAAACCGTATTTGGCACAGTGCCATTCACTACCAAATCCCCGGCATCACTGTTAAAACGGCCCGTTAATTTTACCGGGTCTAATTGTTTTAAATCAGGTGCAAATTGCGTTAACAAAGGCGTTTTAGTGATGACAGCCTGGAACGTAAAATTTTGAGGCGCGAATTTTACCCTGGTAAAAGAAGCACCGGTATTGTAGTACTTGCTGATGGTTGATTGTAAAGCTGTTCCAACTTCAGTTAATTTATATTTGCCGCTCATGCGGGCAGTCAGTATTTGAGATTTGATCCTTAACGAAGAACTATCCGCATTGGCGGTCGAAATAATACCAACCGAATCCAGTTGGATGCGTTGCGTTCCCTGTACGATCAGCAAATTGGTCAATTGAATATTTCCGTTTAAATAATCAGGGTCAGCGGTAGGGACATCAGCCACAATTTTGCCATGTAAACGAAGCGGTGTACTCGAAAAATGCAGTCGCTGTAAATTGATGCTGTCTAAATTTAGGGTCGCATTTATCGCAGGATATTTGTTAACCATGTTCACTTTGGCATTCAGCGCAAAGTTGATGTTCGGGTCTTTCATCCTGGCCACGGTATTGATCAAGCCATTATGTGCATTGCCCGTTAAAACCAAATTACGGTAAACATAACCTTTTACATCGGCACGGATCAAATCTGCTGATAAAGTTGCATTGGCGTTTTTTACACTCGTTCCGGATCCTTTTACTTTGGCGTTCAAGGTTAAGCGGCCAACGGTCTTTTCCTGTTTAATCAACCGCCCAACATTAAAATTATCCATTTTCACATCGGCGTTATAAACCTCGCTGCCTTTTTTGCTGCCGCTTTTCATCCCGGCAATTGCATGGATATTGCCATAACTGGAACGCAAAGCCATGTTGGTCGTAAAGTTTTTGATACTTCCTTTAAAGGTGCCTTTTAAGCCCAAAGACTCCGGGATTCGGATGCTGGTTGGGATAGAACCTGCCGGAGCCAGCTTGGCAATATCGCGGCCGGTTGTACTAAAATCTTTGATGTCGAGGTCGAAATACGCTTTGTCCACATCCGGCAAACCTTTTAAATGTGCCGAGGCAGCAATTTTGGTTTGGCCTAAACCGGTTATATTTAAGTTTTGAATCGTCAGGTCGTTCACCTTACCGCTGATCTTTCCGTTCACGTTTAAAATGCCGTTTGCATTGCCTTTAAAAGGCGGCGTAGTGGCCAAAGTTGGTACAAAAGCCAGCACGTCTTTAAAAGCCAGTTTGCTGTTTACAAAGTTTGCGTTCAATTGCAGCTCGCCCAAATTGTTGCTGAGGCTGGAGATGGAAGGATATTTTACATCAAGATAATCGCGGATAACGGTTCCGGGAGTTTCCAGGTACAGGTTTTTCAAAAAAGACTCTTTTTGCCCGTATAAAAACGTGGTATGAAAATTCCTGATCTGCACACCGCTTTTCTCGCTAAAAGCAAACTGGTTGATCTTGCCGGAAATGGTAGTCGGACTGTACAAAATACCATCTGCATCAACGTTCAAGCCCTTTAAGTTCAGGTGCATGTAATCAATGCCGCGGGCAATAGGTTTTGAGGCATTGTTGTCAAACTGAATATCGTTATTGGCAAAAGCAACTTTGCCTAATTTTACCGTCCAGCCTTTTTCTTCGGCAGCGGTTTTCGTGGTCGTGTCTTTGTCAACTGCTTTTTTCGATGCTTCTTTTACCGTGCTTTTTATGGTGGCTGCTGTTGAAGGCCGGCCGGTTGCCATGGCAGCTTTGGTTTGGTTCAGTTCGATATTTCGGATCACCACGCGCTGGTTCTTCAAGTCAATGCTGTCCAAATCAACCAAAAGCTTGCCCAAATCAACTTTGGTTTTCAAAGCGTTGGCTTCGTTTTGATAATCAACCTTGATCCGGTTCAAGTCAATTTCGCCCAACTTCAAATCGTAATTCAATGGTTTGGAAGCAGCCGTATCCGTGGCAGCCGCAGCAACCTGATGTTGGATGACACGTGCATTTACATCCGAAAGCGTAATCTTCGGAACGGTAAACTTCATCTTGTCCAGATCAAAATCTTTAATGTTGGTATCAAAATGGCCTAAATTAAAAGCAACATCATTGCCCGAAACCGCATCGTTGTATTTAATATGGATCCGGTCGAGGTTAATTTTGCTAATCGAAAATTTCATCGAAGCCGTATCGGTTGATTTTGGCTTTTTCTGATCGCTTGCAAAAGCTTTAATGATATAAGTGAAGTTAAAAGCACTATCCGGCATAGTGCGGTTGATGTGCGATGTGATGCCTTGTAAATTAATTTCGTTTATCTCGATTTGGTTGTCCAGGATTTTTAACAAACTGATGTCAACCTTTAGCTTTTCGCCGGCCAGCAAAGTGTCTTTTTTCTGGTCTTCAAAATAAACATTTTCCAAAACCAGCAGCTTGGGCAAACCCAACGAAATATGGCCGATGCGTACCGGCGTATGGATTTTCCCTTCCAGAAAGGTTACGGCTTTATCTTTTGCAAAGTTTTGAACCGCAGGGACTTGTATCAAAACCACCACCAATAATATAAGTGCAATCACACTTACAATCAGCCAGAGTACAACTTTAAGAAATATGCGTCCGTATTTTTTCAAAATTTTTATTGTTGATTAAACCTTATCCTATCAAACGTACCTGTCAGAAACCTTACCAAAGTACCCAAAAATATTTTTGTAAAAAAATAATTGCCTGTTTATAATTTACTTGTTAAAGTTTCCATGCTTCTTTTACCGACTAAAAATTGGTGCCTATGGTTTTTGTTTTGTACAGGCACCAATTTTTAGTCGGTAAAAGAAGCATCGCATTTCCTCTGGTATAAATTTAAACGGGCTTTGTCATTTTTTGGGTCGCTTTTCCACATTTTATTACCGCAAATATAGTTTTTGTAAATTTGTGGTAGATACTTCTTTTATGCCTGATTTTTCTCATTTACACGTGCATACTCAGTTTTCTTTGCTGGATGGCGCTGCCGATGTTACCAAATTGTTTAAAAAAGCTGCTGCCGATGGCATGAAAGCCATGGCGATAACCGACCATGGAAACATGTTTGGCGTGTTTAAATTTGTTGCCGAAGCTGCCAAACACAACGTTAAACCAATTGTGGGCTGCGAGTTTTATGTTGTGGACGACCGCCATAAAAAGCAATTTACAAAAGATAAAAAAGACGTACGCTACCACCAGTTGTTACTCGCCAAAAATGCCGAAGGTTACAAAAACCTCATCAAACTGTGTTCCCTCGGCTACATGGAAGGTTTGTACAGCAAATGGCCGCGCATTGATAAAGAATTGATTGTAAAATACCACAAAGGTTTAATCGCTACCACGTGTTGTATTGGTGCTTCTGTTCCGCAGGCCATTTTGAAAACCAGTGAGGCTGAAGCGGAAGCAGAATTTAAATGGTGGCTGGATTTATTTGGCGAAGATTATTACATCGAATTGCAGCGGCACGAAATTCCGGAGCAGATCAAAATCAACAATGTGCTTACTTCTTTCGCCAAAAAACATGCGGTAAAAGTAATCTGCTCCAACGATTCGCATTATGTAGATCAGCAGGATGCCAACGCACACGATATTTTGCTTTGCGTTAACACCGGTGATATGCAAAGCACGCCGATTGCAACGGATGAAGAAGGCGGAAAAGGCTATCGTTTTGGTTTCCCGAACGATCAGTTTTATTTCAAATCCCAAGCGGAAATGGGTCAGCTTTTTCAGGATATTCCTGAATCTTTAGACAACACAAACGAAATTGTAGATAAAGTAGAAACGCTGAAACTAAAGCGTGATATTTTATTGCCGAATTTTCCGGTTCCACCGGAATTTAAAATCCATCAGGGTGCAGAAGCAGACGTTTTAAACCAGTGGGAATATTTAAAGGATTTAACCTACAAAGGTGCCAAAGAACGTTACCACGAAATTGGTTCCGAAGTGCAGGAACGGCTTGATTTCGAGTTGTTCACCATCAAAACGATGGGTTTTGCCGGTTACTTTTTAATCGTGGCCGATTTTATCAAAGCTGGCCGAAACCTGGGTGTTTTTGTTGGGCCGGGCCGTGGTTCTGCGGCTGGTTCGGCGGTGGCTTATTGCATCGGCATCACCAATATTGACCCGATTAAATACAATTTGCTTTTTGAGCGTTTCCTCAACCCCGACCGTAAATCCATGCCTGATATTGATACGGATTTTGACGATGAAGGCCGCCAGAAAGTGATTGATTACGTGGTTGATAAATACGGACAAAACCAGGTTGCGCAAATCATTACTTACGGTTCGATGGCGGCGAGAACCAGCATTCAGGATGTTGGCCGCGCTTTAAATATGCCTTTATCCGAAGTAAATACGATTAAAAAGTTAGTGCCCGAAACGCTGGGCATCACGCTGAAAAAAGCAATCGAACAGGTTCCTGAACTACAAGAAATATTAAAAGGGAACGACCTAAAATCTAAGGTGCTAAAAGAAGCAGAGAAGCTGGAAGGTTCGGTGCGGAACACGGGCGTTCATGCTGCCGGAATCATCATCGCGCCGGAAGATTTAACCAACATTTTGCCGGTTGCCACTTCCAAAGAATCAACGTTGCTGGTTACGCAGTATGACGGAAAAGTGGTGGAAGATGCAGGCGTTATCAAGATGGATTTTTTAGGGCTAAAAACACTAACCATTTTAAAAGATGCGCTGCGGATGATCAAGCTGAACCATCACCTCGATATTTCTATTGATGAAATTCCGCTGGACGATGCAAAAACTTACGAGTTGTACCAGGAAGGAAAAACGAACGGCACTTTTCAGTTTGAAAGCGACGGCATGCAAATGTACATGCGCGAACTGAAGCCCGATAAGTTTGAGGATTTGATTGCGATGAACGCGCTTTACCGGCCGGGACCGATGGAATATATCCCAAACTTTATTAAACGGAAACACGGTTTGGAACCGATCAGTTACGATTTGCCCGACATGGAAGAGTACCTGTCCGAAACTTACGGCATTACCGTTTACCAGGAACAGGTGATGCTTTTATCGCAAAAACTGGCTGGTTTTAGCAAAGGCGATGCCGACGTTTTGCGTAAAGCGATGGGTAAAAAGCAGATCGAAATCCTGAACAAAATGGAAGCGCAGTTTACCGAAGGCGCAACCGCAAAAGGCCACCCAAAAGATAAACTGACCAAGATTTGGAACGATTGGAAGGCATTTGCGCAGTATGCTTTCAACAAATCGCACTCTACCTGCTACGCTTTTGTGGCTTACCAAACGGCGTATCTCAAGGCTCATTATCCGGCCGAATACATGGCGGCAGTTTTAAACAACCAGAACAACATCGAAAAGATCACTTTTTTTATGGACGAATGTCGGCAAATGGGCATTCCGGTTTTGGGTCCCGATGTGAACGGATCTTTCAATACTTTCACCGTAAACCAAAAAGGAGAAATACGTTTTGGATTGGCAGGCATCAAAGGAGTAGGCGAAAAAGCGGTTGAAAGTATTATCGAAGAACGTGATGCCAACGGCCCGTACCGAACGATTTATGATTTTGCCCGTCGTTCCAATACGCGTTCGGTCAACAAAAAATCCTGCGAGAATTTGGTTTACAGCGGTGCTTTTGACAGTTTCGGTTTAAAACGTTCCCAGTTTTTTTTAAAGACCGAAAACGGGATTTTGACCGGTTTGGAACGATTGATTAAATACGGAAACGATTACCAGAACATGCAAAGCAGTTCGCAGGTTTCGTTGTTTGGCGGCTCAAATGCTTCTTTTATCCCCGAACCTTCGATGCCCGAAGGCGAAGAATATCCGCTGATTGAAAAACTGAAATACGAAAAAGATTTGATCGGGATTTATTTAACCGGCCATCCGCTGGACAATTACAAGTTCGAACTGGAGAAATTTTGCAATGCCACGGTGAAGGATTTAAAGCTAATCCAGAAAATGAAAAACCGCGAAGGCGGCGACGAAGTGATTGCTTCTTTTAACGAACTAAAACGCAAGGCTGATCTTTGTGTTGGCGGCTTGTTGTCCAATGTTCAGCATAAAATGACCAAAACCGGCAATCCATTCGGCACTTTTGTGCTGGAAGATTACAACGATTCGTACGAGTTTGCTTTGTTTGGCGAAGATTACATCAAATTTAAAAACCTGCTGTTCGACGGTTATTTTTTACAGGTGCGTGGAACGGTTGAAGAGAAATTCAGGCAAAAAGATAACTGGGATTTACGGATTTCGCAAATGGTTTTGCTTTCCGAATTACGCGATAAATTGACCAAATCAATCACCATCAGCCTAAACCTAAACGAACTTTCAGACCAGTTATTAAACGATTTACAAGGTTTGGTTGAAGCCAACAACCAGAAATATGCCGTTAAAAACTGTGTGCTGCGTTTCCAGGTGAAAGACAAGGAAGAAGCGATTGCGATTGAAATGCCTTCGCGTAATTTTAAGGTGAATCCGGCGGATGATTTTATTGATCGTATTAAGGAGTTGACTAAAAATCAGCCGTTTTTGAATTAGTGTGTATGAAAATTGAAAAAGATTTATCTGGAAATGAACCAAGGAAAAATAAATTTGACATGATTAAAGAGGCCGCATCAGATCCATTATTTTTAGCAGATATAAAAGAAGTTGCAGGTGATTTTGCTGCAATAGATTTTGAAACGTTAGATGACGATTCAATTTAATAGTTTATAAAATGTCAACTTGTCATAACACAATCGTGGCAAGTAAATTGATTATCTATATTTGTTAAAACATTATTTAAACATATAGATCATGGCTTTAGAAATTACAGATGCCAACTTCGACGAAGTTGTATTAAAATCAGATAAACCCGTTTTGGTTGACTTTTGGGCAGAATGGTGCGGACCGTGTAGAATGGTTGGCCCAGTAGTTGAAGAAATTGCGAAAGACTATGGCGACAAAGCCGTAGTTGGAAAAGTGAACGTGGATAACAATCCCGGCATTTCTATGAAATTTGGCATCCGTAACATTCCGGCTTTGTTGTTTTTTAAGAACGGCGAAATAGTGGACAAACAAATAGGCGCTGTTCCAAAATCTGTTTTATCAGACAAACTGAACAAACAATTGGTATAATACTTCTTTTAGCATATAAAAAACCTGGTTTATTTAAGCCGGGTTTTTTTGTGGGGTTGATTTTGGTGATGCTTCTTTTATCGTATAAAAATTAGTGTCAGATATAAGTTCAGCTTTATTAATTTGTAAATTTGTTTATGGCAACGTTCACGATCAACACAGAGGATAAAAAATCCGAAAAAGCGCTTAAAGCAATCCTGAAAGTACTGGAGATAGATTACCAGGTTCAAAGTTTGAACAAAGCAGAAAGTAAGCCTCAGCCTTTTAATAAAAAGGAAAAGCAGCTATACGAATCTTTAAAAAATACTTTTCATGATATAGAAAAATGGAAAAAGGGAGAGTTAGAATTTAAAGATGCAAGAACTCTTTTGGATGAGCTATAAGATAAGAATTACCCCGTATTTTGAACGTTCTCTAAAGAAAATTGCCAAAAAGCATCGGAGTATCAAAAGTGATGTTTCAATTTTAATAGAGAAACTTGAGCAAGAACCCAAAACCGGAATAGAAATCAGAACTGATCTTTACAAAATTAGGTTAAGCATAGCTGGTTTAAATAAAGGAAAAAGCGGAGGTGCAAGAGTGATTACTTATGTTTTTGTGACAGATGAAATTGTACTTTTAGCAGAAATATACCTCAAATCTGAATACGACACGATTGATGAGCAGGCTGTAATCGAAGGACTGAAAGAACAAGGTTATATTTTGTAATGCTTCTTTTACTGCCTAAAATTTAGTGTCTGAATTTTTAATTTAAAGCAAAACAGCTTTATTTATGAGCAACGCTTTAAGCCACAACCAGGAAATCCAACAATTTGCCAACCTCGAACTGCTGGCCAAGCAAGTGGTAGAAGGTTTTATCACCGGTTTGCACCAAAGCCCGTTTCATGGTTTTTCGGTGGAATTTGCCGAACACCGTGCTTACAACAATGGAGAATCAGTTAGAAATGTGGATTGGAAGCTGATGGCCAGAACCGATAAATTGTTTGTGAAGCAGTTTGAAGAAGAAACCAACCTGCGTTGTTTTTTGGTTTTGGATACTTCTTCGAGCATGAACTTTCCGGAAAAAGGGTTGAGCAAATTGGAGTTTGGCGTTTATGCCGCCGCTTCTTTGATGTATCTGTTTAAAAAGCAGCGCGATGCTTTTGGTTTGTGTCTGTTTTCGGATGAAGTCAATTTTATCAGTTCGGCCAAATCAACTTCTGCGCATCTTTTTTACCTTTTTGCACAATTGGAAAAGGTTTTGCAGGATAAAAAAAGCAAACAAGCGACCGAAATTTCTAACGTTTTGCATCAACTGGCCGGTCAGGTGCATAAACGTTCGCTGATTATTATTTTCAGTGATATGCTGGAAAATGCGTTGGACGAGCAAAAGTCCGCCAATTTATTTTCGGCTTTGCAGCATTTAAAACACAGCAAACACGAAGTTGTGATCTTCAATATTTCCGATCACCAAAAAGAGTTGGAATTTAATTTTGAAAACCGACCGTACCATTTTGTGGATTTGGAAAGCGGTGCCGAAATGAAAGTCCATCCGAACGAAATCCGCGAAGGTTACCGTTCGGCTTTAAATAAATACCGCCACAATTTGGAGTTGAAGTGTGCGCAGTACCATATTGATTTGGTGGATGCCAACCTGAACGATGGCTACGACCAGGTTTTGAAAGCGTATTTGATCAAACGGAATAAAATGGCGTGATACTGTTTTTACCGGCATAAAAACAGTATGAAGTTGTATTGGGTTTTGAACTTGTCATGCCGAATTTATTTCGGCATCTCTCTTGCAAATCTTATCCTTTCTTGTGGGATGCCGAAACAAGTTCGGCATGACTAACTATAAAATCAGGAACAATATTCAACCGCTTCCAAAATAACTTCACAAGCTTTTTCAATCTCTTCCAAAGTAATTATCAGCGGCGGCGCAATCCGCAAAGCCGTTTCGCAATGCAAAAACCAATCTACAATTACGCCGTTTTCCACGCAACGTTTGCTTACACTTTCTACCTGTGTAAAATTGCTTAATTGGATTCCCAGCATTAATCCTTTTCCACGAACTTCTTTTATTTCTGGATGTTGAAGCAATTTTCGGAATAAACTTTCTTTCTCCGGAACTGCATCCATCAGGTTTTCTTTCAGGATAACTTCCAGCGAAGCTAAACCTGCCGCGCAACAAACTGGATGGCCGCCAAAAGTAGTAATGTGGCCTAAAATTGGGTTTTCTTTCAACGCATCCATCACGTGTTTTGGTGCGATAAAAGCGCCCAAAGGCATGCCGCCGCCAAATGCTTTTGCGGTCAGCAAAACATCAGGAACAATGTTGAAATGCTCAAAAGCAAACAGTTTACCAGTCCGGCCTAAACCGCTTTGTATCTCGTCCAAAATCATCAACGTGCCGGTTTGCCAACATTTATGCCGTAAAAGAAGCATGTAATCCAAATCAGGAACGCGGACGCCAGCTTCCCCCTGAATCGTTTCTACAATCACGGCTGCGGTTTCTGTGGTAATTTGTTTTAAATCCTGCTGCTGGTTAAAGTTGATGAACTTGATTCCGGGAAGCAACGGACGATAAGCTTGTTTAAATTCTTCGTTTCCCATCAAACTCAACGCGCCTTGTGTACTGCCGTGATAGCTGTTTTTACAGGCAATAATTTCGTGTCGTCCGGTAAACCGTTTAGCCAATTTCATGGCGCCTTCGGTTGCTTCTGTGCCTGAATTAACAAAGTAAACCGAGTTGAGCGATGGCGGAAGGAGCGACGTGATTTTTTGCGCCAGTTTTACCTGCGGCGTTTGCACAAATTCGCCATAAACACTCAGGTGCATGTATAAATCAACTTGATCTTTAATAGCTTGTACCACTTTTGGGTGCCGGTGGCCGGTATTGCTTACTGCAAAACCCGAAACCAAATCCAAGTAAGCTTTGCCTTGTCCATCGTACAAATAAAGCCCTTCGGCACGTTCAATTTCTAATAATCGTGGCGAGTTGGAGGTTTGGGCAACATTCAACAAAAAAAGCTGTCGGTTTGTAAGCATCTGCAAAAATACAAAAGGCTTTTAACAAGTGTTAAAAGCCTTTTGCCCATGTTTTAGTAAAGTTTAATTCCCATCGGTGCCTTTTTGATATTTCAGCCTTTTGATCATTTCATCATTAAACGAGCGTTCGCTTCTGTAAAACTGCGCCAGTTTATCCGAAGGCAAAATGCGGGCAAACTCGTCTTTGTAATGTTTTTTAATATTTAAGATTTTCGAATCATAATCCAGGTTATCGTTCACAATATCTTGTGGGTTTTTGCTCGAGTTAAGCATGTTTTGCCGTTTTTGGTGCAAAACCACGTTCAGTTCGTTTTGGTACTGGTGGTACACCGGCCAAAATTTATCTGCTTCATCCGAAGAAAGGTGCAAATTATCCGAAATATAATCCATTTTGATAGATTGTATTTTGTGCATGCCGACCGAATTGTCCACATTGCCGTTGCTAAAATTGCTCCTTACATCCTGGTTGCCACGTGAAGGAACATGAAAATTTTGTGCATGACTCCATTCCACTTTGCAAAATAAGGCCAGCAACAAAATGGCAATGCTATATTTTTTGGTCATTATTGATTTGATTGATCTCATAAGGCAACAATTTAGTTAATAGTTGTTTCGTTGCTGTCTGTCGTCAGTTGGTTGTTTTTTATTACTAACCCAGTATCCGAAGTACTGTTTTCTAAAATAATATGGTTTTCGTAAGTATCTGAGTTAAGTTGCAAATAGTTTTCGATGTCCTGGTCAGAAAGGTTAGAAAGCTGCATCTGCACATTGTGCGCGGCCTGGTATTTATTCACAAAAACACCGGTAGTTACCGCCACTGCAATACAAGCCGCCGTTGCATATTTCCAGGCGGCACGGGTAAACAGGTTGCGCACTTTTCCAACCGGTTGTTGCAATGCTTCTTTTATCCCTGTTTTTTCAGTGATCCGGTTTGACAAATCATTAAAATAATTATCAGGAACGGTAAAACCGCTTCCTAAAGCTGCATATTCGTTTATTTTGATACGGGCAGCGATAACGCTTTGCTGCTCGTCAAAAAACGCATCTGATTTTGCAGCCACCGGGTTTGCAGCGCGCATTTCTTCCAATTTAACAATCGAAAGGATTTGCCCTTGCATATTTTCAAAATAACCATCCGGAACCGTAAAGCCGACAGACGGGGTTTTTTGTTTCAGCTCATCTGCATAAATAGCCGAATGGATGCGTTCCTGCTGTTCTTCGAAAAAATGATCGGGAACCAGGAACGGGTTTTTCCTGCTTTGCGCTTTTAAAGCAGGAAAATCATTTAACCAGTCCATATTTTCAGTATTATCGCTCATCACACCAAGATAGAATCAGTTTTTTTGAAAAGGTTTAAAATAGTTTTCGATTAATCTTCTGCCAGCAAATAAGCTTCGATTTTTTTGATGGCCAGGTGGAAAGATGATTTTAAAGCACCAACGCTGGTGCCCAAAACTTCCGACATTTCTTCGTATTTCATCTCGTCAAAATACTTCAAATTAAATACCAGCCTTTGTTTTTCGGGCAAAGTAAGTATGGCCTGTTGCAATTTCCGCTGCGCTTTATCACCGTCAAAATAAGCAGATTCTGTTAATGATTCCGACAGTTCATAAGCCACATCGTCAAACGAAACATTGTTTTTAAGTTTTTTTCGATTTAAAAAGGTGATGCACTCGTTAGTGGCGATGCGGTACATCCAGGTATAGAGCTGTGCATCATTGCGGAAGCCAAGCAGGTTTTTCCAGACTTTTACAAAAATCTCCTGCACCAAATCGTCTGCATCGTCATGGTCAATTACCATGCGGCGCACGTGCCAGTATATTTTTTGCTGGTATTTTTTCAGCAACAGATTAAAAGCCTCATTGCGTGTTTTTTCGTTTTGAAACTTTTCGAGTATCTCGGTATCTTCAACCTGTGTGGACATCTAACAATTATGTTTGGTTTATCGGATTTTATTAAACAAACTTAACCTTTTATACCCTTAATTATTATTTAATCAAGAATAATATCGGCATAACTTTACGCCATTTAAAACAAACGGCTTCATTTTTAGGTGTTAAAAGAAGTATCATACAACAAAAAATTATCAACTATGTGGTGGATTTACGCCTTACTTTCCGCAGTTTTTGCAGCTTTGACTGCTATTTTTGCCAAAATCGGGATTAAAAATGTTAATTCTGATTTGGCAACGGCCATCCGTACGGTTGTTATTTTGTTTATTGCCTGGGGCATTGTTTTGTACAAAGGAAGCGCGAAGCAGGCGCAAGAACTAACGCCGCACAACTGGGTTTTCCTGCTGCTTTCGGGCTGTGCAACCGGCTTGTCCTGGATTTTTTATTTTAAGGCGTTGCAATTAGGCGAAGTATCGCAAGTGGCGCCGGTTGATAAATTAAGTGTAGCATTGTCCATTTTGCTTGCGGCCATATTTTTGGGCGAACCCTTAACCGCAAAAACACTGCTCGGTGCCGGGCTGATCATCGGCGGAACATTTGTATTGATTTTTTAAAGCTAAGCCAGCAAATCCAATACTTGCTGTGAGGAGTTTTTGGTATCCACTTTCTCGATGATTTTTTGGATGATGCTGTTTTTATCAATCAAAAATGTAGTTCGCGCCGTACCCATGTACAATTTGCCGTACATATTTTTCTCCACCCAAACGCCGTAACTTTCTACAATATGATGATCGGTATCAGCAATCAATGTAAAAGGCAACGTGTGTTTGGAAACGAACTTTTTGTGCGATTTCTCATCATCCGTACTTACGCCAACCACGTTGTAGCCTTGCTGCAATAACGATTCGTAATTGTCTCGAAAACTACAAGCTTCGGCCGTACAGCCCGGCGTGTCGTCTTTTGGGTAGAAGTACAAGATCAATGTTTTATCCAGAAAATCTTTCATCGAAACTGATTTTCCATTTTGGTCTGTTGCGGTAAAATCCGGCGCTTTGTCGCCTTCTTTTAAAACTTTGTTTTTGGTTTCCATTACAAATGCTTCTTTTATCGGTAAAAATTTAGGGTCAGCTTTTTTACATTGTCTTTCATGTCAACAGCAACTAAATCCAGTTTGTGTTTTCCTGGCAAACAATGTTCATCAAAAAAATAGCGGAACAACTTCGATTTGTAATCATGTTCCAACAAAACCCATTGGCCATCAATGTACGCATTATAACTTTTAATTCCTGATAAATTATCGCCAATCCTGAAGCTTAGGTTCGTACTTGCCGCCATGTTTTTCCCTTCGGAGATGTTGACCGGCGAAATCGTTGGCGCGATGGTATCCAAAGCAACATAATAATCGCCAAAGTTGCGTACGTTTGCTTTTACAAAACCATCCTGAAAAACGCTGGACTGCGCGCCGCCGCCTGTATTTACAATCACCGCTTTGTTGGAATTGTTGCCGAGGGAAACATCCGGTTTTATCCACAATTCAAAACTATCATGCAGCGGTGTAAAGCGGTTGTGGATGCGATGAACGGGCGAATAACCGCCAGCCTTTCGAGGCAAAGCAGCGTAAACAAAATCGAGGTTATCGTACAAATCCCCAACGGGAAGCACCACTTTAACCTGATCGGTAGAAAAAGTATTTGGCTGGTCGTATTTAAAAAAGGTGCCTTTTGCCGAAGTGATTTCTGCGGAAGTTGCTGGCGGAGAAGATTTTACCTGAAATTTAAAGACAGAAGTATTATCGGCAATATCTTTAACCACATATTCCAGATCGTGTATGGCATCATCGTTAAAATCAATCAAACCGCGGTTTTGCGTGCCGTTGTACAAACCAATTTGGTTGCCGGGGTCAACAAAACTTTTTTGTATCCATCGGCCATAAGTTAAAAAAGCCGGATAATCAATGTGCGAATTGATGGCGTGTGTTTGATCAAAAGCAAAACGTTCAACTGTAAAAACAAAAACAGTTTTACCGTCCGCATTTAATTGGATCGAATAAATGCCGTTATGGTTCATCGAAGTGCTGTTCATATCGTTGGTGGTGATGCCGAAAGCACATTGCCCGCTTAAATGGATTAGCGATGCTTCTTTTAGCCGGTAATTTCCTGCGCCGCCGACAACCGGAATAAATTGCTTGGCCGTGTTTTCGCTAAAAGGTTTTCCGTTGAGGTGATAAGCTGTAATGGAATAAATATTTGGCGAAACATGATCAGGAATAGTCAAGCCAAACAATTGCGGGTTGATGGTTTGTTCGGATTTCGTGTCCCTGATCTCGAAATGCAAATGTGGGCCCGCAGAAGCGCCTGCATTGCCCGACCAAGCAAAAACATTGCCTTTTTGCAGCGGCGCCTGGTTTGGCTGGAGCACAAAGTCAGCATCCCAAACCTGGTTTTTGTACTGGTAATCTTTAATGATCTTGGCAAGATCTGGCGTTACGCGTTCCAAATGCCCGTAAACCGAAGTGTAACCGTTGGGGTGATTGATGTAAACCGCCAAACCAAAACCGCCGTACTGGACACGCAACCGAGAAACATAACCATCGGCAACGGCATGGATTGGATAACCGGTACGCTGGTTAGTTTTAAAATCAAGCCCGGAATGAAAATGATTGGCCCTTAATTCGGCAAAAGAACCGGCCGTGCTGGGCGGTAAATCCAAAGGATAACGAAAATAACCAGGCGGGTAACGGTAAATACTTTGTGGTAAACTGCTGTTTTCGGTAAAAATTTGCGCTTTTGAATTTGTGACCAGACTTAACAGAAAACAAAAAACAGGTAGAAAATTTCTCAACATATCACTTTACCCAAAAATCAAGCAGCTTCTCGTTTTCTAAGTAGCCTTCTAAATGGTCGCCTGCTTTTACGCGCGAAACGCCTGCCGGGGTTCCGGTAAATATCAAATCGCCTTTTTTTAAGGTGAAGTATTGCGAAACGAAAACAATGATTTGCTCGAAAGAAAAAAGCAGGTCGCTGGTTTTTCCGGTTTGCCGAGTTTCCTGGTTCACATTCAAATGAAAATTGATTTGGTAAATATCCGGGAACTGTGTTTTCGGAACAAAATTGCTGATGGGTGCAGAATTGTCAAACCCTTTGGCCAATTCCCAGGGCAAACCTTTTTCTTTGTGTTTTTGCTGAATGTCCCGCGCAGTAAAATCAATGCCCAGACCAATTTCATCATAATAAGTGGCGGCAAATTTTTCGCTGATGTTTTTGCCTTCCTTGCTTACTTTCAGCACAATTTCTATTTCGTGGTGGATGTCTTCCGAAAAATCAGGATGGTAAAAAGGCTTGTTGTCTTTTAAAATGGCGGTATCAGGTTTTAAAAAAATAACCGGTGCCGTAGGTATTGGGTTATTCAATTCTTTGGCGTGTTCGGCATAGTTCCGGCCAATAGCGATGATTTTCATTCAGTGATTTTTTTTCAAAACTAAAAAATAAAAAAGCGCCACCGTTATAAAACAGTGGCGCTTTTGTTATAAAATAGCTGTTACAGTACAGAAATGCGTTTAATAACAGATTCTGTGCCTACGATCATCCGCACAAAATAAAACCCGCTGGACAACCTGGTACTGATCTGGAAAGTGTTTTTCTGCTCGCCGGCTTCCACGCGCTGGGATACCAAAGTCATCACTTCATTGCCCAAAAGATCAAAAATTTTAACGGAAACGTTTGTGTTTTTCCTGACGTTGTAAGTAAGGTTAAGTTTATCCGTTATCGGGTTTGGGTAGATCATTACATCCGAAAGCAGTTTTTCGTTCTCTGTCCGGTCCGAAGTTTGTTTGCCGGTAATGGTTTGGTATTGAGCAGGTTTAATGGCAGGCAAAGTTACTTTTAAACCGTTTTTTAAATAAGAAGTATGTTCAGCTTTAGTTTGAAATTTTGAAGGAATGCTGTCGAACTTAACTTTTGACAGGGCGTTTTTTTGCAACACAAAACTCATAAACAGTACTGCATTCAGCAATACAATAATCGTACTTAAAATAGGGTAGTTGTGTTTCATGTATAAAAATCCTAACCAAAAGTATAGATTTAATAATGCACTAAAAATTACACCGATAAAAACAGTATTAATTTAACAATATTTAACATCTGTAAAAATATCTAAATTCGTGCCATATTTAAAGCCGGGCCTTGTATTATACTTATATACTCTGCACATGTTACATTATTGTTTGATTTAACTATAAATTGTGAACCATAAAGATCTCCACAAATTTTCTGCAGCCGGTTTTTTAATAAGTTTAGGGATTATCTATGGTGATATTGGTACGTCGCCTTTGTATGTTTTTACGGCCATTGTAAACAGCCAGCCCATTTCTAACATACTGATTTTAGGCGGAATGTCCTGCATTTTTTGGACTCTGACCCTGCAAACTACGTTAAAATATGTAGTGATCACCCTGCAAGCCGATAACAAAGGCGAAGGCGGTATTTTTTCCCTGTTTTCTTTGGTGCGAAAAAAAGCCCGATGGCTGATTGTGCCTGCCGTGGTTGGTGGCTGCGCTTTGCTGGCCGATGGTATCATCACGCCGCCAATTACCATTTCTTCGGCCATACAAGGTTTGGATATTATTTATAAAGGGCTGCCTACCATTTATATTGTGGTTGCCATCATCACTGCTTTGTTTTTGATCCAGCAGTTTGGCACTTCTGTGGTGGGCAAGGCTTTCGGACCGATCATGGTTATCTGGTTTACCATGATGGCCGTGCTGGGTATTTCTTATATCGTGCAGATGCCAGGCATTTTTAAAGCGTTAAACCCCTATTACGCCTATTTGCTTTTGGCCCACAACCCTAACGCCTTTATTATTTTGGGCGCGGTGTTTTTGTGTACAACCGGTGCCGAAGCGCTTTATTCTGACCTGGGGCATACAGGCCGCGAAAATATCCGTGTAAGCTGGGTTTATGTTAAAACCTGTCTTGTTTTAAACTATTTGGGCCAGGCCGTTTGGCTGTTGCAGCACGAAAATTTAAAGTTGGGCGTGCGCAACCCTTTTTATGAGATCATGCCTTCCTGGTTTTTGATTTTTGGTATCGGCATCGCCACGATGGCTGCTATTATTGCCAGCCAAGCCCTGATTTCCGGTTCGTTTACGTTGATTTCGGAAGCGGTAAGGTTAAATTTATGGCCCAAAATCAAAATCAATTATCCCACCAACCAAAAAGGGCAATTGTATATTCCAAGCGTCAACTGGCTGCTTTGGGCAGGTTGTTTAACGGTTGTTGCCATTTTCAGAAGATCGGAAAGGATGGAATCTGCTTATGGTTTAAGCATCACCATTGCAATGCTGATGACGACCATATTAGTCACGGTTTACCTGAAACGCAAAAAATACCCGAGTTACCTTGTTTATACTTTCTTTACGGTTTATGTATTGATCGAAGGGACGTTTTTAGCCAGTAACTTAGCCAAATTCGTTCATGGCGGTTGGTTTACGGTGATGATCGGGTTCCTGTTGTTTTCGGTGATGTGGACCTGGCATTCGGCACGGAAAATCAGGAACCGGTATATTAAATTTGTGGAGTTGAGCGATTATTACGAGATCATCAAAGAGTTGAGCGAAGACGAATCTGTGCCGAAATTTGCCTCGCAACTGGTTTATCTTACCAGTGCCAATTTTAGTTCCGAGATCGAATCCAAGATCATTTATTCCATCCTGCAAAAGCAGCCAAAGCGTGCCGATATTTATTGGCTGGTGCATGTTGACGTGATGGACGAGCCCCACGTGTGCGATTACAAAGTAGAATTTTTGGTGCCGGGAAAACTGATCCGGATTGATTTTAAACTGGGTTTCCGGGTAGAGCAGCGCATCAATATCCTGTTTAGAAAAGTGGTGGAAGATTTGGTTAAAAACGGAGAAGTTGACATCACCAGCAAATACATTTCGCTAAACCGACATAAAATTGTAGGCGATTTCAGGTTTATTGTGTTGGAGAAAATCCTTTCCAGGTCGCACAACCTTTCTTTTTATGAGCAGTTCACGATGGAATATTATTTGATTTTGAAAGAACTGAGTTTATCCGAAGAACGCGGTTTTGGCCTCGACCTGAGTTTTGTAACGGTAGAAAAAGTCCCGCTTTTGCTGGCCGAAGCAGACCCTGTCAACATCAAAAGGATACAAATACATTAAAAAATACGGATACTTCTTTTAGCACATTAAAATTTAGGTGATAAAAGAAGCATCGGCCAATACATAAAAAATTACTGATACTTCTTTTACCAGACTAAAATTTGGGTGCTAAAAGAAGCATTGGGTAATTTATGCTGCGTTTAATTTGCTGTGCCGATAGCTGTACGTAAAATAAATAACCAAACCGATAACCAGCCAGATTAAAAACCGGAGCCAGTTGGTGTAGCCCAATTCGGTCATTAAGTAAAAACAGCTTATCAAACCTAAAACCGGAATAAGCGACAGGTTTTTGAGGAAGGACAACACTGTTAGCACGGCAGATAATCCAAAGAACAAAAAATAAGGCAGTTTGTCGTGGTCGCCTGTGTAATGGAAAAGTGCCATAAAAGGTTTCCAAAAGGCGATCAACCCAACCAAAAACAAAACCGGCACAATATATTTGGAGTTGACATACGGGATTTTAAACTTTTTATGTTCGCCTTCCGGTGCTTTGTCCTCTTTTGGAAGCAGCAAAACGCCGCCGCAAACCAGCACAAAAGCAAACAAAGTACCGATGCTGGTCAGGTCGGTTACTTCCGTCAGGTTCAAAAACAAAGCCGGAACAGCAACCACAAAACCGGTAACAATGGTTGCAAAAGAAGGCGTTTGGTATTTTGGGTGGATGCGCGAAAACGCTTTCGGCAGCAAACCATCGCGGCTCATGCTCATCCAAATACGCGGCTGGCCCATCTGGAAGATCAGCAAAACACTGGCCGTTGCAATCACCGCGCTGATGGAAATCACATAACTGATATTTTTTAAACCAATACGCGCGAAAACAAATGCCAGCGGGTCTTCTACCTGCAACTCTTTGTAATTTACCATTCCGGTCAAAACAAGCGCGATCAAAATGTATAAAACGGTACAAATAATCAGCGAATAAATCATGCCGCGCGGCAAATCCCGCTGCGGGTTTTCGCATTCTTCGGCGGTGGTAGAAATCGCATCAAAACCGATATAAGCAAAAAATACGCCCGAAACGCCTTTCATTACACCCGCAAAACCGTTTGGTAAAAACGGGTTCCAGTTAGCAGGTTTCACATAAAAAAAACCTAAAACAATAACGCCGACGACTACGGCAATTTTCAACATCACCATCGCGTTGGTTGCTTTTTTCGTTTCTTTAATGCCCACGTAAACCAGCCAGGTAATGATAAAAACGATAAACAATGCGGGTACATCGGCAATGATTTTTAAACTGCCAATTTGTGGCGCGCTGCTCCATGCCGATGCAGCCAACCTTACATTTTCATCAACCGCGCCGCCGCCTGCTTTTAATTTTTGTAATTGCTCAAATCCACGGTAAGCCGACAAATAATCCATGGTTAAAAAACCGGGGATATGGATGTGGAAACCTTCCATCAAATTGGTAAAATACTTGCTCCAGGAAATGGCCACGGCAATGTTTCCGATGGCGTATTCCATTAGCAAATCCCAACCGATAATCCAGGCAATTAGTTCGCCAAAAGAAGCATAAGCATAGGTATAAGCGCTGCCCGAAACCGGTATCCGCGAAGCAAATTCGGCATAGCACAAAGCCGAAAAACCGCAGGTAATTGCTGTAATCACAAAAAGGATGGAAACGCCGGGTCCGCCGTCATAAGAAGCTACGCCGATGGTAGAAAATATACCAGCGCCAATAACTGCGGCAATGCCCATAAAGGTTAAATCTTTGGTACGCAGCACTTTATTCAACTTGCCGCCTGCATGTTCGCTGTCGCCGTAGCCCGAAGCAAGGTCTTCCAGAAGTTTAGAAACTGATTTTTTTCGGAATATACTTTTGTTCATTTACCGTATTATTGTGTTTTCACTTTGACCAAACTTATCAAAAAATAACTATAATCAATTTAGAAAACGTTTATTTGAAATAATGAAAGTAAAGTTATCCGGGTTTTTAAACAAAATCAGTCCGCTTTTATACCCTTACCTCGTTTTGCTGGCGTTTTGCATTTTATTGATGCTGGTTTTTACCAAAGAAAAAATTTATTTTGCCATCAACCACATCCATACTGTTTTTGCCGATGTTTTTTTTGAAAACTTCACCAATTTGGGCGATAGTTTGGGCTGCACCATCATTGCCATTATTGTTTTTTTAATCAATTTTAGAAAAGGTTTTTTGCTGGCCACCAGTTACCTCATCACGTTTGCTGTTTCACAAACCATCAAACATTTGGTAAAAGCGCCACGGCCGCACTTGTTTTTTGCAAAAAAATTAAGCGGGATTTATTTGGTAAAAGGCGTGGTGATGCTGGATAAAGACAGTTTTCCGTCCGGCCATTCTGTTTCTGCTTTTACGGCCGCTTTGGTTTTAACTTATGTAGCCAAAAAGAAATGGTGGGGGCCGTTTACGCTGATCTTTGCCGTTTTAATTGCCTATTCGCGCATGTATTTGAGCGAACATTTTTTGGTGGATGTAACGGCCGGTTCTGCAATCGGGGTTTTTGTAACTGTTTTTTGGCTGCGCTGGATTGATGGCCAACCGTTTCTTTCTGCCGAAAAATGGAACCGCGGCATTTTCGGCACACCTAAAAACAACCGGTAAAAGAAGCATTAAGCCAAAATCAAACAACTTTAAAAGCCTGTTCGATCGTGTTTCCGGCCATTTCAAGCACGTCAAGCACTTGTACAAGCGTTACTGACGGATAATCGTCCAGAAAGTTTTCGCTGGAACGGCCTGCTTTCAGGTAATTGAAAAAAACTGCTACAGCTACGTCTGTTCCGGAGAAAAGTATTTCGCCGCTTTGGTTTTGGATGGATATTGATTTTGATGGTTCCATGTTGTTTAAACAAAAAGGTCTTTATTTCCGGCAAAAATACCATCTAACGGTTATTGAAGCCAAATTTCGCCGAGTAAATTATCCATGCTTCTTTTATCACCTAAAAAACAGTAAGGTTTTTGTGTTTTTTCTATACCAATTTTATAGGGCTAAAAGAAGCATCACAAAAAGGGAAGACATGGTTTAGCGGTTTTACTATGTTTCTACGGCAATCCTCCTTTTTGAAAACAACAAACCGATGCTCATGATAATGCTGGTACCTAAAATAATCATGAACAAAAGCCCTGTTTCTATTCCTTTTAGCTTCAAATTATCGGGCAAATTATAATAAAGCAAAATACTGATCAGGCCGCGCGGCGTGATAAAAACTTCTGGCAGCAGGTCTGTTTTGGCAATATATTTCAAACTTAAAAAACGGATCAGGTAAATGGCCGCCAAAATAGCGAGGCCGTATTCTAAAACTTCCAGGTTTGCCAGCCCCCACAGGTCCATCGTAAACCCAAAGATCACAAAGAAAAAAGTGCGGATGATAAAAGCGCTTTCTGCCGAAAGCTGGAAAAGCTGCCTCAAATCCCTGGAAAGTTTCGGGTACAAAAAGTATTTTCTGAACCATTTTAGTTTGATCTGATTGGCATTGTTCAAAAATAAACCAAAAGCCAGCACCAGGATCAAGGCCGATAAATGAAATTGCTCGCCGAAGGCATAAACCAGCACCAGGATGGAAATGATCAGGAAAAACTTGACATGGTGCTGCAAACGGCTGATGAGGTACAGCATGAACAAACAGGAAACCACCGATAAAAGCAATATCGAAAGCGTTTCCAAGCCCAGGTTTACAAAAGAAGCCGCCTTGATGTTGGGGTTGTATAGTGCGAAGTTGAACAGCACGATGCCGAGTATATCAGAAAAAGAAGCTTCGTAAATGATGTATTCTTTTTTATGATCGTCCATGGCACTGGCCGACGGAATGGCGATGGACGAACTGACGATGCTGAAAGGGATGGCATTTAAAAAACAGTTTGAAAAACTGCCGCCAGACAAATGCTGCAAAATCAAGGCTAAAACAACGCTGGTTGCCAATAAAATGCCCAACGCTGAAAAAAAGGAACGGAGGATGAGGCCGTTTTTTTCCTTGTCATATTTCAGTTCCAACGCACCTTCCAAAACGATCAAGATCAGGCCGAGCGTTCCCAAAGCCGGCAGGATCATTAAAAAGTTAAAGGTTTTAAAACCAATATAATCAACCACATAGCGCAATCCGATGCCCAGAAACAGCAGCAGCAATACCGAAGGCACCTTGGTTTTTTTGGAGATTAGGTCAAATACATAAGAGAAAATAACCAGTCCGCTAAGTATAATGAGGGCGGTATAAGTAGTCATAGGCGTTTTTAAAAATCGTATGGCTGTTAAGCAAGTTGCCCCATTTAGCAAAATAGGTGATAAAAACAGTATGCACTTAATTGCGGCATACTGTTTTTACGGCATAAAATTAAGTAAATTAAATTTTCTCCATTTCCGCCTTTACAAAAGCGGCCAGTTCTTTTACATATCCGGCACTGAAATCAAATTTAATACCGGCAGTTTCATAAATTTCTTTGATGGTTTTGGTGTAGCCTAATTTCAAAGCGTCCAAATATTGCTGCAAACCTTTTTCGGGGTTTTCCTTGTAGTTTTTCCAAACTGCAATCGCACCCAATTGCGCCATACCATATTCGATATAATAAAAAGGGACTTCAAAAATGTGCAGTTGCTTTTGCCACAGGTTTTGTTCGGCTTCGCGATGTTCGCTCCAATCCACAAAACCAGCACCAAACTGTTCGTAAATTTGCGTCCAGGCTTCGGTTCTTTGTTCCGAAGTATGGTCCGGATTGGTATAAATCCAATGCTGAAACTGATCAACCACGGCAACCCAGGGCAGCGTTTTCAACACATCAAAAAGCTGGTCGCGTTTGGCGCGTTTCAAATCTTCTTCGTTCTCAAAATACACGTTCCAGTTGTCCATCGAAATCAGTTCCATTGACATTGAAGCTAATTCGGCTACTTCACTCGGACAATGTTTAAAATCGTTTAGTTCCAGGTTTGCAGTTAAAAAAGTATGGATGGCGTGTCCGCCTTCATGAACCATCGTCGTTAAATCGCGAAAAGTTCCGGCCGAATTCATAAAGATAAAAGGAGCACCAGTTTCGGCCAGCGGATAATTGTAACCGCCCGGTGCTTTGCCTTTTCGGCTTTCCACGTCAAACAAACCGTATTCGCGCATCGTGTTTAGCTTTTCGCCCAGTTCCGGGTTGATGTTGTTGAAGCAACGGATGGATTTTCCGATCAGTTCTTCGCCGCTTTGAAAAGGTTTTAAAGCCGGTTTTCCCGAAATATCAACTTCCGTGTCCCAGGGTTTCAACGTTTCCAAACCCAAAGCTGCTTTGCGTTTTTCGGCTTGTTCGCGCAAAATCGGCACAATTTCAGTTTCAATCGCTTCATGAAATTTGTAGCAATCGTGCGGCGTATAATCAAAACGGCCCAAAGCCTGGAACATGTAATCACGGAAGTTCTCGAAACCGGCATTCAAAGCAACTTGGTGGCGTACTGTTTTTAGGTGGTTAAAAAGCATATCCAATTGATCTTTGTCCTGCAAACGGCGGAAGGTAATTTTCTCCCAAACCTGCTGGCGTTTTTCGCGGTTCAAATCTTTTAAAAAAACAGCGGCCTGCTCCAGTGTGTATTCTTTGTCGTCAATAAAAACCGACATCGCGCCGGTGATAGACTGATATTTTTGCTGTTCTACCTGCAGTTCGGTTTGCAAGGGGATGTTTTCTTCGCGGAACAATTCCAACGATTTTTTGATTCCGCGCAGCAAAATGAAATATTTTTCTTCGTTCAACTGATCTTTAAATGGAGAATCCATCAGCTTTTTGTTCAGTTCATTGTTCAGCGGCGCAATCTTCGGTTCGATTTCCGTGGCGAAGTATTGAAAACTTTGCAGCAGTTCTTCGTTCGTCGTATCGCAAGTCATGCGGATGTAGCGCCAGGCAAAATCTTCTTCCAGCGCGGCTTCCAGTTCGCTGCGGTCGCGCAGCCATTGTTCCAGATCTTCCACCGAATTAATAGAACGGTTTTGCAGTTCGGTAAAAATCGGTTCCAGGTTTTCCCATTTAATTTCTAAGTTTTCGGGAATATATTTTTTTTCTTTTTTAAGGATCATTGTTGGACAGAATTAAGCTGCGAAATTAGGAAATACAATCAACCAAAATTATAGTGGTAAAAGAAGTATCAAGAATTTCAAAAACAAAAAAGGGAAAATTGCTTTTTGTAAAAAGGAAAATTACTAAATTTGATGTATGAAAACTTTTGAAGAACCCATGTTAAGTTACATCCCTGCTAAAATTGACCACGCGGCTACTTTAAGTTTGATCCGAAGCGATAAAGCCAGTTATCAGCATTTTAAAGCGATTAAGGATATTACTGCTTTTACCGATGAAAAAATTGCAGATTGGCTGGACGTTAGCGTAAAAACTTATCGTACTTATACCAAGCCCGGTGCTCAGATTAAGGACAGCATCAAGGAGCAAGCATTAATAATATTATCACTGATTAAGCATGGAGCCGAAGTTTTTGGCAGTGTTAAAGATTTTTTACAGTGGCTGGAAGGGGAGAATTTTTACTTTGATAAAAAAGCGCCCATTACTTTTATGCATACAAACAGTGGAATGAAATTTATTGATGACCGGCTTACAGGAATGCAATATGGTGATAACGCATAAAAATAATGGAGGTTTATCGTATTGCCGAAGAAAACTTTTCCAACGAGTTAACAGCATCGGGGTTGGCAAACCGATGGAACAATGATAACCAATTTGTTTTATATACCGGAAGCTCCCGTTCGTTAGCTACTTTAGAATTAGTAGTTGCCCGAAAAAGTATTAATCCAAAGTCTAATTATCGGGTGATGATTATTTCTATTGCCGACGAAGAAGAACTTTTTACTGCTGTTCTAAAAAATAATTTGCCGGAGGATTGGCGAAGCACCAATTCTTATTCTCAATTGCAGCAAATCGGCAGCGACTGGTATAAAAGCAGTCAATCGCTGGTTTTAAAAGTTCCTTCTGCCGTGATTTCCCAAGAATACAATTATTTGATCAATACCAAACATCCTGATTTTGCAACCAAAGTAAGCTTGGTGCGAACGGAAAATTACTTTTGGGACGAAAGGTTGGTTTGAAAATATAGACACTAATTTTATAGTGATAAAAGAAGCATCCAATTTTTCGTTTTCTTTATCGAATCCATAACCGATCAATTAAAAAGCATAAAGCAAAAACAACACTTGCAATGCCATTAGTCGTCATAAAAGCAAAGTTGACCCGGCTTAAATCATGCGGTTTTACCAAGCTGTGCTGATAAACCAACATTGAGCCAAAAACAATAATCCCTAAATAATAAGGATAGCTAACGTGTGTTAAAAAGATTGGTAAAATCACAAAAACAGCCGATAAAATATGCAGAAAAGTGGAAAGCCGCAACGCATTCACTTTTCCCAAAAAAACCGGGATGGAATGCAGTTTTTCTTCGCGGTCGAAATCTTCATCCTGCAAAGCATAAATGATATCAAAGCCGCTTACCCAGCACAAAACCGAAGCCGAAAACAAAATGGGCAGCGGTGCAAAAGCACCGGTAACTACCAAATAAGCGCCGATAGGGGCCAGACTCAGCCCCAAACCCAAAACCAAATGGCACAAAAAAGTAAAGCGTTTGGTGGCACTGTAACCCAAAACCACCAGTAAAGCAACCGGCGATAAATAGAAACAAAGTGGGTTGATGAACCAGGTTGTACCGATAAAAAGCAGGCAATTGGCGATGGTAAAAGTTAAAGCTGATTTGGCGCTAATCCTTCCGGCCGGAATATCGCGCACTTTGGTCCGCGGGTTTTTGGCATCAATTTCACGGTCTAAATAGCGGTTAAAAGCCATCGCCGCGCTTCGGGCAAAAACCATGCACAGCAGCATCAACGCTAATTTTAAAGCGGAGAAAACATGATTGGTGGTAGTTACCGCCAAAAAAAAGCCGATAAAAGCAAAAGGCATGGCAAAAATGGTATGCGAAAAAGTAACGAGGGAAAAATATTTTTTCATTTGAAATAGAAATTAATCCTGGTCCGGCTGATAAATTAAAATGTCTTTTACATCAAACTTTTGGTTGACCTCGCCAATAAAATTCAAAATCTCGTCGCGGCCGGTTTGCAGTTCGGCAGAAGTGATAAAATGCTGCGGCACTTCTTCAAACAAGGTCAACATAGCTTTGCAAAACTTGGCCACATTTTGGTCGGTTTTTACTTTGCCCTGTTTATCGGCTTTGGTAAAAGTAATGACGAACGGAATGCCGCGTTCGCCCAAAGCAGCGCAAAACTCCAGGTCAATTTTTTGCGGTTCCAATCGGCTGTCAATCAATACAAAAACACATTGCAAGTTTTCCCGCTTTTCCAAATAATTGCGGATGTACTTGTTCCATTCTTCTTTCTTGGTTTTCGAAATCCGCGCGTAACCGTAACCTGGCAAATCAACCAGGTACCAATTTTCGTTAATCAAAAAATGGTTGATCAATTGCGTTTTGCCCGGCGTTTGCGAAGTTTTGGCCAAACCTTTTTTGCCCGTCAGCATATTGATTAAAGAAGATTTGCCCACGTTAGAACGGCCGATAAAAGCAAATTCGGGCTTTACGGCAGGCGGCAGTTTGGACATTTGCGTGTTGCTGCAAATAAATTCGGCAGATTTGACAATCATAAAACAAAGGTAAAGGTTTGTTGCCTTTAATTTGATGTTTAAACGTCAAGATAAAGACCAGCCCAAAAATGGAATATCAAATCCCGGCCCAAACACGCATTGGCCACGTGCATTTAAAAGTGAGCAATTTGCAGCAGTCGTTGGATTTTTATTGCGGATTGCTGGGTTTTGAATTGATGACAATGTATGGCGATCAGGCAGCTTTTATTTCGGCTGGCGGCTACCACCATCACATCGGCCTGAATACCTGGCACAGTAAAAACTCGCCGCCTGCACCGGAAAGGGCGCCGGGATTGTACCACACGGCAATTTTATACCCGGAAAGAAAAGACCTGGCCGTTATTTTAAAGCGTTTGATTGATGCAAATTATCCTTTGACCGGCCTTTCTGATCATGGCGTTTCGGAAGCAATTTATCTGGACGACCCGGACAAAAACGGCGTGGAACTGTACTGGGACCGGCCGCGGGAATTGTGGCCGAAAGACGAGAATGGCGACATCGCGATGTTTACCAACCGGTTGGATGTTGAAGGACTGCTCGCACTTGCCGTTTAACCGATGCTTCTTTTACCACCTATTTATTTGCATATTTGAAACATCAGCATGAATAAAACGATCACGCCATATCAAAACCAGGCTACTAAAAAAGAACAAGTGGCAGATATGTTCAACAATATTTCCAAAACTTACGATTTTTTGAACCATTTTTTATCTGCTGGCATTGACATCATTTGGCGGAAAATTGCGATCAACGAACTAAAAAAAGACCAGCCGCAACTGATTTTGGATGTGGCAACCGGAACCGGCGATTTTGCTTTTGAAGCCATCAAAATCCTCAAACCAAAAAAAATAATTGGCGTGGATATTTCGCAAGGAATGTTAAACATAGCCCAAAAAAAGATAGATAAAAGAAGCATGAGCAAACGTTTTGAAGTGCGTTTGGGCGATTCGGAAAAGTTGTTGTTTGATGCCGATCAGTTTGATGCCGTTACCGTTGCTTATGGCGTCCGTAATTTCGAAAACCTGGAAGCTGGTTTGGCCGATATGTTCCGTGTTTTAAAACCACAGGGAAAAGCGGTTATTTTAGAGTTTTCAAAACCGAGAATCTTTCCCATCAAACATTTGTATAATTTCTACTTCAATTATATCACGCCTTTTATTGGTAAAGTTTTTTCGAAAGATGCACGCGCTTATTCTTATCTACCCGAATCTGTCGCCGCGTTTCCGGATGGCGAACGTTTTACCGGGCTGATGCAGAAAGTAGGTTTCAAAAATACCAAACAACGGCCGCTGGCGTTTGGGATTTGTTCTGTTTACACCGGCGTTAAATGAAGATTAAGTACATACTGTTTTTAGGCATGTTTTTTTGGGCTTCCGCTGCTTCTGCACAGCGCGTGGTACAGGCCTGGGCAGGCGGCGCAGACCAAAATGCTTTTTCTTTCGGCTACACTTTTCAGTACGTCAACTCTTCCTACAAAATCTTAAAAAAGCCAAACTGGCGCACGCCGTATTACGATCAGGGAACCAACCGCAACGTAACCGACTCTTTAAACAGCATTACTTCGCCCGGCACGGCCGGTTTTGCTTTGGGTTTTTTAGCGCGGTACAGCGTAACCGATAATTTTGAAGTACGCCTGACGCCAACTTTGGTTTTTGCCGACCGGACCGTAAATTATCAATACCGGACGCAGGATTTGGCGCCCGACAAAAACCAAGTGGTTTCGACAACCCAGGCCGAATTTCCGCTTGAACTAAAGTTAAAATCAAACCGCTTGGGCAACTTCCGGGCCTACGTTTTGGGAGGCGTAAAATATGCTTACGGCATCGGCAATCAAAGTAAAAACAACGAAGCTGATTTGGCCCCGCTTGAAAGAAAGCTTAAAAACGTGTCCAACTTTTCTTCTTATGTGGCTGGTTTTGGTTGCGATATTTACCTGGAATACTTTAAACTTTCGCCCGAAATCAAACTGTCCAACTCGTTTGGCAGCGTTTTGTATCCCGAAAACCATCCTTACGCCAGCCCGCTCGAAAAACTATATCTGCATAGCATTGTGTTTAGTTTAATCTTTGAATAAAAATTAAAAAACACAATTTCGGCTCAAAAGCATTTATTTGTGCTTTGGTTAATACTTCTTTTATATGAACAAAATTGCATTGATCACAGGTGCCAGTTCGGGCATTGGCGAAGCTTGCGCACACGTTTTTGCCCGCGAAGGTTTTAATTTGATTTTAACCGGCCGCCGTGCAGAAAAATTGGAAAAACTGGCCAACGCGTTAAACATCCAATACAATACGGAAGTTGCGGTAGCTAATTTCGACATCCGCAACAAAGCTTCGGTTACACAAAATTTAGAACAATTGCCCGAAGCCTGGAAAAAAGTGGACGTGCTGATCAACAACGCCGGTTTGAGCAAAGGTTTGGACCCGATCAACGCCGGCGATACCAACGATTGGGATTTGATGATTGACACCAATATCAAAGGTTTGTTGTACACCAGCAAGATTGTTTCCAACTGGATGATTGCCAATGGCCACGGGCATATCGTTAATTTAGGTTCCATCGCCGGGAAAGAAGTTTACCCAAATGGAAACGTTTATTGCGCCACCAAACATGCGGTTGATGCCTTGAACAAAGGGATGCGGCTGGATTTAGTGCAACATGGGATTAAGGTTTCGGCCATCAATCCCGGTGCCGTAGAAACCGAATTTTCTAATGTCCGGTTTAATGGCGATGCCGAAAGGGCAAAAAAAGTTTACGAAGGTTTTACGCCGCTGGCCGCGATGGATATTGCCGAAACCATTTATTTTATCGTTTCGCGCCCGGCCCACGTCAACATCAACGATTTGACCATTATGCCAACGGCGCAGGCAAATGCGGTTACGTTTGTGAGGAAGTAGGTTTGAGGTATGAGCGTTGCGTATAGTTCTTTAGAAATCCATATCAACACTAAAAATATACCGATAAAAGAAGCATGTTGATAGAAAACAATAAACCGGGGAGAAATACATTTTAATATGAGCGGGGATTTGGAGCGTAGGCAAAACACATCAACACTAAAAAAACACTGATAAAAGAAGCATGTTAATAGAAACCATAGACCAGGATATTAAAAAAGCGATGCTGGCAAAAGACGAGACCAGTTTGCGCGGCTTGAGGGCCATTAAATCGGCTTTGTTGCTGGCGCGAACGGAAAAAGGCGCATCCGAAAACATCTCCGAAGAAACCGAACTGAAAGTGTTGCAAAAGCTGATCAAACAGCGCAAAGAATCCGCGGAAATTTACCAATCGCAAAACCGCGATGATTTGTACCGGATCGAAAAAGAAGAAATGCAGGTGATCGAAGCGTATTTGCCGCAGCAAATGGGCCGGGAAGAAATCACGGCTTACTTGCAGGACGTAATCAAAAAAACAGGTGCCACATCGGTAAAAGACATGGGCAAAATAATGGGGGCCGCCAATAAAGAACTGGCAGGAAAAGCCGACGGCAAAACAATTTCTGAAATTGTAAAGCAGCTATTGCAATAATATAATTAGGTTGTTGGCCGAAAGCCATTTTAAAAAAGCTAATTTTATAGCCGTTACAACAGGTTTTATACCGTTGGCCTTTTTTGGTTTTTATTTTCCGATGGCAGCATTATTTTCAAAAAACGTTTATGGAGTTTGTGGTAAAAGAAGAAAAAGGGTTTAAATATATAGAACAGGGCAAAGGTGAGGTTTTATTGCTGCTGCATGGTTTGATGGGCGCGTTGAGCAATTGGGAATACGTGATCGAAGAGTTTAGCAAAGATTACCGGGTCATCATCCCGATGCTGCCTATATACGAACTGCCTTTGCTGACCCTGGGCGTAAAAACGCTTTCTAAATTCGTCCATAAATTTGTGAAGTATAAAGAGCTGGAAAATTTTTGTGTTTTGGGCAACTCGCTGGGCGGGCATGTGGCGCTTATTTATGCCATGTCTCATCCCGAAAGGCTAAATTCGATGGTGCTGGCAGGAAGTTCCGGCCTGTACGAAAACGCTTTTGGCGGTTCTTTTCCGAAGAGGGAAAGCTACTCGTTTATAAAAGAAAGGGTAGAGCACACTTTTTACGACCCAAAAACAGCAACCAAAGAGCTGGTTGATGAAATTTATGCAACCGTTAACGACCGCCACAAAATTATCCGTCTTTTGGCGATGGCAAAATCAGCAATCCGGCATAACATGGCAAAAGATTTACACAAAATTAAAATTCCTGTTGCTTTAATTTGGGGCAAAAACGATAAAATTACGCCGCCGGAAGTTGCGGTAGAATTTAACCAACTGCTGCCTGATTCGGACCTGACCTGGGTTGAACATTGCGGCCATGTGCCGATGATGGAGCAGCCGCAGGAATTTAATCGATTGTTAAAGGATTTTCTCGAAAAAATTAAAGCATAATATGGTTGCTGCCGAACTGATTTCCGACATCATCCCACCGGTAAAACCTACCGATACGGTCGAAAAAGTTAACCTACTGCTGGAAGAATTCAGGGTAAGCGAACTGCCGGTTGTGGATGAAGATTTGTTTTTGGGGCTGATTGCCGAAGATGATCTGATCGAAATTACCGATGAAGACCGGACGGTGGATACGTTGTCCATCCTGAAAGCGCAGACTTTTGTGCGCGAAAACCAGCATGTTTATGATGTTGTCCGGATGTTTAGCGCACAGCAATTAAGCATTTTGCCGGTGCTAGATCAAAAAAGCAATTATCTCGGTTTAATCAATATCAATTCTTTAAACAATTATTTTGCCAGCCTTACTGCGGCCAACGAGCCTGGTGCCATTATCGTTTTGGAGATGAACAACCGCGACAATTCTTTGGCGCAAATGGCACAGATTGTAGAATCGGACAAAGCACAGATATTGAGTTCGTACACCCGCTCTTTTGCTGATTCTACCCGTTTGGAAGTTACTTTAAAGATCAATAAAAAAGACATTTCTGCTATCCAGGCCAGCTTTATCCGCTACGATTACACCATAAAAGCAGTATTTAACCAAGCCCAGGTTGACGACGATTCTATGAACCGCTACGAATTACTGATGAATTTCATCAACCTATAATTTCTAAAATGAAGATTGCAGTTTACGGCAAACCCTCAAATCCAACTGTATTTCCTTTTATCAAAGAAGTTTTTGATTGCCTGGAAAAATATGGTTCGGAAGTGTTCGTACATATTGATTTGTATTATTTTATAGCAGAGCAGCCGGATTTTTCGAAAAACTACGCCCACTTTAGCAGTTATGAAGACATCAATGGCATTGTAGATGTAATGCTGACGTTGGGCGGAGACGGAACGATTTTAGGTACGGTTGATCTCATTCGCGATTCTGGCATTCCGGTTATCGGTATCAATTTTGGCCGCCTTGGGTTTTTGGCCAGCGTCAACAAAAACGACATTGAAGAAGCTATTAAAGCTTTGGTAAACAAGCAGTTTACGCTGGACGAAAGAGTGCTGTTGGAGTTGGAATCAAACCCGCCGGTTTTTAAAAATATCAATATCGCCTTAAACGATATTACCATCCATAAGCGCGACAATGCGGCCATGATCACCATTCATGCTTTTTTGAACGACGAATTTTTAAATTCTTATTGGGGAGACGGCATTATTGTTTCTACGCCAACCGGTTCTACGGCTTATTCATTAAGCTGCGGCGGCCCGATCGTTTTTCCGCAGTCCGGCAATTTTGTGATCACGCCTATTTCTCCGCATAACCTAAATGTACGCCCAATTGTGATTTCTGATGACCACACGCTTACTTTTAAAGTAGAAACCCGCAGCACAAACTACCTGGTTTCCTGCGATTCTAAAACAGAGACCATTGATAGTTCGAGCGTTTTTACCATCCGAAAAGCGGGTTATGGTTTTAATCTCGTTCGCTTAAATAATGAAAGTTATTTATCCACGTTAAGGAACAAATTGATGTGGGGACTGGATGCCCGCAATTACTGAATTTGATACGGATGCGTAAACTTTATGGTTTGCTTCTTTTACTGCTGCTTTCCTCGGCCTGTTTTGCCCAAACCTGGGAACCGGGGATTTTTGCAGGTTCGTCTGGCTACATGGGCGATTTCAACGAGGTGAACCCTTTTAAATTTACCGATTTTTCGGCCGGTGTTTCTGTAAAGCGAAACTTTAACGGTTATTTTTCGGCCAAGCTGGGTTATACTTATGGCAAGGTCCGCGGTGCCGACAGCTTGTCGTCCAACGCACAATTGCGCAACCGCAACCTCAGCTTTTTTTCACCCATAAACGAAGTATCGCTCACTGGCGAGCTTAACTTTTTTAATTACTATTCGGGCATCAGTATCAAAAGATGGACACCGTATATTTTTGGCGGTGTGGCCTTGGTAAACTATAACCCGAAAGCCGTTTACAAAGGCGATACGTATGTGCTTCGGCCATTAAAAACAGAAGGCCAGCAAAAAGAATATCCGTACAATGCTTTAAGTGTTCCTTATGGCGTTGGTGTAAAAGTTAATTTTTCGGGAAGCTGGAATTTGGGTATCGAGCTGGGCTACCGCACGGCTTTTACCAATTATCTGGACGATGTAAGCAGTTATTATCCTGAAAAAGCAGGTTTGGTTAATGTTGATTCAAGGATTTTAACAGACCGTTCCGGCGAAAAAACCGGCATTTACATCGGTTCGCCCGGTGCGCAACGCGGAAATTTGAGGCGGGATACTTACATGATAACCGGGCTAACGCTTTCGTACACCTTTTTGAGCCAGAAATGTCCGGTTGTTTCTCCATGATTTTTAGGCGGTAAAAGAAGCATTGGACAAATTCAGATTGTAGAGCCAGAAGCGTTTGACGGAAGCGCACTGATTTTTAGGTGGTAAAAGAAGCATCGGCCAAATTCAGATTGTAGAGCCAGAAGCGTTTGACGGAAGCGCACTGATTTTTAGGTGGTAAAAGAAGCATCGGCCAAATTCAGATTGTTGGGCCAGAAGCGTTTGATGGAAGCGCACTAATTTTTAGGTGGTAAAAGAAGCATCGGGCAAATTTAAAATTGTTGGGGCAGAAAGCGTTTGACGGAAGCGCACTAATTTTTAGGTGGTAAAAGAAGCATCGGCCAAATTTGAAATTGTAGGGCCAGAAGCGTTTGGTGGCAGCGCACTGATTTTTAGGTGGTAAAAGAAGCATCGGCCAGATCTGGATTGTTGGGGCTAGAAGCGTTTGATGGAAGCGCACTGATTTTTAGGTGGTAAAAGAAGCATCAGCCAAATTCAATTTCAGTTTCAAAATGATAATCGTCCCTAACACCATAATTTAAAGATTAATTTTACCTTTGCAGCCTGAATTTTTTATCAAAAAACAGTTTGGCAAACTTCAACCTGAGTATAAAAAATTGGCCTGCAATATTAAATGCACGAAACTGATCAATGGATTTCAGAGCACAAATAGATAAAGCAAAATTGCCCAAACACGTGGCTATTATTATGGATGGCAACGGGCGATGGGCAAAAGGCAAAGGCAAATTGCGCGTGTTTGGCCACCACAACGGTGTTTTGGCGGTGCGCGATGTGGTAGAAGGCGCGGGCGAACTGGGCATTGCTTATTTAACTTTATATACTTTTTCTTCGGAAAACTGGAACCGGCCGAAATACGAAGTTACCGCCATTATGGAACTGCTGATCTCCACCATCAACAAAGAAATCAAGAAACTGATGGAAAACAATGTGCGTTTAAATGCGATCGGCGATCTCGACATGCTGCCCGGAAAGTGCCACCAGGAACTGCAAAATGCCATTGATAAAACTTCGGCCAACACAGGTTTGATTTTAACACTGGCTTTAAGCTACAGTTCGAGAAGGGAAATTGTAGGCGCAGCCCGAAAACTGGCCGAAAAGGTGGAAAAAGGCGAACTGAAAGCAGCAGACATCAACGAAGAACTGTTTGCAAAAGAACTACATACTTCTGAAATGCCAGACCCGGAACTGCTGATCAGAACGAGCGGCGAATACCGGATCAGCAACTATTTGTTATGGCAAATTGCTTATGCCGAACTTTATTTTACAGCAAAGTTATGGCCCGATTACCGCAAAGAAGATCTGTTTGAAGCCGTTTTAGATTACCAAACCCGCGAACGCCGTTTTGGCAAGACAAGCGAGCAAGTGAACTAAATTTTGATGTTTAACACTTTTTAACAACTGTTTAAATTACTTTAGCCTCCAAATCCTACGAATGAACAGGTACTTTATAGCTATAATTTTTTGTGCATTTTCTTCTGTTGCTTTGGCACAGGCAGTCCGGCAGCAAACGGCTACACCAATTTTGCCTGCAGACAGCCTGAGTTATCTTAACCCGAAAGAATTGACCGTTGGCACCGTTACCGTTACCGGATCGCAGTACCTGGACAAAGATGTGCTGATCAAAATCTCCCAGTTGAACAAAGGCGACAAAATAACCGTGCCGGGCGATGCAACCTCCAACGTGATTAAAAACCTGTGGCTGCAAGGATTGTTTGACGATGTGAAATTATTATATACGTTGCGCAACGATACCATCAATTTTGAGATCAATGTAAAAGAACGCCCACGCCTTTCAAAACTGAACATAAAAGGTTTGCGCAAAGGCGAGGTGGAAGACATACAGAAAAAACTGAAAGACAAAACCGGTAAAATTGTAAACGAAAACCTGATCAATACAACCACGGCGATTATCAAAAAGCATTTTGCCGAAAAAGGTTACCTCAACGCAACGGTTGACATTAAACAACGCAAGGACAATGGCGAAGCAAACAGCCTCATCCTGGATGCTTTTGTAGATAAAAAGACTAAAGTTAAGGTAAACAGTATTGTTTTTACAGGGAACAGTGCTTTTAAAGATGCCAAACTGAAAAAATACCTCAAAAAAACCAGGGAGAAAAAATGGTATAATGTTTTTGGTTCCAAGAAGTTTTTGCGCGACAAATACGAAGAAGACAAGCAAACCCTGGTTGCCAAAATGCAGGCCAACGGTTATCGCGATGCCGAGATTTTAAGTGATTCGGTTTGGAAACACGACGATAAAACGGTAAACATCAAAATCAAAGTTTACGAAGGCCCGAAGTATTATTTTGGTGATATTGTATGGTCAGGAAATGCCAAGTATCCAAGCAAGATCTTGAATACGCTTTTGAGGATTAAAAAAGGCGATGTTTTTAGCGAAGAGGAATTGAACAAGCGTTTAAGCGGTTCGTCAAACGGTGATGATATTTCTTCGCTTTATTTGAACGATGGTTATCTGACTTATCAAACCGATCCTGTTCAAAAACGCATCCACAACGATACCATTGATGTGGATTTGCGTGTTTATGAAGGCCCGCAATACACGATCAACAATGTGGTGATCAAAGGGAACGAAGTAACCAACGACAAGGTGATCCGCAGGGAAATCCGTACCAAGCCCGGCCAAAAATTTTCGAAAGAAGCCATTATAAGAAGTACACAGGCCATTACGCAGTTAGGTAATTTTGATGAGCAAAAGATTGACCCAAGGCCAACCAACATCAACCCGAACGATGGGACAGTTGATATTTTATACAATGTGGTAGAAAAACCTTCCGATCAAATCGAGCTTTCCGGTGGTTTTGGCGGCGGCAGTATTGTCGGGACGTTGGGTTTAACATTCAACAACTTTTCGTTGCGCAATATCTTCAACCTAAAAGCTTACAAACCATTGCCAAAAGGCGATGGCGAGAAATTAAGTTTGCGTGGCCAGGCAAACGGCAAAAACTACCAGAATTTTTCTTTTACGTATTCCGAGCCTTGGTTTGGCGGTAAAAAGCCGGTTAATTTTGGTATAACGGCTTACACACAATTGCAGTCAAACGGTTCGAATATTATTGGTTTTCAACGTAAAAAAGGTGATATAGATTATTATGGCATTACGATCAATGGTGTTTCGGCAACGATAGGCAAGCAACTGAGATGGCCGGACGATTATTTCAACTTGAGCCACACCTTGAGTTTTGACCACTATAACTTAGATCATTATCCCGGTTACCTGTTTGCAAACGGAAAATCTATCAACATTAAATTGACCGAAACATTCAGCCGTTATTCGTTGGATGCGCCAATTTACCCGACATCCGGTTCTAACATTCGTTTAACGGCACAATTAACGCCGCCCTATTCTTTGTTCAATAATGTAAATTATGCCATTGCAACGCCCGAAGAACGCTATCATTTTGTAGAGTATTACAAAGCCAAGTTCGAGGCGCAATGGTTCCAAAAAGTTTATGGCAAGCTGGTGTTGAAAGCACAAACGCAATTTGGCTTTTTAAGTTCGTACAACAAAGCAGTCGGTCAATCGCCTTTCGAACGTTTTAAATTAGGCGGCAGTGGTATGCAGAGTTACCAGTTTTTGCAAGGCTCGGAAATTATTGGTTTGCGGGGTTACGAAGACTTTCAAATTGTGCCTAACGGATCAAACATAAATATTGCAAGCAGTTCCGGCAGCCCGATTTTTGATAAATTTCAGTTGGAATTGCGGCATCCGGTTATTGCCAGCCAATCGGCAACCATCTTTTTGTTGGCTTTTACCGAAGGCGGAAATACCTGGAACTCGTTTAACGATTTTGCACCTTTTAACGTAAGGCGCTCGGCCGGTGTTGGCGCAAGGATATTCCTGCCGATATTTGGTTTGCTGGGCTTGGATTATGGTTACGGTTTCGATGCAATACCGGGTGCGCCAGCAGCTAATAAAGGCCATTTCCACTTTTCCATTGCACAAAGTTTAAGCGGGGCGTTTAACTAAATGATAGCCGATACTGTTTTTATCACCCTAAATCTTTCATCAAATTTAGATGTGCAAGATTTTCAAAAACATTATTTTGCGTAGTTTTGTAACATGAAGAAATTATTTCTAACATTATTGATACCTGTACTGGCCGTAACAGCCGCGTTTGCACAGCGTTTTGCTTATGTTGATTCTGAATATATTTTGAAGCACGTGCCCGAATATGCGTCTTCGCAAAAGCAGTTGGCTGCAATTTCAGATCAGTGGCAAAAAGAAACCGATGCCCGTTTTCAGGATATTGACCGCATGTACAAAGCTTACCAGGCCGACCAGGTGTTGATGACGGCCGACATGAAAAAACGACGCGAGAACGAAATTATTGACAAAGAAAAAGCCGCGAAAGATTTTCAACGCCAAAAATTCGGGCCGGACGGCGAACTGGCGCAACGCAGCACTGCACTGATTAAACCTGTGCAAGACCGTGTTGCAAAAGCCGTTCAAGCCATTGCCGAAAGCGAAAATTTGGACATGATCTTTGATAAAAACAGCGAAGTGATAATGCTTTATGCAAATCCGCGTTATGATAAAAGTGCGGCTGTAATCACCCGTTTGGGTTTAAAACCAGGCGTATTTGCCCAATAACAAAAAACACCTTATAAAAACAGTATATAAAAATCACCCTCAATAACAAAAATGAAAAAACTATTTAAAGTTGCTTTAGTTGCCGGCTGTTTATTTTTTGCAGGAAATGTTGCCCAGGCACAATCCAAAATCGGCCACATTGCTTTCAATCAATTAATTGATCAAATGCCTGAAACCAAAACAGTGCAAAAACAAATCCAGGATTACCAGAAAACTTTTGTTGACCAGTTAACAGCTTTAAACAATGAGCTGCAGACAAACGCACAAGGTTACGATGCCAAAAAAGCAACCATGACGGATGCAGCCCGTACAGCGAAAGAAGCTGAATTGCAAGATTCAAACAAACGCTTGCAGGATTTCCAGGCAAAAGCGCAACAACAAGTTGGCGACAAAACGCAACAATTATCAAAACCATTGTTGGACAAAGCGCGTGCTGCCGTACAAGCTGTAGCCAAAGAAAAAGGTTATACTTACGTAATTGATACTTCTCAAACCGAATTATTAGTTTCCCCGGAAGCAGACAATATGATGGCTGCCGTAAAAGCGAAATTAGGTTTAAAGTAACATACTTCTTTTATCCACTAAAAAGCGGTGTCTTGAGCTAAAAAAGACACCGCTTTTTTTATTTTAGCCGGATGCCAGCAAACCAGCCCATCGGTGTTTTTGATTCGGGAATTGGCGGATTGACCGTTGCCAACGCCATCAATAAATTGATGCCAAAAGAAGCATTGGTTTATTTTGGCGATACGGCGCATTTGCCTTACGGCGATAAATCACCCGAAGCCATCAAATATTACTCTTTGAAGATCGCGAAGTTTTTGATGGACGAAGGCTGTAAAGCAATTGTCATCGCCTGCAACACCGCATCTTCGTTGGCTTACCACGATTTGAAACTGTTTTTGGGAAACCAAATCCCGATTTACAGCGTGATTGACCCGGTGGTTGATTTTATGACCGCTACTGATCGGTTTCAAAATATCGGTGTCATTGCCACACGTGCTACGATCAAATCCAATATCTACGCGCAAAAAATCCAGCAGAAAAAACCAGGTTTAAACGTGCATTCCCTTGCCACGCCATTGTTGGTGCCGATGATTGAAGAAGGTTTTTTTAACGATCAAATCAGCAGTACGCTCATCCACACTTATCTTTCTGATCCTGTTTTGCAGGGAATTGACAGTTTGATTTTAGGCTGTACGCATTATCCATTAATCCGAAACGAGATTGCCGCTTATTATCATCCCGAAATAGCCATCGTTGATAATACCGAAATCGTTGCCCGTCATCTCTGGCAAGAACTGCAGCGAATGGATTTGTTAAACGAAGATGAACCCGCGCCGCACCGTTTCTACGTTTCTGATTATACCGATTCTTTTGAAAAAAGCACGCAGTTGTTTTTCGGCCAGCAAATCGGGTTAAACCTCCGTCAAATTTGGGATTAGCCTGACTCACCTCAATTCCTTTGCTTCCCGCAATCGTTCTAAATAAGTAAGTTTGCAGGCATAGTAAATCATTTGTTTTGAACCATTACCTCCTCAGCATTTTGGTTGCCCTGGCGCTGTTTACTTTTGTGGCGCTGTTTACCACGTTTGGCGTTTATGCCGAACGCAAGGTTTCCGCGTTTATCCAGGATAGGTTGGGGCCGATGGAAACCGGAAAATATGGTTCGTTGCAGGTTTTTGCAGATATGTTAAAGATGCTGCAAAAAGAACTGATCACGCCAAATGCAGCCGATAAAGTGCTTTTTGCGCTTGCACCAATCATCATTTTTGTAGCGGTTTATTTAGGTTTTGCCGCTTTGCCCTGGGCACCGGGTTTAATTCCAGCCAATATCAATGTTGGGATTTTTTATATCCTGGCCGTGCTTTCCATCGAAACGGTTGGGATTTTGATGGCCGGCTGGGGATCGAACAACAAGTATGCTTTGCTGGGCGCGATGCGTTCGGTGGCGCAAATTGTTTCGTATGAAATTCCGGCTGGCTTTGCCATTATTTCAGTCATCATGATTTCGCAGACGTTGGATTTGCAGGAAATTGCCAAACAACAAGGAATCCTTTCCGCGGAAAACACCAAATTTTTAGGATTTATACCGGTAAAAGAAGTAGGCGGGTTTTTAGCCTGGAACATCTTTCGTGCGCCTCATCTGATCGTTGCTTTCGTCATTTATTTTATTGCTTCATTAGCCGAAAGCAACCGTGCGCCGTTCGATATCCCGGAAGCAGAATCCGAATTGGTGGCTGGTTTTCACACCGAATACACCGGAATCCGTTTTGCGCTGGTTTTTCTGGCCGAATATTCCATGATGTTTTTGGTGTCCATGGTTGGCGTGATCCTGTTTCTGGGAGCCTGGAATACGCCGCTGCCAAACATCGGTGCCGTAAAATTAGCTGATTGGACGACCGGAAATATTTGGGGGATTGGCTGGATTTTTCTGAAATCGCTGCTTTTGATCGGATTGCAAATGTGGGTTCGGTGGACGTTGCCGCGTTTCCGTGTTGATCAATTGATGGATTTATGCTGGAAGGTTTTAACGCCGCTTGCCTTTTTGTGTATGCTGGTTTCGGGGATTTGGCGGTTGTGGTTGATGTAGAGACGTTGCCGATGTAGAGACGTTGCATGCAACGTCTCTACGGTAAAAATTAAAAATCAAAATGTTCAACAACATCATAAAAGGCATTAAATCAGCAGGAAAAGGCTTCAACCTCACCCTGAAACATTTTTTAGCTGCTAAAAACAGTAGGGAAGTGATAGGCATTCAGTCCGATAATTATTTTAAACAACAGGAAGGAAACGTTACCATCCAATACCCGCATCAAAAACTACCAGTCCCGGAAGTTGGCCGTTACCAGCTTTTTGTGGAAATGGAGGATTGTATTGTATGCGACTTGTGTGCGAAAATTTGTCCGGTTAATTGTATTGAAATCGAATCTATCAAAGCAACCGAAGCCATCGGGCAAACTTCCGATGGCACAACCAAACGTTTGTATGCGGCAAAGTTTGATATTGATATGGCCAAGTGCATGTACTGCGGTTTGTGCACCACGGTTTGCCCGACGGAATGTATCACGATGACCAACCAATACGATAAAAGTGTGGAAGAACTGGATTTGCTGACTTACCGTTTTTCGCCGATGAGCGAAGCAGAAGCCGAAGAAAAACGTTTAGAATTGGAGAAGCAGCAGGCCGAAAAGTTGGCGGCCAAACAAGCGGCCACACAAAAAAAACAGGGGTAAAAGAAGCATGGAGCAAGGCATTTTTATTTTTCTGGGTTTAACTACGGTTGCTTCGGCCTGGTTTGTGGCAGCAAGCCAAAATTTAGTGCGCTCGGTTTTTATGTTTTTTGTTACGCTTTTTGCCGTTGCCGGCTTGTACGTTTTTGCTCTGGCAGATTTTGTGGCCGTTACCCAGATCGTAATTTATGTAGGCGGCGTTTTGGTGCTGATGCTGTTCACGTTCATGCTGTCGAGCAAAGAAACTTTGGAGAAATTGGAGGAGAGCCGGCATCCGGTTTTTACGCTGAAACAGTTTCCGGCCTTGCTGGTGGCCGCGGCATTTTTGATTGTACTGGTGAATGCAATTTTCAAACTAAAACCAGATCAACTTCAATGGATCGCACAATCAACCAACAATACTTTTCGTCCGCAGGACAATACCGTTACCAATATCGGTACCAATTTAATGACCACTTATTTGCTGCCTTTTGAAGCGATTTCCATTTTGCTGATGATGGCGTTGATTGGTGCCGCGCATTTGGCCAGAAAGGAGCGTTCACTTGATTAACCTCCAAACTTTTATGCTGATTGGCGCGTGTTTATTTTCCGCCGGTTTGTACATGGTTTTGACTAAAAACAACGCCATCCAGGTTTTGATTGGGATTGAATTTATCATTAACGCCGCCGTTATCAATCTGATTGCGTTTGGAAAATACGACCGCTACCACAACAGCGGACAAATTTTTGCTTTGTTTGCCATCGTTCTGGCCGCTGCTGCAACCGCGGTTGCTTTGGCCATTATTTTGAATGTTTACCGAAGGTTTAAAACCATTGATCCCGGCAAGATTGACGAATTAAAAGATTAACAAAATTTGGAACCGATCCATACTTTACAAAACCATACACTCGAAATCCAACTTGCATTAATTGCCGTGCTGCTGCCTTTTGCTGCTTTTATCACCAATTTTATAGTGGTAAAAACAGCATCGGGCAAAACGGAAGGCTGGCTGGCCACTATTTGTATCTTGTTGAGTTTGATTAGTTCGGCTTTCCTTTTCTCAAAAATTTGGAACCGGGAACCTGTTCACCAACAAATCCTATGGTTTCAGATCGGCACCGTAAAAATCTTTGCCGGTTTGCTGCTCAATAACCTTTCGGTGCTGATGCTGGTTTTGGTCTCCGGTATCGCTTTGGCGGTACATTTTTATTCTTTGGCTTATATGGAAGGCGACCGGAATTTCCGCCGCTATTTCCGTTACCTCAGTTTTTTTTGCTTCGCGATGCTGGCTTTGGTGGTGGTTGATAATTTACTGTTGCTATACGCTTTTTGGGAGTTGGTCGGCTTTGCTTCCTACTTGTTAATCGGCTTTTGGTTTACGCGGGAAAAGGCAGTCCAGGCCAATAAAAAAGCTTTTATCATGAACCGGATTGGTGATATCGGTTTCTTGATCGGCATCATGATCCTGTTTGCACACTTCCAAACGTTTGACCTGCTGACACTTTTCAGCCATCCAAATAACTTTACAACTGCCGGAGGATTATCAGGAACCTGGTTAACCATTGCAGGATTGTGTTTTTTTCTCGGAGCGATGGCCAAATCGGCACAATTTCCGTTGCACACCTGGCTGCCCGATGCGATGGAAGGGCCAACTTCCGTTTCGGCCCTAATCCACGCGGCAACCATGGTCGCTGCTGGCGTTTTCTTGTTGGCGCGGGTTTATCCAATTTTTAATGCGGATGTAAAATTAATCATCACCATAACCGGCACTTTTACCGCTTTTATGGCGGCAACGATTGCCCTCACCCAAAACGATTTGAAAAAAATCCTGGCTTTTTCTACCATTTCGCAATTGGGTTTTATGGTTGCCGCAATGGGCATGGGCGCTTATGCTTCCGCTTTGTTCCACCTAACCACACATGCTTTTTTTAAGTGTCTTTTGTTTTTGTCGGCCGGCGTTATCATCCACGAAATGCAGCATTTAAAAGAAAAACTGCACTTAGAAATTGACCCACAGAACATTTTATACATGGGCGGTTTGCGCAAAGCTTTGCCGGTTACTTTTGTTACCTGCATTGTTGCAGGCTTGGCTTTGATCGGTTTGCCGCTTACTTCCGGCTATTTATCCAAAGACGGCATTTTGATCCAGGCTTTTGAGTGGGCAGAAGGCCGGTCTTTTTTCTACAAACTCATTCCCATTTCCATCTTAATCACCAGTTGGCTCACCGCTTTTTACATTGCCCGGCTGATGTTTAAAGTGTTTTGGGGCGAATCCAAGTTGAAGGAAATGGTTCCAACTTTCGAGCTGCATTTTTCCAAAGAAAACAATCTGTTCGCTTGGCCGATGCTGTTTTTAGCACTGTTTTCTTTGTTTCCCGTGTTTTCGCTCAACCCTTTGTTGTACGAGCAAAGCTGGCTTTTTAAAGGTTTTTTAACGGCAGATTACTTCGAACGCGAGAATTTGTACCATACTTTAATTCCTGCTGCGGTAAACATCATTACCATTCCGGTTATTTATTTAGCTTATTTGCAATATTTTAGGAAAAGTATCAACTGGTTTCCTGAAAGCGGCCTTCTGTTCCGCTTGTCTTACAACCAATGGTATATTGACCGGTTCTACCAAAATCATGTGGTAAAAACAGTAGTTTGGGTCAGCCAAAAATTGTATGCTTTTGATCGTTTAGTGATTGATGGCTTTGTAAACCTGCTGGCCAAAACCGGCCTGCTTTTTTCCGAAATCAGCAAATGGCTGGACCGCTACCTTGTTGATGGGCTGGTAAATTTTATCGCCTTCCGTGTCCGTGATATTGGTAGTTTTGCCCGGGGTTTTCAAACTGGCAAAGTGCAGCAATATTTGCTGGGCATGTTGCTGGTCATCCTCAGTATTTACCTTTTTAAAACGTTGATTTAGGTTGATGGACCACATACTTACACTGCTCATTTTTACGCCTTTACTGTTTGGGGTGATGCTTCTTTTACTGCCTGTTTCTTTGCGCAACAGCTTCAAGTACATCGCTTTGGCTGCAACTTTGGTTCAGGTTGTTTTAAGCGGATGGCTGTATTTTCATTTTCAAACCGGTGCTTCTTTTAGCGGCATAAATCATATAAACGAATATCAGTTTGCCGAAAAAGTAAGCTGGATCAGTTTAAATCTTGGTTCGCTGGGCAACATGCAAATTGATTATTTTGTCGGCGTTGACGGGCTTTCCATCGGCTTGCTGTTCATGTCATCCATCGTCATGGCGGTTGCCGTGCTGGCTTCCTGGGAAATCAAAACTAATTTAAAAGGTTTTTTTGCTTTGTTTTTATTGCTGGATACGGCCGTAATCGGTGTTTTTTGCGCGCTGGATTTTTTCCTGTTTTACATTTTTTACGAGTTGATGCTCCTGCCGCTTTACTTTTTGATCGGCATGTGGGGCGGCGTTCGGCGGGAGTATGCGGCCATCAAATTTTTTCTTTATACGTTGTTTGGCTCCGTTTTTATGTTGCTGGTGATGATCGGCCTGTACTTTTCCGTAACCGATCCTGCAACCGGAAACCATACATTCAACATCGTCCACATGATGAACCCGGCCAATTATGCACAGGGTTCTATCTTTTCCGCGCATCAAACTTTATTCGGATTCCCTGCGCGTTCGCTGGCTTTTGTGGTGCTGTTTATCGCTTTTGCCATCAAAGTTCCGGTCGTTCCGCTGCACCCCTGGCTGCCCGATGCACACGTAGAAGCGCCAACTGCTGTTTCCATTATTCTTGCCGGTGTTTTGCTGAAAGTGGGCGGTTACGGGATCCTGCGCATTTGTTTCAGTATTTTCCCGGAAGTGGCAACCGCAGGTGCTTTCTGGCTGGGTTTGCTCGGCGTCATTTCAATTTTATACGGTGCTTTAAATGCGCTGGCACAAACAGATTTAAAACGTTTGATCGCTTATTCTTCCATTTCGCACATGGGTTTTGTTTTGCTGGGGGTGGCCTCTCAAACCACCGAAGGCATCAGCGGCGCGGTAATGCAAATGCTGAGCCACGGTTTTTTATCGGCGATGCTGTTCTTTTTGGTTGGCGTAATTTATACCCGCGTTCACGACCGTTATATTTATAATTTTCGGGGTTTAGCTTCGCTAATGCCGCAATTCACCGTATTTGTGCTGATCGCGTTTTTTGCCTCGCTTGGTTTGCCAGGCTTTTCTGCTTTTATGGGCGAAGCTTTTGTGTTGATCGGTGCTTTTACTTCATCTTTGGTAAACGGATTATTGCCCAGTTGGATGGCCATTTGCGGTTCCATCGGAATTTTGCTGAGTGCCGCTTATTTTTTATGGACGCTGCAACGCATGTTTTTTGGCGAAACAAGATTAGCCGGTGGAGAAGCCTGGCGCACCGCTTTAACCGATGTCAACTTCCGCGAAAAAGCAGCTTTAATTCCGCTCGCTTTGATGGCTTTAACTATCGGCATTTTTCCTTCGCTGGTTTTCTCCAAAATCAACGATTCGGTTTTGGCTTTGGTTCATTTATTCAGATAGAAATTGTTTAAAATTTTTCCGGCTTTTTTTGAGTTGATGCTTCTTTTACCCTATAAAAATTGGTGCCTATACCGGCCTTGACAAATCAAAAACAAGGCAATCCCAATTTTTATAGGGTAAAAGAAGCATATTGTAAAGCATAGAAGAATAAGTTTAACAAGTCAGGGCAGGCATCATCGAACAAACACCGTATAAAACAATACGATATTTGAACTTCTAAATACAACAGCTTTGGCCTTTACAAAAAAGCTGGTTGAAATATTTCATGGATACCGTCCTGCTTTTGGAACAACAATAACCCGTCCCCTTTTTGACTATGACAAAAGCGGATTTGGCTATTTTTATTTATTAAATGTTGATGAATTTTACAGTAAGAAATTCATCAAATTAAAAATAGGGTATGAAAAAAATATTGGTAATTGGGGCATCGGGGTTTGTAGGAAAAAATTTAGCCCAACAATTGTTGGCAGATGGCTACACCGTCCGCTGTTTGGCCCGTAACCCATCCAAGGTTCAATTTTTGGCAGATGCGGGATGTGAAATAGTGCAAGGCGACATTTCAGACCTTGCATCCATACAAAATGCTGTAAAATCAGTTGATGCCGTTTATATTTCAGTACATACTATTTCTGCCCAACCTGCCAATACGGAAAGTAAGGGGTTTATGGATGTAGAAATGAGTGGCATACAAAACATTGTTGCGGCCTGTAAAATGTATAAAGTAAACAGGGTTATCTATGTTACATTTTTAGGTACTGATGCAAATGCTGACAGTGCCTGGATAAGGGGCCGCTGGCAAACAGAGCAGTACTTGCTAAAAAGCGGGCTTGACGCAACCATCATCCGGCCGGGGATGATTGTTGGGATAGGCGGCCAAGGTTATAATTCGGTTGTAGGCAATGCCAAAAGGAGGTTTGCCATGATTTTAGGCAACGGCAAACCAAAATTTCGTTCTATTGCCGTTACAGATTTGGCCTATTATCTTGTTGGCGTACTTAATGACCCCAGAACGTTTGGGCAAGCTTACGATGTGGGCGGCAAAGAGTTACTGACCATACCACAAATGGTTGACCTCGTTGCGGAAGTCCTTGGCCGTCCTCACCCCAAAAAAATTCACATCCCGGTATCACTCCTGGGTTTGTTCTCACCTTTAATTGAACGCATGGGCAAAATGCCAAAAGGCGCCATGAAAGGGCTTGTGGATAGCATAAAAGCTGATGCAATCGGCGACCCCTCGCCAATTATCGCAATCTTGCCTCGTCCTTTGCTTTCATTTAGGCAGGCTTCAGAAAAAGCCTTAGGATGACCAATTATCATCATAGCAATTCCATCAAAGTACAAGCATTAAACACCCTAATATTTTTTAGTTTACTATAAAAACTTTTAATCCCATGCGTATATTTTTGACAGGAGCCTCGGGCTTCATAGGCTCAGCTATCATTCCCGAATTGATTGGGGCAGGCCACCAAGTGCTTGGCCTTGCCCGTTCGGACGCGTCTGCAAAATCAATCATCGCTGCCGGTGCAGAAGTGCATTTGGGTTCACTTGATGATATTGAAAGCTTGAAAAGCGGGGCCGCCAAGTCAGACGGTGTTATCCATACTGCTTTTATCCACGCATTTTCAAACATCAGCATCGGCGCACGCCTTAAGGTTATTTTTGGCGGGCTTCCCAAAGGCATAGCTTCGCGTTTTATGTCAACTATTGCTGCCATGGACAGCAACGCTATCGCTGCCATGGGATCAGTACTTGCAGGTTCTGGCCGCCCGCTGGTCATTACTTCAGGAACCATGATATTACCTTTAGGCCGGCTGGTAAACGAAAATGACAAACCTGATCCAAAATCTCCTGCCGCGTATCGTATGCCCTCCGAAAATATTGCTTTTGAATTAGCTTCACAAGGTGTCAGATCTTCAATTGTGCGCCTTCCACCTACAGTGCATGGCGATGGTGATCATGGTTTCGTTCCAAGCCTGATAAAAATTGCACGCAAAAAAGGTGTTTCGGCATATGTAAACGAGGGGAAAAACCATTGGCCTGCCGTACACCGTTTGGATGCGGCCCGGCTTTTTAGGCTGGCACTTGAGAAAGGTACAGCAGGAACCGCCTATCATGGGGTTGCGGACGAAGGCATACCTTTTCATCAAATTGCCAGCATCATTGCAAAAAATTTGGACTTGCCGCTTGCGCCCCGACCCGAAAAACATTTTGGGTTTTTGGGAAGTATCGTTGCTGCCGATAACATGACATCAAGTGCCTTAACAAAACAAGCTTTAGGCTGGCAGCCAACACATTCGTCCCTCATTGCCGACCTTGACGACCATAACCGTTATTTTGAAAACCAATAGCCTGTTTAAAATTTGTTCGATCTGTTTTGGATGCTTCTTTTATCGCCCTAAAAATGGTGAACTTTGGTTGCTTTGATTGGGTTAAATCAAATGCAAACACCAATTTTTATACGATAAAAGAAGCATTGCACTTTTTCTGACAATAACCCAAACAGTATCTAAATTTGTAAAATGGAAAGCCCGCAATTACTTCGTTTAAAAACGATAAGCCAGTATCATCAGTTGATGGGTTTGCCAAAACCAGAGCACCCATTAATAAGTGTGGTAAATTTAAACGCGATTACGGAATTCCCTTTTGAAAAATCTATAAGCCTGGTATTTGATTTTTATAGCATCGCTCTAAAAACATGTTCAAATGTGAAGTATAAATACGGACAGCAGGATAGTGATTTTAACGAAGGCACCTTGTTTTTCATGTCGCCCGGCCAGGTGATTAAAATTGAGGTTGACAAAACAGAAGAGGCAAAAGTTTCAGGCTGGCTGTTATACATCCACCCTGATTTTATCTGGAATACCGCCCTGGCCAAAACAATCAAACAATACGAATTTTTTAATTATTCCGTCCATGAAGCTTTGCACCTTTCGAACAAAGAAGAAACGATAATTACAAGTATTTTACAAATAATCAAACAGGAATACCATTCTAACATTGATAAATTTACTCAAGGGATTATTATTACGCAATTAGAATCCTTGCTCAATTTTTCTGATCGGTTTTACAACAGGCAGTTTATCACCCGCAAAATTTCGAACCATAATATTTTAAACCATTTTGAAGAAATACTTACGGAATACTTCAATACGGATTCTCTCCAGGAAAAAGGGTTGCCAACTGTAAAATTCATTGCCGAAGCACTAAATACTTCAACCAATTATTTAAGTGGCGTGCTTAAAACCCTGACCGGGAAAAACGCGCAACAGCACATCCACGATAAGTTGATAGACAAGGCAAAAGAAAAATTATCAACCACCAGCTTTTCCATCAGTGAAATTGCTTATCAATTGGGCTTTGAGCATTCGCCGTCGTTTAGCAAACTGTTTAAAGCAAAAACAAACGTTTCGCCTTTGGAGTTTAGGCAATCTTTTAATTGACATTAATGTGGAGCAAGACGTGCATTGGTTAGTGCAGAAAAGACTGAAAGAAGCACATTTTTTTATTATCAAGAAAAAAGAAAAACCGGCTAACATTGCATTGGCGTTATAGTGGTTTCTGGCATAGGCACAACTACTATTATTCTATTTAACTTTGCTGCAAACATTGGGCTGAGGAACTACAAACCCAATGCTGAACAGCAACATGAACGAACTGCCGCTTTCCATCACCGAACAGTTAAACAATATCCTGCAAAGTATCGCTTATTTTGTGCCCGAAACGGCGCTGGCCATACTGTTTTTACTGGTGATAATTACGGGTTTGGTCATGAAAAAAGATGCCGGCCGTTTTTGCCAGTTGCTCACTTTGTTCGGTTTGGTTTTCGTTTTTCAGCGCGATGTGCAGCAGTTGTATCTGGTGCTTTCCGGCCCAAAGTTTTTGTTCAGCAACATGCTTCTTTTACACCATGTTTCTATCGTTTTCAAACTGGTTTTTGAAGTATTAGCATTCCTGATTGTTGTTTACATTCCGCTGGATCAATCTTTAAAATCGCATTCAAAAGGTTTAAGCGATTTGTACGCCATCTTAATTGCCGTTGTTTTTGGCCTGCATTTGATGGCAATGTCCGTCAATTTATTGATGATTTATTTGGCAATCGAAACCGTTTCCATTGGCTCTTTTCTATTAGTTGCCTATCAAACCGAAAACCGTTTTGCAGTAGAAGCCGGCTTGAAATATGTGTTGTTTGGCTTTGCAGCTTCGGCAGTAATGTTGTACGGAATGTCGTTATTGTACGCCGCAACCGGACAATTGGATATTTTTAACGGACACTTTCTGGACGGATTGATCCGCGTTCATCCCGTTCCGGTTTCTTTGGGGATCATTTTCGTGCTGTTTGGCATCGGTTTTAAACTTTCTTTTGTGCCAATGCAATTTTGGGTACCCGATGTTTACGAAGGCGCGGCAACGCCGGTGGTCGCTTTTCTTTCCACCTTAACCAAAATCGCCGGTTTTGCCTTGCTCACCAACTTTTTAACGCCTTTTGTTTTCTTCGGAAAATGGACGGCTTTCGATTTCCGCCTGTTTTTTTCCATCATCGGCATCATCACTTTAATTGCCGGAAACTTTGCCGCCATCGTTCAAACCAACATTAAACGGATGCTGGCTTATTCGTCCATTGGCCACACCGGTTTTGGGTTGATGGCTTTGGTAACTTTCTCACAGCAAGGCATTTCGGCTTTGCTTTTTTATTTGATTGTTTATGCCTTTGCCAACATCGGCGCACTGATGCTTTGCAGTTTTTATGCCGGTAAAAACAGTATGCTTTCGGTGGAAGATTTGCGCGGCCTGGGCAAAGCATATCCATTTGCCGGCGTTTGTTTTGTGGTCTTGCTGGTCTCGCTGATTGGTTTGCCAGTTTCTGCCGGTTTCAATGGTAAAGTGCTTGTTTTTTCTTCGGTGATTGATGTTTACCGCCAAAACCACAATAGCTGGCTGCTGGCTTTGCTGATTACTGGGGCTGTAACCACCGTTGTTTCGCTGTTTTACTATTTCAAAATCCCGCTGAATTTGTTTCTGAAAACACCACATCAAACCGGAGCTGTCATCGTAAACCAATCCACAACTTTATTGATATTAATTGGTTTTATGGCCGCACTTGTAATTTTACTGGGGATTTTTCCATCGCTTTTGGCAAATTTAGTGCGGTAAAAGAAGCATCATTTGGAAGTAACGATTGATGGGTTGTTGATAACCTGACAAGAAATACAGATAGATTTTAGGATATAAACTTTATTTTTGCAACTCAATAGGAATCATGAGCGATCAGATTAAACATGAGTGCGGTGTTGCCTTTATCCGCCTGTTAAAGCCCCTTTCATATTACCAAAAAAAATACGGCACCTCACTTTACGGTTTAAACAAGCTGTATTTGCTGATGGAAAAACAAAATAACCGCGGCCAGGACGGCGCAGGCGTGGCCACCATCAAATTGGATGTTGCGCCCGGAAACCGTTACATCAGCCGCCACCGTTCGATGGCAAAAAATGCGGTTGCCGATATTTTTGAGTACATCCAGAAAAAATTTGCCGACATCCAGAAAGAATATCCCGAACAATTCCATGATGCCGATTGGCTGAAAGAACACATGAGTTTTACCGGCGAGGTTTTGCTGGGACATTTGCGCTACGGAACGCATGGTAAAAACAGCATCGAAAATTGTCATCCTTTTCTTCGCCAAAACAACTGGATGACCAGAAACCTGGTAATGGCCGGCAATTTCAACATGACCAATACAGACGAGTTGTTGCAGCAATTGTTTGATTTGGGCCAGCATCCGAAAGAAAAATTAGACACCGTTACGGTTTTAGAAAAGATCGGCCATTTTTTGGACAGCGAAGTGCAGGGTTTGTTCGACCAGTACAAACGCGAAGGTTTGGACGATAACGTAGAGATCACCAAATTGATTGCCAACGATTTGGACGTGGCTAAAATCCTCAAAAAATCGGCAAAATCATGGGACGGCGGTTACACCATTGCCGGGATTTTGGGCCACGGCGATGCTTTTATCATGCGCGACCCGGCCGGCATCCGTCCCGCTTTTTATTATATTAATGATGAAGTGGTGGTGGCTGCTTCCGAACGCCCGGCCATCCAAACGGCATTTAATGTTCCGATTGAGGACATCAAAGAAATAAAACCCGGCCATGCGCTGGTGATCAAGAAAAACGGGCACATCAGCCAGGAACAATTTAGGGAACCGACAGAAAAAAAATCATGCTCTTTTGAGCGCATTTATTTTTCCAGGGGAAGTGATGCCTCGATTTACCGAGAACGCAAGCAGTTGGGCCGTTTGTTGTGCAAGCAGATTTTGGAAGCGGTGGATTACGACCTGGAAAACACCGTTTTTTCCTACATCCCAAATACCGCCGAAGTTGCTTTTTACGGGATGGTGGAAGGCATCCACAAATACATCAAATCCTACCAGCGCGAAAAATTGCTGAACCGGGAAGATAAAATTACGGACGAAGAATTGAAACGTGTGCTGAACATTTACCCGCGCGTAGAAAAACTGGCGATAAAAGATGTAAAGCTGCGAACGTTTATCACGCAGGATGCAGACCGCTCTGAAATGGTGGCACACGTTTATGATACTACTTACGGCCTGATCAAAAAAGGAAAAGATACATTGGTGGTGCTGGACGATTCGATCGTTCGGGGAACCACGTTGAAGCAAAGTATTTTAAAGATCATTGACCGTTTAGGGCCGAAAAAAGTGATCGTGGTTTCTTCGGCGCCGCAAATCCGTTACCCAGATTGTTACGGCATTGATATGTCGCGGATGAGCGAGTTTGTTGCTTTTGAAGCGGCTATCAGTTTGTTGAAAGACCGCGGCATGGAAAACGTGTTTTACGACGTGTACGAAAAGTGCGTGGAAAGCGAACATTTGCCGAAAGAGCAGGTGGAAAACTACGTGCAGGCCATTTACGCGCCTTTTACCGACGAACAAATTTCTAACCGGATTGCCGAAATCATCACCCCAAACAGTATCAAAGCTGAAGTTGAAGTAATTTACCAGACTTTGGACAACCTGCACAAAGCCTGCCCCGAACATTTGGGCGACTGGTATTTCTCCGGCAATTACCCAACGCCCGGCGGAAACAAGGTGGTAAACAAAGCATTTCAAAATTGGATGCAAGGAAAAAACCAGCGGGCTTATACGTAGTTGGGGTGCGAGGAGTAAGGTGTGAGGTGCGGGGTTTGAGGTGCGAGAAATCCGCGCCTTTTTTGTTGTGTATGTTCAATGAATTTATGCCGATAAAAGAAGCATCAGTTGGTAGAAGGCATTCCCGAAAAAACAAAGTGCGTTACCAGCCGGTCGAGGATGATAAAAGCAGCAATAATCAGCGCAATCCCTGCCACATAATTTAAGCGGTGCACTAATTTTACCGAAATCTTGTCGCGCAGTTTGTTGGCGTAAAAAGCCTTGATCGTATCCATCCCAAATTGTACCAGCAGGATGGTAAAAAACATGATCACCAATTTTAGGTGCCGGTGCGGGATGCCGGCATGATAAACCGTGCTTGCTGTACCGATCACGGTTATCCAATGAAATAAAATGGTAGGGTTAAAAATGCACATCAAAAACCCTTTAAAAAAGTAACCGGCGCGGTTAACCTGGGCAGGCGTGTTGGTATTAAAGCTGACGTCTGCTTTTTTTAGCAAGTAATAAACGCCAATGCAAAAAAGGATAATACTGCCCGCAATGCCCAGCCATACTTTTGCCTGCGGCGGAATTTCAAACAGTTGCGAGCCAAAAATAATGCCTCCCACAAACACCACATCGCTCGATACTACACCTAATGCCAGTGCTACGCCGGCATGAAAGCCACTTTCTATACTCGATTTAATGAGTGCGAAAAAGTTAGGCCCGGTAATTAAGGTTAACACAAGTCCGATTCCGATACCTGAAATGACAGCTTCAATCATTTACGCAGCTTATAGGGTTTTATTTTTAGCAAGGTAAACGCGAATATGCAATTTTATTATTTAAAGCACTAATACAGCAGCAATATCGCCGGTAACACTAAAATTACAGGTTGATATTTATAAAATTTCTATTAAGTTCGTGAAAAATTTTATCACCAATTATTACTAACCAACTTATTTAATACCTGATGGATCAGTCAAAAACTAAAAGTTATGCTTCCGCTTTATACTCGTTAATTACCGTTTTCTTTTTCTGGGGGTTTCTGGCTGCTTCCAACGGTGTATTCATCCCTTTTTGCAAAACACATTTTCACCTCACACAGTTTGAATCCCAACTGATTGATTTTACTTTTTACGGTGGTTATTTTATCGGTTCGCTGATTTTGTATTTCGTTTCCCAGCTTACCAAAGTGGATTTGCTCAATAAAATTGGTTATAAAAACGGTATTGTTTATGGTTTGCTTATTTCTACGGTTGGTGCGCTGGCGATGGTCCCTGCCATCAACAACGGCCATTTTGCTTTTATCCTGACTGCATTTTTTGTGGTAGCGGTTGGTTTTTCGTTACAGCAAACGGCTGCCAATCCGTTTGTTATTGCTTTAGGCCCACCCGAAAGTGGTTCACACCGGTTGAATTTTGCCGGCGGTGTCAATAATTTTGGCGGGTTGTTGGGACCGATTGTGGTTAGTTTGGTGCTTTTTGGTTCGTCTCAAGGCAGCGATCAAAGTACAGTGAGCATCACATCGGTTAATAATTTGTATTTTATCCTGGCCGGGTTGTTTTTGGCAGTGGCGCTTTTTTACCGGTTTTCTAATCTGCCTCAAATCAACAGTACCGAAAGTGTGGAAGCGAGTACAAGTTCTAACCGGCCTTTGCTGCTGATAACGTTAGGCTTTCTATTGGTTTTGGTTGCCAACCCGCTCGAAAAATTAACGGGCTTAAGCAATTCTTATTTTATTTATGGTGCCTTGGCCGTGATCCTTTTATCACTTATTTATGTGTTGCTGGCGCCCAAAAATAATCCTGATTCTTGGGGGGCGATGCAATACCCGCAACTGATTTTAGGCATGATTGCTATTTTTACTTATGTTGGAGTTGAAGTATCTACCCAAAGCAATATGGGCGCATTGTTGAAGCTGCCCGCTTTTGGCGGCTATGCAGATTCTGCTATCAAACCTTATATTTCATTGTATTGGGGAAGTTTGATGATTGGCCGCTGGACGGGTGCCATCAGTGCTTTTAAATTATCTAAATCCACCAAAAATATTTTAACGGTCATCGTCCCTTTTATTGCTTTTGGCATTATTTTGTTGTTCAACCATTTATCCGGAACGGATGTCGGCAACCTGTACTTGTATTCAATTTGCGTGGTTGTATTGATCGTTGCTTTCTTTATGGGCCAGGAAAAACCAACACGCGTTTTAATGATTTTCGGTTTGCTGGGCATGTTTGCCATGATTGTTGGTTTATTGACTACCGGGCAAATTGCTATTTATGCTTTTTTAAGCGGCGGTTTATGCTGCTCTATCATGTGGCCAAGTATATTTTCATTGGCCCTTGCCGGTTTGGGCAAATATACCAGCCAGGGCTCTGCATTTTTAATCATGATGATTTTGGGTGGATCGGTTATCCCGCCGGTACAAGGGATTTTGGCTGATACGGCAGGCATCCATATTTCTTACATCATCCCGGTTATCTGTTTTGCTTACATCGCTTTCTTTGCGGTAAGGGTAGGCACGGAACTGAAAAAACAAGGGATTGACATGAACCAGGTGGAAGCAGCAGGCGGACACTGATTTTTTATGCCTAAAAAAAGCTTTGATGCCATTTTTATGCACCTGGCTACCGACCTGGCTTTTCGCTCGCATTGCGTAAAAGCGCAGGTTGGCGCAGTGCTGACCAAAGACACGCGCATTATTTCCATCGGTTACAACGGCCCGCCAGCCGGAACACACAATTGCGATGAAGAATGGCCGGAACAAGGCTGTGCCCGCGATGCCCGCGGAAGTTGCTCCTTAGCTTTACATGCAGAGCAAAATGCCATTTTATATGCGGTAAAAAACGGTGCTAATTTGCAAGGTGCCACTTTGTATGTTACGCTTTCGCCTTGTCTGGCTTGTGCGCGTTTGATTTTTTCGGCGGGGATATCGGCCGTATTTTATCAAAAATCGTATGCGGCCTACAAAGGTTTTGCCAATGATGAAGGCGTTGATTTTTTAAACCGTTTTGGGGTTCCTGCTAAAAAATATGAGTTGGTTGAATAATTTAAAAGAACCTTTTTAAGTTTCACTAAGTGGTGTTTTGGCTAAAGCCAAATGCATTTTACATCTCCCACAGCCTAAAGGCCGTGGCAATTGAGCCGCCTTGTTTTACAACCCCATTTCATTTAATAACGAACGTTAAAGTACCATGATATATTAATTGCCACGGCCTTTAGGCCGTGGATAAAGGAAACAAGGATTGGCTTTAGCCAAAATTGATGGCATAAAAGAAGCATGAAAAACAAACCGAATCAAATTTAAAAAGGCACAAAGTTCTTTAAACTTGAATTGCAAATGCTTCTTTTATCACCTAAAAATCCAGCAAACTTTTTTCACCAACTTTATAGTGCTAAAAGAAGCATTAAGGTTTTTGCTTAGATTTTCAACCCATTCCTAAACTTTCGGATTCCGCAACGCATTCACTTTTTCCAAAGAAAAATTTAATTGTTGCTCTGGCGTGAGATTGGTATTATCCAAAATAACCGCATCATCGGCACGAACCAGCGGACTTTCGGCACGCGTGGTGTCTTGGTAATCGCGGTCGGCAATGTTGTCAAAAACTTCGTGCAAGGTAATTTCCTGTCCTTTTTCCTTCAGTTCTTTGTAACGGCGTTCGGCACGGATTTTCGGGTCGGCCGTCATAAACAACTTCAATTGTGCATTTTTAAAAACAGCCGTGCCAATATCGCGGCCGTCCATCACAATGTTTTTGGATTTGCCCATGCGCTGCTGTTGTTTCACCATTTCGCGCCGGACTTGCCGGATGGCCGAAACCGCGCTCACATTTTTAGAAACCGGCATCTGCCTGATCTCGTCCGAAACTTCTTCATTGTTAAGCATAATGTGCGTTTCGTAATCCCGCGAATCAAAGTTGAGGTGGATGTTTTTCAACGCTTTTTCAACTTGCTCCGGGTCGTTAACATCTACATTATTCCGAAGAAAATACAACGTTACGGCCCGGTACATCGAGCCGCTGTCCACATAAATAAAGTTGAGTTTCTTTGCCAATGCCTTCGCCAAAGTGCTTTTTCCGCAAGAAGAATATCCGTCTATGGCTATAACAAAGTTCGTGTTCATCGCGGCGTTAAAGATACGGCAATCCTTTAAATTGTAAACACCAATTTGCCGATGCTTCTTTTACCGTATGTTTTTTAGCGTCAATTGCCTTAACTTCGGCTTTGCTTTCGCGAAAGAAAAACGCTGCTTTTAGCATGATTTTATGCCGGTAAAAACAGCTTGGCATAGCTCTTGAAACAGTTAAGCGTTGCCCAAATTTCTATTCAACAAATAAAAACAACTGCCAGTTTGGCGTTTAAATACGGTTATAAATGAGTTTTGATCCATTCGATTTTAATAATGCATTGCCTATCATTAATGAAGAATCCGAATTTTTCCCTTTGATGTCATCGGAAGACGAAGAAGAAATGAACAACGAGCAAGTTCCAGATGTGCTGCCAATATTGCCGCTTCGTAATACGGTTTTGTTTCCGGGTGTGGTTATCCCAATCACAGTTGGCCGCGATAAGTCTATCAAACTGATCAAAGATGCCAACAAAGGGAAAAAAATCATCGGCGTAGTTGCGCAAAAAGACACGAGCATTGAAGACCCAACCTACGAACAGTTGAACCAAGTTGGCACGATGGCTTTGATCATCAAGGTTTTGCAAATGCCCGATGGCAACACGACTGTGATTATTCAGGGCAAAAAACGTTTTACGTTGAAAGAACAGGTGCAAAGCGAGCCTTATATCAAAGCTGCCATCGAACCTTTTAAAGAAATAAAAGCGACGGAGAACAAAGAGTTTAAAGCGATGGTTTCGTCCATTAAAGATATGGCGATGAATATTGTACAGCTTTCGCCAAACATGCCTTCTGAGGCCAGCATCGCTATCAAAAACATTGAAAGCACTTCTTTTTTGATCAATTTTATTTCTTCTAACATGAACGCGGCGATGGCCGTGAAGCAGCACATGCTGGAAGTGCCCAACCTGTACGAGCGTGCGCGCATGGTGCTGGAGCATTTAACGATTGATTTGCAGATGCTGGAACTGAAAAACCAGATCCAATCCAAAGTGCGGGTTGATTTGGACAAGCAGCAGCGCGATTACTTTTTAAACCAGCAGTTAAAAACCATTCAGGAAGAATTGGGCGGCAACTCGCCCGATATGGAAGTGGATAATTTGCGCACCAAAGGCAGCAAAAAGAAGTGGTCAAAAGAAGTTGCGGCACATTTTAATAATGAGTTAACTAAGCTGATGCGAATTAATCCGGCTGCGGCTGATTATTCGGTTCAGATCAATTATTTGGAATTGCTGACCGAGCTGCCCTGGAACGAGTTTACCAAAGACAATTTCGATTTAAAACGCGCACAAAAAGTGCTGGACAAAGACCATTTTGGTTTGGAAAAAGTTAAACAGCGCATCATCGAATATTTGGCCGTTTTGAAGCTGAAGCACAACATGAAAGCACCGATTTTATGTTTGGTTGGCCCGCCAGGAGTTGGCAAAACTTCGTTGGGCAAATCAATTGCACGGGCTTTAGGCCGAAAATATGTGCGGATGGCTTTAGGCGGGATCCGGGACGAAGCAGAAATCCGTGGCCACCGCAAAACTTATATTGGCGCAATGCCGGGAAGGATCATTCAATCCATAAAAAAGGCAGGCGCTTCCAATCCGGTTTTTATTTTGGATGAGATTGATAAAGTAGGCAATGATTTTCGCGGAGACCCATCTTCGGCTTTGTTGGAAGTGCTTGACCCGGAACAGAACAGCAACTTTTACGATCATTACGTGGAAATGGATTTTGATTTGTCCAATGTGATGTTCATCGCAACCGCCAATTCTTTAAACACCATTCAGCCGGCTTTATTAGATCGGATGGAAATTATCGAAGTAAACGGTTACACGATTGAAGAGAAAGTAGAAATTGCCCGCCAGCATTTGTTGCCAAAACAACGCGAAGCGCATGGTTTAAAGCCGAAAGATGTTTCCATCAAAAACAACGTGTTGGAGAAAGTGGTGGAAGATTATACGCGCGAATCCGGTGTGCGTAACTTGGAGAAAAAGATTGGTTCTTTGGTGCGCGGTATTGCAAAAAGCATCGCGATGGAAGAAACTTATTCCGCTGCCATTGCCAAAGAAGATGTCGAAAAAATATTGGGCGCACCTTTGTTTGATAAAGACAGTTACGAAAACAACAACTTTGCTGGCGTGGTTACCGGTTTGGCCTGGACGCAAGTTGGCGGCGATATTTTGTTTATCGAAGCCAGTTTAAGCCCGGGAAAAGGCAGGTTAACGCTGACCGGAAGTTTGGGTGATGTGATGAAAGAATCGGTAACCATTGCTTTGGCTTATTTGCGCGCCCATGCCAAAGATTTTAACATTGATGTCCGTTTGTTTGACCAATGGGATGTTCATGTGCATGTTCCGGCTGGTGCAACGCCAAAAGACGGCCCATCAGCCGGGATTACGATGCTGACGGCTTTGGTTTCAGCTTTCACCCAACGCAAAGTAAAAGAACATTTGGCCATGACGGGTGAAATTACCTTGCGCGGAAAAGTGTTGCCGGTTGGTGGCATCAAAGAAAAAATATTGGCGGCAAAAAGGGCAAACATTAAAGAGATCATCCTTTGCAAATCCAACCAAAAAGATATTTTGGAGATCAAGGAATCGTACATCACCGATATGAAATTTCATTATGTCTCGGAAATGAAAGAAGTGATTGATTTGGCTTTAATGCCTCAAAAGGTTGAAAACCCAATTGATTTAACCGTTAGGGAAGAAGTGAAAGCCGTATTGAATTAGAAAGATTAATTTTTTAACAAAAAGGCGTTTCAATTTAAAGTGAAACGCTTTTTTTGTTTGTAATGAAATTTTTACTACTTTTTCAGAAATTTAAAAACCAACTATTTATGAAAAAAATTTACATTATTTTGTTAGCATTAACTTCTTTTTGTATCTGCGACACGGCAAAAGCACAGCAATCTGTTGATTCTGGTACTGGCCGTGCCCAAAATGTTTTTGTTGAGATTGGCGGACAAGGCCTTTTGTTTACAGCCAATTATGATACCCGTTTTAGCAACAAAAGAAACGGTATTGGCGGCCGTGCAGGAATCGGATACATATCTTTGGACGGAGATCATGTTACAACTGTACCTATCGGATTAAATTATTTGTTAGGAAAAGGAAAGAGCTTTTTTGAAATTGGTTTAGGCGCAACATTAGTAAACGCAGGTAGCAGAAATAGCGATTTTTTTTTCACAGATAGTGGTGGCAGCAACAGTGCAAGTACGGTTATCGGAACTATGAGTTTTTCCTATCGCTTGCAACCTATTGATAGCGGCTTTGCGCTTCGTGCAGGATTAACACCGATTTTTAATGCTGATGGTTTCATTCCTTATTATGGCGGGTTAAGTTTAGGCTACACTTTTTAACATTTGATCGTCAATATGTTTAAAGCCGAAGATTATCCCTCCGGCTTTTCTTATGTTTAGGCTTTTTAAGCCCAATGAAATTTACCTATTTATTCTCCATACTTCTTTTATCGTGCATTTTTTCGCAAGCCCAACAACGGAACTTTCAAAACGAAGCAGGTTTTCAAACCGATAACGATGCTTATCTCGCACAAGGTTCCGACCGATATTACACCAATGGCTTGTTTCTTTATTTTCGCCACGCTTTGCAAACCGACACTTCAAAAGCAAACCTGTTTGGCAAAGTTTTAGGTTTCGAGGCCGGGCAAAAAATGTACAATGCGCAATCGGCTTTTACTCCTGCTACAAAGTATGTTGACCGCCCTTTTGCAGGATATTTGTACGTGGGCAGCAACTTGCAATATCTCTATAAAAACGAAAGCGCGTTGAAATTGGGCTTGCAAGTTGGCGTAACCGGACCAGCAGCTTTAGGCCGGCAAGCACAGGAATTTATCCATAATTTGTTGGGATTTTATAAACCGCAGGGCTGGCAGTACCAGATCAAAAATAATTTAGGGGTGAATTTTTCGGCCAATTATGATCAGCTTTTTTTCAGAAAAGATTGGTTTGATGTTGCGGGAAATGCCTATGGAAACCTCGGCACCACTTTTACCGGCGCAGGTTTTGGGCTTACTTTGCGTTTCGGCGAGTTTAACCCGCTTTATCATTCGGTCAGCACTTCGGGTTTGGTTGCCAAAAATAGGTCGGTAAAAGAAGCACACCAGAGGGAGTTTTTCTTCTACCTCAAACCAACCTTAAACTACAATGCTTACGATGCAACGGTGCAAGGCGGTTTATTTGAAAAAGACCCAACGCCGCCGGAAATAACTGGTGCAATTAAACCTTTAGTTTTTAGCCAGGAACTGGGCGGAAATTTAACCGCCGGAAGATGGGCATTTAATCTGGCCGCCATTTTTAGAACGCGCGAAGTTAAAGCGATGGTAAAAACACATCAGTGGGGAACGGCAACTTTTTTATACCGGTTTAACTAACTTATTGAATATCAAGTATTTGTTCAAATTAATACGAAATCTTTCAAAATTTCAGGGTTGGTGTTCATGCTTCTTTTACCCTATAAAAATTGGTGTCGGTATCAATTTTTTAAATCAAAAACCAAATGTTTACCATTTTTTACCCGGTAAAAGAAGCATATAAAATAGATCGAATAAAATTTAACCTGGCCCTAAAAATTGAACAATGATATTTTTGTTACAAAGGATTACAATAATTTAAAAAAATAGAAGTTTCATTAGTGTTAAATCGCACGTTGCTGCCCAGATGAAGTACAGTTTTATTATAGGATTTCTGATTTTTTCTTCCGTTGAAGCTATTCAGGCACAAAGTTCTTACGTAAGGTTAGGGCAGAAGGCACTGGTTGATGGTGATTTTAAAAATGCAGTTGCCAATCTGGAAAAAGCCTGCATTACCGATTCTACCAATGCCAACGCGTTGTGGATGCTGGGCTATTCGTATTACCATTGCGACAGCTACAAAAAATCCATCGCCACTTACACCAAGGTTATTGCCGTAAAACCTGCCGATGCAACGGCTTATTATTACCGGGCAAGGGCAAAAGGGCATTTAGCAGGCGATAATTTGGTAACACCAGCCGAGAAAGAAAAGTACTTTTTAGGTTCGATATTGGATTTTAGCAAAGCGGCTTCCCTCAACCCAACTGATTTGAAAAATTACCAAAACCGGGGAATTGCCTACAAAGATTACGGCCTGTTTAAGCTGGTTAAAAACTCTGGTTTTTACGATAAAGCCCGCGCCGCCAATGCTTTCCGTGCCTCCATTGCCGATTTTCAAAAAGTGCTGGATGCCGACCCGCAACGTATGGATATTGCTTCGCTGTTGGAATTATCCAAAGAACAGTTGAAACACATGGGCCGGAAGTAAATTTGGACTTACGGACTTACGGACTTACGGACTTACGGACTTACGGACTTACGGACTTACGGACTTACGGACTTACGGACTTACGGACTTACGGACTTCTTCAATTTCCCTTCAATCAAATAATCGTTTGTGCCGAGAAAACGCACGTGTTGTTTGCGCTCGATCTGGTAAAGCGAATCGGGATAATACGTCAGCTTTTCTTTGTTTTGGAACAAACTGTTGTTGGTTACATTAAAAATCATCAGGTAAACCACTTTGTCGTTGTCTTTTTTCAGGATGATTTCCCTGGTTTTTAAATCAGGTTCCAACGCTTTGTAAATGGTGATATCACCAGAAGTGGTGGTTTTATAACTGTTTTTCCAGGAAGGTTTGTTGATGTTGGATTCCGAAAAAACGGAAAGTTCGCCCGGCCAGTTATCAATTTTAATGGTTTTCGTTTCGGCATCGCCATTTCTCGATACTGTTTTTACCACACTAAAATTGGCGTTGGCCAGCTTTTTTGTTTCGGCACCGAAATAAGAAGTCAGGTCGAAATACGAATTTTTGCTTTGCTGCACTTCTGGTTTGCAGGAAGCGAAAGCAAAAAGCAAAGCCGTAACCGCAAAACGAAAAGTGAAAGATTTACACCAATACATTTCCAGTCATTTCAGTAGGAATATCAACACCCAGAATCTTTAAAATGGTTGGTGCAATATCGCCCAGCTTGCCGCTTTTTACTTCTTTATAATCGGTATCCACCAAAATACACGGAACCAAATTGGTGGTGTGCGCCGTGTTTGGCGAACCGTCTTCGTTAACCATATAATCCGCGTTGCCATGATCGGCAATAATGATGAAAGAATAACCATTTTTGATGCCTGTTTCAACTACTTCTTTTAGGCAGGCATCCACCGTTTCCACCGCTTTTACCACAGCCTGGAAAACGCCGGTGTGGCCAACCATATCCGGATTGGCAAAATTGAGGCAGACAAAATCCGGCCAGCCGCTTTCCAGTTCCGGTAAAATGGTGTTTTTGATGCCTTCGGCACTCATTTCAGGCTGCAAATCATAAGTAGCAACTTTGGGCGAAGGGACCAGCAAACGTTTTTCGTTGGCAAATTCTTTTTCCCTTCCCCCGGAAAAAAAGAATGTAACGTGCGGATATTTTTCTGTTTCTGCAATCCGAATCTGGTTCTTGCCGGCGTATTGCAAAACTTCGCCAATGGTATTGACCAGATCATCTTTGGTAAAAACAACATCTACGCCTTTAAAACTTTCGTCGTAAGAAGTCATCGTAACATATTTCAGTTTTAACGGGTGCATGTTTTGCTCCGGGAAAGGTTTTTGCGTTAAGGCAGAAGTGATTTCCCGGCCACGGTCAGTACGGAAATTAAAGCAAATTACCACATCGTTTTCCTCAATTACGGCAACCGGTTTTCCTTCGGCATCAACTTTTACCAGCGGTTTGATAAATTCATCGGTAACGCCTTCCCTGTACGAATCGCGGATGGCATCAACAATATTTTCGACTGGCGTTCCGATACCATTCACCAATAAATCGTAAGCTAACTTCACCCGTTCCCAGCGGTTGTCGCGGTCCATTGCATAATAGCGGCCAATGACCGATGCTGTTTTTATCGGTGTATTTTTGATATAGGTTTCCAAGTTTTCGATATAGTTGATGCCGGAGTTTGGATCGGTATCGCGGCCATCTAAAAACGCATGGATAAAAACTTTTTGCAGGTTGTATTGCTGGCTGAGATCGCACAAAGCCCTCAAATGGTTGGTGTGCGCGTGGACGCCGCCATCAGAAACCAAACCCATTAAATGGACTTGCCTGTTGTTTTCCTTCGCGTACTCAAAAGCTTTGGTAAGGACAGGGTTTTTAAAGAAATCACCATCGGAAATGGATTTATGGATGCGGCCCAGTTCCTGGTAAACCACTCTTCCGGCACCTAAATTCATATGGCCAACTTCCGAATTGCCCATTTGTCCGCCCGGCAAACCAACGGCTTCGCCCGAAGCTTCCAACGTAGAATTGGGATAAGTTTCTTTTAAATAATTAAAAAAAGGCGTTTTGGCAGCAAGGATAGCATTAGACGGACTGTTAGTACCATAGCCCCAGCCATCTAAAATAATGAGGGCAACTTTTTTATTTTTTTCCACAGCGCAAATATACTTGATCGTGAATAAGTAAATAGACGAATAATGAAAACAACGTATAAAATTTAGCGTAAAATACCGTAGTTTTATACCTAAACAGTTTGATACAACAACCGGTTATGAAAAATAGTGTGATTGTTTTGCTGTTCATTGCTTCTTTTGGCACAGCTTTTTTAACAGACCCGATTGATAAAATTGCCGCTTTGTTGCAGCAGGGCCAGGCGCGAGAGCTGGGCAAACAATGCGCGGCAAGTGTTGAATTAAGTATTTTAGGCGATGAAAAAGTAGTCAGCCCGGCGCAGGCAGAAGCGGCTTTGAATGCTTTTTTTGCGGCCAATAAACCGGTTTCTGTAAAAGTGATCCACAAAATCAACACCAATCCAAGCCTCAGTTTGGCCATGATACAATTGCATACCAGCAGCGGAAATTTCCGTATTTCTTATTCCCTTAAAAACACAAACGGTAACCAGGAGTTAACAGAGTTGCGTATCGAGCCTGAAAAAGGTTAACAAATACGCGCAAACAGTTACTTTTGGTTTCTCAAAAAAACGTCTAAGTTGGATTTAATACTGATACAAAATTTTATCAACCAGGCACTGGCAGAAGATGTTGGCGATGGTGATCATACTTCGCTGGCAACCATCCCGGCAGAGGCTCAAGGCAAAGCAAAATTACTGGTAAAAGAAGCAGGCGTTTTGGCGGGCGTTGAACTGGCCTTGCAAATATTTACCACAGTTGATGCCGGGTTAAAAGTTGATGTTTTGTTGAAAGACGGTACGCATATCCAGCCCGGAGATATTGTTTTATATGTAGAAGGCCGGGCACAAAGCATTTTAAAAGCCGAACGTTTGGTGTTGAATTGTATGCAGCGGATGTCGGGCATTGCCACAAAAACCAACCAAATTGTGCAGTTGGTAAAAAACAGCGGTGTGAAATTGTTGGATACGCGCAAAACGACACCCGGAATGCGATATCTCGAGAAGTGGGCAGTACGCATTGGCGGCGGCGTAAACCATCGTTTTGGTTTGTACGATATGATTTTGATCAAAGACAACCATGTGGATTATGCAGGCGGCATAAAACAGGCGATAAAAGAAGCACGCCAATATCTGATCAGCCATAACCGGAAACTACAAATCGAGATTGAAGTGCGTAACTTAAAAGAGTTGCAGGAAGTGATCGAAGAAGGCGGTGCCGACCGGATTTTGCTGGACAACTTCTCGATCAGTGACTTAAAAGAAGCGGTAAAATTGGTCAACAAGCGTTTTATTACCGAAGCTTCCGGCGGCATTACACTCGAAAACATTGCTGAATATGCCACAACCGGCGTAGATTATATTTCTTCCGGAGCGCTAACGCATTCGGTTAAAAGCCTGGATCTAAGCTTAAAAGCAGTCTCGTGATATTTTTTATGCAATTAAAAACAGCCTACAAGGCAATTTTATTATCATTGCATTGAGATGATAAGCGTATATTCCCTTTCTGCACTGATTTTGGCTTACCTGTTAGGGTCAATCCCTACAGCAGTATGGATCGGCAAATATTTTTATGGTATTGATGTAAGGGAATACGGCAGCGGAAATGCAGGCGCAACCAATACGTTTCGTGTTTTGGGAAAAAAAGCAGGCATCCCGGTGATGCTGATTGATATTTTAAAAGGGTGGACGGCCACCAACCTGGCTTATTTGATTGGGATGTCCATCACCGGGCCGCACCACTCCGTCCAATTTGTAAACTACCAATTGGCTTTGGGCATTACTGCCGTTATGGGCCATTTGTTCCCGGTTTTTGCCGGCTTTCGTGGTGGAAAAGGGATTGCCACTTTAACCGGGATGATCCTGGCTGTACACGTTCAGGCTTCCTTAATTTGCATTTTAGTGTTCCTGATCGTGTTGCTGATAACCCGCTACGTATCACTAAGTTCTATTGCGGCCGGTTTTACTTTTCCGCTCAGTACCATCTTTATTTTTCATGTTTCGGTGCGTTCCATCATCGTTTACGGCATGTGTATTTGTGTGCTGATTTTGGTTACGCATCAAAAAAATATCGAACGTTTGATGAAAGGAAAAGAATCTAAAGTAAACTTTTTTAAGAAGAAAACAGTTTAAGTGTTTATGAAAAAATTACAAGGAATTATAATACTTGCAACAGTAATTGTTTTAAATGCTTGTTCGAGCGTGCCAATTACCGGCCGTAAACAATTTATAGCCGTAAGTGATGCAGAAGTAAACCAATCGGCAGCACAAAGTTATAGTCAGCTTTTGTCTGATCCCAAAACCAAAGTCATCAACAATGCCGATGCACAACGGGTTAAGCGTATTGGCGGCAGGCTGTCTGCTGCTATCGAACGTTATTTAAAAGATAACGGCTACGCCAACCAGTACGATTTTAAATGGGAATTTAACTTGATTGACAGTAAAGAAGTAAACGCCTGGTGTATGCCCGGAGGAAAAGTAGCCGTTTACAGCGGTATTTTGCCAATCACGAAAGACGATGCCGGGCTGGCAACCGTAATGGGACACGAAATTGGGCATGCCATAGCCAAACATTCGGCCGAACGTATTTCCCAGCAATATGTAGCGCAAGGCTTGGGTTCGGCTATTGGTGTGGCTGCCAGCGGTTCTTCTTCCGCTTTGGTCAATATCATCAACCAATCTTACGGTACTGTTGGGCAGTTGGCCATGCTGAAATACAGCCGTACACAGGAAACCGAAGCCGACCGTTTAGGCTTAACTTTTATGGCGATGGCCGGTTACGACCCGCACAACGCGCTTACTTTTTGGAAAAGGATGGCCGCACAAGGAAACGGTCAACAACAGCCCGAATTTTTAAGCACGCACCCGGCCGATGCAACCCGTATCGTAAATATTCAAAACCGTATCCCCGAAGCCATGAAATATTATAAGCCATAATGAAGCTTCCAAAAATCCGCTTTTTGCAAGCAGAATGGAAAAATTTATTAATGCTGAATTATGAAGTTGACCCAAAAATCCTGAAACCTCATTTACCTGCCGGAACCGAATTGGATTTATGGCAGAGAAAAGCTTTGGTCAGTATGGTTGGCTTTATGTTCCTCCAGACCAAAGTCTTAGGTGTAAAATGGCCGTGGCACATCAATTTTGAAGAAGTAAACCTGCGCTTTTATGTCCGCCATTTTGATGGGAAAGCTTGGAAGCGCGGTGCTGTTTTTATCAGTGAAATTGTGCCGAAACACATTATTCCGGTTGTGGCCAACAACTTATACAACGAACATTACAAAGCGATGCCCATGAAGCATCGCTTTACTGTTTTGCCTAATCAACAAACCGAGTTTTTGTACGAGTGGAAGTATAAAAACCAATGGAACAAGTTAAGTGCCGTGGTTAACAATGAAGCGAAACCAATGGAACCCGAAAGTGCCGAGTTGTTTATTTTTGAGCATTACTGGGGCTACAACAAACTAAACGACCGAAAAACGCTGGAGTACCAGGTGGAACATCCTTCCTGGAAAATTAGGCAGGTAAAAACAGCATGCTTCGAAGCTGATATTGAAGCTTTATACGGTGCAGTGTTTAAACCTTATCTCGAAGCAAAACCTTTTTCGGCGTTTTTTGCGGAAGGATCTGAAGTTGCGGTTCGGGTTGCGGGAAAGATTTTTGTTTAAATTTGTTTGATTAGAAATTATAAACCATGGAAGCTACGTTCAAAATTACAGCAGCAGAATTTGATTTAAGCCTGTTCAAAAAAATTGAAGAATGGGTAAAAAGCAATCAGCAATCAGAAATTACAATCAGCATTAAGGATGAAAACGCGTCGGAAAACACTCCCTATTTTGATTCGCTAAAATCTTCCATCAATGAATTACAGGAAGGGAGAAGTACAACTTTTTCGATGGAAGAATTAGAAGCCTACCTTGCCAATAAGTTTTCCTAATGCGTGCTGTTCAGTTCTCAGAAACGGCATTAAAGGAGCTTCAGCTTTATAAATTCGGAAATGCAAAACTGGTTTTTAAAATATTTGAGTTAATAACGGATATTCAAAAAACACCGTTTGAAGGATTGGGTAAACCAGAACCTTTAAAAAGCAATTTTTCTGGTTATTGGTCGAGAAGGATTAATGACGAACACCGATTGATTTATGCAGTAAAAGAATCGGTTATTGAAATTGTTAAATGTTACGGGCATTACCACAAGTAAAACCTCAATCAGCAGCTTTAACTGTTTAAAACCTGCCTGATCGCGCTCGCCTTAAGCAAACATTCCTCATATTCCAATTCCGGGTTGGATTGAAAGGTAACCGCGCTTCCCACATGAAAACTTAGATATTGATTCTCCGCATTGTAAAGCAAACTGCGGATTACCACATTAAAATCGAAATCACCATCCGGCGAAAAATAACCAATAGAACCGGCGTAAATGCTTCTTTTACTACCTTCAAATTGTTGCATCAATTGCATGGCACGGAACTTTGGCGCACCCGTCATGGAGCCGGCAGGGAAAGTATTTATTAACGCGTCTATTGAATCAACATCATCAGAAATTTCGGCAGTAATGGTCGAAATCATTTGATGAACCTGCTTAAAACTGTAAATCCCAAACAGTTCTTCGACTTTTACTGATCCGAAAACGGCGCTTTTCGTCAGGTCGTTTCGCACCAAATCTACAATCATCACATTTTCTGCCTGTTCCTTGATGCTGTTTTTAAGGGTATTTTTTTGGTGTTGATCTTGCTGCGCAAAATTTGACCTTGCCGCTGTGCCTTTGATTGGCTGACTGATTAACTTATTTCCCCGCTTTGCCAAAAAACGTTCGGGACTTGCCGAAAGGATATATTTGTTTCCGGCCTTGAAAAAGCAGGCAAAAGGCGTAGGAGAGACGGAATTAAGCTGATCGAAAACAAATTTCGGATCAATTTCGGCATTTTCAGCATAAAACTCTTGGCAAAAATTGGTGATGTAAATATTGCCCAGCTTGATTTGCTGCCTGATCTGTTCGGCTTTTTCCAGATAGATTTCTTTGCTGATCCGTGCTTTGATTTGAATTTCCGGTTTGCTTTCGGTTTGAAAGATTTCGGTTTGATCGATTGCCGCTAAAACAGCTTCCGGCTCGGCAGAAATAATTTTTAAGCGGCCTTTTTTTAGTCGTAAAAGATGCTTTGGAACGAAAAAAAACAGATCTGGAAACTCAAGTTCATCGGTTTGTTTTGGAAAAAAATCTTCCAACTCGTTTTTCAAATCGTAACTCAAAAAACCCGTCAGCCATTTGTTTGGATGCTGTTTTTTGAGTGATTTTAGGTCGGTAAAAGCAGTACCAACTTTAGTTTCCAGCGTTGCTTCCGCATCTGCCGCAAGCAGCCAATCAAACTTGGAATAAGGATCTGTAAAGTTGTTGGAATCGAAAACGCAGGCCGTATTCAAAGAAGAAGCCCAGTAAAGGGCTTTTCTTTTAAATAATTCTATGTTGGTGATGGATACTTCTTTTACCACCTAAAAATTGGTCAATTTAAAACCAGTGTTTGTTTCCGGTCTGGCCCGACAGATAAATATTTTACCGGAACACCAACTTCGGCCTCCAAAAAATCAATATAAGCTTTCAGTTTTTCAGGGATTTGGTCAAGTTCTGTAATGCCGGTCAGATCTTCGTGCCAGCCATCAATTTCTTTCAAAATCGGTTCTGGTTTTACGGTACAAATATCGTAAGGCATGTAGTCAATGGTTTCGGTTGGAAAGGCATAATGCGTACAGGCGTAAATTTTTTCAAATCCGCTCAACACATCGGCTTTCGTCATCACCAGTTGCGTTACGCCATTTAATAAGATGGCATATTTTAAAGCAGGCAAATCAATCCAGCCCGTTCTGCGCGGACGACCGGTTGTGGCACCAAATTCATGCCCGATCTTGCGCAGTTCTTCGCCGGTTTCGTTTTCCAATTCAGTTGGAAAAGGGCCGCTGCCAACGCGTGTGCAGTAAGCTTTAAAAATACCGATCACTTCGCCTATGTTTTTTGGCGCAATGCCCAAACCAGTGCAAGCGCCGGCGGTTGTAGTGTTGGAAGAAGTTACAAAAGGGTAGGAGCCGAAATCCACATCCAGCATCGTGCCTTGCGCACCTTCGGCCAAAACGGTTTTTCCTTCTTTTAAAAATTTATTCACCAAATGTTCGCTATCAACATGCGGAATGCTTTTCAGCAATTCCACCGCCTCAAAAAAAGCTTTTTCTTTTGCGCTGAAATCCGGCACTTCTCCATAGTGGATCAAAATAGATTTGTGCTTTTCGACCAGTTTGTTGTAGCGTTCTTTAAAATCGGGCAGCATCGTATCGCCAACGCGCAAACCATTGCGGCCGGTTTTGTCCATATAAGTTGGGCCGATTCCTTTCAATGTCGAACCAATTTTATCGGCACCCATTTTACTTTCAGAAGCCGCATCCAACAATTGGTGCGTTGGCAAAATCAAATGTGCTTTGCGTGCAATCACCAGTTTGCCTTTTCCAACCGGGTCAAAACCTGCTTTTTTCAGGTTGTCCAGTTCGCGTTTTAAAGTGATCGGGTCAATCACCACGCCGTTGCCAATCAGGTTCAGCGTTTTTTCATTAAAAATACCGGAAGGGATGGTGTTCAGCACATACTTTTGCCCGTCAAATTCCAACGTGTGCCCAGCATTCGGGCCACCTTGGAAACGGGCAATTAAATCGTAATGCGGACAAAGTACGTCCACAATTTTTCCTTTGCCTTCATCTCCCCATTGAAGGCCTAACAATACATCAACAGCCATTTATTTGATTTATCAGAATTTAATTTTTAGCGTAATATTCGCAGGAGCCTGCGGTTTTTAAACGGGAACAATCGCCATACATGTTCATCGAATGGTGTTTAATTTCAAACTTCAGCAAATCGCCCATCATGTTTTGGATTTGCCCGATGCGCGGATCGCAAAACTCAACCACGCGGCCGCAATTGAGGCAAATGATGTGGTCGTGCTGTTTGTAGCCGTAAGATTTTTCAAACTGCGCCATGTTTTTGCCAAACTGGTGCTTGGTAACCAAATCGCAGGAAAGCAGTAGTTCCAACGTGTTGTAAACTGTTGCCCTGCTAACCCGGTATTTTTTATTTTTCATATGGATGTAAAGCGATTCTACATCAAAGTGATCACTGCGCGAGTAAATCTCTTCGAGGATGGCAAAACGCTCCGGTGTTTTCCTTAAACCTTTATTTTCGAGGTAAGCCTCAAAAATTTTCTTCACCATTTCTATGGTTTCCTGTTGGGCCATGCTACTAAATTATCCGTTCAAAGTTATTAATAAATCTTTTAAAGTTGGAAGAAGTCGGAAAAGTCCGAAAGCCCGAAGAAGTCCGGCCTTACTTCCTATCTTACCGACTTCCCGTCTTTCCAATTTTCTATCTCACCAAATTTTATGCGATAAAAGAAGCATCACAATAAGTCTCATTTCTCAGGATGCTTTTTCCATCGGCGAATCAAATCGAGCCACGGAAGTTACGCCGCGCACCAGTTTCAGTTTCTTGATCAGGTTGTCTAAATGTTCTTTATCGTGCACATAAACCATAATCGTTCCTTCAAAAATCCCGTCGTTACTGTCAACTGTTAACGAGCGCATGTTCACTTTAAAATCGTTGGAAATAACAGTCGTTAATTTGTTGATCAAACCCACATCGTCAATTCCTTTGATGCGTAATCCGGTTAAAAAGGCCAGTTCCTGTTGGTTTGTCCATTTTGCTTTTACAACACGGTAGCCGTAGTTTGACATCAGTTTCGTCGCATTCGGACAATTGGTCTGGTGGATTTTGATGCCTTCGCCAACGGTAACAAAGCCAAAAACATCATCGCCGGGAATTGGGTTGCAGCAGGTTGCCAAACGGTAATCAATCTTTTGCATGTCTTCGCCAATCAGCAAAATATCGCTGTCTTTGGTTTTAACATTGCGGATCAAAGTTTGAATTTGATCGGCTTCAATCTTTTCCGGAGGGCGGTTTTCGACTGTTTTTTCTGATGCCAAAAATTCACGCAGGTCTTTCAAATCAATCAAACCTTGCGCCACGTTGTAAAAAAGGTCTTGTGTGGATTGCAGTTTGAAGAAGTACGACAACTTGTACAAATTATCCGAAGTGTAAGAAATTTTCAACGTTTTCAATTTCCGTTCCAAAATCTCCTTTCCGTTCTCGGCAATCTTGCGTTTTTCTTCTTTTAAGGCTGATTTAATTTTTGATTTTGCCTTCGCCGTAACCACAAAATTGAGCCAGTCTTCTTTCGGAACCTGCTTGCTCGATGTGATGATTTCCACCTGGTCGCCGTTTTGCAACTTGTAGCTCAGCGGCACCAATTTGTGGTTTACTTTGGCGCCGATGCAACGCGCACCAACATCCGAGTGGATTTCAAAAGCAAAATCCAAAGCCGTGGCGTTAGTTGGCAGTTGCACCAATGCTCCTTTTGGCGTGAAAATAAATATCTCGTCCGAAAAAAGGTTCATCTTAAAATCGTCCAGGAAATCCAAAGCATTCGTTTCCGGGCTTTTCAACATTTCCCTTACCTTGTGGATCCATTGGTCTAAACCACTTTCGGAAGACGATTCTTTGTATTTCCAGTGCGCGGCAAAACCTTTTTCGGCAATCTCGTTCATGCGCGTGGTACGGATTTGGATCTCTACCCATTGTCCGCGCGGCCCCATTACCGTTGTATGCAGCGATTCGTAACCATTTGCTTTGGGCGAAGAAATCCAATCCCGCAAACGATCCGGATTTGGGCGATAAAAATCCGTTACATCCGAATAAGCTTTCCAGCAATCTGCTTTTTCGCTTTCAGGTGTACTGTCGAGGATAATGCGGATGGCAAAAAGATCGTAAACCTCTTCAAAAGGAATGTTTTTCTTTTTCATTTTGTTCCAGATGGAATGGATGGATTTTGGCCTTCCAAAAACATCGGCATTTAAATGCTGGGCTTGCAATACTTTTTTTACCGGCTCAATAAAATCGGCAATGAACTTTTCGCGCTCGGCTTTTTTCTCATTCAGTTTCTTTTTGATGAACTGGTAAGTTTCCGGCTCCATGTATTTCATGGACAAATCTTCCAGTTCGGATTTTATCGCATACAAACCTAAACGGTGCGCCAAAGGTGCGTACAGGTAAAGCGTTTCCGAAGATAATTTAAGCTGTTTGTCGCGCGGCATAAACTCCATCGTACGCATGTTGTGCAGGCGGTCGGCCAGTTTGATCAGGATTACGCGCACGTCATCGGCCAAAGTGAGCAGCATTTTCCTAAAATTCTCTGCCTGCAAAGAGCTGTTGGTGTCAAAAACGCTGGAAATTTTAGTCAGCCCATCAATGATCTTGGCTACTTTTTTTCCGAAATCACGCTCAATATCATCTAAAGTAATGTCGGTATCTTCCACCACATCATGCAATAAAGCACAGGCAATAGAGGTTGGGCCGAGGCCAATTTCATCGGCAGCAATATGGGCAACCGCAATTGGGTGATAAATATAAGGCTCGCCGGATTTGCGGCGCATATCCTGGTGGCTTTCTACCGCAACTTCAAACGCTTTACGGATCATCCGCTCATCGCCTTTTTGTAATTTGGCTTTGCATGCCCGCAACAATGCCCGGTACCGTTTTAATATTTCTTTCTTCTCTGCTTCCAGGTCAATCACAATTTCTTTCATAATGCTTCTTTTAGCACCTAAAAATTATTTTATCAATAATAGTTTTACGTATTTGCCTTTTACCGATTGTTGTTAAAATAACCTTATTTTTGCTTTAGGTAAATTTATGAAATATCTGTGGTTTATAGTGCTTTTTTCCTGTCTGACTTGTGTTATAAAAGCACAATCAAAGCCCGAGCAGGCAACTTTTAAAATCAAACCCGGCAAAAGCGACAGCATTAAAGTTGCCATAACTGAGCTTAACGGCGAGTTTGTGCCCTGGGTTTTGCTGCCCGATGCCAACATTAAAGATTTACGTGTTTTTAAAACACCCGAAGACCGGGCTGCCTATAACCGCTTGCGTTACAACGTTTTGAAAGTTTTGCCGTATGCCCAATTTGCTGGAGAACGTTACCGCAAGCTGCAGCGCGATTTGGCCACCACCGGCGATAAACGGCAGCAAAAAGAAATGATCAAAGCCTGCGAAAAAGAGATCAAAGACTTGTTTAACAAGCAAATTAAAAACCTGACAATTACGCAGGGCGAAATACTGATTAAATTGGTTCAACGTGAAACAGGAAACACCAGTTATGAGTTATTAAAGCAGTTGAAGGGCGGATTAAATGCCTTTATGTTGCAGTCGGTAGCGCGTGTGTTTGGTCATGATTTAAAAGAAGAATACAACGCAGACGAAGACAAAGACATTGAAGCAATTTTGAGGTCTGCCGGATACGCTTCTTATTATTAGACCAATGACCGGAAAGAATATTTATCAGTTTAATGTTGAAACTATTGCGGGGCGCGAAATAAACCTGGAAGTATTTAAAGGAAAAGTCCTGCTGATTGTAAACACGGCTTCGGCCTGTACATTTACGCCACAATTAAAAGAACTGGAAGATTTGCGCTTGCTTTACGCTGATCAGGAATTTGAGGTATTGGCTTTTCCATCCAATGATTTTGGCGGGCAGGAACCGCTGGACGGCGAGAAAATTCTGGAGTTTTGTACCGTTAATTATGGCACCAATTATTATTTGTTTAATAAAATTAGGGTCCGCGGGCCGTATGCGCATCCGCTTTATCAGTTTTTGTCTGATAAAAAGCTGAACGAAAGGGCCAATTGTGTGCCGCGTTGGAACTTCCACAAATATTTAGTGAATAAAGAAGGCGAAGTGTGCGACTTTTTTTATCCTTTTACCAAACCAACTTCTGCCAAAATCAAGAAAAAAATAGAACGCCTGCTTGAAATTAAGCATTAGCTTTCCTGCCGATACCATTTAAAACATAATGAAATTAGATATTTTGGTTTTTCCATCCCACCCGGACGATGCCGAACTTTACTGCGCAGGCACGATAGCCAAACATTTGGCCCTGGGCAAAAAAGTAGGTGTGGCCGATTTGACCCGCGGCGAATTAGGGACCAGGGGAACAGTAGAAATAAGGCGTGAAGAAGCAGCAAACGCAGCAGCAATATTAAACTTAACCGTCCGCGAAAATGTGGGTTTAGCCGATGGTTTTTTCCGGAACGACCAGCAGCACCAGCAGGAAGTGATCCGTGTCATCCGAAAATACCAGCCCGAAATCATCATTGCCAATGCCATTACCGACCGCCATCCCGACCACGCACGCGCAGCCGAACTGGTACAGGAAGCCGCCTTTTACGCAGGTTTAAGGCGGATAAAAACAGTATCGGCAAATGGCACGGAACAGGAAGCCTGGCGGCCAAAACTCGTTCTTAATTTTATCCAAGACACTTACATCAAACCGGATATTTTAATTGACATAACCGAATACTGGCCACAAAAAGTAGCCAGCATCAAAGCCTATAAATCCCAATTTTATAACCCAAACTGGGCAGACGAGCCGCAAACTTATATTTCCAGCCCCGAGTTTATGGAAGTTGCCGAAGCGCGCGCACGGGAATTCGGACGGTCAATCCAGGCAAAATATGCCGAAGGCTTTACTTCCAAAAGGCTGTTTGGCGTAAATGATCTTTTCGATCTGGTTTGAAAGATTAATCGTTCGCCTTCACATATTCGTACCTTTTGTTTTCCTGGTTTTTTTCGCGCTTCAACAGGTTTTCTTTTACCGATTTCAATAAAATGCCGGATATTTCCGAAGTTTTAAAATTCTCGTTAAACTCCTCGTTATAGCGTTCGGCAATGGCGGCAATGGTTTTTGGCTGATCAAAAAAATCCGATTGCAGTAAACGGTGCATGGCTTTGGTGGCGCCTGTGGATTTACGTTCGCGCGTATTTGTGCCATCCTGCATTCGGCTGTTCGTGCTGATCCTTTTTGCCCTGCGCGAAGTAAAATTGTTTTCCTGTTGTTCGCGGTTCTCATCGCCGGGCTCCTTTTCTTCGTTAAAAAGAACATCAAGCAGCTTTTCTGCTATTTTTAGCTGCACAGCTTCAGATTTAAAAGCGTTTAGCGTTTCTGCCAGGTCAAGCAGTTGGTTTTTTAATTTAGCATCGAAATCGGTCATTATAAATAATATTTAGTAGATTATTGATATAATAATTAACACTCAGATATTAAAATAGGTATAAAATATCGTCTTTATTAACAATATTAATTGTAACTTTTCTTTTACAACAAAGCACTTTTTTAATTTTTATTTCAGCCGTTCATCTATTTTCTGATGCTTCTTTTATGGCGAACTTGTTTAAACTTATTCTTTTGTGCTTTACACGATGCTTCTTTTATCGCCTAAAAATTGGTGGGCATTTGTTTTGATTTGTTTAGGCTGATGCAGACACCAATTTTTATGGGGTAAAAGAAGCATCAGCCAAAAAAAG
>NZ_JBGCVY010000062.1:0-27546 GCF_041088075.1 Mucilaginibacter sp. | reverse complement strand
GCTTTAAAGGCTTTTATGAAAGCGCTAAAAATAAATTTCAAAGAAGAGAAACCTTATAATCCTGATTTTATAAAAAAAATTGAAAGAAGTAAAAAGGATTTCGAAGCGGGAAATTTTAAGTCTATAAAGACTAAAGACTTGTGGAAATAATTTATTCAAAAGAAGCTCAGCTTGATGTTGAATATTGGAAGAAATAGTATTGGATAGCATAAGCAGTCAATAAAAGTCAAATCACAAAAAAAGGTGTAATTCCAATTGGAACTACACCTTTTTTTGTGGCTAATATTTCAAATAAACCAACCCTGACTGATAATAACAAGATACAAGAATGAATTAATTTACTTGTGATACAAGCTCAATAAAAATTCAACTTTCTAAAAAAAGCCAATGTTTAAACTTGTGCTGTTCTGTGTGTATGATAATCTGCCGGTTCTTTAGAATCCCTGCCTTTTTTAGCACCGAAAGCACTGGCGGCAGCACCCAAAACAATTCCGAAAAAAGAATACCAAGCACCTTTAGAGCTTGCAGAAGCAGCATCATCTGCAACTTCTCTGGCTTTTTGTTCTACTGCACCTTTATTTTGGTTGATTGCACCAACCACTTTCTGGCTATCAGCTTTTACTTGTGCCTTAGTTGTGGTATCATAAGTAGTTTTAACAGCATCGTTGATAGCAGGGACTTCTGTAGCCATTGCTTTTCCAACTGTACTGCCTGCACCACTAATAAGACTGCCAGCACCACCAAGGATACTGCCTAACGCACTTGTTAAAAAGTAAAAAGTTAAAATAAACATTAAACCGCTAACCAGTAAACCGTGAATAACACTTTCTGAAGTGTGTTTGTCTTTTGCCAAACGTCCGGCTACCCAGCCTCCAAAAAAAAGCGAAATCAGCATGGTAAGTACATACCAAATCCCAGAACCGATTGCAAGGCCAGTTCCAGGTGTGTTGTGGTTAGTGGCATCAACAGTGCTTAAACCGATAGCCAAGCCTAAAAGGGTTAAGGTAAGCTGGATAAAAACAGCGATGATAACGCCGGCAATAACTGCGGCCCAACTGATGCGCTGGTGCGAGCCCGAACGGATAATTGTTGATGATGAAGCATTGCCTTCACCATAATGTAAATTGCTTTCCATAATTTAATTGTATTAAGTTTTGTAGTATAACTAAACTTACAACTTAACTAAAAGGAAATTGTTTGTCTTTATTTTGATTGCGGCAAGCATAATTTCAACTTTTAATTTCAATACCTTTTTACAACTACTTTTTAAATATTAAAATTATCGGAGTTAAAGGCGGTAGCATGACAGTCCTGAACAAAAACTATCTTTTGAAAAAGAATGAGGATTGGGAAAAGGCTTATTACAGTGTGTTTCCTTGATTGGAGTTGAAGAAGAGAATGAACAGCAATATGCCGCCGAATGCTTCAATCCCGATGAAAAATCTGAACAGGCTGTCCATCCACACTGTTGGCAATACCCTTGTTGGCGGTAGTTTTATTTTTCCTTGTCGGAAGCCCGCCTTTTGATAAGATTTCTTGCGCCTTAGCAAGCTTTTCAGGAAACAAAACCTTGTCCCTGAATTGTTCCAATTTTTTGTCAAAAACAATTATTGGAACCTTTGATGCATTCAGACTTATACAAATATTTTGGCTTTTTCATCCAACGTTTTATATCAAAGTTATACGTTTACTTCCACTATTTAAAGTATCAAAAAATTACAGTTAACGGAAAGCGCCTGGCGAAGGACTAAGAAATTTAAATTGCTCAACATAAACCAAAATTAAATTAATGTTCCAATCTTGATGCTTCTTTTACCAGCTAAATTTTGTTCCTTCAGATGGAACTGAAGCAAAATAGCAAAATAATAGTTGATGTTATAATTCGTTCGCCAATTTTTTGCCAAACCAATGTTGTGCGTTCGTTTTTTTATGCAGATATTGGATTTACTTTTATTTGTCCACCAACAGCTTTTAATACTTTCATAATAGTTGAAAATTGTGGTTTTGCTCCGTCAGATAATGCTTTATATAAACTTGGTCTGCTCATTCCAGTTTCTTGCGCTATTTTAGTCATACCAATTGCCTTAGCAATATATCCGATTGCAGTCACAATTTCAGCATCATTTCCTTCCTCCAAAACCGCATTTAAATATTCGGCAATCATCTCGTTGCTGTCTAAATAGTCAGCTATATCAAATTTTGATGTTTCCATTTTTTACTTTTTTAGTTTATCGCAAATTTTTTTCGCTTTTTCAATATCTTTTTGTTGAGTTGATTTGTCTCCACCAATTAGCAGAATAATAATTTTTCCGTCAGTTTCTTTGAAATAAATTCTGTAGCCTTTTGCAAAGTTGATTTTCAGTTCATTAATTCCATTTCCAACTGGTTTACAATCTCCAAAATGCTCTTCATTTTCTAATTTTTGAAGTCTGAATAAAATTTTTGCTTTTGCTTTCAAGTCATTCAGTTTTCTAAACCATTTATCAAATTCCGTAGTTTTTTCAATAAAGTACATTCTTTAAATTGTATTCATTTAGATACAAATTTATAAAAAATATTTTTGTTGTCACTAATTTTGCTTTGAGAGTTTCGTTTGGGTAAAATGACGCACAACGGAAAGGGCTTGGCGAAGAACTGGGATTTGAAACCCGTCAGCCGAAAACCAAAGTTAAATAAATGTTCAAATGTTGATGCTTCTTTTACCAGCTAAATTTCAGTTCCGTCTGCTGGAACTGAAGCAAAATAGCAAAACAAAAGTTGATGTTTGTTCTGTCCGCCAGTTTTTTGCCAAACCAGTGTTGTGCGTTAGTGCTTATTGTAAACATCTTTAAATTTAATCATCTCCCAAAATCTCCTCTCGTTATCATTTGGAAAACCACACTCCGAAATAAAGCCGTCAGCTTCTTTAAAAGTTCCGAACATCTTGTCCCACCAGGTAATGTCTCCATAATTATATTTGTGTACGTCAAGTTGATGATGGATTGCGTGGTGTTCTGGTCGTTGAATAAAATAACCTAACCATTTTGGAGTAGAAATATTTGAATGATAAAAATATTCCCCAGTTGCCCCAAAAAAAGAAGTCCAAGCTGCCGCCTCCGCTGTGCCTCCCAAGATAAAAAATATAAAGAAACCTGTTATTAACGAGTCTGCAATTATTTCTATTGGATGTTTATAAAAGGATATCAATAATTCAATTCGTTTCGGACTGTGATGAACTTGATGAAAAACTAACCAAAACCCATTTGCGTGTCTTAAACGGTGCCACCAATAAAAAATAAAAGTCCCAAAAAACCAATATGTCAAACCTTCTGTAATTGAAGTATGCCAATGTCCTAAATGGAGCAAAGAATAGTTCCTAAAGTATTTGTTCCAAGTCAATCCACCTAAGCCAACCAGACTGATTTGAAGAATATTTATTACTATTGAACGGTAATACCAACCTTTTGATTCAGGCAATTCTCGCCCAGGAAACTTTCTTTCAAGTATGAAAAAAGTTAGTGTTATTAAACAAATTAAAATTCCTTGAATTCCTTGTGTCGTAAAAGGTATCTGTATATTCATTAAATGCAATAGGGTTTTGTCAGGTTAGCATTACGCACAACGTTCAAGGCTTGGCGAAGAACTGGTATTTAAAACCCGTCGGCCCCAAACCAAAGTTAAATAAATGTTCAAATGTTGATGCTTCTTTTATCGGCTAAAATTTTGTTCCTTCTGCCGGAACTGAAGCAAAATAGCAAAACATAAGTTGATGTTTGATTCGTCAGCCAGTTTTTTGCCAAACCAATGTTGGCTGTAGCTTTTCTCTTATGTCCAAGTCTTCTAAAAAGTTTTGTAAATATTTCTTTAGTTGATAACGGTTTACAATTATCATTAAATAAAGAATTGTTGGGAATATGAGCCAGGCACTTACTACTATAAGTATTGCTGAATTGCTTCGGTCAAATAACAACATCATTAGTGTAATAAACATAAGAGCAAACAGTAAGGAAATAATATTATATTTATATATCCAATGAAAAGGCTGGAATTTTGCTTGGATTAAAGTTCTGTCAAATTTTGATGTCAGCGTTAAACTTATTTTTCCTAAATCACGAGAAGGATTAAACATTGATGGTTTTCTGAAAATTATAATTTCATCATCTGCGACTATTACGCCTTTATAATCAATTGGATCAAAATTTATCAGGCTTTTATCTTCTTTAGCTTTTTGTATGCGAGAAGAAATTAAAGTTAAAATGTCTAATTTTTGCTTTTCTGTTTCAAGTAAGAATGTTTTATCGAATTTAGTAGTTAAGTTCATTTTTAAAGTTACAGCCAACGTTCCGGGCTTGGCGAAGAACTGATATTTGAAACCCGTCAGCCGAAACCAAAGTTAAATTAATGTTCCAAAGTTCATACTGTTTTTAACGGCTAAATTTTGTTCCTTTTGCCGAAACTGAAGCAAAATAGCAAAATAAAAGTTGATGTTTAATTCTTCAGCCAGTTTTTTGCCAAACCAATGTTGTACGTTCGGGCTTCTTTATCACAGGTCAATTTGCTTCATTTTGATGCTGTCTAAATTTCTAAATCCAAAAAGAGAATTATTTTTTATCAAAAGCCTCAACGAGTCTTTAGTTAATGTGTAGATACTGTTTTTAGATGCAACTTTTCCATAAATAAAAGTCGTCGAGCTACCAGAATTTGTGCTGTATGAAATGTCAAATGTCTTATTTAACTTGTTATTTGTAATTCTAAAAGTTGTGTCATTAAGATTGAATTGCCAGCTTTCATATCTTTGTCTTTGGTGTCGGTCAATTCCTGCAATAAATAAATTGTACATAATTACTGCTGCAATCAAAGAGTTAATTAAAAAAACGTTTGTGTACTTCCGTTTTACAAAATATAGTATTGCTGCAAGAATAAGATTTACAATTATTGCTAATGGAACAACTAGAAAAATGCCGATCGAAACGCTTGGGTCTGGGTCTTGTTCTCTTACCCAAAACCAAACTATAACAAAATCCAGAACTGTCAGTAGTAAAAGTTGTGTCCAGAGTTTCATTTAATATTCTCTAATTCGATTTTAAGTCGGCGTTAGTCATTCAGCCTGACGTACAACTAGTAAATATACGCAACTTTTACGAATAAAATATAAATCTTATTAAAGTTTTTTTGTTGGAAAATATACTGGTAATAAAAACGCTAACCCCTTTGTAATCATTACTTTTCAGTTTTTTACCAAATTATAAACAATACAAAATGCGCATTGCGCCTTTTATCCCAAGTGTATTGCGTCAATACAATTGCAATACTTCTTTTACCCCTACTTTTTTAGTGTCAAAACCACTACACTTAACGGCGGCAATTCGGCTACCAACTGGTCGCCCTGCTTTTTTGCACCGTTAAAAACAGTAACTTTTATTTTAGAAGGATTGTCGAAAGAGTTATAATCCGTAAACTTGGCCGAAGTAACCATTTGCCCTTGCACGCTTTTCCAGTCCACACCTTGCAAAGCTGTACTAACGGTGATTTTATTTGTTGCGTCCAAATTCACAAAAGAAATATGCACCACGCCGCTGCTATCGCGCGAAGCGGAAGCATTAACGGCAGGAACGGTTACGCCATCAACCGTATAATCCGGCGATTGGACAGCAATCGGCAGCAAAGTTGCATCCTGATGCACCTGGTACAAATCAAAAACATGGTAAGTTGGCGTCAAAATCATTTTTTCTTTTTGTGTAAGCACCAGGGATTGCAATACATTTACCGTTTGCGCCAGGTTTGCCATTTTTACACGGTCGGCATGGTTGTTAAAAATATTTAACGTCGTTCCGGCAATCAGCGCATCGCGCATACTGTTTTGCTGGTACAAAAACCCCGGGTTGGTGCCTGGTTCTACGTCTGTCCAAACGCCCCATTCATCCACCACCATCGCTACTTTTTTCTGCGGGTCGTACTTGTCCATAATTGCCCCGTGCTTGGTTACCAATTCGTCCATAGTCAAACAATTACGCATTGTTGTGATATATTCTTTCTCATCAAACTGCGTTGCAGAACCTTTTTTGCCCCAATTGCCCGTTGGAACGGTATAATAATGGAGCGACAGGCCCCAGGGGCGCGTACCAATATTTTTCATCACAACTTCGGTCCAGTTAAAATCAAAACTATTGGCGCCGCTGGCAATTTTTTTCAATGGTGCACCCGGATAATTTCTGGCATAAGTAGCATAACGCCTGAACTGGTCGGAATAAAACTCTGGTGTCATTTCCCCGCCGCAGCCCCAGCTTTCATTTCCAACGCCCCAAAAACTAACTTTATAAGGTTTGGGATGGCCGTTTTGTGCCCGTAAAGCAGCCATCGGGCTAACACCGTCAAAATTCAAGTATTCTACCCATTTAGACATTTCTTCTACCGTTCCGCTGCCTACGTTTGCAGAAACATAGGGCTCGCAATGCAGCATTCCGCATAAATCCAGAAACTCGTGCGTGCCAAAACTATTGTCCTCGGTAACGCCGCCCCAATTGGTGTTCACCATTTTTGGCCGCTGGTTTCTCGGGCCGATGCCGTCGCGCCAATGGTATTCATCAGCAAAACAGCCGCCGGGCCAGCGCAAGTTTGGAATATGGATTTTTTTCAGAGCTTCTACAATATCCAAACGAATCCGTCCTTTGTTCGGGATTTTTGAATTTTCCGAAACCCAAAACCCATCGTAAATACTTCGGCCTAAATGTTCTGAAAACTGGCCGTAAATGTGCCGGCTGATTTGCGTTTTTGCACCTTTGGCATTTAAAATTGCCTGTGCGGTTTCCTGGCTAAATGCCTGTCCGCCAAGCAGAACGATTAGCGCAGTCATAGATAAATGTTTTTTCATGGGATGGTTTGTGGTTATGATGCTTCTTTTATCGGGTAAAATTAGGTGCGTATTTGCTGTTGTCAGGCCGCTTAATTTTAAGAATGCCAGTTATCAATACTGTTTTTATCGGCTCTTTTTCATTGAAACAAACTGTCGGACAAATTGCTGTTGATTTTTGCATCTGTAACTTTTAGTTCGATATTTTCGCCAAAAAAAGAGTTTTTAACCGAATACGGAATTTTGACCCCGTTGCCGGCATTGCGGTAATCGCTGTAATCAGAAACAGTTGTCAAACCGGCACTCGTCCTCACTTCCCTGATTTTTAAATCATTGGCCAAAGCATAATAAGATTTGGTGGTATTGCCGTTTGTCGAATTTATGGTGATGAGATAAGTTGGCTGATCATTGACCATAACAACTGTTGGAAGCAAAACCGCGTTGCTGCCATACTGCAGTTCCGGAAAAACATTGCTTGATTGTTTGATCAGTGCTTTATCACTCAACGTTAATTGTATGGGCTGGTTGTTTTGCAACGTTTTGATGCTATCACGATTGACGACCGTATGCCGCATCACATTGTAGGCCGGAATGCTTAAATCCTGCACATATTTGTCCGGCAATTTGTATTTATTCACCGTTTGCACTTGCACGCCCTGCACCATTCCGGCAGAATTTATAGTGATGTCTTTTACGTTCCTCACCTTTTCTGCACCGCCAATGGCGTTCAAATATTTGCCGACAACGGTTTCGGCCGTTGTTCCGCCCGGCATCGTAATACCGCTGAACGTATTGTTGTCCGGGTCAACATCAGGCAAAATATGTTCCGGGTCTATCACCACCAGATTTATTTTTGAGGTTGAAGGATAGCTGAAAGTCCAGGTTCCGCCGCGCTGCCAAATTTCGGCAGGCAGATGCACCACATTGCTTTTGCCATTTTCTTCTTTTACAAAAACCGTAACCGGCAAAGCCATTTCGCCCAGGTTTTCTATCGTGATCAATGCTCCTTTTGCCGCATCTTTTTTATCCACATAACTGATCCCTTTTACAGCCTGGTCGAGCTTCCAAGTGGTAAAAAACCATTCTTTCCAAAACCAGCTTAAATCTTCTCCGGCAGCATTGTCCATCGTATGGAAAAAATCCCAGGGCGTTGGATGTTTAAAAGCCCAGCGTTTGATGTACGTCCTGAAAGCGTAATCAAAACGCTGCCTGCCCAAAATTTGCTCGCGCAAAATCATCAAGCCTAAAGCTGGTTTGTTGTAAGCGGCCTCACCCAAAAAAGAAGCTTGCAAAACATCAGGTGTGTTCATAATCGCTTCTGCTTCAGGGCCAAAAGCAGAAATCGCGCTGGTAGCTTCCACATCTGGCCGGGTATAATACTCGCCTTTGTTAAACTGCTGCTCGTCAACCTGGTTGATAAACGTATTGAAACCTTCGTCCATCCAGGCATATTTGCGTTCGTTGGAACCCACAACCATCGGGAACCAGTTGTGGCCAAACTCGTGGTTGGTTACTTCCCACAAATCTTTACTGCGGCTGGTGGCATCGCAAAAAACAATGCCCGGATATTCCATCCCGGTAACAATGCCGCCAACATTGGTAGCGGTTGGATACGTAAATTCAAACCATTGGCGCGAATCCATTTCGATGCTGGCCTTTACATATTCTGTTGACCGTCCCCAGGCTTCGTGGCCGCCGCTTTGAATTGGGTAAACGGATTGCGCCAATGCTTTTTTTCCGCTTGGCAGGTTGATTCGCGCAGCATCCCAAACAAAAGCATTGGAAGCTGCCCAGGCAACATCACGCGAATTTCTACAGAAAAAATGCCAGGTTAAAGTTGGTTTTTTAAACGGGTTTGCCTGTCGGATCACGTCCGCAGAATCTCTTATAAAAACTGTTTTATCACTGTTTCGGGCTTGTGCCAACCTGTTTAAAACCGTGGGCGATAAAACTTCTGCCGCGTTCGTCAATTCACCCGAACCAAAAATCAGGAGGTTTGAAGGCGCGGTAATGGTATAATTGTAGTTGCCGTAATCCAGATAAAACTCGGATGCGCCCAAATATGGAATGGTATTCCAGCCGGTTATATCGTCGTAAACTTCCATCCGTGGATACCATTGTGCAATTTCATAGATCCAGCCGTGGCTGGTTTTGACCCTGCCCATTCGGTCGGTCCCGTTTTGTGGGATTTCGAAATTGTAATCAATCCTGATCTGTATCTTGCTGCCCGATGACTTCAACGAATCCCGTAGTTTAATTTGCATCCGCGTATCCGAAATCAAATAATTGGCAGTCTCCGGTTTCCCGTTACGGATCAATGTTACCGATTTTATCACATCGCCTTGCGTAAAAGCTTTGTTTGCAAATCGCCCTCCGGTTACCGGCGTGGTTGCTTCGGCACGCGAATCCTGTCGGTAAATATTCTGGTCTAATTGCAGCCACAAAAAAGGCAAAGCATCGGGGCTGTTGTTGGTGTAAGTGATGATGGTGCTGCCCGAAACCTGGTTTTTAACCGTATCCAGCGAAACATTGATCTGGTAATCGGCGCGGTTTTGCCAGTAACGTGCCGTTGGTGCGCCGCCTGCCGTACGAAACTGGTTGCCTTTATCGGTATAAAACAAAGGGTCAAAAACTTTATGCTGATCGTATTTGCTGATTGCAATGGGCATAAGCTGTGCGCGGCTGTTTTGGCTGCCAGCCCAAAACAAAAAAAGGGTGGTAAAAACAGTATGGAATTTCTTCATTATAAAGGCAGGTTTAGAAAGTATTTTAATTGATTTTTGTATGATAAAAGAAGCATTGCCACAAATTGTTCTGCCACAATGAAGGAGAAATTGTTTTTACAACTTGCGTTGGCCAAACACATCACAAAAAAGCCAATCCAAAAAAAACAGGTTTTAAATAAAAGCTTAAATTACTTTTTATTTAAAACCTGTAAAAACTTTTTTTGGATGCGGAACAACACCAACTTTATGCCGGTAAAAGAAGCATCAGTCGCAGTTGTATTCTGTGCGGGGGTCTTCCGGCAATATTTCCATTTCCGGGTAACCGATGTATTTGGCGTACCATTGGATGGCCGAAGCCATATCCAGGGCGTCTTCTGATTTAATGTTGATCGTTTCGAAAGCAAGCGGGTTGCCGCGGTCGTCGGCGTATAGTTGGATCTCGTCCGGGTCTGGTTTAAAATCTACTTCGTTCAAACAATGTACCCTAATCCTCAAGTCAGTATCGCGCGAACGGATAATATCCCGGCAGGCATCCTTTGGATCTTTCACTAAAAAATATACGTTGTGGTTCATACAAACTGAAGATGAAAGATGAAAAAATTTAGTTTCGGCAAAAGTATAATTGTAATTAAGAACAAAAAACCCGAAAAAAGTTGCATATAATTTTCAAAAATTATTTCGGGAAAGGGTTTGTGCCAATGCTGATGCTTCTTTTACCGCCTCAAATTGGCCTCGCTTTTAAAGTTTTCCGGATAGTTTTGCTTAAGACAGAAACTGTATCTTGTGTTCAAACTTTTCTACAGAAATCAGATTTTTAAAAGATGGAAACCAAAACCGAACTGAAACTTGCCGTATTGATTGATGCCGACAATGTGCCGTATGCCAACGTAAAAGAGATGTTTGAGGAAATCGCCAAGTACGGCACGCCAACTTTTAAACGCATTTACGCTGATTGGACCAAGCCAACCGTTTCGGGCTGGAAAAACGTTTTGCTGGAAAATGCCATCACGCCGATCCAGCAGTACAGTTATTCGACGGGGAAAAACGCCAGCGACAGCGCCTTGATTATTGATGCAATGGATATTTTGTACACCGGCAAAGTGGATGGTTTTTGCATCGTTTCCAGCGACAGCGATTTTACGCGATTGGCCACACGCCTGCGCGAAGCCGGCATGAAAGTGATCGGCATCGGCGAAAAGAAAACCTTAAACCCGTTTATTACCGCTTGCGATAAATTTATCTACCTCGAAATTTTAAAACCTGAAACAGCCGCACTCGAAGAAAAAAAGGGTGGTAAAAGAAGCACCAGAACAAATACGCCCAAAGCCGCCAAGAATGCATTGAGCAAGGTTGACCAAGGTTTGATCAAACTTATCACGGACAGTATTGTAGATTTGGCCGATGAAGAAGGCTGGACTTTTTTGGGCGAACTGGGCAATTTAATGCTGAAAAAGAAACCGGACTTTGACCCGCGCAATTACGGCTACGCCAAAATGCTGCCTTTGATCAAAAGCCTAAACCAGTTTGAAATTGACGAACGCGATACGGGGAAAAATCATATCAAGCATATTTATATTCGGAAGAAGTGAGGTAACAATTACTAAAAGTTAAACTGTTGTATCCTATTAAACTTGAGCTACCTAAAATATTTATACTTCTTTTACCTACATTTTTTGGTAAGAATCTATCATTCATTATTTATTTGCTGTTAAACATCTTTCGAATAGTTTTAATTTTGTACAGATTACAAGGTCAATATCATTCTTCAATCTTTCAAAAAAACCACAATGGAAAATAGTTTAAAATATATTATTGATGAGCATGGACAGAAATCATCAGTTCTCGTTCCGATAAAAGTTTGGGAAGAATTGAATGTTAATTATCGAAAACTTCAAAAAAAAATAGAAATCTTAGAAGGGATTGGTGAAGGTTTGGAAGAAGTAAGCAAGGCCCGAAAAACAGGCAAAAAACTGGAGACACTTCAGGATTTTTTAAAGTGAAAACATCAGTTCGAATTGCCAAAAGCTTTAAAAAAGCAATTAAACCATTATTAAAGAAATACCCTTCGCTTACCAACGATCTTCTTGCTTTGGAAAATGAGATAATCACAAATCCAAAGCTTGGTACGGCACTTGGAAACAATGTTTACAAAATCAGATTAAAGATAACCAGTAAAGGCAAGGGAAAAAGTGGCGGCGCAAGAGTTATTTCTTTGTTGGAAGAAACGACGTTGATTGGTGAAGTGAACGTAAAAAACGAAGAGGTAACCGTAAACTTAATTATGATTTACGACAAAGCCGAAACAGCAACAATTACCGACAAAGAATTAAAAGAACTTATCAAAGCTTTTAACCGAGAGTAATTGATGATATTAAAAAGCAGAAGTTTGGCATTTTAACCCCTGCTTCTTTTACCACCCTAAAATCCAAACTCATTATCCAGCATACCAATGGGTGCACCGGGTGGCATTTCCAAAGCCGGATATGGCTGAAATTTCTCCGGGTTTTTGTGAAATTTTTTAATTTGAGACAAAGCAAAGTAAAGCACCGCCTTTTGCTTTGGCCAGGCGGCAGCTAAATTGCTATTGATCCATGGCTACTTCTTTTATCAACATAAAATTGATAAGAGGCATTTTTGGAACGCTCCACTTCTTCTTAAACAAAAACGTATTTTTGCCCGCCCGGATGACAATCCGGTTTTGAACAATATGCTTACCACCGATATTTTATTTCAGCAGGCCTTACAACTTTTACAACAGCTTATTTCAACGCCTTCTTTCAGCAAAGAGGAAAACCAAACTGCCGAAATCATCAACAGTTTTTTGGTGGCACACGGCGTAAAAACGCATCGGAAACTGAACAATATCTGGGCCTGGAACCAACACTTCGATCCTGCAAAACCAACTATTCTGCTTAATTCGCACCACGATACCGTTAAACCAAATTCGGGTTATACGCGTGATCCTTTTGACGCTAAAATGGAAGACGGAAAGCTTTACGGTTTGGGCAGCAATGATGCAGGCGGCTGCTTGGTTTCGCTTATCGCCACGTTTTTATACTATTATGATCAGCCCGGTTTAAAATACAATTTTTGTTTGGCCACAACTGCGGAAGAAGAAATTTCGGGCAATAACGGTTTGGAACTGATTGTGCCGGAATTGGGGAAATTAGATTTTGGCATTGTGGGCGAACCAACGCAAATGCAACTGGCCATTGCCGAACGCGGTTTGATGGTTTTGGATTGCACCGCTTTTGGCCGTGCCGGACACGCCGCACGCGAGGAAGGCGACAACGCGATTTACAAAGCCATGAAGGCTATCGAATGGTTTCGCACGTACCGTTTTCCAAAAGAATCGGAAGTTTTTGGGCCGATCAAAATGTCGGTTACGATCATCAACGCTGGTTCGCAGCACAACGTGGTCCCGGCAACTTGTACGTTTACGGTTGATGTGCGCGTTACCGATGCTTACCGGAATGAAGAAGTGCTGGAGATGATCCGTGAACAAGTGGATTGCGAAGTAAAGCCGCGTTCTATCCGCCTAAAACCTTCTTCCATCCCGAAAGAACATGCTTTTGTACAGGCCGGGATTGCTTTGAGCCGAACCACTTACGGCTCGCCTACCACTTCAGACCAAGCGTTGCTGGATATTCCTTCGATCAAATTAGGTCCCGGAGATTCCGGCCGTTCGCACATGGCCGACGAATTTATTTATGTAGATGAAATCAAAGAAGGCATTGAATTGTACATCAAAATGCTGGACCGGTTGGTGAGGTGAGAAAGTTGGTGGTGGTCAATAGATCATTGTTCATGGTTCATGGCTCACACTTAAAAATAACCGATAAAAACAGTATCAATACAAATTATCTAAAAATCTACTCCATGAAAATCTGGCAAAAAACCACCAACGTAAACGAACTGGTCGAAAATTTTACCGTTGGTCGCGACCGCGAATTTGACCTGCAACTGGCCGCTTTTGATGTGTTGGGTTCGTTAGCGCACACAAAAATGCTGGAAAGTATTGGTTTGATGAGTGCCAAAGATTTGCAACTGGTTCAACAGGAATTAAAAAATATCTACCAGGAAATTGAAGCCGGAAAATTTACCATTCAGCCGGAAGTGGAAGATGTACATTCGCAAATTGAATGGCTGCTGACGCAGCGCATTGGCGAGGCCGGCAAAAAAATCCACAGCGGCCGATCACGCAACGACCAGGTTTTGGTGGATTTGAAACTGTTTTTCCGGCATGAAATCCGGGAAATTGTTTCGCTGGTGAAAACGCTGTTTGATTTGCTCATCAAACTTAGCAATCAATATAAAGATGTGATGTTGCCTGGCTACACGCATTTGCAAATTGCCATGCCTTCGTCTTTCGGTTTGTGGTTTGGCGCGTATGCCGAAAGTTTGGTGGACGATCTGGAAATGGTTTTGGCTTCTTACAAAGTTGCTAACAAAAATCCGTTGGGCGCGGCGGCCGGTTACGGTTCATCTTTCCCGCTAAACCGAACTTTGACAACCAAATTGTTAGGTTTTGAAAGCCTGAATTACAACGTTGTTTATGCCTTGATGGGCCGCGGAAAAACAGAACGCATCGTAGCGCAAGGATTATCGGCCGTTGCCGCAACGCTGGCCAAAATGGCGATGGACCAGTGTTTATATTTAAGCCAGAATTTTTCTTTTGTGAGTTATCCTGATCAGTTAACAACCGGTTCCAGCATCATGCCGCACAAAAAAAACCCGGATGTTTGGGAAATAATGCGCGGCAAATGTAACCGCATCCAGACTTTGCCAAACGACCTGGCTTTGATGACGACCAACCTGCCTTCCGGCTATCATCGTGATTTGCAATTGTTGAAAGAAACTTTGTTCCCGGCGTTTACCGATTTAAAAGATTGCCTGCACATGGCCACTTTTATGCTCGAAAATGTATCGGTAAAAGAAGCAATTTTGGAAGATGAACGTTATCAATATTTGTTCAGCGTGGAAGAAACCAACCGACGTGTTTTAAGCGGCGTTCCCTTCCGCGAAGCGTACCAGCAAATTGGTGCCGAAATTGAGAATGCTTCTTTTAACCCTACAAAAACAGTGAACCACACACACGAAGGCAGCATCGGCAATTTGTGCAACGAAGAAATAACCGAATGTATGCAGGATGTGCTGAAACTTTTTCATTTTGAAAGAATAGACTCAGCCATCGAAAAACTATTGAGTTAACATGAACGGACAAAACCGAAGCGATATTTATCCCGGCTTGGAGGTGGATGTCATCCTGAAAAAAGACCAGCGCAGCGGCAAACGCACCCGCGGCATTGTAAAAGATTTACTCACCAGTTCTGCCTTTCATTCCAAAGGAATTAAAGTTCGATTGGAAGACGGGCAAGTTGGACGAGTGATTGAAATTGTGGAGGAGTAGATTTTAGAAAGTTTAGTTATTCTTGTAATGCTTCTTTTATCGGCATAAATTTAGTCTTGTAATTAAATATGAATAATTGGGAAGAAATCAAAACGGAAAGTGAATACAACGTAGCTCTTGAACGTACAATTAGCATTTTTCATGCTGAACCCGGTTCGCCTGAATTTGAAGAACTAGAGCTTCTATTGGTTTTAGTTAAGGATTATGAAGATAAAAATATCATCGCTCCGGAGTTAGACCCAATCGAAGTGATCAAGCTAAAGATGGAAGAAAAAGGGTTAAAAGCTAAAGATTTGGAGCCAATTATCGGAAGTAAAGGCCATGTTTCGCTTGTACTTTCAGGCAAAAGAGAACTTACACTAAAAATGGCAAAAGCACTTCATAAAATTTTAAACATTCCTTCTGAGATATTTTTATCAGAATCAGCCGTAGTTTAAAAACTTATAAAGCTTCTTTTACCATCTAAAATTTGCATTTTTAAAATGAAAAAATTACCCATCATCCTTAAAAACCCAAGTTAAAATTATTTTACAAATGATGTGTATAATTTTACTGATGCTTTTTTCAGATCTGGCCAATGATTTATTCCCAAAGTTGTTGCCTGAATCATAATAACTATAAACAACAAACGAACTACAACTTTCAAAATTTGCTTAATTTTATAATTGATCAATATTTGGTTTAAATTCATCTTGCTTTATTTTTTTGTAAATCCTTAAATCCCGTTAATCCAACTAATCCAAATCCAATTTTCTACCCCATAAAAAAAGCTGCTTCCTTTCCGAAAGCAGCTTTTTCTCAACGATTAATGAATTTTATATCTTGGGTTAGATAACTTGTACATTTACCGCGTTCAGGCCTTTTTTGCCACGCTCAACATCGTATTTCACTTTGTCGTTTTCACGGATCTGATCAATTAAACCAGATGAGTGAACGAATACATCTTCTTCTCCTGAATTTTCTGGAATGATGAACCCGAATCCTTTTGTTTCGTTAAAAAATTTAACTGTACCTTCTTTTTGCATTGTAATTTTTATTTATAATTCTGCTAAGGTAGGTATTAAATTTGGTATCTGCTATTTATTTTACCGTAAAGTTTACGGCATAATCTCCCCACAGCATGGATACTTTGCCGTCTTTCGCAATGGTATAAGTTACTTTCTCTGCAAATGAAGGCGCTTTCGTTCCTTTAACATCCACTTTTAAAGCATCCTGGGCTTTGTTTTTTTCGTAATCAAAAGCGCCCCAAGTTTTAAAAACTTTGTTAAAAATCAACGTCCAGGTGTTACCGTTTTTAATGGTAAAAAAAGCATATTTTCCGGCAGGAAGCGCCTTTCCTTCTACTTTTACGGCTTTGTCAACCACAAAAGTAGTTGCTTCGTTGGCACCGGTACGCCAAACTTTTCCTTCCATCGGCTCCAAATCTTTGCCAATGGTACGGCCTTTTACAGACGGGCGGCTGTAATCAATTTCTACCGTTGCGCCGCTGCTAATGGTGGTTTTAACCGTGTCGGGCAAACTTGGGCGCGGCTTGTTTTTATCTTGCGCATGGGCAGTAAAAGTGGTTAATAAAACACCTGTAACCAGGCTTAGCAATAATTTTTTCATAATGGTTTTTTTTGTTGAGACGAAGATGCAGAAAATTTATCGAAGCTTAAATTAAGTTTGAATGCAAATTTTTTGCCGGTAAAAGAAGCATCGGCCAACGCAATTGTTTTTGTTGATGAAGTTGTTTAAACTTTTCATGGTCCTCTTTTTTGGGCTGATGCTTCTTTTACCCTATAAAAATTGGTGGCCGTATCAGCCCGAACAAACCAAAAACCAGGCAATACCAATTTTTATAGGGTAAAAGAAGCATGGGGTAATGCACGAAAGAATGAGTTTAAACAAGTTTGCTATTTTTACAATTGGAAAAAACGGCAGACAGAAAAATTTCCTTAATTTCAGGTTGTTATTTTAAATTGATAAATGAATCCGAAACCGATCATCACCGTAAAAAACCTGGTCAAAAAGTACGGCAGTTTTACCGCTGTTGACCAAATCAGCTTTGAAGTTTTTGAAGGGGAAATATTTGGTTTGCTTGGCCCAAACGGCGCAGGCAAAACCACAACTTTAGAAATCCTGGAAACACTGCGCAACAAAACTTCGGGAGAAGTGGTGGTGGATGGTTTTTCGGTCGATCAGGATCCGGGAAGCATCAAAAAACGGATTGGCGTGCAGTTGCAGGCGGCCGGTTATTATCCAAACTTAAACCTGACGGAACTGATCGAACTTTTTTCGGGATTGTACGGAATTGAAGTTAGCCCGCTGGAAATGCTGGGCAAAGTTTCTTTGGTGGATAAAGCCAAAGCACGCTACAAAGAACTTTCGGGCGGACAAAAACAGCGTTTTTCTATCGCCACCACACTCATCAATAATCCGAGGATTGTTTTTTTGGACGAGCCAACCACCGGTTTAGATCCGCAAGCGCGCCGCAATTTGTGGGATTTGATCCGTAACATTCGCAACGCCGGAACCACCGTTGTCATCACCACACATTATATGGACGAGGCCGAAGTACTATGCGACCGCGTTGCCTTTGTGGATTCGGGAAAAGTGATCGGCATCAATTCGCCCGATCATTTTATTGATGAACTGGTTGCCTCCGGTTTTGAACGCGAAAAACAAGTAAAAAGCGCTAACCTGGAAGATGTTTTTATCCATTTGACGGGGAAAGATTTGCGGGAAATGTAGGAATATGCAGGTTTGAGGTATCAGCCGGTAGCAAAAACAGCATTATAAAATAAAATATACAATATAAAAGAGGCTCACACCTGATACCTCAAACCGAAATTTTATGAATCAACCCTTACCCTATAGCAACTTTAAAGCCACGCTGGCGATGGCAAAAGCCAGTTTTCGTTCCATTCTGCGTAGCCCGTCGTCTGTTGTTTTTACGCTGGCCTTTCCGCTCATTTTTATCCTGGTTTTTGGTTTTATCGGCGGTGGCGGAATTACGGTGGATGTGGGCATTGCAAAAAACAACAATTCGCAAAACCCGATTTATCAGGCTCTGACAAAGATAAAAGCCATCCATTTGGTAGAAACCGAAACGCCGGAAGAAATGAAATCTGAACTGGAAAAAGGCCGGTTGGATGGTATCATTTCCGTTCAAAACAATCCCGGGAAACTTCCTGCCTACACCGTAGATGTGGAATACACCAAAGCATCTTTAGAAAAAGGGAACATTTTAAAATCTCTGCTCAACAACGTTTTTTACCAGATCAATTTACATGCGCCAAATTCGCCGCCACCGGTTGCCGAACTGAAAGAAGTTACGGTAGAAGGCCGCGAATACAAAACCATTGATTTTATTTTGCCCGGCCAGTTGGGCTTTTCTTTGTTGAGCACAGGCGTTTTTGGAACGGCTTTCGTTTTTCTAAGTCTGCGTTTAACGCTGGTTATCAAACGTTTTTTTGCAACGCCGGTACAACGTTATAGTATTGTTTTGGGCGAAGCTTTGGCGCGGATTACGTTTGCATTGATCGGTGCTTTAATTATTATTTTGATCGGTCATTTTGCTTTTGGTTTTACGCTGATCCATGGTTTTGTAACCGTAGTTAATATGCTTGTTCTCGCTGCCATCGGCGTTATTGTTTTTATGGGCTTCGGCTTTGTCATTTCCGGAATCGCCAAAAATGAAAGTTCCGTCCCGCCCATTGCTAATATTGTTACGTTGCCGCAGTTCCTGCTTTCCGGGACTTTTTTCTCGATAAGCGCATTTCCTTACTGGCTGCAACCCATCAGTAAAGCGTTGCCGTTAACTTATTTGAACGATGCCATGCGCAAGGTTGCTTTTGAAGGTGCAAACTTAACCGATGTTAGCCATCAATTACTAATCCTTGCCATTTGGGGAATTGCCGTTTATGCCGTTGCGGTTAAAACGTTTAAGTGGGAATGAGGCGGAGAGGTTTAAGGTTTCAGGTGAAGAGCGATGAGGTGAGAGCGGTGAGCGGGAACCATAGCGATGAACTATTCCCCATGAACCATCAACCTTGGCCATGAACGATAAACCATCAATCATTAACTTTTTGTTAAACTTGCTTCTTTTACCATATAAATCTTTGCAATTAGTATATTTGGCAGCATAAAAAGAGCGTGTAAAATTTACACTAAGGCTTTATTTTTCAACCTGAAATTTTTTGATTATGAGTTTAATAATTGATGTACATGCCCGCCAGATCCTGGATTCACGCGGAAATCCTACTATTGAAGTAGATGTTTTAACTGAAAATGGTGCAATGGGGCGGGCCGCTGTTCCTTCCGGAGCTTCGACCGGTGCCCACGAAGCCGTTGAATTGCGCGATAACGACAAAACCAAATACATGGGCAAAGGCGTTTTAAAAGCCGTAGCCAATGTAAATGACCAGTTGGCCAAAGAGCTGCAAGGCATGGATGTTTTTGAGCAAAACGCAATTGACCAGATGATGATTGATTTGGATGGCACCGAAAATAAAGGCAATCTCGGTGCAAATGCTATTCTGGGCGTTTCTTTGGCTGTTGCAAAAGCGGCAGCACAAGAAAGCCGCCAGCCTTTGTACCGTTACGTTGGCGGTGTAAATGCAAACACGCTTCCTATTCCGATGATGAACATTGTTAACGGCGGTTCACACTCTGATGCGCCGATCGCTTTCCAGGAGTTTATGATCATGCCGGTTGGCGCGCCTTCTTTTTCGGAAGCGTTAAGATGGGGATCGGAAGTATTTCATAACCTGAAAAAAATATTGCACGACCGTGGGCTTTCTACCGAAGTTGGCGATGAAGGAGGTTTCGCCCCAACATTTGCAGGGGCCGAAGACGGCGTAGAAACGATCATTAAAGCGATTGAACAGGCAGGTTATAAAGCTGGTAAAGACATTTATCTGGCATTTGACTGTGCGGCTTCCGAATTTTATGTAAATGGCAAATACGATTATACCAAGTTTGAAGGCGAAAAAGGTGCCGTACGTACCAGCGCAGAGCAGGTAGAATATCTGGCGCAATTGGCAGAAAAATATCCCGTTATTTCTATCGAAGACGGTATGGCAGAAGATGATTGGGACGGGTGGAAATTACTGACCGAAAGATTGGGCGCTAAAATACAATTGGTAGGCGATGACTTATTTGTTACCAACGTAACCCGTTTACAAAAAGGCATTGATTTGCACGTTGCCAATTCAATTTTGGTAAAAGTAAACCAAATTGGTACTTTAACCGAAACCATCAATGCCGTTAGTTTGGCGCAAACCAATGGTTACACTTCGATCATGAGCCATCGCTCCGGTGAAACTGAAGATACTACCATTGCGGACCTGGCTGTTGCTTTAAATTGCGGACAGATTAAAACCGGTTCTATTTCCCGTTCTGATCGGATTGCAAAATACAACCAACTGCTGCGTATTGAAGAAGAATTAGGCGCCAGCGCAAAATTCATCGGCAAAGATTTTAAGTTTTTAAAGAAGTAAATTTTTAGTTGATAAAAGAAGCATTGCAAAAGCTAGCCGATAAGGCTGGCTTTTTTTGCTTCCGTGCTACTCAAACTTATTGCTGCAACACAAACATAAATTTAACGTATATTTGCACTATTATTACCCGCTCTATTACCGGCTTTGATCTTAAGCACATCACCTGACCGCTAATACAGTCGTGTTAGCACATTTAGTAAAACATTTTCATGTTATTCGACGAATTAAATTTAATTGAGCCTATCCTAAAGGCTTTAAAACAAGAAGGTTATACCCAGCCCACACCTATCCAGGAACAATCCATCCCGTTAATTTTAAAAGGAAAAGACCTTTTAGGCTGTGCCCAAACCGGAACCGGAAAAACGGCAGCCTTCGCCATTCCGATCTTGCAACTTTTATACCAGCAAAAACAGCAGCACAAAGAACAAAAGACGATCAAATCGCTGATTTTAACGCCAACGCGCGAGCTCGCCATCCAAATTGAAGAAAGCTTTAAAGCGTATGGCCGTAATACCGGTTTAAAACATCTGGTTATTTTCGGCGGCGTTTCTCAAAACCCACAAACCGAAGCATTACAACGCGGCGTAGATATTTTAGTGGCCACGCCAGGTCGTTTGCTGGATTTGATGAACCAACGTTTCGTCAACCTACAACACATCCAGATTTTGGTTTTGGACGAAGCCGACCGGATGCTGGACATGGGTTTTGTAAACGACGTTAAAAAAGTCATCGCAAAATTGCCGTCCAAACGCCAGACTTTATTTTTCTCGGCTACGATGCCTTCAGAAATTAAAGAACTGGCCGATACCATTTTAAACAAACCGGAAAGAGTTGAAGTTACGCCCGTTTCTTCCACTGCTGATACCATTGAACAAGCTGTTTTTATGGTGGAAAAAAGTGATAAGCGGGATTTGCTGCTGCATGTTTTGAAAGATAAATCCATCCAAACGGCTTTGGTTTTTACCCGGACAAAACACGGTGCCGATAAAGTAGTGAAGGATCTTTTACGCGCAAATATCACCGCCGAAGCGATCCACGGAAACAAATCACAAAACGCCAGGCAACGTGCTTTAAGCAATTTTAAAGCGCGAACTACACGCATTTTGGTTGCCACCGATATTGCCGCACGAGGAATTGACGTGGACGAACTAACGCACGTCATCAATTACGAACTGCCAAACATCCCGGAAACTTACGTTCACCGCATTGGCCGAACCGGCCGCGCGGGCTTAAATGGAACCGCTTTTTCTTTTTGCGATGCCGAAGAACAGGATTTTTTGAAAGATATTCACAAACTGATCAACAAAACCATTCCCGTTTCCGATCATCCTTATCCACCAAAACAAGGCAGCATGGCCCAAAAGTTTCAGCCTAAAACAACCGGTGGAAACAACAATAACCGCGGAAAAAGAAATTCCTCAGGCGATGATTTTAGAGGAAGAAACCATAACAATTCACGCCGTCCACGAACCACAAGTTAAGCTAATCTTTCGGATGCTTCTTTTATGCACCTAAAATTGGTGTCTTCATTGAGTTAAAATCCGATTATAAAAGCAGGTTTTGTTCCGTCAATTCTAAAACGGTAACAAAACCTGCTTTTTTTCGTAAGTAAAAATCCTGCGCTTGCATTTAACCAAACTACTTGCTTATCTTTAAATGAAATTTATCCTGCTTGTATTTATGCAACGCCTGCTCGACCTTTTTAAAAATAAATATTTGCTAATCAGCATTATATTTTTGGTATGGCTGATTTTTTTCGACCGGAACGATTTGCTCTCGCAATACGAATACCGACAGCAACTGAACAAACTGAAAGAAGAACACACGTTTTACACCAAAGAAACAGCCGACGTGCAGAAACAATTGAACGAGCTGACTTCCAACAAAGAAAAATTAGAAAAATTTGCCCGCGAAAAATACCTGATGAAAAAAGCGGACGAAGATATTTTTGTCATTGTTACCGAAAAAAAAGAAAAGAAATCATTTTTTGGGCGGTAAAAGAAGCATCGTCTGCTCCTTCCATAAATCTTCAACTTTAATGGTGATGTACTTGCCTTCCTTAAAGTTTTTTTCTGATTTCTTAATCTTCGCTACAAATTTTGGGTTGTAAGTACTTTTAGATTTCGCCATTTCTCCTCCGTAAAAACCATTCTAAACTTAACAGCAGCAAAATTAAAGCAAAAATCCATTTCTCGTCAATCACTTCGCGGTAATTATTGTCCTGGTAAACAATCGTTTTGATGTTTTCATTTTTTCGGATCAAGTTTGGCAATTGGCTGAGTTGGTTTGGGAAAAGCATTTCGCCGCCATTTTGCTTTGCCAAGGCAAACAAAAGCTGATGATCGGCAGCACTTTGCGCAGCTTCGGCCACTAAAGTTTTGATCGAAAAATTCCCGCTTGCTTTAAAACTTTCGTTTCCTAATTTGGTTTGCGCTCCAAAAGTATATTCGCCTGCTGGCAAATTTCCTGCATTGAGTTGGTAAGATTGATTGTTTCTGGAGAATTGAAAACTGTATGTTTTGCCCGATTTGTTTTTCATCGTAACGGGAACATCCGGCTGGTTAACCAATTCAAACGCTTTGTTGTACAGTTCAGCCTGCAATATCACGTTTTCATCTTCATCAAAAACAGTTTTGGTTGAAGCAACATTAAACCGTTTCTGGTTATTTTTTACCGACAGATACTGCATGGCCTGCGACAACAATTCGTCCAAAGCCCGGTGGTTTCCAAACTGTTGGAACTCGTTTAAACGCCAGCGCCACAAACCTTCGCCGGTTAAAATGGCTGTCCGCCGGCCGTTTTCTTCTGCAAAAGCCAGCAACGGATAAGAGGTGGAAACCGTACCAATTTTCTGTTTTAACAAAATGGCCGTACTTGCACCAAAACTGTAATTTCCAAAAGGCGCGAGCAAAGGCGGAAAACTGCTGATTTTTGAACGGGCAGAATCCGACAAAATAAAGCTGGTAAAAGAAGCATCCGGCGCAGCAAAAACTTCCTGCATATTTGGGCTGCCGCTGCTGATGCTTACCGCTTTTTGCAAATTGTTTAATTGCGAAATGTTACTTTCGGCTCCTAACAAATACCAAATTGCAATTTTAAGCCGTTCCGCTTGTGTTAACAAAGGTTGCAAGTTTGCGCGGTTGTTGGGCAATTGTTCCAGGATCAGCAAACTGTAATCGTTTAGTTTGCCCAAATCAAAATCGCTCAACAAACTTGTTTTTACCTCGTAATTCTGGTTGCTTTCCAACGATTGCCTGATGGCTGCAATATCCGGGTGCGGCGCATCGTACAAAATCAAAACCTTTTTGCGGTTGTCGAGCACTTCCACATAAATCGTTTCCAAATTATTGGTGGTCGAAATTTCATCAGCAACAGGCATCAAACTGATCTGAAATTTTCGGATGCCTTTTTTAGCTGCGTTTAATTTGATCGGAATTGCCTTTTTAAAATCGTTTTCGGCAACGCTAATTTGTTTGCTGGCAACTTGCTTTCCGTCTTCCGTAACGTTCAGTTGCAGGTTTTTTCCTTTGGTTTGGTGCGCTTCCACAAAAACTTCGGCCATAAAATCATTACCCAGAAAAGCAGTTTTATTGTAATCAACATGATCAATTAAAATGTCTTTTTTCGGAATGGTATCGCCCAAAGCAACGGTGTAAATATTGGTTTTTAAGGCAGAAGCCGTGCTGAGCGGAGAACTACCACGGTTGTACAAACCATCGGAAGCCAAAATTACGGCACCGATATTTTGATTGCCAAAACGATTATTTAATGTTTGAAACGCGCCGGAAATATCAGTTTGTTTTCCATTCAAAAAATCAGAAAAACCGTTGGAAAGATTTTTACTGAAGTTAAATTCCTGCACGTCGTAATCATCGCCTAAATTATTTTTAAGCTGATGCAGTTGTTCTATAAATGCTGTTGATGGAAAGTTTTTTGAAGGAAACTGCTTGATCGAAGAAGAATTATCCTGCAAAACCAAAATCAAAGGTTTTTGCAGATGCTTGTTGACCGATTTGACCAGCGGAGCCAGCAACAAAAAAGACAGGATAAAAACAGCAAGTGTTCTGATTGCGAACAGTGCGTTTCTCCAATTTTTGCTGCTATTTGTGGGTTGGCGATACAACAAAAAGCTGTATAAAAGTGCCAACGCAAAGCAGCCGATCGTCCACCAACCCGAAACCGCGCCCCACGAAACCGAAATCAAATACAGCATAATCAGGTTTAAAACGATGATAATTTAGGTTTCGGGATTGACAATTTTAATACGGATTGGGCCTTTTAAATTTTCCGGCCCCACTTTTTTTCCTTTTTGCGTTACCACAATTTTGTTTTGTTCGGCCAAATCAAAAGCTGCATCGCGTACAGTTTGCATTTCTTTTCGCCAATTTTCTCCAAACAACGCTCTTGCAACTTCAGACGGACATATGGTTTTATCCGCACCGCGGGAAGCAGCCATCGTTAAGATTGTATTTTTAATAACGTGATCAGCCAAAATTTAATGCGGTAAAAGAAGCATCAGGATAATTAAAGCATTCCGCCATCCACCGGAAAAACCTGGCCTGTAATATAACTGCTCATATTTGAAGCCAAAAAAACACAAGTATTGGCCACGTCTTCCGTTTCTCCGGCGCGTTTTAACGGTATTGCATCGGTCCAGCCTTGCACCACTTTCGGGTCTAAAACTTCGGTCATTTCCGTTCGGATAAATCCCGGCGCAACCACATTGGTGCGGATATTCCGGGAACCTAATTCTTTCGCAACCGATTTTGAAAACCCAATAATTCCGGCTTTTGAAGCTGCATAATTTGCCTGTCCGGCATTTCCCTGCACCCCAACCACCGAACTCATGTTGATAAAAACGCCGTTCCGATTTTTCATCATCACTTTTGATGCTGCTTTTGTAACATTAAAAATGGATTTTAAGTTTACGTTTAGCACCTCGTCCCAATTTTGCTCCGTCATGCGCATCAGCAAACCATCTTTCGTAATGCCGGCGTTATTTACCACGATGTTGATCGTTCCAAAATCAGCAACAATATCGTTAATTAATTTTTCTGCTTCATCAAATTTTGAAGCATCAGATTGATATCCTTTTATTTGTGTACCAAATTGTTGTAATTCTTGCTCCAACGCTTGTCCTTTTTCTACCGAAGACAAGTAAGTAAAAGCAACTTTAGCACCATGTTCTGCAAATTTTTCCGCTATTTTACGTCCTATCCCTTTGGAAGCGCCAGTAACTAGTGCAACTTTTCCTTCTAATAATTTCATGTAATTTAAAATGATTTGGGGTGAAGTTAGAAATTTTGGCATAAAGCCGAAAAGAGTTTTCGTTTTGATTTTCTGCTGATGAAGCTGTAATTGCCGATACTTCTTTTACCATGTAAAATTTTGTGTGTTCTATCAATTTAAATAGCGTTCATGTACTAACAAATTTAGTTTTACCTATCTTTGTTTAGCTGCTACTGATCGAGTTGCTGCCTAAAAAAATTTTAATTTATGTATGCAATTGTTGATATAGAAACAACCGGCGGCCATGCCAGCGCAAACGGAATTACTGATATTGCAATTGTTTTGCATGACGGGGAAAAAGTTTATCACCAGTTTCAATCGCTTATTAATCCTCAGCAACCAATTCCAATTTATATTCAGGCTTTAACCGGTATCAATAATGATATGGTAAAAGAAGCACCAACTTTTGCAGAAGCTGCTCAGGAAATCTATAACTTATTGCAGGAAAAAATTTTTATCGCCCATAACGTAAACTTCGATTACTCTTTTGTACGCTACCATTTAGCAGCAGCAGGATTTAATTTAGATAGTAAAAAACTTTGTACCGTTAGATTAAGCCGAAAAATTTTACCAGGTTATCCTTCTTACAGCTTGGGCAAACTTTGTCACCATTTAGGAATTGGTAACGATAGCAGGCATCGTGCTATGGGTGATGCTTTTGCGACTTCTACTTTATTTTCGATGTTATTGAAAAATGATTTGGAAGGACATATTCAAGCTTCTTTATTGCAGAAGTCGAAAGAACAGTTGCTGCCTCCGCACTTACCAAAAACTATAATGGATCAGCTCCCCAAAAATCCAGGTGTTTATTATTTCCACGATCAGAAAGGAAAAGTAATTTACGTTGGAAAAGCTAAAAACATTAAAAAAAGAGTTAACAGCCATTTTACCGGGAACAATCCAAATAAGCAAAGACAGAATTTTTTAAGAGATATTTATAACATCACCTGGCAAATTTGTGGAACAGAATTAATGGCTTTGATTTTAGAAGCATCCGAAATTAAAAAATTATGGCCTGAGCATAACCGTGCTTTAAAACGTTTTGATCACGCTTTTGCCTTGTATCAGTTTGAAGATCAAAATGGTTATTTGCGTCTGGCCATCGGGAAAAAGAAAAAGTACAACAAACCCATTTATACTTTTGGGTTGATGCTGGAAGGTTATGAATTGTTGCGGAAGCTGATGGTGGATTTTAACCTTTGCCCAAAACTTTGTTTTGTGCAAAAAAACGATGAATGTTGTAATGGAATTAATGACGGTTATTGTTTTGGCGCTTGTGAAGGGAAAGAATTGTGTGAAGCATATAATCTTAGAGTTACCAAAGCGATTGAACATCTCCGTGTTACGATGCCTACTTTCCTAATTTATGATAAAGGGAGAGAAGCCGATGAACAAAGCTTGATCTTAATGGAAGAAGGACAGTTTTACGGAATGGGTTATGTAAAAGAAGCAATTAACAATACCGATGTTGAAGTATTAAAAGGACTTTTAACACCAATTGTAGGCAACGATTATATTAAGAATTTGATTTATCAGTTTGCAAACAGTAATCCGGAAAAGCTGATTGCTGTAAATTGTTAGGGTAAAAGGCTTTATTATTTTACCCTTATAAAAGGAGCATTGTACTGATTTGAAGAGAAGTGCTTTAGAAAAACGTTTCCCTTCTTCTTCCCTGCCCCCTCTTTAAACGCAAAAAACCCCTTGATCTTTATTAGAAGAAGGGGTATTTTGTTTAAGGTTTTGGCGCCGACCTACTCTCCCGCCTGTTACGGCAGTACCATTGGCTCTGGCGGGCTTAACTTCTCTGTT
>NZ_JBGCVY010000061.1:0-50684 GCF_041088075.1 Mucilaginibacter sp. | reverse complement strand
AAGTACATTGCAAATAAGGATATTTTGCTACAATATTTTTGATGTTCTCTATTATAAATTCTTGTGCTTTCATAAGTTAAAGTTTCTTTTAATTATATTAAGCGTTTCATAAGCCGTATCTCTTGCTTTTTCCGCTTCGTTTTGCTGAATGATCCTATTCTGATAATCAGATTTTTTCCTTAACGTCTTCAATTCATTGATTTTAGTGTTAAAATCATTTGCTTCTGAACGATCATTAAATTCATCAAAAACAGTTTTAATTAACCAATTATGTAATCCAATGCTTGATGTACTATTGTAAGTATCATTGTTTATTTGTTGCTCTGACTTTTGTAAATAAACATTCAAAAAATGATATATCATTTGAATACAGCTATAATACGAGCAGTGGACACTCGAACAAAAGAATAATTCGTTGTTTAGTTTATTTGTAGCTTTAAAATTAGAATCTGACTTAACTTGCCAATTAGACATTTTACGATATAGAAGCTGTAATGGTTATTATATAATTGGCTATTATATTATTGTATTAATTAGAACACAAATGTAAATACTTAGTTTGGACTTACATAAAGCCAATGTATTTTTACCATATTTTAAAGAGAAGTGCTATTGTAAATAACAATACTTTACATTTTTAGCTTTTTAATTTCAATTATTTAAAACACTGTTTAATGTTACTATAAAATATGCGTATCATTGCCATAATTTAAATGACACTTCTCCTACCAACAAAAAATTTGTGTTGATAAAAGAATTACTTTCTTATTTTATTCACCACAAACAACAACGCCAGAGCGGCACCGGCCACGCCTAAGGTTTTGTTCACCCTTTTTTGGGTAACCGTTTTTTGGGTAAAACTGCCCGAAATTTGGTTATAAGTTCCGGTTGGATGTAAAATATTGCCTGAAGTTACCGACGCGTCATCGCCCACTTTTAAATACGTTTCCAACCCTTTTGCTATTCCCCACTCGGCCAAACCGGGCAGAAAAACATTGCTCAGCTTAACCAAATAAGCCATCGCGCCTACAACAACCGAATCTTGTGGGTGCACCGCCAGCTTTACAATAGCACTTGCCACACGCGTAGCTGGGTAAACCGGCGGAACAGGTTTTAAAACTTTGCCGATGTAATTTCCGGCGTGCTTACATCCCGGCGTGTCCAAAAAAGCAGGAAAAACATCGCAAATATGAATATCCGGGAAACGGTACAGCTCGCCGCGTAAAGCCTTGCTGTAACCTTTGGCGCCAAATTTACTTACGCTATAAGCCACGGCATAAGGCGAAGCAACCCAGCCCCCAACCGAATTCATGTTGATGATCGTTCCTGATTTTTGCTGTTTAAAGTAAGGCAACACGGCGTAAGCGCCATAAATATAACCCAGCAAATTGGTGCGGATCACCTGCTCATGCTCTGCCAGCGGAACAGCGTTAAATTCACCCATGATCGCTACGCCGGCCACGTTTACCCAGGTATCTATTTTCCCGCCAAAAGTTACGGATGCTTCGGCCAGTTTTTGCACGCTTGCCGCATCGCTTACATCGGTTGGCACGGCCAATGCTTTTGCTCCCAAATGGTTACAAATATCGGCCACTTCCTGCAAAGCCTCTTCCTGCCGCGAAGCTAAAATGATGGTAGAACGGTAACGCGCAAACTCTAAAGCCGTGGCGCGGCCAACGCCGCTTGAAGCACCGGTTATTACTACAACTTGCTGGTTTAAAGGTATTTTATTGGTTTTTTTGAAAAAGCTGCTCATAAACTTGGGGTTTTTTTGTTTGACAAAATGAATTTATGCCGATAAAAGAAGCATCCGATTGCTGGTTAAGCCCTGTTCAAATCGGCATCGGTTGGGTTTAAAATATATTCGGTATTGGCGTGGCCGTTGTGCAAAATAAACTTCAGCCTTTCTTTCGGAATGGTAATATCGAGCGACATGGCCGCAACGGTTTCCGGGAAATTATCGCGCACAATTTTTAAGTCCACATCGGCCGGAACCCGGATTTCGATATCGTTTCCGCTGGCTTTGATCTGCCAGTTTGGGATATGTGCGCCTTGAAACAACTCAACCCATTTTTGCTGATACGCATTCATCTCTTTAAATTTTATTTGTTAGTAAAGAGATGAACGGTTCAGAAAGTTTGGCGGGAAGTTAATTTGGTTGAAAAGAATGAAGTGCTTAGAGACTGTTTAGATTTCTACGGTAAAAATCTACCATGCTTCTTTTATGCCCATAAATTCTGGATTTGAATATTATACCGATACAAATCGAACATAGAAACATTGATTTTTAGGCGGTAAAAGAAGCATTGAAAATATTGGGACAAAATTTAATCAGGCCCTTAAAAAAAGGTTGTTTGCTTAACTGTCCATACCGGTATATATCTGTTTATTATCAAAAATGACAAATACAATATTTACCGTTTACAAAAAACATCTCTTCTTCAATCAAAGTTGTTCTCTATGTTATCCATCCAAACAGAAATCTTGTTAAAACTTTGTGTCTCTTTGGCTCTGTCTTTTTGATGCAACTAAGTATAGTTTTGCACCGTCATTTATTAAAAAAAGCTACCTTGCAATGAGTTTAAACGTTTAGCTATGCAAGATTTGAAAGGCCTTTTAAATATCAGCTATCCGATTGTACAGGCACCGATGCTGGGCGTTACCACACCTGCCATGGTTGCCGCTGTTTCTAATGCCGGGGCTTTAGGGTCATTGCCTGTTGGCGGCTTGTCTCCCGACCGAACGCGCGAGCTTATCCATGCTACCAAAGCACTAACAAATCGCCCGTTTGCAGTTAACCTGTTTGCACATACACCGGCCGGTGAAGTAAATAAAGAGGAAACGGCACTTATGCAGGATTTCCTTGCTGAAATTTGCTTGAACTTTGATATCCCTTACAAACAGCAAGACATAAAGACTTTCCGTTTTTATTATTATGAAGACCTGATTGAGGTTATATTAAAGGAAACCATTCCGATAGTAAGTTTTACATTTGGCCGGTTAAAGGCTGAAGTTGTTTCGGCTTTAAAGGAAAAAGGCACCATTCTCATAGGTACCGCAACAAGTGTGGCTGAAGCAAAGGCATTGGCGCAGTCTGGTGTTGACAGTTTAACGGTACAAGGCATAGAAGCAGGCGGCCATAGAGGTAGCTTTTTATCTGATCATCCTTTGCCACAGGTAGGACTATTTTCCCTGTTGCCGCAAGTGGCCGATGAGGTAGGCTTGCCAATACTAGCAGCAGGGGGCATTTATAATGCCCGGACAATAAAAGCAGCTTTTGCTCTTGGGGCCTCCGGTGTACAGATCGGAAGCTTGTTTATTACTGCTGATGAAAGCACTGCAAGTGAGGCTTATAAGGAAGCAGTACTTCATGCTCAGGATACATCTACAACACTCACCCGTGCCTTTTCCGGAAAATGGGCCCGGGGCATACAGAATGAGTTTATGCAGCGGATGGAGGCAAAAAACCTATCAATTCCTTATTATACCTTACAAAACCAATTGATGAGTTTGGTTCGGACCCATGCACAGAAGCACAATATCAAAGACTTTATTGCTTTGTGGGCAGGGCAGTCTGCCGGAAAGAGCACGCGGGGCAGTACCCATCAAATTATTACCAATTTGATAGATATGATATAAAAAGCAGGAATAACTTTCCGCTAATACAACGGCCGTCTTCTTTACCAGATTATCACTAATACAAGTTTGTAATTTTTTGGGTAAAGAGCGGCAAAGAATCCCATTAATAAGCCAAGTAAATTTTAGCGTTTGCTCCAGGGGTATCTTTACGGCCTTTAACTTCATAAACCCTTTGTAATCCAATCCTCGGATAAAGTGCTTTTTTAGGTCGTGAACCTCACATTTTAGGCAAATTTGTAATTTATTTGAACAAACACTTGTTCCGGCCGTTCAAAATTTTCGGCAACGATAAAACCAGCGGTGTAACAATTGATAACCACGGCGTTGGGATAAACGTGCGCGGCATTTTCAACACAAGGTAATTTCCACAATGCTTCTTTTACCGGCATAAAATCAGGCTTTATCAAAGCACGGAAACCAATTTTTTAACTTTTAATACCGATTTGCGAAAACAAAACCGATTGGTTACGCCTTTTACTTTTTCAACATAAAAACAGATATATCCCATGAAAACGAACGATGAAATAATCAGCGATTTAAACAGTCTGGTAAACATTTTGAACGATGGCAAAAAAGGTTACGATTCTGCCGCAGAAACAACAGATTCATTAGAACTGAAAGCCGTTTTTGAAAAAGATTCTATAGAACGTGCCGCTTATGCAGCCGAACTGAAAGCGCATATCAAAACACATGGCGGCAACGAAGACGGCAACGAAAGCGGCGGCCTTTTGGGCGCAGTGCACCGTGGCTGGATTGATATTAAACAGGCTTTTACCGGAAACGACAACAAATCTATTTTAGAAGCCATTGAAACCGGCGAAAAAGCAGCTATCGAAAAATACGATGGTTTTATTGCAGATTATACAGACCATGCCGACCATTTGGCTTTGTTGCAAAAACAACGCAATGGCATCCAGCAGGATTTGAACCAAATTGAATCTTTAAAAGCACAATTCAGCTAATACCAATTTTTGGTTGATAAAAGAAGCATTGCTGCTACCGGCAATGCTTTTTTTATGCCTGCTTTTTTGGGCTGCCTTTTTAATTTTAGGCCGGTAAAAGAAGCATTACAAGCAAAAACCTTTATCTTTCGGCCTCAAAAACCAAAACCGGTAAAACGCTTACAGTTTTAGTTTGAATTTAAACATCAAAAAAAAATGTTTCTGCGCTATGCAATTGCCTTTTGTTAATGGTCAAAACCCTGGTCAGCGTGTTAAAATTTTCACCTGGCACATCCACGGAACGTACTTATATTATTTATCTTTAGGCGATTACGAAATTTATATCCCCATAAGCAAAGAACCAAAACCGGGCTACGTGGGCCGCGGAACCACGTTTCCTTTCGGGGAAAATGTGCACGAAGTTGACGAAGAAAAAGTAAAAGACCTGGAACTGGACTGCATCCTTTTTCAAACTAGAACAAACTTTTTGGAAAACCAGTACGAAACGCTTTCGGCCGAACAACGCGAACTGCCGAAAATCTATCTGGAGCACGATCCGCCGCAGGACGTTACGCCTTATACCAAACATATTATTACCGATAGCCGGATTTCTCTGGTCCACGTTACGCATTTTAACAGTTTGCTTTGGGACAACAACGACGTGCCTTTTACGGTGATCGAACATGGCGTGGAAGTGCGCACGGCTCCTTATTCGGGCGAACTGGAACGAGGCGTTGTGGTGATCAATAACATCGAAAGACGAGGCCGGCGATTGGGATTAGACGTTTTTTTGGAAGTGCAAAAACATATTCCTTTGGATTTGGTTGGCATGGGCGCCGAAAGGCTGGGTTTAGGTGAAGTTTTGCATCCGGAACTGCCGGAGTTTTTGAGCCGTTACCGTTTTTTCTTCAATCCGATCCGGTTTACCAGTTTAGGTTTAGCGGTTTGCGAAGCGATGGTGATGGGCATTCCGGTAGTTGGTTTGGCGACAACAGAACTGGCTTCGGTTATCAAAAACGGAGAAACCGGTATTATCCATACCGATATTAATTACTTAATTAACGCGATGAAAGATTTGCTGGCCGATCCCGAAAAGGCGAAGCAAATTGGTGCGGCCGGACAGGAAATGGCCAAAAAACGATTCGACATCAAACGCTTTAACGCCGATTGGGTGCGGGTTTTTAACCAAGCCATCAGCAAAAACCAACCCTCAAAAATAGTATTGTAAAAGAAGCATTGCTTGTTACTTTTACGAAATCAAAATTTAATATAAAATCAACCCAAAAAATGGAAAAATTACAAGGCAAAGTTGCCTTAATCAGCGGCGGCGCACAAGGGCTGGGGCAGCAAATTTGCTACCAGTTGGCCGAAGCCGGTGCAACAGTTATTGCAGGCGACATTCAGGAAGAAAAAGCAGCCGGAACGGTTAAAACCATCACCGAAAAAGGCGGCAAAGCAGTTGCCATGCGTTTGGATGTGAGCAGCGAACAATCTGTAAAAGAGACGATTGAAAAAATTAAAAGCGAATACGGCAGATTAGATATTCTGGTAAACAACGCTGGTATTGATTTTACCAAATCTATCCTGGAACTTTCTGTTTCTGAGTGGGATGCCGCTTTTGCCGTGAATTTACGCGGGCCGTTTTTGATGTCGAAGTTTGGTTTGGAGGTGATGTCCGAACAAAAATCCGGCAACATCATCAACATCGTCAGCACCGCTTCGTTGCGTGCCTGGACAGAAGCTTCGGTTTACCACGCTTCGAAATGGGGCTTGCGCGGCTTTAGCCATGCGTTGTTTACCGAGGCACGCAAAGTAAATGTAAAAGTTACCGCCATTATTGCCGGTGGCATGAGTACGCCTTTTTTGCTTGACCGTTTCCCGGATATCCCGCCGCAAAACCTGCAAGACCCAAAAAATGTGGCTACCAAAATCCGTTACATCATTGAAGATGATACAGATACCGTTGTGCCGGAGATTTTGATTTTGCCTTTGATGGAAACAAGCTGGCCATAAATTTAGGCGGTAAAAGAAGCATGTATTGTCATGCTGAACTTGTTTCAGCATCCCATCAGAAAGGAAATTAATTTTTTATCCTGAGGGATCCTGAAACAAGTTCAGGATGACAAGCTTTCTAACATTTGCATTATTTAACACAAAGAATTACAGCTATGAGCAGGAACAGGCACGAGCAAATTATGGATCGGTTTAACCAGTTAAAAGTGCTGGTTATTGGCGACCTGGTGATGGATATTTACATGAAAGGCGAAAGTTTCCGGCTTTCGCCCGAAGGTCCGGTGCCGGTGGTAACCATTTCCAGCCAGGAAGAAATTCCCGGCGGTGCAGCCAATGCGGCCATCAACTTGAAAGCTTTGGGCGCACAAGTGAGCTTTTTGGCGCTTTCCGGCGATGATGAAGATGCCGACAAAGCCTGCCGGTTTATGGAAAACGCCGGGATCAATTGCAATGCCATCGTTCGTGAGCCTTTTCGTAAAACGGTAACCAAAACACGCTTAGTTTCCAATGGACAACTGTTAAGCCGTTTTGATTGCGGTTCTCAAAACCCGCCTTCCGCTGATTCCGAACAAAAAATATTCCAGTATTTGCAAAACCATTACCATCAGTTTGATGCGGTGGTTTTGGGCGATTATAAAGCCGGTTTGTTTACGCCGGCCTTAATTGAATTTTTACAGCAAATCCAGCAGCAATCCCCTGCTTATTTGGCACTGGATTCTAAAAACCTGCCTTTGTTTACACCCTTGCAGCCTTCGGTAGTGAAACCCAATTATGTAGAAGCCATCGGTTTGTTGAATTTGCAATCGTTAAGCAACAACCGGGTTGAACAATTGAAAAATTACGGCCCAACCTTATACCGCCTTACTGGTGCCGAACACATCACCCTTACGCTGGATGAAGAAGGCTCCATGCTGTTTGAAAAAGGGGAATACATCCACCATACGCCTGCTTATGCCGTGGAAACACCGCATGTTGTTGGTGCCGGTGATACTTTTATCAGCACGTTTACTTTGGCACAATGTTCTGGTGCTGACAGTATTCAGGCTGCCGAACTCGCCACTGCCGCGGCTACGGTTGCCATCCGAAAATCAACCACTGCGCCATGTTTTTTAAATGAATTGAAAGCGTTTTTCTCTACCCAAAACAAATACGTTTCTGATGCGCAGGAACTGGCAGAGCTTTGCAGGTTCTACCATCAGCAAGGCAAAAATTTGGTGTTCACCAACGGCTGTTTTGATATTTTGCATTCCGGACATGTGAGTTACCTCAACCAGTCCAAAAATTATGGTGATGTGTTGATCGTTGGTTTGAACAACGACGACAGTATCCGCCGTTTAAAAGGATCAACCCGGCCCATCAACGAATTGAGCGACCGCGTTTTGGTACTCTCCGGATTAAGTTCGATTGACCACATCGTTCCGTTTGGTTCTGCGGAAGACGATACGCCTTCCGCTTTGATTCGCGCCGCAAAACCACAATATTACATCAAAGGCGGCGATTACAACCTGCAAAACCTGCCCGAAGCAAAAGTGGTGGAAGAAGTTGGCGGACAAGTTGCTTTTATCCCTTTGGTGCCCGATCATTCAACATCCAACATGATTAAAAAGATCAATGCGGATGCAAAGATGTTGAAGGTGGTTTAGGTTTTTCTGTTATGATTAGGTTTTTCTGTCATTCTCAAGATAATAACTTACTCCATTAAATAAATTAATTTCTGTAATTTCTTCATGCTAAAAATAGATTTATTAAGTTTAGAGATAAACCATAGATTTATTTAAAAATTCAAAAGTTTAGCTATTCCTAAACAAAAAAAATGAGTAAATTTGTATTAGAACCGTGCAACGATATTGTTGGTAAAATCACGTTTTTGAAAATAATTGAAAACACTATTTGTTATTGGAATATATTTTGTTTAAGAATTGAAAGCGAAGGTACATGGGAAGAACAAATTGATTTATTAAAATCAAGAATGGATGAGGTTTCAAATTCAGCTTTACTGCCTCACAATAAATTTAAAAAATTAGATCCCCCTAAAACAGATGAATTTGAGGTTAAGACAGGAAATTTGAGAGCATATTTAATTTTACATAAAAGTGCATATATTATTATGTATGCAGGTAAAAAAACAGATCAAGCAAAAGATTTAAGAACATTTAGAGCAATAAAAAAAAGATATTTAGAAGCAACTGAAGATGACATCACGAGAAAAACTACTTAGGAAACCCATTTATTGGTTTGACCACGAACAGAATGAACTATTTAGGCAAGTTTACTCATATATGGAAAAGGAAAACATTAACCAAACTGAATTAGCAAACAGATTAAAGATCACCAAAGGTCGGGTTTCGCAAATACTAAATGGCAATTTTAACTACACTTTAAAAAAACTTATTGACATCAGTCTTGCTATTGGTCTTGTTCCTCGCATAAAATATGATAAACTAGATGATATAATTAAACTAGATACCCAGCTTAAATCTTACCATAATTCTGATTCATCAATTGTAAAAAATAAAATAATTCCTTTAGCTGTTGTTAATAAATTTGATAATTCTTCAGGTAATGAGCAAGAAAATGAAAAAGTTAATATTAACTCATATACTCAATATAAGCGAAATGATATTCAAGATATATTATTAGAAAAAGAAAAATCGGATTCAATACTAGTAGCTTAATAATAATGGAAAATAAAGAAGAAAAACAGTTTGGATTTGCTATCGAAAGAATTTTAGATACAGGCTTCTTTATTAGAGAATTCTTAAAGGTTGAAGAAGACAAAATAAAAGTAGGCTACGGTATGAAATTTTTATTTGATACAGATAATGATTGGATTGATTATGACATTAGTGCTAATTTTAAAGAAATCTCTTCAGATATAACTTTTGTATTTGGAAGTGTTTTAACTAGATTTTTCGTAAAAGATTTAGCTGGTTTTGTGGACGACAAAAAAAACATTGTTTTTCCAGATCAGTCATTAGAAACCTTGTTCAGCATAGCTTTTACTCACATGAGAGCTATTTTGTCTAAAAATATTGCAGGTAGTAAATATTCTAACATTATTATGGTACCTGTTATCAATCCTCATAAAGTTTTTAATGAATTATTACAGATGAATATTGAAAACGCCAAAAAAATGCAAGATGAATTAAACAATAAAAAGGCTGATTTATAGTAACCGTTTTTAGTTCAAGCTTTCAAAAACTCCGGCGCATTCACTTCCCGGTTAACCAAAGTGGTTGGCAATTCCAAATGATAACCGCCGGAAGGCAGCAAACCAAATCCGCCATATTTCCGCATCAGTTTTTGCTGAATGTAAACTTCTTCGCCGCAATGTTCCTCGGGCAGTTGTTCCCAAAAAGTGAAGCCACCGTTGTCGCGCAGTTTTTGCGTATCGTACAAAATACAACCGCCAACCCAGGCAATCTTATATTTCTGCTGATTCTCCGGTTTGATATTTAAAGCTTGGCCAATGTGCATGATGTTGGCCGCGCTATGCACATGATGCCGTTTCCATTCGGGTGTATTGGGTTGGATGTTTTCCGGCTGCACGGCTTCTTCCCAAAACTCAATTTGCTGCTGGTGCGGACGGAAATCATCACGGTAACTTAAACCAATCGGCATCATGCCTACAAAAGCACAATTTTCTTCGTCCAATGCTTTTACCATTCTCCCGATCACGTCCGGTTCCAAAATAATATCGTCATCTAAATACAACGAATATTCGCCCGTACTTTGGTCCAGCAAAAACTGCCGCTGCTGCGCAATACCTTTTTTGGGCAGGTTTTGCAACAATTTTAGCGGCGTTTGGTGCAAATCGAAAATCCGTTGCAGCGTTTGGATCACACCATCGTTTCCGGTAAAATGATCGCTTTGATCCGCAACAATCACTTCAAAATCTTTAAAATCCTGCGCGGTTAAAGCGGTTAACGTGGCCACCAAAGCCGTAAGCCGGTTATAAGTTGGGATCAATACGGATACTTTCATATATAATTGCTTGGTGATACGGATAGCGGCTCGGCTTCCTGCGGCCAATTGCCTGCTTCGTTTAACAGATCAAAAGCTGCAATTTTTACCTGTTCAACTGTGATGCCATCCACAAAAGAAAGTTCGTGGTTGCAATTTGTATCTTTTTTACCTGAATCCGGGCCGGTGATGTTTTTGCCGCAAATGGGGCAGATGATCATCCATGATAATAAAGTACGGTTGGTAGTTAAGGTAAGCGGCGGACTGGTAATCACATTTCCGCACCAATACGTGGCTACGGTTGGCGTTTTTAAAGCGCGGGCCAAATGCAGCGGACCGGTATCGTTGGAAATGAGCAGTTTGGAAACGCTTAGCAACCCGGTTAAACCGGCAAGCGATATTTTTCCGCAGAAATCTATGACGTGCTGTTTTTGTACCATGTTTTTGATTACGGCGTCAGTTACTTCGCGTTCCCAATCGCTTCCGGTAACGATGACGGTAAAACCGGTTTCGATCAAAAAATCAGCCACAGCAGCAAAGTTTTCGGGCGACCATCTCCGGCGTAAATCCGTAGCGCCGGGATGGATAACGATGAGTTTTTTTTGCTGATGATTAGGAATTAATGCTGAAATTTCATCCAGGTCAGAAGGGATGGATTCAAATTCCGGTTCAAACCAGGCTGTTTTTGCACCGGCTTTGGATACCACTTCCAGGTAACGCAACGGCTCGGCAAAGTACATGATATACGGCACGTTAACGTCTAACGGCGGCGCACCGGCAGCCTGCAAACCAAAAGTTTTTTTCGCGCCCAAACGTTTGGTAAACGGATTGGAATTGCCGCCGCCGCCGTGAAATTGAAACGCCATATCAAATTCTTCGGCCTGCATTTCGGCAAAAAACTGGTCTAACTGCGCTTCGTCCCGCACATAATCATATGCTGCGCCAACGCCGGGATAAGGCGGAACAACGATAACACGATCAATTAAACCTGGCCTTTTTTCCAGAAACTCCCGGTGCCAAGCTTTGCCCAGATATACAATTTCTACGCCCGGAAAAGTTTCTTTTAAAGCACGAATTGCAGGCAAAACAAAAACAAAATCGCCCAGCGCGTTGGCCCTTACAATGGCTATTTTTTTGATCATTGTAGCTAACAAATTTTAGTCCAGCGTTTTGTCATCCTGAACTTGGTTTAGGATCCCTCTTGAAATGTAAAACTAATCTAAGTGGGATGCCGAAACAAGTTCGGCATGACAAAACATTGATGCTTCTTTTATCGGTGTTTATTTGTCGGATGTACACAAACCAACCAGTTCTGTTTTTGCCAGGATGTGTCCTTCGGCAGCTTTTTCTACCGCGATTTTGTCGGAGGCTTTTGGAATATCCAGCACCGTATCCAACGCAGTAAGCGTAAATAAATAAGTGTGCGTTCCGGAGAAATATTTCGGACAAGGGCCTTCGTAACCAAAGCTTTTGTTGTTGGCCAAACCCTCGGTTGCGCCTTCGGGGATTTCGTTTTGTTTGATTTCGGCAACCGTTGGCGGGATGTTGAACAGCAGCCAGTGGATCCAGGGAACGGGCGTTGCATTGGTATCTTCCAAACTCAAAATTAGGCTTTTAGTCCCTTCCGGGATGTCGTGGAAATACAAAGGCGGGTTGATGTTTTCGCTCAGGCAGGTAAATAATTCGGGAAATTCCTGGTTCGGTTCAAAAATGCTTTTTAAAATCATATGCTTCTTTTATAGGGATAAAATTAAGGTTGAAAATTTATGTTAAGTGTGAAAAATTGCGCTGGCAGTTTCATCAATCACCTCTAGTTTTTTGTTGGCGATTACTTTTTTGAAAAAGCTGATGAGTTCGTCCACATGCGCATCAAACGAAAACAACAGCCGCTTTTGCCATACGTTTTGCCGCAGTTGCTGCATCAGTTCTTTGTTGCGCAGTTGCTTGCTTAGCTCTTCGGCCGTATCAAAAAATAAACCTAAGCCGAGGTTTTGAATGATGGATTGCGTGGCCACGATATGACCGGAATTGTTCCGCTGCAACATGGGCAAACTGGCCGTGGCCAACGTAGCCATACGTGCCGGGTAATTGAGGTCGTCCCAATTGGCGCGCATCAGTTCGCCGTTGTTTTCGCTCTTGAAAAAGTGCAGCCAGCCGGCATCGTATTGCGAAAACTCTTTTACCCAATTGTGCTGCGTTACATTTGGATGGATGTGCAGAAAGCCCGGTGCCATTTTTTGGGTTTTGATAATCCACTCCTTCCATTGCCCGTGCGTAAAATCACCATAAAAATGAACGTGGATTTTATATTCGGCCAGTTCAACCACCGTGTGCGGATGCAAACCAATTGGCCGACCGGGAACAACGGTATGCAACTCGCCGTCTTGCTCAGAAAGCTGCGGCGACAGTTCCTCTTTAAACCATTCTTTTTTCGGCAGGTCTCCGTCTAAAACCAGAGCAGTCTCGGCGGATTGTTTCGGCAAGAATTGGAGGAACCAATCGCGCATTTCGGGACTCGTGTAAATTTGTCCGTCGGACTTGGTGTACAAATCCATCAACTGCGGCCAGGTGCCTTTTTCAAGGCAGATAAACGGACCTTCCTTAAAATTCCAAACAAAAGGGATGCCCGTATTGGCCATTAAAACTTCGTGCGCAATGGGAACGGCCTGCCAGTTGAGCAGCGCATAAATAATATCGGGCTTAATTTCAGCCAAAGTTTGCTGCCAGTTTTCGTATGGAATATCCTGTACGTTGCCAAAAGGAAGCGGGCCAACCGTGTTGTACCAATACGGGTCGCGCATCCACAAACCGTATAATTTGTGGCCTTGCTCTTCCAGCGCCACCACGCGTTCGGCGTTGTAAGCCAACTCGCCAACCAATACTATTTCTAGGCCGGTAAAAGAAGCATCGGCGCGTTTCTCCTGAAATGGCTGGTAATAACCGGCTTCATCAATATAATTTCCCATCGTGGTATGGAAACGCAACGGATGCTTGACGTTGTAATAAAGCTTGTATGGATTGATGCCGCCAATGGGTTCCTGGATGATTTTGTAACGCTGCTGCGGATGATCAACCCACTCGCAACTTACTTTTCCGGTTTCAACGAATGCTCCTTTTACGGCTAATTTGTTCCAAAACATGCGGTCTAAATCATCGGTAACCAATTCCCGGCGTTCCATCCAGCGGTCTTCGGTTTTATGGTGAAGGCATTGCACCAATTGCAGCCAAAAACCTTCTAACTTTCCGGTTGCCGTTCGGTTGTAATGATGTCGGATTCCGGAAAAAGCCAGAACAGCTTCCGGGTTTTCATTGAGTTGATCTAACAACGATTGCAAATGCTCTTTGTAATACATATCATCCGCAGGCAAATAAGCAATTAAATGATGTTGCGCTTTTGCCAAACCAACGTTTAAAGCAGCGCCGAGGCCGGTATTTTCTTCATTCTCAAAATAAAGAACACGATGATCGGCGAGATAAGGGGCAACAACGTTTTGCAAATTATCGGTAGAACCATCGTTGATAATGACCAGTTCCCAATTGGTAAAGGTTTGTAGCAAAAGGCTTTCGATAGCGCGGGCAATAAAACGGGCCTGATTGTAAACCGGCATCAAAACGGTAATGCTTCGTTTAGCGTCATTTTCATTCATGGTTTGCTAAACTACAATTTCTGTTTAAATGTTTTTGCTTGTGCGATAGTTAAGGTTTAATTTGATGTTGTATTTTTTATTTTGATGCTTCTTTTATGCAGTAAAATTTGTGTTTGATGGTTTGGCTAAAGCCAATGCAAATGCTTTTTATCCACGGCCTAAAGGCCGTGGCAATGAAATAAAACCTGTAAAAATTAAATTGTAATCGGGAAAATAAAAATTGACATAGTTTCATTGCCACGGCCTTTAGGCCGTGGATCTGTAATTTTTAGGAACGGCTTTAGCCAAAACAAAAAACCAACCCTACTCCTTCAAACCCAAACCATTAATATAACCCGAGTTGGGCGTGCAGTTTTCAAACAAACAATTTTTCAACAAATCGTTCAAAGCCTGCTCAATCAAAGCCCGGTTAGCAGGCGCAGCTTTACGGATTTCGGCAAAAGTGGCACATGGTTTTTGGGTGTAAACGATGAGCGAATCGTAACCGGCCGGTTGCTTAAACTGCATGATACAGCTTTTAGCATCCATTTTTTTGTACGGCCAATAGTTCCAGCCGATGTTGTTTTTTTCCAGCAACTCGCGGAAACCTTTGATCCATTCGTCCTTGTTTTCGCCGGTTTCGCCAATGTAGATCGGTACGTTGTATTTGTCGCGAAAATCAATGTATTTCTGAATCACTTCCTGCTTCACATCTGTCCAATACGTATGAAAAGTATAAACCAATTTGCTATCAAACGGCGGACCGAAAACCGAAAAATTGCTGTCCCACTGCGCGCCGCCCAAAAAGATCAAATGGTTTTTATCTACGGTGCGAATGGCCGAAGTAATTTTTTTATAAAGCGGTTCGAGGAGCGGGTTTAATTTAGCAGTATCAAAATAATGGGCAATCGGCTCGTTCAGTAAATCGTAACCCATTACAATCGGTTCGTTTTTGTAACGCGCAGCAATTTTTTTCCAGATGCTAACAGTTAAAGCCTGGCTTTGCCCGCTTTCAAACAAAAACGGATAGCCGTAATCATCGGCAATGTTGTCGCCGGTTTGTCCGCCCGGAGCGGCGTGCATATCTAAAATCAGGTAAATTCCTTCCTTTTTGCTCCAGCCAATTAACTTATCCAACAAAGCAAAACCACGGTTTTCATCCGTTGCGCCAAGGTAAGTTTCGTTGGTAAAAAGCCGGTAGTTAAAAGGAACGCGCAAGGTGTTCATCCCGGTGCTTTTTAAATAATGGATGTCGGCTTCGGTAACGTAATTGTTTAAATATTTCTCCCAAAAATCCTTGGTTTTATCCGGGCCGATAGCTTCCGTAATCGCTTCGTTAATTAACCGCGGCGAAGAAACATCCTTAAACTTAAACATGTAGCCTTCGGGCACCATCCAATTGCCCAAGTTGGTGCCTTTTATCAGCATCGGCCTTCCATCGGTGCCAATAATTTCCTTTCCTTTTACGGTGATGAATTTTTGTTGTGCCGATGTTGTTAAGCCGAATGAAGCAAGGCTGAAAACCAGCAGAAAAGACAGGCAATTACGCATCATAATATTTTGATAGAGCAGCACAAACCGCTGCTGTTGATAAAACTATTTATAAAAATTGGTACGCCCGAAAAGCATTTTTAAAGGTGCAACTTATTTAACAAACTGCACTTTTTAAACGATAAAGAAAACACTAATTTATTGCCGGTAAAAACAGCATCGGCAAAAATCAAAAAACCAGCTGCCACAATCAAACCAAAACCATCAAAAATTAGTGGTAAACAAAGTATGATCAAAAATACCCTGATTGCTAATCACATCATTTAACCACCTATGCGCGGCTTAAAAACAAGCTTGTTCCTGTTCATTTCCAACAACCTTCATGACGTTTGCCTGGTACGGCCACCTCAAATTTAAAGATTATTCCTGAGGCAAAAATTGGGGTTTGTTTACAGTGATTGTCATCAGTTGGGGTTTGGCTTTTTTTGAATACCTTTTCCAGGTTCCGGCCAACGAAGGCGGTTTTAAAGAAAATGGCGGTCCGTTTAATCTGGTCCAGCTTAAAACCATTCAGGAAGCCATTACGCTTAACGTTTTTATGGTTTTTACGCTGCTGTTTTTCAAAACCGAAAAGCTGGGCTGGAACCACTTGGTTGGTTTTGGGTTGATTGTGGCCGCAGTATTTGTGATTTTTAAGAAGTGGTAGTTATGTTTTAAGGATTGAAAAAAGATTTCACCGATTGCAGCTTCTTCAACACTAAAAATATAGTGGTAAAAGAAGCATGCCTTTTTCCTGAATCAATTTTTATCCTTCCGATTTTACTGCCCGGCATTCCTCGGATCCATCTTCCCCTTTAACTCATATTGCTGCGGAGGTGTGGCACCCAACAAATTCTTCACAAAATAATCCCAGCGGCGGCGTGTCATGTAATTTGAAAACTCGCCGTAACCGTGCCTGCTGTTGGGAAAAACCACCAAATCAAAATCTTTATTGGCTTTGATCAAGGCATCAACAACCAATAGCGTGTTGCTTGGCGGCACGTTGTCGTCCATCAAACCGTGGGCAAGCAGCAGTTTGCCTTTCAGGTTTTTGGCGTAGGTTTCGTTGGCGTGGGCCGCATAATCCGAATTGGCCGCCAAACCGTCGTAGCGTTCGCCCCAATCGTCCTCGTAATTGCGGTTATCGTGGTTGCCCGATTCGGCAATGCCAACTTTAAAGAAATCCGGGTAGCGGAACATGGCCGCCACTGTGGCAAATCCGCCGCCCGAATGTCCCCAGATGCCAACTTTGTTCAAATCCAGATAAGGATACTTTTGCGCCAATTGTTGGATGCCGGAAACCTGATCGGGCAACGTATTTTCGGACATATTGCCGTAACTCATATCATGGAAACTCTTGGAACGCAGCGGGTTGCTCGTGCCTTCGATCTCGACCACTATAAAACCCAATTCTGCCAATGCCTGGTTATCGCCCCTGGAAGCGGCAAAAGACCAACTGCCAACGCTGCCGCCCTGCGGCCCCGGATAAATATAATCTACCACGGGATACTTCTTTTGTGCATCTAAATTGCTTGGCGTAAACATCAAACCGTACAAATCCGTTTTGCCGTCGTGTGCTTTTATGGTGATCGGAATCGGCGCGTGCCAGCCTGAAGCAACCAACCTTGATACATCCGCTTTCTCTAAATCCACCAATAATTTGCCGTTTAAATCGCGCAAAACCATAACCGGCGGAACATTTGGTTTGGAATAACTATCAACAAAATAATTGTTTCCGGGCGAGAAAGTAACGGTATGATTTCCTGCTTCCAGAGTCAATATGGCGAAATGCTTTCCATCAAAACCAATTTTGCAAAACTGGCTGAAATACGGGTTTTCTGCTTCCAATCCATCAGCCATAAAATACAGTTCGCGCTTTTTCTCGTCCACTTTTAGCAGCTTGGTTACTACCCAATTGCCTTTCGTGATCTGGTTTTTCAGCTTTCCGGTCGAGGCATTGTACAGATACAAATGTCCCCAGTTGTCACGTTCCGAATACCAAATTATTTCGTTGGATTTGGCCAGATAACGCCAGTTGATCGCCCCTTGCCCGGATTCAAATTGCGTAGGTACTTTTTCTTCAAAAACTTCCCGCACATCTCCGGTTTCGGCGTTTGCGATACGCACTTTTTCATCTTTATGGTCGCGCGAAGTAGAAACAAAAGCCAGTTGTGAAGCGTCTGCGTTCCAGTCCACATCGTCAAAACTTCCGCCGCTCGAAATATCATCGCTTAAAGTGGCACGATGCGGATCGGCAGGAATTTGCAAGCGGATTACTTTGGGTTGATCCACATTGATAATCACGCGCTCGATCATCGCAATCACCGAATCGCCCGGCAACGGATATTTCCAGGCTTTTAAAGTTGGTTTGCCTACGTTGGTGCTTACCAAATACATGTCGCTTACTTTGCGCTGGTCTTGCTTAAAAGTGGCAATCTTTTTAGAATCGGGCGACCAAAGCAAAACCGGGCTTTCGCTTTGTTTCCAGCCGGCGTTATCCGTTGCATAACCGTAATCTTTTACGCCATCGGTGGTTAGTTGCGTTTGCTGTTTGGTGTTGATGTTTCGCACCCACAAATTATAATCCTTAATATAAGCAGCTTTTGTTCCATCCGGAGAAATAATTTCGTTACCGGATGCCTGCTGCCCGCTTTCATTGTTTGATGCTTTTTTTACCAATGAATTATCTGCAACGCATTGATAAGTAGCGAGATCGCACTTCCATTGTTTCCCGTCTGCTTTGAAAATGATGGACTTTTCATCATCCGAAAAACTAAAACTTTGAAAAGGAAGCCTGTTTGCCTGGTAAGTTTTTCTGGTTGCCGATGAAAGCGAAGCAGCCAGTTTTTCCTGGTTAAAAGCGGCAGCACGCGTTTTTTTAACGGCATCAACCAACATAAACCGGCTGCCTTGCGGCGTTAAAACGCGGTACCAAAACTGGTTGTTCCCGATCCAGTTTGGCCGAACGCTGGCATAATCTACCAGCGGCGCCGTATTGTAGGCCATCATTTTTTCGGCGCATGCATAATCACTGGCCGTTAAAGCCGACGCGTTAACTTGCTGGGCGATCGCAGCAAACCCGTTTCCTAATGTTAAGCCGAAAACTAAAATCCCGGAACGTAAAAGCTTGTTCATATATTAGATTACTATTGCAAGATCACTATTTTGGGTGAAAGTAAACGAATAAAGGATTGCTTTTTGCAAAAGGCTTAAAAATGCTGTAACAAGTTTAGGATAAACCCGATGCTTCTTTTATCGGTATAATTTTTTGTTTGGGTGAATGGAGAAATTACTAATGTTAATTTTAGGCGGTAAAAGAAGCATTGCCGTTAGTCATCCTGGACTTGTTTCAGGATCCCTCTTCCAAAGTCGAAACTTTGCTGATGGGATGCCGAAAAAATTTCGGCATGACAAAACATAAACGCACCAATTTTTAGGCGGTAAAAGAAGCATTGCCGTTAGTCATCCTGGACTTGTTTCAGGATCCCTCTTGACTGGTCGAAACCTTGCTAATGGGATGCCGAAAAGATTTCGGCATGACAAAACATAAACGCACCAATTTTTAGGCGATAAAAGAAGCATCAACGTTATATATGCTTTTCAAATCTTAAAAAACAATTAAAATAGAAACTTATATTTGTTCGCACCACAATCCAATTCAACAAAACAATTGTTGTGCTGATGCTATTCCATCAACCTAAAACCTGATTTAATGAAAAGTATTTATTCCTTTTTGCTGACGCCCGTAATTGCTTTTGTGCTTTGTGCCCAGGCCAATGCACAAAACAATACATCAAACCGCGTAAAAGTGGCAAATGGAACGCTGGAAGGCACTACCGAAAGCTCCGGCATACGCAGTTTTAAAGGCGTTCCTTTTGCCACGCCGCCAGTTGGGGATTTACGCTGGAAAGAACCGCAACCGGCAAAAAACTGGACCGGCATACGCAAAGCAGACCATTTTGGCCCGCGCGCCATGCAAAGGCCAATTTTTAGCGATATGGTTTTCCGCTCGAACGGGATGAGTGAAGATTGCTTGTATTTGAATGTTTGGACACCGGCCAAATCAGCCAAGCAAAAATTGCCGGTACTGGTTTATTTTTACGGCGGTGGTTTTGTAGGAGGCGATGGTTCGGAAGGCCGCTACGATGGCGAAGCGATGGCCCGAAAAGGTGTTGTTGCCGTTACTTTAAGTTACCGTTTGGGCGTTTTCGGATTTATGGCGCACCCGGAATTAACAAAAGAATCGCTGCACCATGCTTCCGGGAATTACGGTTTGCTGGACCAGAACGCGGCTTTGCGTTGGGTAAAACAAAACATTGCTGCTTTTGGCGGCGATCCAAATAAAATCACCATCGGCGGCGAATCGGCAGGTTCTATTTCTGTTTTTGCACAAATGGCTTCGCCTTTGTCTAAAAAACTGATTGCCGGTGCCATTGGCGAAAGCGGTGCGATGATCAAACCAACATTTACGCCAATCACCTTAGCCGAAGGCGAGCAAAGAGGCCTTGCTTTTGCAGAAAAAGTGAACGCAAAAACTCTGGCCGAACTGCGTGCTATGCCAGCCGAAAAACTGTTGGAAGCAACCGGGCAGCCAGGCGCGTTTAGTGTTGCCGGAACGATTGACGGTTACTTTTTGCCCGAAACACCGGCAGCTATTTTTGCGGCAGGAAAACAGGCGCACGTTCCGCTTTTAATGGGCTGGAATTCGGCCGAATCCTCTTACCAGGGTTTAATGGGCGGGGAAGCGCCAACCCCGGAAAATTACAAAAACAAGTTGAAACAGCTTTACGGCGAGCGCGCGGATGAAGTTTTAAAGTTTTATCCGGGCGCAAACCAGGAAGAAGTTATCCGTTCGGCAACGGCTTTGGCCAGCGATCGTTTTATAGCTTTTAGCACTTGGAAATGGGCTGATTTTCAAACTAAAACCAGCACCAAACCCGTTTACCGTTACATCTTTTCGCACCCGCGCCCCGCTGCTGTTAGCCAAACTGATAATCCGGCTTCCAGCACAATGCCCAAACCGATGGTTGGCGCAGCACACGCTACGGAAATTGAATATGCTTTGGGCAATTTGCCGTACAATAAAGTTTATGCCTGGACAAAAGACGACGAACAGGTTTCGGAAACCATGCTTTCGTACTTTGCCAACTTTGTTAAAACCGGCAACCCAAATGGTGGAAACTTGCCAAAATGGACGCCAAGTACAGGCAACAACCCGGTTTATTTCATGAATATTGATGTGAACAGCCAGTTAAAGCCGGAACAGGACCGCGCCCGTTATTTGTTTTTGGAGAAGGAATATTCGAAATAAGAGTGGATGCTTCTTTTATCGGCAAAAAATCAGTGGTGATAAAAACAGCATCTGCCAAGCTAAATTTACCCCGATAAAAGAAGCATTCCTCCGCTCCTACTCCAACACAAACTTATACCCAATCCCCCTAACCGTTTGCAAAAACTGCGGCGAGTCCGGGTTTTCTTCGATCTTTTTACGAAGGCGGACGATGTGCATGTCCAAAGTCCGGGTGTTTACGTCGGCGTTGTAGCCCCAAACTTCCATCATCAGTTCTTCCCGGTGGATAACTTTGTTTTTATTTTTCAAAAAGTAGAGCAAAATCCGGTTTTCCAAAATGGTCAGTTCGATCTTTTTGCCTTCTTTAATCAGCGTATGCGTGTTGGGCTGATGCTCCATGTTGGCAAACTTGTAGGTTTCCGCCTTGTCGTTGCTCAACTTGTAGCGTACTTTGTTTTCGATCAAAGCGGTAAGCACATCCATGCTGAACGGTTTGGTGATGTAATCCGAGACGCCCACATTGTACGCTTCAATCTTATCCACGTCCTGCGCTTTGGCCGTCATCATAATCACCAGGTTATCAAAACCTTTGCTGCGGATTTCCTCGCAAACTTCTGATCCTTGTTTGCCCGGCAGCATCCAGTCCAACAGCACAATATCCGGCTGTTCTTCCAAAATCATTTTTTCTGCGGATAGCCCGTCCGCCGCTTCCAAAATCGTGTAACCTTCGGCTTCCAAACGTTCGGCAACCAGAAAACGCAGGTTTTCATCGTCTTCTACCAGTGCAATTTTAATTTCTTTACCCATTATTGATTTTCATAAGGAAGTGTAACCACAAATTCGGAACCTTTGCCAATGCTGCTTTTAACACTGATTTCTCCGTGCATAAAATTAACCAGTTCTTTGCAAAAAGCAAGCCCAAGGCCAACACTTCCGTTTTGGTTGTATTGGTTTTGTACCCGGTAAAATTTTTTAAAGATATTGTCGAGTTCGGCCTGGTCTATACCAATGCCCTGGTCTTTAAATTTAAAGGTAACGCCTTTTTTATGTTTTTCAATTTTTATGGCCAATTCTTTTCGGTCGGGCGGCGAATATTTGTAAGCGTTTTCCATCATGTTTTGGTAAACACTTCCCAGCAAAATTGGGTCGGTAAAAAAAGTATCCACTTTTTCGATGGCATAACTGATATTGAAAGCCGGGTATTTAATCTTAAAAGAACCGATCTGGCTTTTGGTAAACTCCTCCAAATCAACCTGCTCGCTTTTTACCCGGATGGATTTATTTTCCAATTGCGTAAACGATAACAGCTTGTTCATCAGTTCGTTCAACTTGTCGGCTTCTTCGTTCAAAATTTTGCCGTAATGGATGCGCTGCCTTTCGCTCAGTTCGTTTTTGCTCTGCAGGTTCGATCCGGCAATCTTGATCACGCTTACCGGCGTTTTAAATTCGTGCGTAAAATTGTTGATGAAATCGTATTGCAGCTTAAACACTTTCAGGTTTACGTTGAGGTTGCGGTAAATGAGCAGCGCGATCACCAGCAGGAAAAAATAAACCATCAGCACGCCAAAAGCAATCGGCAAAAAACGCTGGATGATTTCGTGCATAAAAAAACGCTTATCGGTACGGAAATAAAGTTTATAATCCGAAAAAGCGCCAGGAAAAGCAATTTCGGTAACCACTTTTTCCTGATCGTTGTCCAACTGATCGTAAACTAAAGGCCGGATGGTGATGGATTGGTACAAACCCGGGTTGGTATTTCGGATTTTCAAAGCAAACGGATCCAGGTAAAACGTGAGCATATCCTGCTGGTAAGTAGAAACCGGCTCTTTTACGTTAAGCAATTCTTTATAAATTTTGAGTTCCTGCCGCCGCGGAATATTTAAGTAAGTGATTTTATTGTGTTGGATATTGTAAAAAACCTTGCGCACATCAATACCCGGATTGCTGATCTTTGCCGTGTCCACATCGCCCACAAAAGCCGACAATTGCAAAGCCATCTGGTTAAAATCAGCATTGTTGATCTTGTTTTTCGGCAGCAACTTAGTGAAAACCCGGTCAGGATTGGCTTTATCGGGAGAAAAATCACAAACGGATTTGATGGTGATGCTGAGGTTGTTGGTGCGCAACGTATAGTTTTTGCGATTGTTGCTGATGGCCAGATCGTAAAAAGTTACTTTTTTTACAAATGGGAAATTGCTGAAAACCGAGCCGGAATAATCAGAGGCCGATTTTACATTGAGAAAACCATCGTAAGAAGTGATTTCGGCTACTTTGTTTTGAAAGAAATTGTTGTACGGTTTAATGGTTTGCTCCAGCACGTTCACCTTTTGCGAAACAAACTCGTTCTCCACATAACCACGCGTTAATTTGTAGGCTAAAAGAAGTATCACAATGACGAAGGCCGAAATGAGGACCACAAAAGCCGAGACCAGTAAAAAATTTTTCCGGTAAGCCCTTTTGTCTTTCATTCAGTCAAGGTAGTTATTTTAAATTTTTCAGAAACTGTTTAAAATTTATTTATCAAGCTTTCCATGCTTCTTTTATCACCTAAAAATTGGTGGGCAATTGGTTTTTAAATTTGTTTAGGTTGATTCATCCACCAATTTTTATAGGGTAAAAGAAGCATCGTGGTTTTTTTGTACAAATTTAAACCGACTTTTACTTCTTGTTTTTCAGGTTCGATTCCAGGAAGTTTTCAATCTCGCCATACATTTCCAAACGGTTGTTTTCGTTTTTGAAAAAATAGCGTTCATTTTCCTTCAGCACATATTTTACACTTACATCGCGGCTGCGCAAATCGCGCACAAACTGGTTCAGTTCGCTGATGTTTGCCCGCGGGTCTTTTGCGCCCTGAAAGATCAGTAAGGGCGCTTTGATTTTATCCGTATGAAAAACCGGGGAAATAGCGCGCAGCATATCTGCATCTTTTTCGGGGTTGCCTACCATTTCGTAAGTCATGCTAAGATAAGGTTTCAAAAACGGCGGTACATCTTTTATATAGGTAAAAAAGTTGATTAAACCGTACTGCACCACCGCGCATTGGTACAAACCGGGATTGAAAGAAATACCATACAAAGCCGAAAAGCCGCCGAAACCATTGCCATAAATGGCTATTTTTTTAGGGTTTGCAATATTATTGGCGATCAGCCATTTTACTCCATCGGTAATGTCTTGCTGCATTTTGCCGCCCACTTCTTTAAAACCGGCACTTTTAAACGCTTTGCCATAACCGGTAGAACCCCGGTAATTCATTTGAAAAACAGCGTAACCGCGGTTTGCCAAAAACTGTACTTCGGCATTGTAGCCCCAACTATTCCGGCTCCATGGCCCACCATGCGGCATCACCACCACCGGCAAATCATTTTGATAAGGCGTTTGGGGCAAAGTCAAATAACCATTGATCAGCAAACCATCACGGGCTTTGTAAGAAATTGGTTTCATGGCGCACATTTCCTCCGGTTTAATATCGGTATTAAAATCGGTCAGCTTGGTTAGCTTTTTGCTGTCGGCTGCATACAAATAAACAGAACCCGGGCTTCGGTCAGTGTAAGTGCTGATCAGCAGTTTATTTTCAGAAGTATCGCGGTCAATAATCTTAATTTCCTGATCGGGCAAAAGCTGCGAAAGGTCATCGTAAATACCCATCATTTCTTTATTCAAAAAAACATGTTTTGGCTTCGCCTCCTCCCAGCCAACCATATCCAAACGATGTTTGCTCCTGGAGTAATTAACTTCACCAATGTCGGCCGTTTTTTGATCCAGGATCATTTTCACTTCTTTACCGGTTACAGCATCAATCTCCACCAAAGCCATTTTGTCGCGGTTTAAGTTGGAGAGCGCATAAAAATGGTTGCCGCCGGCTTGTGTAAAAGCAACAGGCGTAACCGAATTACGGAAATTGTTGCTGATGATGGGCTTAAAAGGATGTGCATCGTCTTGCCGGAACAAAATCGTTTCGTTCACGCCATCCGAAGCTTTGGCCAAACGGATCGTGCCTTCCGAAGCTGGGTACCATTCGGTAATGTTGCCCGGGTTTTTGATGTACAGCTTCAGTTCGCCGGTCTGCACATTCAAATTGTAAACATCAAAAGTGGCCGAATCGCGCTTGTTCATCACGATATTAATCCAGTCTTTGTCTGCCTGGTTCCGGCTTAATAACCGCAAGCGCACTTTAGATAGTGAGAGCAGCTTTTTGGGTTTCATGTCTTGCATGTTCAACGCAAAAAGCTGGTATTGGTTCAGGTCGGTCAGGTCTTTGTTAAAAACCAGTTCGTTGTTCAGGCTCCAGAAATAATCTTTTACCGGATAATCGGCAAAAGAAGTAATGCGGCTTTCTTTGCCATCGACAATGTTCTGCACAAAAATATTAAGCTTATTTTGGTAAAGCTTTAAATAAGAAATGTATTGCCCGTTGGGCGAGATGTGAAAAGCGGTTTTTTCGGGCGTTTTAAAAAAACTGATTACCGGGATTTTTCTGACACTATTGTTGTAGCACGCGTTAAAAACAACCGTAACCGCACAAAAAACAAACAACCAATAAAGCCTTCTCATCAGGTTTTAGGAAACTGTATCCGAATAATTTGATTGGGTTAAATTAGAAATTAAGCCAGAATTAAACCCTCTGTCATCACAATTTTACACCTGCCGGGCTGGCTTATTTCCGGCATAACTTTGTTTAAACTCATAATTAGTTTATTTTTGATTGGTATGAAGCTGTTTTTATCCCTTCTTTTTTCGTGTCTCTTTTTAACTGCCGTAGCGCAATCTGATGATGTGCTGCTGGCCAGGCAATATGCGGCATCCGGAGAAAAAGACAAAGCCAGCCAGCTTTACCAGAAACTGTACAAACAGGACAACGAAACGTATTTTAAACCTTATTGTTACAGCCTGCTCAGTCTGAAAAAACTGGACGAAGCCGAAAGCCTCGCCAAAAAAATGATCAAAAAACATCCTGGCAATGTGGATTATACCATTATGCTGGCCAATATCTACACAGAAAAAGGCGAAGCGCCAAAAGCCGAAGCGGTTTATAAAGACATCCTGAAAAATTTACCGGCAGACGAAGGCCAAATTTCGATGATTGCAAACCAATTGTACCAGGCCGGCAATACGGATTATACCATCAGGGTTTTTTTGCAAGGCCGCGCGCTGTTGCACAATGACCAGTTGTTCTCGATGCCGTTGATCAGCATGTACCGCTTTCGGCGCGAGAAAATGCAAATGGCGGCCGAATATTTGAACATTCTGACTTCTAACCCGGATTATTTGTACCAGGCCCAAAACAACATCGCCAACCAGTTTGACGGCCCGGCAGATTACGAAACGTTTAAAGGTTTGCTGTTGGACAAAATCCAGAAAAACCCGCAGGCCATCGTTTTTACGCAACTGCTCACCTGGCAATATTTGCAGCAAAAAGAGTACGAACTGGCGTTAAACCAGGTAATTGCGCTTTCAAAACGCCAGAAAGACAATGGCGAGCAGGTTTTTCAGCTTTGCCAAATGTTAAACAGCAACGAAGCTTACGATGCCGCCATCCGCGGTTATGAGTTTGTGATCTCGAAAGGAAAAGAGCGCGAATATTACATCCCGGCACGGATCGAAATCCTCAACACCAAAAATTTAAAAGTTACTTCGGGCAAATACCAGCAGCAGGATTTGGTTAGTCTGGAAAAAGATTACCAGGATTTGCTAACGGAGTTTGGGCGCAACAGCAATACTGCTTTTGCCATGCAAAAATTGGCCAGGCTCGAGGCTTTTAAATTGCACAAAACAGCCGAAGCTGAGAAGTTATTGGAGCAGGCCGTGCAAATCCCTGACCTGCAACAAAACCTTTTGGCCGATTGCAAAATGGATTTGGGCGATGTTTACCTGTTGAACAACGAACCTTGGGAAGCAACTTTGCTTTACAGTCAGGTTGAAAAAGGGTTCCCCAACACCAATATTGCGCAGGAAGCCAAATACCGCAACGCACATCTGGCTTATTTTACCGGCGATTTTACCTGGGCAAAAGCACAATTGGATGTGCTGAAAGCGGCAACTTCGCAACTGATTGCCAACGATGCTTTAAATCTTTCACTTTTAATTACCGATAACACGGCTTTTGATTCTACCGGAAATGCGCTGAAAATGTATGCCCGCGCCGACTTTTTGATCTATAAAGAGCAAACCGACCGCGCTTTAAAAACCCTGGACAGCATTGACCGCGTTTACCCAAACAATACTTTGGCCGATGATATTTTGATGGCCAAGGCACGCATTTTTATCCAGCAAAAACAGTATGTCGCCGCCCTTACGCCTTTGCAAAAAATTGTGGCCGATCATCCAACCGAACTTTGGGCCGATGATGCTGTTTTTATGATGGCCGATTTGTACGAAAACCGGCTGAACGACAAAGCCAAAGCCCAGCAACTGTACCAAAAAATCATTACCGATTATCCTTCCAGCTTATGGATCAGCGAGGCGCGGAAAAAATTCAGGGCTTTGCGCGGCGATGCGGTGCCAAGTTCCTGATAAAAACCATAGTTTTACGCCATGTTCATTTATAATATTACGGTTTTGATTGAAGAAACCTTGGAGCAGGAATGGTTAAACTACGTTCAAACCGAGTTTATTCCGGCTGTTTTGGAAACAGGTTTTTTCCAGTCCTGCCAATTGTTGCAAGTAACAGATTCGCCAAATGAAGGCTTAACTTATTGTGTCCAGTTTCGTACAAATGAAATTTCATCCCTGCAATCTTACCAAAGTTTGTACGCGCCGCAGATTGAAAGCGCGCATCAATTAGCATTTCCCAACCAATTGGTTACCTTTAATTCAACCATGAAACTCATCAACGAACAATGAATATTACCGACACCAAAATTGAAGGTTTAAAAATTATCGAACCGCGCATTTTCCCTGACGACCGCGGCTATTTTTACGAAAGCTATAACGAAAAAAAATACCGCGAAGCCGGCATTGATGCCACTTTTGTGCAGGACAACCAATCGTTTTCTGCCAAAGGAACGTTGCGCGGTTTGCACGGGCAGGCCGATCCTTTTGCACAAGGAAAATTAGTGCGTGTTTTGCAAGGCCGGGTTTTGGATGTAGCGGTTGATATCCGTAAAAACTCGCCTACTTTTGGCCAGTATCTAACGGTGGAACTGAGCGGGGAAAACCACAAACAATTTTGGGTTCCGCCCGGTTTTTTGCACGGTTTTATTACTTTGGAAGACGATACTATCTTTACGTATAAAGTAACCAACTATTACGACAAAGCTTCAGAAATTGGCATGGTTTGGAACGACCCGACTTTAAACATTGATTGGCAAACGGATATTTCCAAGCTTTTGCTTTCGCCAAAAGATGAAATTTTACCAACTTTTACCGATTTTAAAAGTCCGTTTTAGCGCTTGTTCAAAAACCTAACCGTTAAAGTTGCGATGCTTCTTTTATCACCTAAAAATTTGTGTTGATTTATTAAGAAAGCAACTATTGCAACGCCTGGTGCAGGAAATTGTTGAGCGGACAAACTTTGGCAAAAAGTTCAGCAATGTTGTTTGCCGCATCTTTTTTCATCAGTTCTTTATCAGATAATGGATGCACGGCCGCATAACTTTTCAACTTGAGCAAGTTGATATTTGGATGGTCTGCCTCGTAACCTTTCGGGTTGTTTTTTAATTGGTCCTGCTGATCGAAGGCTGAAAAAGTATCGGTAAAAGAAGCATCGTTGACAATCTTTTTTAAAGCTTCGCCGTTGTAATCAATTTCCTGGCGGATGGATTTCAAATGATCGGCCGATGGCATCCAATACCCGCCGCCGGCAAAAGAAGCAACCGGTTGGATATGCAGATAATAACCCATTTCGGCATTGCCGTTGCCGGTTTTAAAATTGATGCCGAAATTGTTTTTGTAAGGCGTTTTGTCTTTGCTGAAACGGACATCACGGTAAATCCGCATCACACATTTTTTGGGATCGGTATCCGCATTAACCATCGGGTCAATTTTAGCAAGCAGCGTTAAGATTTCTCCGGCAAAACCGATTACATTTTCGCGCGCCTGCTCGTACAAATCCTTATGATCCAGAAACCAATCGCGGTTGTTGTTTTCTACTAATTGCTTTAAAAAATCAAAGGTTTCCGGTTTGATCATTTACTATGTTCGGCTATCGGCAATGAATTTTATGTGGTAAAAGAAGTATTGGCTTAATTTAAGTTGAGCTTTTCGTTGCGCATGTTCAGTTCCACATTCCTCCGCCTAAACCTTTTAAACCAAATGTAACCAACTACGGCAGCCGCCAAATAAGGCGCGGCCAGCAAAACCATAATCCCTTTGTTCAAGCCATCGGCCTGTTTGTTTCCGCTGCCATGCGAGGTTTCTACGTTTGCCGCACACATGGCGCATTGTGCATAAGTAGGTTGTGTGCTTACGAAAAGCAGCATCAGCACAAACGCTGCAAATATTGTTTTTAAACTTTTCATCGTTTTAATTTTTCTGTGGTTGATGGTTGCAATTTCCGTTACAGCCTGATTTTTATGTGGTAAAAGAAGCATTGCAATAACGCTGGTTTTTTCTGCAAATTTAAGCTAAAACTGGTAATAAGGTGAAATCATAATATAAACTATTACACCGGTTACCGTTACATAAAACCAGATAGGCCACGTCCAGCGGACAATTTTTCTGTGCCTGGCGATCTGGTTTTGCAGTGCAAAACTGAAGCTAAACAAGATTAACGGCAAAACGATGGCAGCGAGTATAATGTGCGAGATCAGAATTCCGAAATAAACGTAGCGCAGGTTGCCGGCAGCTAACTTTTCTGAGGCAGAAACAATGCCGTTTCCATCCAAATCACCGTAACGGGTTTCGGGGGCGAGGTAATGGAAAACGATATACAAAACCAGGAACAACGACGAAAGGACAAATGCCGTAATGTTGATCCTTTTGTGCATCGCCACATTTTTTTGTTTGATAAAATAGAGCGATAAAAGAAGCAACAGGCTGCAAGTTCCGTTTAAATAGGCGTTGATTAGAGGCAGTTTGTAGGTGAACGAAGGCAACGTTGCAGAAACCGGAAGCACCTTCAGGATCAATATCACAACGACCGCGAATACAAATATCGAAACGCCGATGATGATCCTGAAGATCAGCTTATCCTGCGTGTTGTTGGTTTTGACCAGCATTTTTTAATATAAATTATCTTTTATGTTGCGTAGTTCTTCTGCGATCAGCACTTTTATTTCGTCGTTCAGTTTGCTCATTTCGTTGATAGAAGTGCCGTTATAATAACCACGAATCCGCCGCTCCTGATCTAACAAAACTAATTTTTCGCTGTAAACATAGTTCTCCGGGTTGTTTTTTCCGTTAACGGCAGAGAGCAACAAACCATTTCGGCTAAGGCCATAAATCGTGGTGGTATCGCCGGTTAAAAACTTCCATTGGCCGTCGTTTGCTTTTAAAGCTTTTGCGTAATTTTTTAAAACGGGCACTTTATCTGTTTCTGGATCTACCGTTATCGAAACGAATTTCAGGATATTGTTTTTGGTGTAATTACCGGCCAAGTCTGCCACATTTTTGCTGATTTCGTTGCATAAAGTTGGGCAATGGGTAAAAAAGAAATTCATGACCACAACTTTGCCTTTTAAGCTTTGCCGGGTAACCAATTTGCCATCCTGATCATACAGTTTAAAATCCTGCACCTGATGGTAAATAGTATCGTAAACTACTTTTCCCCTTACTTTATGAAACGTTTTTGCTACTTGTTTCGGGCCGTAAATGGGCAAAGGTTTGTAGCGGTTTTTTCCTTTGGCCTGAAGTAAATAATATAAAAATCCTGGTACTATCAATATAAGTACCAGGATTACAAATCTTTTGACAGCAGTAACGTTGAACATTAATGCTTGGCCAGCAACCAGTAATTACCTTCGTTGGTTAAAACAAGTATCAAACCAATGATAAATAAAGTAGGAACCAGGATTGCGTAGGCCATGCCAATTTTCTCAAACCGCAAGTGCATAAAATAAGCAACGATATAAAATGCTTTGGCCAAAGTAAGCACGATGTAAACAGGGTTTGCTATTCCCTGCTTTAAAACATGGTGCGGAACCAAGTATAAAGCAATAATAAACTCGATGGCGGTTATGCCAAGCAATACAAAAAACACTTGCCAGATTTTGTGTTTGGAAAGTGATTCATGATCTTCATCATGATGAACATTGGAAGGTTCTGTGCTCATAATATTTTTATTTTATTAATTATACCAAATAGAAAAAAGTAAAAACAAAAACCCATACCAAATCTACAAAGTGCCAGTACAAGCCTACTTTTTCTACCATCAAATAACTGCCCCGTTTTGCATAGGTTCCTTTTAAAACGTTAATCAGGATAATGATATTGATGACCACGCCGGTAAATACGTGAAAACCATGAAACCCGGTTATAGTAAAAAACAGATTGGTAAAGTTTGTCCCGGTGGGCAATCCTGTGGCACTTTTAAAAGGGTTGCTTCCCCACCAGGCGCCTTCTTCGTGCAAGTGCGTCCATTCTAAAGCCTGGCAACTTAAAAATATGAGGCCACCAATCACCGTCAAAAACATCCATCCGGCCACTTCCTTTTTAGCTCCCCTGTGGCCTGCCTCTACGGCAAGCACCATCGTTACCGAACTCATAATCAGGATAAAAGTCATCAAGCCCACAAAAACCAACGGTGCGCCATGTTCTTTTATAAAAGGAATGGATTGAAAAACTTCATCAGGCATGGGCCATGCTTTTGCACTAAAGCGCAAAGAACCATAAGCTATCAGTAATGCCGAAAAAGTAAACGCATCAGACAGCAAAAAGAACCACATCATCATTTTTCCATATTCAACCGAAAATGGAGAGCGGCCACCTGCCCAGGGTGTGGTTTTGATTTGATCGATAGGTGCTACGGAGGTTGTACTCATCTAAGTTATATGTATAGAATTATTGTTGATTCAAAAGTAAAAAAACATAAAGATATATCCATAAAATATCTACGAAATGCCAAAATATGGAAGTCATCTCTAAACGAAAAAGATTTTTAACCGGTGGATTGTTCTTGTAGCTGCCTATTAAACTGCTAATTACCAAAATCAAGCCGACAAGGATATGAACGAGATGGACACCTGTAAATATATAGATAAAAGATTGTGAAGCGTTTGGGTTAACCAAGTAAACGCCCATTTTTACCAAAATACTCCAGGCATAAAACTGCAGGCAAAAAAAAGCAAGCCCTAAACCAAGCGTTGCCCAAAGGTACTGCCTTTGCTTATTGTATTGCAATTTTTTTGCCGAACGAAAAGCCATATACATGGTAACACTGCTTAGCAGAATAACAATGGTGCTAAAGATAAACGCGTGCGGCAAAATAATTTTAATCCCTTTATCTGTTGAACCTTGCGAGTACACAATAAAACCGCTGGTAAAAGCAGCAAAAAGCATAAACGAGGTTATGATGAACAGCCACATGCTGAACTTTTGAGGCTGAAGGTTTAATTTTTCCTTGTTATCGGTAACAGACTGAGCCATTTCTTTATTTTCCAACAAAATCAAATAATAACGCTAATTGTACTACGGGCAGGTAAAAAAAAGAAGCATACATTAGTTTTTGCGCTGAACCGATGTCCTGCTTTAACATTAAATTAAAAGCATAGTATAAAAAAGCGAAGCTTGAAATTAATGATATTGCACCAACATATAAACCGCCGAAATTATAAAATGTTGGCAAAAGACTTACCGGAACCAGGATTAAAGTAAACACAAAAGCAATTACGGCACTTGTTGCATCCCGCTTTCCTGTGGGCAGTAATCTAAAACCTGCCAATTTGTAATCGTCATCCAACACCCAGGCAATAGCCCAAAAATGCGGGAACTGCCAAACAAACTGTATTCCAAACAGAACCAAAGCAATATAATCAATTTTGGGATGGGCAGCTACATAACCAATCAGTGGAGGCAGTGCGCCCGGAATTGCACCGATAAAAACAGCAACAGGGGATTTTCTTTTGGCAGGCGTATAAATAAAGGCATACAAAAAAATAGAAAATACCGATAAGTAGCCTGTGGTTAAGTTTAAACTTCCTAAAATGTAGGTTCCGGCAATGCCCATAAAAAGGCTGAGGACCAAAGCTTGCCCGTTGGTCATTTTGCCCGATGGCAAAGGCCGGTCGGCTGTCCTTCGCATCAGTTTGTCTAAGTCTTTTTCGATGATTTCGTTAAATCCATTGGCTGCCGCGGTAACCAAAAACCCTCCTAAAATCAACAAGCCCCAGTTTTTCCAAATGATTTCACCGTTGACTTTGCTACCAATTAAAAAAGAAATAGAGGCAGAAAATACGACCAGAAACGTAAGACGAAATTTAATCAGCTTGGAAAAATCGCTAAATACCATACTTCGCTCCTGACGTTTCTGCTGTTTCAAATAAATTCAGCAATAAATAAAACTGTGTGCCAAACAACAAACTGGCCAAAAATAAGTGCGCAACTTGTGCAATCGGAGGCAAACTTAAATAAGCCAATGCAACCCCTGCAAAAACTTGTAATGTAATAATGATAAAGCTTGTACTCATTAATTGTTGTTGAACTGAGCTTTTTACGTAGGTTTTCCTGATCAGCATAAATAACAACACGTTAACCACAATCACCAGCAGAGCTAAATTTTTGTGGTCGAATAAAATTTTTTCCGCCCCGTTGACCCACTCCTGCCTGAAATTTCCCTGTAGCCTTGCCGCATATTCGTCAATTTTTTCCCGCACTTCGGTTCCAACCGAGATTTGTACAATATCCAGTACCAATGCAAAAAAAGCTGCAACAACTACCCATGCTTTGCCGGAAACTTTTTTGCCTGCTTTGATCATTCTTGCTTTGTGCCAGGTGTAAATACTGATAGCCAAAATAGCAAATGCAATTAACATATGTACCGTTACAATCCAGGGGACCAAATTTGAAGAAACTACGATAGAACCGATCCAGGCTTGAAACCCGACCAAGAAAAGGTTAAACAGGCTTAACAAAACTATGCGCTTACTAATTTTCCAGTAGTAAAAAGAGTATGCTGCTGTTAGCAAAAGAATATTTCCTGTCACGAAACCAATTAATCTATTAATGTACTCAGTCCAGGTTTTTGCCACATTAAATTCTTCCTGCTGCTGGCCATTTATAGAATTTCGGGATTGTATTTTTGAAGCTAAACTGGTGTATCCAAAAGCATTCAAAACTTTTATGAAACGGGTATTTTTTTTAACCTGGATTTCAGCATATTTTGTACGGTAATCAATAGGCAGTTGTGCTTCTTTTACCGGTGGAATATACCTGCCAAAACATTTAGGCCAATCCGGGCAACCCATTCCAGAACCTGTACTTCTTACCACCCCGCCAGCTAAAATAAGTATAAACAGTGCAATTACAGCAATCAGGTTGATGGACCGAAACCTTTTTTCCGAATTAAAATATTTCAATTTACTATTAAAAATTAAGGGTATTTAGTAGGAAAAAATTCCTGCATAAATACCCTTGAATCAAATAAAATTATATTGTTCAGTTTTTATTTTACTTCCTGAGACGGAGAATTTTTCTTTAGCCATTCAGTTTGCAATTTCTCTACTTCCGGGTCATCTTCAAAATCATGTGGTAAGTTTGAATTTAAAGTTTGAGAGAAAGGTACAGTTTGCGGAATAAAATCCTGGTCATGTCCTGGTTTACTGTAGTCATATGGCCAACGATAAACAGTTGGTATTTCTCCTGGCCAGTTTCCGTGGATACGTTCTATCGGTGTTGTCCATTCCAAAGTATTTGCATTCCAAGGGTTTTGGGAAGCCTTTCTACCAAAAAATATGGAGGAAAAGAAGTTGTACAAAAATGCTACTTGCGCTAATGCAGACATAATTGCAGCCCAGGTAATAAACGTGTTAACGGATAACCACTGCTTCATTGATTCAAATTCTGTAAAAGCATAATACCGACGAGGAACGCCGTCCAAACCCATAAAGTGCATCGGGAAGAAAACCAAATAAGCCCCTATGAAAGTTAGCCAAAAATGCAGGTAGCCTAATTTTTCATCCATTAACCGTCCGAACATTTTTGGAAACCAGTGATAAACGCCAGCCAACATACCAAATATAGCAGCCGAACCCATTACCAAGTGGAAGTGGGCAACTACGAAGTAAGTATCGTGTAAGTTAATATCTAAAGCAGAATTACCTAAGAATATACCGGTCAATCCACCAGAGATAAAGAAAGAAACAAAACCAATTGAAAACATCATGGCAGGTGTGAAACGGATATTGCCCCGCCATAAAGTAGCCAGCCAATTAAAGGTTTTTACTGCCGATGGAACCGCAATAATTAAAGTGGTTATCATGAAAACGCCACCGAGAAAAGGGTTCATACCAGTTACGAACATATGGTGCCCCCATACAATAAAAGACAAAACTGTAATACCGATCAAAGAATAAACCATGGCATGGTAACCAAATACAGGCTTGCGTGCATTAACAGCCATTACTTCTGATACGATACCCATTGCAGGCATAATCACGATATACACTTCCGGGTGACCAAGGAACCAGAACAAATGTTCGAATAAAATAGGACTGCCGCCTTCGTTAGGTAATACTGACCCGTTCAAAACAATATCAGAAAGATAGAAGCTTGTTCCCATACTTCTGTCAAAAACCAATAACACTACACCTGCAACCAGTACCGGGAAAGACAATACGCCTAAAATTGCGGTTACAAAAAACCCCCAAATGGTTAAAGGCATTTTCCATAGGTCCATACCTTTTGTACGCATGTTTAATATCGTACTGATATAATTGATACCTCCCATTAATTGCGAAGCAACAAAAAGCACCATGCTTGTTAGCCATAAAGTCATTCCCATTTCTGAGCCTGGCATCGCTTTTGGCAAGGCAGATAAAGGAGGATAAATTGTCCATCCACCACCTGCAGGGCCTTTTTGCACAAAAAAGGAGCTTAACATGATAATACAGGCCGTAAAGAAAAACCAGTAAGACAACATGTTTAAAAATGGGGAAGCCATATCCCGTGCACCTAATTGCAAAGGGATTAAAAGATTGCTAAAAGTACCACTTAAGCCTGCAGTTAGCACAAAAAACACCATGATGGTACCATGTATGGTAACTAAGGATAGGTAGAAGTTTGGATCTAAACGCCCTTCCGGTGCAAACCTTCCTAACAATGTGTGTAAAAAAGGAAAAGCGGTATTGGGATAAGCCAACTGGATGCGGAACAACACGGACAAGATCATGGCAATAACGGCCATGATGATACCAGTTATTAAAAACTGTTTGGCAATCATTTTATGATCCTGACTGAAAACGTATTTAGTCAGAAATGTTTCTTTATGATGGTGTTCGCCATGTCCATGGTCATCATGTACATGTATCAACTCCGGATTATTAACTGTTAATGCTGTTGCCATAACCTCTTTCCTTATAATTTATTAAAAGCTAATTTATTTTTAGTAACAGCATCAACGGGTTGTGCTGCTGCCATTTTTAATTCTTTTCTTAATTGATCGCTCAAATAAGGTTTTTGCTTGGATACCCAATCCTGGTACTCTGCTTCTTTTACCACCCTAAAAACCTTTTGCATGTTAAAGTGGTTGCCGCCACAAATTTTGTTGCAGTACAGTTTATATTCAAAGTTGGGATTATCCAACTTGGCGCGCATATCATCGGTAGTAACGGTAGGCGTAAATTGGAAGAATGTTGGCAAACCTGGTACAGCGTTAATTTGTACCCTAAACCACGGTAAATAAAAGCTGTGAATTACATCCTGTGCAATCAAATTAATACGGACAGGTTTATTTACAGGAACTACAATCTCGTCTGCAGTTAAATCGTCATAACTGTTTTTATCCTTAAAATCTACACCAAGCTTGTTATTGATTGAGTACAGCTTTGAGTTTTTCAATCCAAGCTTTCTGTCCTTTCCGGGGTATCTTAATTCCCAAGCAAATTGATGTGCAGTAACATCTACATTTAATGCTGACCGTTGCTCTGATACCGGAACATCCATAATGTTTTTCCAGGTGATGGAGCCAAACACAACCAGAATAGTTAAAACGATAGCGGGCACAACAGTCCAAAGTTTTTCAATAGTGTTATTGTGAGGTAAAAAATATGCTTTTCTCAATTGTGATCCTCTGTATATGTATGCGAATCCAAAAAGCATTATTTGTGTACCAACAAAAACGATTGTAGTAATGATCAAAGTAATGTTAAACATTTCGTCTATCCGAACACCATGTTTCGAAGCGGCATCAGGCAATATCATACTACCGTGAACTGTGTACTCCCAATAAGCACCATAAAGGCCAAGCAATAAAAACACACCGAAAGACATTGCTATAATGCTGTTCCAGTTTATACCTTTTTTATTCTGCATTTTTAGCGTAAGGTCGTAAATTTTCAAAATGCGCCCAATCACTGCAATGACGAAACACACCAGTAAAAACAGTAATACATTGTAGCCTATACCAATCCACATGGAATTATCAGCAACAGTGCCATCAATTGTGGGTGCATTAACACTGGTTGGCGCAGTGCCTTGCGCAAAAGAAAAATTTGCAATCAACAACAGTAATAAATTGATACTGCTAAAAAGTAGTGATTTTGAAAAAAATGATTTTTGAAATTTCATTTTAAAGATTTTATAGGTGTTTTGCCCGTTGTTCATATTTAATCAGTTGCTTAAAGCCTGTTTAAAATTTACTTATTAAAGTTTCCATGCTTCTTTTATCACCTTAAAATTGTTAAGTACTTGGTTTTCTGATTTTTTTAAGTTGATACTAACACCAATTTTTATAGGGTAAAAGAAGCATTGACATCTTTCTGATCTAAATTTGAACAAGCTATTATTAAATATGATGGTTTAAGCTTTCTTCTAAAAATGGGTGGTTTTTTGGAACGAGCGAAGTTTTACTCAATGCACTAAGCATCAAAAAGGTAAATAAACCTACAAATCCTAAAGCTATCCCAATTTCTTCGATGCCAAATCCCCTTCCTGCTGCACCAACCGTTCCTGGCATAACCATTAAATAATAATCAAGCCAATGCCCGCATAAAACAACAATACATACATACTTTAAAACTGTAGCTGCTCTTTTTGCATCCCGTGACATTAACAACAATACGGGTGCGCAGAAGTTTAGTACAATATTCAACCAAAACCAGGGCTTAAACTCAGGTTCCCATCTTCTGTAAAAGTAAACGCTTTCCTCTGGTATGTTAGCGTAGTAAGTAAGCAAAAATTGCGCAAACCAAACATATGTCCAAAATATGGAGAAAGCAAACACCAGTTTCCCTAAATCGTGCAAATGATTGTCTGTTATCCACGTCATGTAACCATTTTGCCTTAAAATAATGGCAATTAAAGTTAAGGCTGCAAGGCCGCTTACCCACATGGCTGCAAAATTGTACCAACCAAACATTGTTGAATAATAGTGTGCCTCCAATGACATTATCGCATCAAAAGCGAAAAGAGGGGTAGTAAACCCAAATACTACCAAGAATATTGCGGATACTTTAAAGCTTTTGTTATAATTTACCATACCCCCTACTTTATCCTCATTGTTGGAATATCTGCTGAGCATTGCCCCGAATATGCTGTACAAGCCAAGGAATATAATTAACCGGGCAAAAAAGAATGGAATATTTAAATAGCCTGATTTTGCCGCAATTACAGCATCATAATTCTCACTTCCTTTAACGACTATGCCTTTTGTTGCCCAATGTGCGTATAGGTAAGGTTCCACTATTTTTTTACCTTCTTCCACTACTGTATGGCTGATTAATAACCCTAAGGTTATAACAGCAATTAAAACAAATGCGGCGTAGGGCAAAACTTTTGCATAAGCTTGTGGAATCCGTATAACAGAAACAGACCATCCTGCTTGTGATACATATTGGATAGCACAAAATAAAACCCCTTGCATACACACAGATGCAAAATAGTAACTCATCAATAATAAATTGGCAAATGTTCGCTCAGTATGTCCTGCCAAAACTCCAAATGCAATAGCAACAAAACCGATTGCGATAGCTACTAAGCTATAGGTTTTAGCTTTCCCTGAAAATTCAAACTGTTGGTTGTAATTAAGATCTTTCATCAATTTGATTGGTATTATAATTTTTGTAACTGGTGGACATACAATATTACTTTCCAGCGTTCGTCAGGATCTAACTGGGAAGCATAAGAACCCATAGCATTTAAACCATAAGTAATAGTGTGATAAATTTTACCGTCTGTAAGATCTTTCATAGCCCCGCCTCTGGAGGAGGTACCTTTTGAATAAGATGGCGGGGCAGGATAACCATGTTGTACCACCAAACCATCCCCCTGACCCTGAATACCATGGCAAGGAGAGCAAAAATGCTCAAAAAGTACTTTACCATCTGCAAGTATCCTTTTATCGGCAATATATTTGTTTACAACTTCTACGCTGGCCCTTTCATATCCATCTTTTGTATTTGGGTAATCAAACCGTGCAAAACCTACCGGAATAGTACCAGCAGGAGGAACTTGCGCGGTTGTTCCATTTTTAAAGTTAGGATTGGGTTGATAAGGATCGTAAGCAACATGCTCGTACATGTTAGGGGCATATTCCCATCCGGTACTACGCTTATCTTTACCACATGCAGTAAGCAAAACAGATACCACAGTACTTACTGCAACTACACTGAGTATCCTAAATTTATTCATAGCTAACATATTTTCTGTCGTTATGTTTAATTTCTACGGCACCTGCTTCTTTTAAGCAAGAATCAATCTGGTCATGCTGAGTATTGGTTTTTGCATTAACAGCAATTACAAAACGATCATTAGTGGCCCTTAAATCCATTACCCTGGGTGTACGCCCCGGAAATAGATGGTTGGAATAAAAATAAGTAAACACCATACCAAAAGAGCTGAACAAGACAGTCCACTCAAAGCAAATAGGCACAAAGTTAGGCGCAGTAAAATGTGGCTTGCCTCCTATATTTATAGGCCAGTCATACACCAACATATAATATAACATACAAAATGCCGCCGTCAACCCGATACACCCAAAAATAAAGGCAGCAACCGGCAAGCGAGATTCCTTTATGCCTAATTTGTCTTCAATACCATGTATAGGCATTGGTGTAAACACATCGTAAATAGAAACGCCCTTTTCTTTTAGGCTATCAATGCCCTTCATCATTTCATCAGGGTCATCAAAAATGCCAAGTATATATTTAGTGCTATCCATAATTAAATATTTGAATATTCAGCTTGTTCAACGCTGTCATACTTTATTAAATTCTCTTTGTAAAACTCGGCTTGTTCTTTAACTACATGCCCTTGTTCTAAAAGCTTTTTCTTTTCTTGTTCACTGCTGCTTTTTAGTAACAGTTTTACTTCTGCCATCGCCACTGCCGGAAGCACTCGCAAGAACAATAAAAATAAGGTGAAAAATACGCCTATTGAACCTATAAAAACACTTACATCAACCCAGGTTGGATAAAACATGGCCCAACTTGACGGAAGAAAATCGCGATGAAGCGACACTACAATGATTACAAAGCGCTCAAACCACATCCCTATGTTAACAATAATTGATAACCCCCATGAAAGAGCAATATTTGTACGTACGGATTTAAACCACATTAATTGTGTCATTAATACATTACACCCATACATCATACAGCCAGCCCACCAATAAGGCCCTATAAACCTGTTTAAAAAAGTGTATTGTTCATATTCACCACCGGAATAGTAAGCGATAAAAAACTCTGTTAAATAAGCCACACCAACAATAGAGCCTGTCAACAAAATAATTTTGTTCATAGATTCAATGTGGAACATGGTAATATAATTTTCAAAACCTAATACTTTACGGGTAACCAACATTAGGGTTTGCACCATAGCAAAGCCGGAAAAAATAGCCCCTGCAACAAAGTAAGGCGGAAATATGGTAGTATGCCAGCCTGGTTCAAGGGAAGTGGCAAAGTCCATAGATACTATCGTATGTACTGACAGTACTAAGGGCGTTGCAACACCTGCCAGCACCAGGGATACTGCTTCAAATCGTTGCCATGTTTTTACAGAACCGTTCCATCCGAATGACAAAACAGAATAAATTTTACGGCGCAAACCTGTGGCACGGTCGCGGATAGTAGCAATATCAGGTAACAAGCCTGTGTACCAAAATACTAAAGATACAGAAAAGTAAGTTGAAATTGCAAATACGTCCCAAATTAATGGCGAGTTAAAATTTACCCATAATGAACCATATTGGTTAGGTAAAGGAAGGGTATAAAGTGCCATCCAAGGCCGACCCATGTGTGATACAACATAAGTTGCCGCACATATAACCGCAAAGATCGTCATTGCTTCTGCAGAACGGTTAATAGAATTCCGCCAGTTTTGGCGGAACAATAAAAGTACAGCAGAAATCAATGTCCCTGCGTGCCCAATACCAACCCACCAAACAAACCCGGTGATATCCCAGGCCCAGCCTACTGTTTTGTTCAAACCCCATGAACCAATGCCATACCAAAAAGTGTAGCTAACTGCATAAAGCCAAAGCATTGCACCTGCAGATGCTACTGTAAAGCCTATCCACCAAGCTTTATTGGGCATATTTTCTACTGGTACCAAAATATCATCTGTTATTTTGGAGTAGGTAATATTATCACCTGTAATTAAAGGTTCTCTTATTATAGATTCGTGTGATGACATACTCTTATGTTTCTCGTTATTTATAATTAAGCCAAGGTTTCGTTAACATTTCTTACTTTAACCTGATAACCAATTCCTGGTTGTACGTTAAGTTCTTCCAACACATAATAAGTACGGTCGCTTTTCAGCAATTTAGCTACTTCAGATTCAGGATCATTTACGTTACCGAACACGATTGCATTGGTAGGACAGGTTTGTTGACATGCCGTTTTAATTTCTCCATCTTTCAAGTTTCGCTGGTCAAGTTTCGCCTTTAATTTACCGCCCTGAATACGTTGTATACACATGGTACATTTCTCCATTACACCCCTAAAACGGGTAGTAACATCGGGGTTTAGCACCAGTTGCGTATGCTCGTTATTCAAATAGTTATCAAAACGGGAATCGTTCCAATAATTGAACCAGTTGAACCTTCTGACTTTGTACGGACAGTTATTAGCACAATAACGTGTTCCAACACAACGATTATAAGCCATGTGGTTTAACCCTTCTGAAGAATGGACCGTTGCCAATACCGGACATACTGTTTCACATGGCGCATGGTCGCAATGCTGGCAAAACATGGGCTGATACACCACAGAAACATTATCCATGTTATCCAACTTGTTAATTTCTTTTTCTTCCGTTACTGATTCGTTGCCCTCTTTAAAACTGTAGTAACGGTCAATTCTGATCCAATGCATTTCCCGTCTGCGCCGAACTTCGTCCCGGCCAACAACCGGTACATTGTTTTCAACATTACAGGCAGCCACGCAAGCACCACAACCGGTACAAGAATTTAAGTCAATGGCCATCACCCAATTGTATTCCGGGCGATTGTATTCCGGCCAAAGCGTGTAAGTTTTGTGTTCTGATTCGTGGCGCCCATTTGCAGAAGAAGGATCTTTTAAATATTTATTAAAAGAAGTTTCGCGGATTATATTCCGTCCTTCTACTGAATGATGGGTTTGGGTTTGAGCTAAATTATAAACATCACCTGTTGCAGTAATAGTAGCCTGGGCCGAGCCTTGAAAAGTGCCATTTTTAAAGGCCAAGAATGGAAAAGCATTTTTACCAACCCCTGTTCCAACTTTTCCGCTTGCAGTGCGGCCATAACCCAAGGCAACAGAAATAGTTTGCTGTGCTTGTCCCGGCTGTATCAAAACTGGTAACTCAACTGTATGGTTGCCTGAAGTTATTTTTAAAACATCACTTTCTTTTATCCCTAATTTTTCAGCATAGGTTGGAGAGATGGCAGCATAATTGTCCCAGGTTACTTTTGAAACAGAATCTGGCAGTTCCTGCAGCCAAGGGTTATTGGCCCTTTTGCCTTCGCCCATGCTAATAGTTGGGTAAACCTGTAGTTCAACTGTATTGCCGTTTGCAGCCAACTGGTTGCTACGGTTGATGATGCTCTGTGCAATACCGCTTAAATCTTTATTAAAACTATAAGTAGTTGCAGGTACATCTGCTGTTTTTATCAACCCTTTTTGCAAAAGCGTTTCCCATCCTGCTTGGCCGGATAAACCAACTTTAGGCAATAAATTGGTTAGCCAATTATTCCTTACAAAAGCGTAGTAATCTTTAACCGGGCTATCGGCCCAAACTAAAAAACTCTGTTCTGCCTGACGGGAATTATAAACCGGGTTAATGGCAGGCTGAATGATGGTATAATAACCTGCAAAAGCATTGCTATCGCCCCAGGCTTCCAAATAATTGTGGTTTGGTGCTATAACCTGGCACAAAGAAGAAGTCTCGTCGCTGCGGTCAGAAAAAGAAACCTTTAACCTTACTTTAGCTAAAGCCTGCGTAAAATCTTTAGCATTAAAATAATCATAGCCCGGGTTTGAATCTAAAAAGAATACTGCATCAACTTCGCCGCGTTTCATTTCGTTAACAAACTCTACAAGTTCCGCATCGTTGCCAGCATATTTTAAATATGGGTTATCCAAGTCAATAGTTGTACCGTAACTGCCAAGCAAAGAGTTAATGGCATTTACCAAAACCTGCATGGCCACATCGTTAGAACCACAAACTACCAATGCCCTGCCTTTTGCCGCAGTAAGCTCTTTTGCTGCAATGGCTATTGAATTTGCTGCTGCCTTATTGCTTAGCGGTTTAGAACCCGGAAGTGTAGTGCCGGATATTGCATTGTACAGGCTTACCAAAGCCAAACCTTCTTCCGAAGGTTTAATAGGAACCCTGGTATCCGCGTTAGTACCTGTCAAACTCATACCAGCTTCAAACTGAATATGGCGCGACATTTTTTTACTCTCTAAAGAAGCGTTGTTTCTATTGGTCACCCATTGGCGCATAAATTCAACAGGAGAGATCCAAGTGCCTAAAAAATCAGCGTCAAAACTTACAATTACATCAGCTTTTTCAAAATGATAATGCGGCAGAACTGCTTTGCCAAAACTGTTTTGATTGGCTTGGATAATGCCGGTATAAGAAATCGGATCGTAATTGATTAGTTTAGTTGTAGGATATTTGGCGGTAAAAGCAGCAATCACCGCTTGGGTAGAAGGGCTGTGAACGGTAGAAGAAACAATCCTGATCTTTTTTCCGCCTGCAGCTACCGCAGCTAATTCTTTTGTTACAAAACCATCAACCATTTCCCAGGAAGATTCGTCTTTGTTTAACACTGGGTTTTGTAAACGTGATATATCGTATAAATCGAGAACAGAAGTTTGTCCGGGTGCGTCAATTGCACCGCGTCCGATTAAGTCATCCGGATTGCCTTCAATTTTAATAGGTCGTCCTTCCCGGGTTTTTACCAGAATAGCCTGGCCATTGTAACTGGAGGTGTAGTAATTTGCAACACCCGGCGTAACTTCCTCCGGTTTGATTAAATACGGGATTGATTTATGTACCGGAACTTTTTGGCAGGCCGCTAATGTTACCGCGCCAACACCAAACCCCAGTGCTTTTAAGAAATCACGTCGCGGGGTTTTGGCCATAAGCCCTGCTCCGCTTAAAATTTCTTCTATTGGAAGTGGCTCAGCAAACTCGCTTTTGTTCATCTCGACAAACTCAGGCGAATTATTTAATTCCTCTAAACCTTTCCAGTACTTTTTATTGCTTTCCATTTAAGCTTTGTAAACTGTAATTGTAAATGCTATTTGTTAAAAATCAATAATGACATTTGCCACACTCAATACCACCGATAGAGGCAATCGTAACTTTTTCACCGCGCTTAATGCGGTCATGTACGTCAACCATACGGTCATAGTAAGCGTTGCCTTTGTAATTCACTTCAGTACGTCTGTGGCATTGGATACACCATTTCATAGTTAAAGGGGAATACTGGTAAACTTCCTGCATTTCCTGAATCTGACCGTGGCAAGTCTGGCACCGGATACCGCCAACCTTTACATGCTGTGAGTGGTTGAAGTAGGCAAAATCCGGCAGGTTATGGATACGCACCCATTGAATTGGCCTTGCTTTGGTACTATCATATTTTTGTGTTTGCGGATCATAACCTAAAGCATTATAAATTTTTTGTATCTCCGGGGATTCTGTTTTAACCACTTTGTGGCAGTTCATACAAATATTTAAAGAAGGAATACTTGCATTTTTAGATTTATAAGCACCGGAGTGGCAGTATTGACAATCAATTTTCATGGCACCGGCATGTAACTGGTGCGAATATTTGATCGGCTGTACCGGCTGATAGCCTTGGTGTACGTTAGTGTTCCAAAGCGTAACCCATGTCCAGCTTCCTAAACCAACTACAGAACACAGCACCAAAAAGAACACAAACTTTTTGTTCTTGGCTAAAAGTTTAACCGTGGCTAAACGGTCTACGGCTGGTTTCGCTGTTTCTTCTTCTATATCTTCTGGCAAAAGGCCTTGTTTTTGCATCAGCAACCTTTCCAGCGTACCAATTACCCGATTTAAAACCAGGATCACCAAAAACGCTACAACAATAACACCGATCAAACCAAAAAGCATTGTACTGCTCGGGCCTGAATCAGCACCGGAAGGGCCGTTAGCACCAGAACCAACCGCTGGCGTAGCTTTTGCAGCCTGAACTTTTTTCCACTGGTCTTTTACATAGCCCAAAATGTCTTTTACATCCTGATCGCTCAGGTTTGTAAACACACTCATTTGCGACTGGTTGTACTCGTTGTAAATGTTCAGCGCTTTTGGGTTTTTGGCCGCGATCAAAGCCTGGTTGTTCTGTATCCATTTGATCAGATAGGCCTCGTCCGGCTCCGAAGTAATGGTTGGCCCCAACGCCGGGCCAGTCATCCGTACATCAATTTTATGGCACGAACCGCAATTGCTGCTTTTAAACAAAGCCTCGCCTTTTGCTGGGTCTTGTGCATAAGCAGCAGTTTGCACCAGAACAAAACCTGCAACGATGAACAGCAACCTTGAAATTTGTTTTAAAATCAATGAGACATTTCTCATAGGGTATATTATGCTTTTAATGTAATTGAAGAACCGAAAACAGAAAAACAAGCTATTATCCTACTATTTCCGGTTCACAAAAGTATAACTTATAAAAATATCACTGACAGTATGATGACTGTTAATACCAATTTATACTCATTCTAAATAAGTACAAAAACTGACCTATTTGAACTTATTTTAAGGCTGTTTTGCTTCAAATTGTTTGTACCGATGCTTCTTTTATCGTACAAAAATTTGCATACCAAAATTATTGTTTTAAAATCCAGGCAAATATCAGCGGGACAACAATGGTTGCATCAGATTCGACAATAAATTTAGGCGTATGGATATCCAGTTTTCCCCAGGTGATTTTTTCGTTTGGTACAGCACCCGAATAAGAGCCATAAGATGTGGTCGAATCCGAAACCTGGCAGAAGTAGCTCCAGAACGGGATGTTCTGCATTTCCATGTCCTGGTACAACATTGGCACAACGCAAATCGGGAAATCGCCGGCAATACCGCCGCCAATCTGGAAAAATCCTAAACCTTTTCCGTCCGAATTTTTCACGTACCAATCCGCCAGCCAGGCCATGTATTCAATACCGCTTTTCATGGTCGAGGCTTTAATCTCGTTTTTGATGACGTAAGAAGCAAAAATATTCCCCATCGTAGAATCTTCCCAGCCCGGAACCACAATCGGCAAGTTTTTGGCAGCAGCAGCCAGCATCCAGGAATTTTTCGGGTCAATTTCGTAATACTGTTCCAACTCGCCACTGTTCAAAATTTTGTACATGTATTCGTGCGGAAAATAGCGCTCGCCTTTATCGTCGGCATCTTTCCAGATCTGGTAAATGTGCTTTTGCAAACGGCGGAAAGCTTCTTCCTCTGGGATGCACGTATCCGTAACGCGGTTGTAATGGTTTTCCAACAAATCCCACTCGTCCTGCGGGCTTAAATCGCGGTAATTCGGCACCCGTTTGTAATGCGAATGCGCCACCAAGTTCATAATATCTTCTTCCAAATTCGCACCGGTGCAGGAAATAATGGCAATTTTATCCTGACGGATCATTTCTGCCAATGAAATTCCCAGTTCGGCCGTACTCATCGCACCGGCAATGGTTACCATCATTTTTCCGCCTTCCAGCAAATGTGTTTCGTAGCCTTTTGCGGCATCTACCAAAGCAGCGGCGTTAAAATGGCGGTATTGCTTTTCTATGAATTGAGATATTGGCCCTCTTTCTATACTCATTTTGTTATGGTTAAATTTTTGCAAAAATATACATTTTACCCTAACCGTATTTGATCCTAAAACAGAAGTTGTTTAAACTTTTTTCTGGCCCTCTTTTTTAAGTTGATGCTTCTTTTACCGCATAAAAATTGGTGTACTTGATTTGTTCACTATATGCAACACCAATTTTTGCCCGATAAAAGAAGTAGGACATTTTTCATTGTACAAATTTAAACAGCCCCCAAAATTTAAACAACTTGCTGTATTCCGCACGTACAACCGGCAGATCGGCTATCTTCGCAGCCGATATTTCATGAAACGGATACTGTTTTTACTGCCTATTTTTCTTTGTACGCATTTTGCCGGCGCACAACCTCGTTTTATCAGAAAAATTTTTCTCGAAAAAGACAGCAGTAAAAGAAGCAGTTTGCTGCCTTTGCCGTTGGTTGCCTATTCGCAGGAAACAGGTTTGGAGTTGGGTTTTGCCGCTTTGTATTCTTTTTATACAGATACTTCGCACAAAAACACCAAAGTTTCCAACCTGTACTTGCCGGTTTCTTATACCTTTAAAAACCAAAGCCGCATCAGCTTAAAAACAGATTATTGGCTTCCCGCAAATACCTATCATTTAACGGCTGATATAGGCTACTCGAACTTTCCTTTTAACTTTTACGGGATTGGGAATGATACACGAAGCAGCAACAAAACCTTGCTCACCCAAAAGCGGTTTCATGCGATTGCCGGTGCCGAGAAAGCTGTTTTTACCCATGTTTTTTTAGGCTTAAATGCTGATTATGAGGATTATTCTTTCAAAGATCAATTGATCAATATCAGCCTTCCGGGGAAACAAGGCGGCGGCAGTTTGTTTTACGGACCGAGTTTGATTTTTGATAACCGCAACACTAACACTTACACGTTAAACGGTTTTTACGCAAACTTAAACGGTGGTTTGGTAAGCAGCATCAACCGAAGCGATTATAACGGCGCTTACTTTAACTTCGATTTTCGGCAGTTTAATTCGATTTCCAAAAAACTCGTTCTGGCTTTTAACGGCAGTTACCAGTTTACAACCGGCAGCAATACGCCTTTTTATTTACTGCAAACTTTGGGCAACGACCAATTGATGCGCGGTTATTACGGCGGCCGTTTCCGGGATAAATATATCATTGCTTTGCAATCAGAACTGCGCTACCGTTTAAGCGACCGAATTGCTGCAGTTGGTTTTGGCGGAACAGGAACCGTTTATAATTCCGTATTCACCTTCAATCAATTAAAACCGAACTACGGCGGCGGCCTGCGCTACTTTTTTGATGTAGAGAAAGGCATCAGTATCCGGGCAGATTATGGCGTTGGCGAAAAACCGGCAGGCGAAAAACGGCAATCGGGCTTTTATTTAAGTTTGGGCGAAGCTTTTTAGGTGATAAAAGAAGCATTAAAGAAGTCAGAAAGACCGAAAGCTAAAACTTCACCTTAAAATCTTCTTTTACCTGATCTTTTTTAAAAAAAACCAAGCCAACCCAAAACAAATCAATGGTTACCGTAACCTGCGGATGTTGTTTGATTTTTTTCCAGGCGGCTTTCATGCCTTCGCTCCAATAAATATCGTCGAAAACGATCACGGTTTTATCGTAAGCTTTGGGCAAAATCCAATCAAAATACCGTAAAGTTGCGGCTTCGGTATGGTTGCCATCAATAAAAACAAAATCAATGTGCGGTTCTTTTTCCAGCACTTGCGGCAAAACATCGTCAAAATTACCGACCACCAAATCAACGTTTTTGGCTTCCATGATGGCAAAATTCTTGGCAGCCACATCAGCAATTTCGCGGCAGCCTTCAACCGTGGTAATTTTTGCAGCAGGATTGGCCTGATTTAAATACAAAGAAGTTACGCCCAAACAAGTGCCCAGTTCGACCAGGTTTTTCGGTTCGAAATGTGCCACCAAACGAAAAATCAATTGTGCCAGCCGCGGCGATTTCAGCACGTTTTTGGCAATTTCCCGTACTTCTTTTACCGTGCTTTTATTGGTGTGCGAACCAGCGCCCAAATCCACAATGGTTACTTTGGCTTTGCTTTGCAGCAACTGCTGCCGTATCTGCTCGATTGGCAGGTAATCGGTTTTGGCACTAAAATCGTATATCACATCATCAACCAGCTCGTACACAAAAGGCGAGTGCACGCCATGCCTGCTTTTTGCAAAAAAGTAATGTTTGAAGTAATCGCGTGCAAACCGCCAGTTGAACATGCGCCAAAGATAATTTATATTTGAAATAATTGTTGTTAAACCGGTCTCTTGTTTATGATCAACCCAACTGAAATACATTCTTTAGTAAAATTACTGGACGACCCCGACCAGGAAATATATAGCCACGTGCATCAAAAACTTTTTTCTTATGGTGCCGAAGTGATCAGCCATTTGGAAGAAGCCTGGGAAAGTGCTTTCGACCCGGTTTTGCAGGAACGCATTGCCGAACTGGTGCACGAAATTCAGTTTTCGAACCTAAAAAACGATTTGAAATTGTGGTGCCAAAGCGGCGCGTTTGATTTACTGCGCGGCGCATTAATCATCAATAAATACCAGTATCCGGATTTGGACGAGCAGAAAATCATTAACCAGATTGAAGCCATTAAACGCGATGTTTGGCTGCAAATGCTGTACGAAGCCAGTCCGGTTGAGAAAGTAAAGCTGATGAACCATGTTTTTTACAACATTTATGGTTTCAGCGGCAACACCGCCAACCACCAGGACCCACAAAACTCTTACCTCAGCCAGGTGATGGAAATGAAAAAGGGAAACCAAATTTCGCTGGCCGTGATCTATTCGGTTATCGCGCAAAAGCTGGACATCCCGGTTTTTGGTGTGAATTTACCGCAACATTTTATCCTGGCTTATGTAGATGAAAACGAACACCTGGAAACCGACAACGGCGTTTTGTTCTACATCAACACTTTTAACAAAGGTTTTATTTTTGGGAAACGCGACGTAGATATGTTCCTGAAACAACTCAACCTAAAACCCGAACCGCAGTACTACGAACCTTGCAGCAACTTGGATATTATCAAACGGATTTTGCGGAACTTGATCAGTTCTTATGAAAACTCCGGCTTAACGGAGAAAGCAAATGAGTTAACGGAATTGCTGGTGATTGCGAGTGAGGATCATTTGCATTCATAAAATTTCTGTTATATATAGAAAACAAATTAGTTTATCTACCTTTATATTGAAGTTGTTTAAACTTTTATTTTTTTGTTAATTCTTCTGAGGAAAAATACGCAGAATGCCATCCAGTGCATCGCCATCCAGTTCCTGGATAGGACTTCATATCTGATAACCAATCCCTTAAAGCCGTCCATCCAAGCG